>CACPFN010000042.1 GCA_902633185.1 uncultured Pelagibacteraceae bacterium | reverse complement strand
TAAAAACATAAGTTATTAATCTATCATCAAAAATGTTTGACTTATTTATCTTATGATGACCAGCATAATATTTGGTATTAGAACTTAATACCCAATCAGCTTGATATTTTTGACCATCAAAGAAAACATCAAGTTTATTATTTTTCATAAATAAAAAATGCTGAAACCCTTTTAAACCAAATATTATCTTACCAAGTATTTTTTTTATACGTGTATCAATAGAGTGAACAATTTTAGCATCCCAACCAATACCAGCCATTAAAAAAAAATAATTTTTATTTATTTTTATAAGATTAGATTGTTTATAATTATTTGATGTTAAAATATTACAAATATCGTCTACTTTTTTATTTATCGATAACTCTGCTTGAAGTAAATTGGCTGTTCCAGCCGGTATGTACCCAATTGCAAATTTATCATTAAAATCAAAGTCATTTTTTATCAATTCATTGATAGCAAATGATACTGATCCATCTCCACCAGCAACTATCAATCTATCATAATTTTTATTTTTAAATTCCAAAAATATTTCTTTCGCCTCTTTTTCAGATTTGGTTTTGAAATAATCTACAGAGTTGTTAATTTTTAATTTTTCATAAATCTTATTTACAAATTTTATTTTTTTCCCTGTTGAAGAATTAAGGTTATAAATCAAACAATAATGCATAATTTTTTCGTAACTAATTTTTAATAAATCTTTAACATTTCAATGACATAAGAATTAAATGATTCGAGTTACAGTTGTGTTACAAAATAGGTTTTTTTAATGCCTCCGTTATTAAAATATAAGAGTATATTTATATCTGATGTGCATCTTGGCACCAAAGGTTGTCAAGCTAACAAGCTTTTAGAATTTTTTAAGAATTCAAGATCCGAGAACCTTTATTTAGTTGGAGATATAATCGATGTTTGGGCAATGCAAAAGAGTTTCTATTGGCCTCAAGAGCATAATGATGTCATACAAAAAATATTGAGAAAAGCCAGGCACGGGACAAAAGTATTTTACATAATTGGAAATCATGATGAGGTATTTAGAAAATTTATTCCAATGCATTTAGGTGATATTAAAATAGTAAATAGAGTTATTCATGAAACGCAGTTAGGAAAAAAATATTTAGTTGTTCATGGTGATGCTTGGGACGGAGTAATGAAATATGCTAAATGGCTTTCTAAATTAGGAGCTATTGCCTATGAATTATTACTTAAAATTAATGTTATTATAAATTTTTTTAGAAAATTGAGAGGTAAAGACTATTGGTCGTTGGCAAAATTTTTAAAATATAAGGTAAAAAATGCTGTAAAATTTATAGGTGAATATGAAAACACACTTTCTTCATATGCAAAAAGGAAAAAATTTGATGGAATAATTTGTGGACACATACATCATGCTGAAAATTTAAATCTTGATGGTGTTAATTATTTAAATTGTGGCGATTGGGTTGAGTCATGTACAGCCTTGGCAGAAAAATATGATGGAACTTTTGAGATAATTTATTGGGATAAAAAAAGAAACGAATATATTTCAGAAAATATTGATAATAACAGGATCGGTTCATTCAAAAAAGCATCTTAAAGAATGAAAATATTAATTGTTACCGATGCTTATTACCCTCAAGTTAATGGTGTTGTAAGAACTCTCCACGAAACTGGTGAAATTCTTAAATCACAAGGTCAAACTATTGAATATATTACTCCTCAACAATTTCTTACCATGCCCATGCCAAAATATAATGAAATTAGATTGTCCTTAAATGTTTGGCCCCGTGTAAGTAACTTAATTAAATCAATTAAACCTGATGCAATACATATTGCAACAGAAGGACCCTTAGGGTTTATGGCACGAAGACATTGCATTAAAAATGGCTTAAAATTTACCACAAGTTTTCACACAAGATTTGATAAATACATGAAACTTTATATGCCTATCATTCCAGCTAAATGGTCAGAAAAATTTTTATGCAATTTTCATAATAAAGCTGAAAGAATTTTAGTAACAACAGAATCTATGCGTGAAGAATTAATTTCTTTAGGTATTGATAACAATAAAATGGTTACATGGACCAGAGGAGGTAATCATGGTGCATTTAAAAACCCCATTAAGAAAGACTTACCTTATAAAAGACCTATATGGATATATGTTGGAAGAGTTGCTGTTGAAAAAAATATCAAAGCATTTTTAGATTTAGATCTTGAAGGTACTAAAATTATAATTGGTAAAGGTCCTGATTTAAACAATTTAAAAAAAAAGTTTCCAAAAGACATTTTTTTAGGTGAGAAAACAAATGGAGAATTAGCTTCTCATTTTGCATCATCTGATGTTTTTGTATTTCCAAGTAAAACAG
>CACPFN010000041.1 GCA_902633185.1 uncultured Pelagibacteraceae bacterium | reverse complement strand
TTCACCTCACTTACATAAAAAAAGTTCAAAAATCTTTTTTGATAGTGAGTACAATAGAAATAGCATTAAAGAAATATTAAAAGAATTACCAAGCAACAAAAAAGTTCATATTGGTTATTATTCCTCTGACTTTCATAACCATGCTACAATGTATCTAATGGCAAACTTATTTGAAATGCACGATAAATCAAAATTCCAAACCCATGCTTTTTCATTTGGGCAAGATGATAATTCTGAAATTAGAAATAGGGTTTCAAAGACTTTTGATAAATTTTTAGATGTTAGATTAAAAACTGACGAACAAATAGTTGATATGTCTAGGGAATTAAAAATTGATATCGCTGTGGACTTAAAAGGTTTTACATTAAATAATAGATTTGGAATATTTGTTAAAAGATGCGCGCCTATTCAAATAAGTTATCTTGGATATCCAGGAACGATGGCATCTGATTGCATAGATTATTTGGTTGCTGACAGAACATTAATACCTGAGGAAAATAAAAAATTTTATACTGAAAAAATTATTTATATGCCAAACACCTATCAAGTTAACGACCCAACTCTTAAAGTATCAAAAAAAAAATTTGAGAGAAAAGAACTAGGATTGCCAGAAAATGGTATAGTTTTTTGTTGTTTTAATCAAAATTACAAAATATTGCCGGATATGTTCAGTATTTGGATTGAAATTATAAAAAAAGTAGAGAATAGCGTGTTGTGGCTAATGTCTGATAATCCAATTAGTGAAACAAATTTAAAAAAAAAATTTATTAAAAATAATATTAGTGAAAACCGTTTAATTTTTGCAAGTAGGATGCCTCATCGAGAACATTTGTCTAGGCTTAAACTCGCTGACATATTTTTAGACACCTTTCCATACAATGCACATACAACAGCAAGTGATGCTTTAAGAGTAGGATTGCCAGTTGTGACACTAAAGGGTCAATCTTTTGCGAGTAGAGTGGCGTCAAGTTTGTTGAATTCCCTAGATTTAAATGAATTAATAACTAATAGTGATAATGAATATAAAAAATTAGCAATAAAAATTGCAGAAAACCTATCTCTTTTGCAAGAAATAAAAAAAAAAATTAATAGCAACATTTCAAATAAGCCATTATTTAATGCTAAATTGTTTACCCAGCACTTAGAAAAAGCATATTTAATAGCACTTCAAAGATTAAAAAAAAATAAAAGTGTAGATGACATCGAAATTGATCATTAATGCAAATCTCAAATAAAATTATTTTAATATTAAAATTCTCGATTTTTTTTTTATTATTGTTTTCTCTGTGGAATTCATTAATTATTGGAGGCTCATGGGATGAACCTTTTCATCATGCTAATGGTGTACTTCGTTTAAGGTATTTAATTTCTTTTGGTGAGTATCAAAATTATCAGTATGCAAATAACCAATTTTATCCTGGTTTATACGATACTCTTAGTAGCACAATTAGTTTTTTAATTAATAAATTTTATCCAGAGTTCTTAAAAAAATATTTTTTTAATATTAAACATTTAGTGAATTTTATATTTGCCGCAATTTCAATATATGGACTTTTTAAATTTATTAAAGCATTCTCAAATAACGAATTATTGGCATTATTTTCTACTTTATTAACTATTCTGAATCCTTTTTTTTTTGGTCATATGGGAATGAATCCAAAAGATACGATAATTTTTTTTGCATTAATTTGGTTTTTGTATTTTTTTTACAAATATATTTCAAAAAAAAGAGATATTAAAAATTTAATATACTTTTCTGTATTCATTGGTTTTGGCTGTGGAATAAGAATATCTTTTTTAGCAGTTATTTTTCCAATAATAATTTTTGGAATTATCTATTACATACAAAGATTTCAAATTAATATTTTTGAATTCTTAAAAACAAAAGGTTTAGATATAATATTAGGATTAATTTGTATTTTATCTCTATCATTTATTACTTGGCCACATATGCATGACGGAAACATTAATATTATTCTGCAAACACTCAAAAATTCAATATCTTGGCCAGGTGGTGCGAAACTCGTTTTAATTAATGGAGATTTTTTCGAGACATCAAATACTCCTAAAACTTATTTTTTAAGTTTTCTATTATTCAAAATGCCCATTTATCAATCTATTTTATTCTTTATATCTTTATTTTTAATGTTCCTTAAAAAAGAATTTTTTAGAAATAAAATAAAGGAATTTAATAAATTTTCATTTTTAATTTTATTTATTATTCTTTACACTATTTCTTTAACTATACTATTTAATGTCAAAATATACGATGGAATAAGACTTTTTTTGTTCCTAATTCCTTTCTTTTGTGTTCAATGTTCACTTACATTAATTTATGTGATTA
>CACPFN010000040.1 GCA_902633185.1 uncultured Pelagibacteraceae bacterium | reverse complement strand
CCTCTTCAGTTAAAACTGAGAGGCAAGTTACATTATTTTTTAAGTATATATCAGCAATTTCAACAGGATTATAATTTTGAATAATTATACCAGCTGAAGGGCTGGCTTTTTTAATCTCCGCGATAATAGAGATTTTATCGTGATATATATTATTGAGTATTTTTTCTTTAAAATTTATATAATTATTTTGATTTGTAATTTTATCATTTAGAGAATTTATTGAAATATCTTTTTTTAAAATTTGAATTTTATTTCTTTTTTTATTAATTATTTTTTCTAATATATTCTCAGACATTTCTCAATTTTTCTAAATGTGAATATGTTTTTCCTGATAACAAGTGATCTCTTGCTTTTTCATAGGCATATTTAAAATTATCTTCTCTTTCGGATATTATTAAACCTGCTGCAGCATTTAACGATACTGCTTTAGAGAAGTCATCATCATTACCTTTAAATATATCTATAATTTTTTGTGAATTAAATTTTGCGTCATTTCCAACTATCTTATCGAAACCTTCAGCATTTACTTTCAATTCTTTAGGATCAATAATCATTTCGTTAATTTCCCCATTTCTTAATTGTCTAACGATAGTTTTATCATATGGAGATATTTCATCCAAACCATCATTGCTATTAACAATCCAAGCAAATTTTATATTTAAGTCTTTTAAGGCATCAGCAAATATATCTAGAAGTTTTTTATCAAATACTCCCACAACTTGTTTGTCAACATTTGCTGGACTACTCAAAGGACCAATCATATTAAAAATTGTTCTCTTCCCAATTTTTTTTCTGGTCGGACCAACATATTTCATTGCGCTATGATAATTTGGAGCAAACATAAATCCAAAATGATTTTTTTTAATTTGATTTTCAATATCTTTCGGATCCAAGTTGATATTTATATTTAATTCTTCCAAAACATCTGCAGATCCACATTTTGATGAAACTGCTTTATTACCATGTTTTGCTACCTTAATGCCCATACTTGAAAGCAATAATGCGGAAGCAGTAGAGATGTTCAGTGTATCCTTGCCATCACCACCTGTTCCACAGGTATCTATGCAGTTATCTACATTAACTTTTTTTGCTTTATTTCTAAGAACTGAGACACCACCTGCTATTTCTGTCGAAACTTCACCTTTTTTAGAGAGCAGAGTTAAAAAATTGTAAATTTCATTATCATTAGCTTTTCCATTCATCAAAATTTCAAAAGCATCAATACTTTCCTGTAATGTTAAATTTTCACTTAATTCAAGTTTTTTTAAATATTTTTCCATTTATTTAATAAAATTTTTTAAAATTTTTAAACCATCTCTAGTCTTTATACTTTCAGGATGAAATTGTACTCCATGAACATCATAAATTCTATGTTTAACACCCATAATTATTCCATCTAAAGTCATGGCTGTGATTTCTAAATCTTTAGATAGTGTTTTCTTATCGATTATTAAACTATGGTATCTAGTTGCCTCAAATATTTTTGGTATTCCTTTTAAAATCCCTATATTTTTTGAAATGATTTTACTTGTTTTTCCATGAACCAATTCTTTAGCTTGAATAATTTTAGATCCAAATATTTGACCTATAATTTGATGACCTAAACAAACTCCAAGTATTGGAATTTTATTATACAATTCATTTACTATTGATAGACAGTTTCCAGCTTGATCAGGATTACCTGGTCCAGGTGATATCACAATTTTATTATATTTTTTCTTTAATATTTCTTTTGTATTAATTTTATCATTTCTTACTACGTCTACATTTTGACAAAACTTAGATATGTAATGATACAAATTAAATGTAAAACTATCATAGTTATCAATTAAAATTATTTTCATAATTACTCAATTGCTTTTAATAGAGCCTTTGCTTTATTAACTGTTTCAAGATATTCGTTTTGTGGTTTACTATCTGCAACTATTCCGGCACCAGATTGCACATAAAATTTCTTATTTTTAGCCACTGCAGTTCTAAGTGCAATACATGTGTCAAATTCACCATTTGCTGAGAAATATCCAATTCCACCGGCATAAACTTTTCTTTTAGTTGTCTCTAGCTCATCTATTATCTCCATTGCTCTAATTTTTGGAGCCCCAGATACTGTTCCTGCCGGAAATCCAGACAACATAGTTTCAAATTTTGAGTATTTATTATTAAATACTCCTTCAACATTTGATACAATATGCATGACATGAGAGTATCTTTCTATTGAAAAACTTTCAGTCACTTTTACAGTATTAATTTTTGATACTTTTCCAGTGTCGTTTCTGCCTAAATCAAGAAGCATTAAATGTTCGGACAGCTCTTTTTTGTCATTCAGTAAATCTTTTTCAAAAAATAAATCTTGTTTTTTATTTTTCCCCCTTGGTCTTGTTCCAGCAATCGGTCTAATCGTGATTTTATTATTTCTTAACCTAACAAGTATTTCTGGACTTGCGCCAATAATCTGAAAATCTTTAAAATTAAAAAAATACATAAATGGAGAAGGGTTTGTTTTCCTTAATTTTTTATAAATTTCTATTGGGTTTTTACTTAACTTAGTTTCAAATCTTTGACTTAGAACTACCTGGAATATGTCTCCAATTTTAATATATTTTTTAG
>CACPFN010000039.1 GCA_902633185.1 uncultured Pelagibacteraceae bacterium | reverse complement strand
TTTTTGATAAATCTATAGTTGATTTTCAATTTGTTGAAGAAAGAGAATGGATTTCAGGATTTGTTAATTATAAAGTAGGAGTAGACGGGATATCAATTTTATTTATTTTACTTACCACATTCATTACTCCAATTTGTGTAATAACTGTGAATGCAACTATTAAAAATAGATTAAAAGATTTTTTAATAGCAATCTTAATACTCGAAACATTTATGATTGGTGTCTTTTGCTCGTTGGACTTAGTTGTATTTTATTTATTTTTTGAAGCTGGTCTTATACCAATGTTTTTAATTATTGGTATATGGGGTGGAGAAAGAAGAGTTTATTCAGCATTCAAATTCTTTTTATATACTTTGCTAGGTTCAGTTTTAATGTTGGTTGCTATCATATCAATATATTGGATAACTGGCACAACAGATGTCATTAAGTTATATGAATTGGGTATCGACGCTAAGTACCAAAATTTATTGTGGCTAGCATTTTTTAGTTCTTTTGCTGTTAAAACACCAATGTGGCCAGTGCATACATGGTTACCAGATGCTCATGTAGAGGCACCAACTGCTGGTTCAGTTTTACTAGCCGCAATACTTTTAAAAATGGCTGGATATGGATTTATAAGGTTTTCTCTAGGCTTGTTTCCAGATGCTTCATTATATTTTGTTCCTTTAGTTTACACACTTAGTTTGATAGCGATTATTTATACATCACTAGTAGCCTTAATGCAGGAAGATATGAAAAAACTAATAGCTTATTCGTCCGTAGCTCATATGGGATTTGTAACACTAGGTATTTTCACAATGACACAGCAAGGAATAGAAGGAAGTATTTTCCAAATGATAAGTCATGGTTTGGTATCTGCAGCACTATTTTTATGTGTTGGAGTTGTTTACGATAGACTTCATACAAGACTTATAAATAGATATGGAGGCTTAGTTTCTATAATGCCAAAGTACGCAATAGTTTTTATGGTTTTTACTTTAGGAGCTCTTGGATTACCTGGAACAAGTGGTTTTATTGGTGAATTTTTAGTTTTAATGGGTGCATTTAAAAAGAATATACTTGTAGCAACGATTGCAAGTCTAGGAGTGATCTTGGGGGCGGCATATATGCTTTGGCTATATAAGAGAATAATCTTTGGAAAATTAATTAATGAAGATGTAAAAAAAATGGTTGATTTAAAAAGATTTGAAATTGTTACATTATGGCTTTTAGTATTACCGATTATATTTTTTGGTTTTTATCCAGAACCTTTGATTAACTCTATAGAGGTATCAGTTGCAAACATGATAGATATGAATGATTTAGACAAGATTAATAAATTAGCATTAGGCGATTAATGGAAAATCTACAACTTATAATTCCAGAGTTATTTATATCAATAATGATTATGTTTTTATTAATATTTGGGGTATTTAAGAAAAATAGTTCTCAACTAGTTTATAATTTAACAACAGTAAGTTTAGTTGCTGCTTTAGCATTAATAATTAATTTAGACGCACAAATTCAATCATCATTATTCAATAATAGTTACAATATAGATAGTTTAGCTAGATTTATGAAAATTCTTTTAATTTTGTCTGGGATTTTAGTAATGCTGTCATCATCAAAATACATTCAGATTAGTAAAATTAGCAAAATTGAATATCCAATTCTTATTTTATGCTCAATCTTAGGCATGATGGTGATGATTAGCTCAAATGATCTTATTGTTTTTTACATGGGATTAGAATTGCAATCATTAGCATTATATGTGTTAGCATCATTTAATAGAGATAATTTACTATCAACAGAATCTGGATTAAAATATTTTGTTTTAAGTGCTCTTTCATCTGGACTTTTATTATATGGGTGTTCACTTATTTATGGTTTTTCAGAAACGACTAATTTTAATCAAATTATGGTTAATACAAAAGAAATAGAATACGGATTAACTTTTGGAATAGTATTTATTTTAGTTGGATTAGCTTTTAAAATTTCTGCTGTTCCTTTCCATATGTGGGCACCTGATGTTTATCAAGGTTCACCAACTTCTGTAACAGCCTTTTTCGCATTGCTTCCAAAAATTGCTGCATTAACCGTATTTATTAGATTTCTATACATTCCTTTTTATGAATTAGGTGATCAGTGGCAAATGATAATTATATTTTTGTCTATTGCATCAATGGTATTTGGAGCAGTAGCAGCAATTGGTCAAAAAAATCTAAAAAGACTAATAGCCTACAGCTCAATTAGTCATATGGGATATGCTCTTGCAGGTTTATCTACAGGTACAACGCAAGGTGTGCAGAGCTCTATTACATATATAACAATTTATCTTGTCATGAATTTAGCGTTTTTTAGTTGTTTGTTTATGCTTAAGCGAAACGATGAATATTATGAGAACATAGATGATTTATCGGGTCTTTCAAAAAATCATCCGTTATTGTCATTATCATTGCTTGTTGTGCTATTCTCTTTAGCGGGAATACCACCACTAGCTGGTTTTTTTGCAAAATTCTATATTTTTGTGGCTGTAATAAATGAAAAAATGTATTTTTTAGCAATAGTTGGACTGCTAGCAACAGTAATCGCTGCTTTTTATTATTTAAGAATAATCAAAATTATATATTTCGATCCAGAAAAAGAAA
>CACPFN010000038.1 GCA_902633185.1 uncultured Pelagibacteraceae bacterium | reverse complement strand
GACGAGAGTTGTATCAGGCGGTTTTCCATCTGTCGTAGCAAAATTTAAAGAATTAAAATTAAAAAATGAAAATGTTATCAAGCTTCATGCGGGTGATGCTATTACAGGGACATTATATTACACTCTTTTCAAGGGCAAAGCAGATGCAGAAATGATGAATCAAATTTGTTTTGATGCTTTCGCTATAGGAAATCATGAATTTGATGATGGTGATAAGAGTTTAGTTGAGTTTTTAGATTATCTTCATACTGATAAGTGTAAGACTCCAGTTTTGTCAGCAAACATTAAAGCAAAAATAAACTCACCTTTGTCAAAAAAAATTAAACCTTACACTATAATCAATAAAGGAAATCAAAAAATTGGAGTAATTGGAATTGTGATCTCAAAAAAAACGAGAGAGTCATCAAATCCAGACGACACAACTTTATTTTTAGATGAAATTAATTCAGCACAAGAAAATATAAATAAGCTTAAACAACAAGGAATCAATAAGATAATTCTTTTAACTCATTATGGATATAAAAATGAGATTAACATGGCTAAACTTCTCACAGATGTTGATGTTATAGTTGGAGGTGATTCTCATAGTCTAACTGGAGATTTCGATAATGTAGGACTAAATTCTAATGGGGCCTACCCAACTGTAGTCAAAAATAAAAATGAGGAAGATGTTTGTATAGTTACAGCATGGGAATATTCTCAAATTGTTGGAGAACTTAATATCGAGTTTAATAACGATGGCACCATCAAGTCATGTGATGGAATACCACATATAATGTTAGATGATTCCTTTAAGAGAAAAGATTCAAATGGAAAAAGAGTTGAGATAGATGGTAATTATAGAGAAGCCGTATACAAGGCTATCGAAGTTAATCCAAATATTTCAATCGTAGAGGCTGACGCACAAGCATCAAAAATATTAGAAAAATACAAAAATGAAGTTAAAGAAAAAAGCAGTGAAGTAATTGGCAGAGTAACTGATGATTTATGTCTTGAAAGAATTCCTGGACAAGGAAAGTCAAAACTTTGTGATGTATCAAAAACTGAAAAAAATGGATCCGATATTTCGAATATTGTAGCACACGCCTTCAGAGAAATGTCCAAATTAAGTGATATTGCAATTCAAAATGGTGGTGGAACAAGAATAGATATAAAAGAAGGCAATATTACAATTGGGGACGCGTATACTTTATTACCTTTCAGTAATACTATTGTAGAATTGAAAATGAGTGGAGAAGAAATTAAAAATGTTTTGGAAGACTCAATTGATTATGCTTTAACTCCAGATGGTTCTACAGGAGCCTATCCATATGCTGCTGGATTGAGATGGGATGTTCAAGCAAGCAATAGTAAAGGAAATAGAGTGATAAATTTAGAGTTTAAGGGTAGAACAGACAAGAGTTGGGTAAAGATAAATCCAAGTAAGACTTATACAGTAGCAACAAATAACTATATTGCAGCTGGTAAAGATGGATATAAAACTTTTGGAATTATATCTAAGCAAGGAAGAGTAGTAAATACATATCTCGGCTATGCTCAATCTTTTGTAGATTATGTCAAAAAGATAAAAACTTTATCAAAACTTCCCTTGTCTGAATATTCAACTCAATCTTTCACTAAATAATTTAAATTTCATATCCTTCCAGCTTGTATTAGTTTTTACTTTTAGAAAAAAAAATTTAGGTATAGACTTAAATTGTGAAAAAATTTCTTGTTGCTATTGACCAAGGCACAACATCAACTAGAGCAATTCTCTTTGATTTAGATGGTAATATAAAATTTACATCCCAGTTTGAATTTAATCAATATTTTCCAAAAAATGGATGGGTGGAGCATAATCCAAACGAAATTTGGCTTACAACTCTAAAAGCGTTGAAAAAAGTAATAAAAAAAGCATCACTATTAAGAGGAAAAATATTAAGTATAGGAATAACTAACCAGAGAGAGACAACTATTCTTTGGAATAAGAAAACAGGAAAACCAGTCTACAACGCAATTGTTTGGCAAGATAGAAGAACCCAAGACTATTGTGAAGAGTTAAAGAAAAAAAATTATGAAAAAATTTTTAGAAAAAAAACTGGATTATTTATTGACCCATATTTTTCTGCAACTAAAATTAAATGGATACTAGAAAACGTAAAAAATGTTAAGAAACTTTTAAAATCAAATAATTTATTATTTGGTACTGTTGATACTTTCCTTATTTGGAAACTTACTAATCGGCAACATCATTTAACAGAAGCAACTAATGCTTGTAGGACCATGTTATTTAACATTAATAATAATAAATGGGATAAAGAAATCTTAAAAAAACTTAAAATTTCTGAAAATATTTTGCCAAAAGTTAAAAATTCAGCTGATAATTTTGGTTTAACAAGTAAGAGAATTGTCGGCAGTGAAATACCAATATCAGCAGTTCTAGGAGACCAACAAGCAGCTGCAGTAGGACAGTCATGCTTTGAAAGAGGTTCAGTAAAAAGCACATATGGAACTGGTGCCTTTGTCATAATGAATACTGGTTCAAAAAAAATTTATTCTAAAAATAAATTATTAACAACAATATGTTACAGATTGAATGGAAAAAATACTTATGCTCTTGAAGGATCTATTTTTATTGCAGGTGCAGGTGTACAATGGTTAAGAGATAAATTAAAATTTATTAACAATGCTTTTGATACGGAAACAATTGCTCAATCAAAAAAAAATAATGAGGGTGTATACGTTGTGCCTGCCTTCAGTGGAATGGGAGCACCTTATTGGAGGCCTGATGCAAGAGGGGTAATAACAGGTTTAACAAGAAATAGTGATTGGAAAACCTTAGTTAGAGCAGTATTAGAGTCAGTTGCCTATCAAAGTAATGATTTATTTAATGCAATGAAAAAAGATGGTTTAAAACCAACTAAACTTAAGATTGATGGAGGCATGGTAAAAAACAACTGGTTTTCGCAATTTTTATCTGACATCATAAATATAAATACAGAAAGACCAAAGGTATTAGAAACAACTGGTTTAGGAGTAGCTTTACTAGCTGGATATCAAATTGGATTATTTAAATCATTATATCAAATCAAGAGGAAATGGAAAAAAGATAAAATTTTTAAGCCTAAAATAAACCGAAAAGTTAGGAACGATTTAATAAATGGTTGGAAATTATCAGTTCA
>CACPFN010000037.1 GCA_902633185.1 uncultured Pelagibacteraceae bacterium | reverse complement strand
ATAAATCATCATCGTAAAGATAATAATACAGCTATTCAAGTTTTTACAAAATTTGGCCCTTTGGCATTCCTACCATTGTCTGATACTAAAACTTCAATAGTTTTTTCTTATAAGGGGACAAAAATAGATGATGAAAAAATAGTCGATATATTCAAAAAATATAATTCTTTCTATTCATATACTAAAGTTAGTAATATTGAAAAGTTTAGTCTGAGTTTTGAAATGCTTAGAAATTATACTTATAATAATATCCTGGCCTTTGGTGATTTAATACATCGTATACATCCCCTTGCAGGCCAAGGATTTAATATGACAATTAGAGATATTCAAATAATATCAAAAATAGTTAATAATAGAATATCCCTAGGTCTTCCAATAGACATCTCTGTTGCTGAAGATTTCCAGAGTTCCACAAAACACCTTAATTATCTTTATGGAAAAGCAATTGATGGAATATACGAATTTTTTAGATTAGATAACAATGTTAATAACTCAATTTCAAAACCAGTTTTTAACATTTTAAATAATAATTCTATTTTTAAAAAATATTCTAATATCTTTTCAGACAAAGGATTAAATTTATAAATTATTGAAGAGTAGTATTTTCGAACTCGTCTTTAATATAATTATTTAATATTTGTTCCATTTTCTCTTTTCTTATATTTATATCAAGACTTTCTAATAATATCTGTTTTTCTTCCAATGAGAATGGTGATGCCATTGATAAATCATTAAGAGTTTGGCTAAGATCTTTCTTTTCTAAATCTTTTAAGTTCACAATATATCCTTGTTTTTTGAAAAATGTTCTCATGTTTTTCATAATTAAGCTTAAGTCTGAAAAGTTAACTTCGTTACTTTTTTGCATTATATCTTTTGAAAAATATTCATATTGAACATTACATTCACGGTACATTTTGTCAGTATTTAACTCTGAGTTAATTTTGTATCTACAAATCCCGTTTAGAATTATAAGTATTCTACCGTCTTCTGTTTCATTGAAACTGGTGATTTTTCCAATACATCCTATTTCGTATAAATCAGGTTTTTTTAAAGACCCTGTTTTTTTTGGCTGTATCATTCCAATCATTCTATGCTTTTTCATACTATCATTTACCATTTGTAAATATCGAGGCTCAAAAATGTTCAGTGGAACAGTTGTGCCAGGAAACATTATAAAATTTGATAAAGGGAAAATTGGTATAGTTTTCGGTAATTCTTCGAGTTTCATAACTTAATTATAATAATTCTTTTCAAGGTTACAACTATACATAAATGTTTCGTAGTCGCATTTAACTATTTAATCACTTGCTAAATTCAAAAAAAGCTTTTAGTTTTGTTATGTAAGAATAAGCGGGCATAGCTCAGTGGTAGAGCGTCTCGTTGCCAACGAGAAGGTCGTGGGTTCAAGTCCCATTGCCCGCTCCATTAAAGGAATTATTTTATGAGTGATTTAGCAAGTAAAAAATGTATCCCGTGCGAAGGCAACATCCCGCCATTTAACATAGAAGAAATTCATAAATATTTAAAACAAGTTGATGGATGGGAAGTTATAGAGGATAAAATCGATGGATTTCATTTAATAAAAAATTTTAAATTTGATGATTTCTTACAAAGTCAAGAATTTGTGAATAAAGTTGGAGAAATTGCTGAAACAGAGGGACATCACCCTGATCTGTGGTTTGGATGGGGCTATGCAAGAATTAAAATATTTACTCATGCAATTAAAGGTCTTGCTGAGAGTGATTTTATTTTAGCTGCTAAAATAGATAAAATAAATTGATTAGTGATTAAAGTGTCTTGTTTTGGAAAAAACTAAAATAGTATTTGTTTGGTTAGCAAATTTAATAATTTCTTTATCATTTTTTGAACCCGACGGTTGAATAACTGCTGAAATTCCGGATTGTACCAATTTTTCTATACCATCCACAAACGGGAAAAACGCATCAGATGCTGCTAAGATTTCATCACTATCGCTTATTTTCTGGAACTTTTTCATTTTATCAATTGCTATTTTGCAACTATCTAACCTACTTGGTTGACCAGAGCCTATGCCTATTGTCTTGTAATCTTTTGTAATGACTATCGCATTCGATTTTACACTTCTGCATATATTAAATGCAAAAATAAGTTTATTTAAAGTTTTATTTGTAGGTTTTAATTTTGACACAATTTTAAAATCATTCTTAGAAAAATATTGATTATCTGGATCTTGCACTAAAATAGAATTAAATTTATTCATAAAATTAAATTTAAAATTTTTTTCTACTTTACTAGAGTCAATTAGCCTTAGGTTTTTTTTCTTTTTTAAAAGTTTGACTGATTTTTTATCAAATCCATTTGCAACTATTACCTCAAAAAATATTTTATTAATTTCTTTAGCTAAACTAATATTTAATTTAAAGTTACATGATACAATACCACCGTAGGCACTTATTGGGTCACTTTCTAAAGCCTCTTTAAAAGATTTGACTTTGTTTGGATTAATGGATACTCCACATGGATTAGTGTGCTTAATTATTGCTACACCTTTATTTCTTGGCAAGGTTTTGGATATAGTTAGAGCAGAATAAAGATCGTTATAATTGTTGTAACTTAGTTGTTTTCCACTGATTTGAGTAATTTCCTGTTTGTTATTTTGCGAATATATTGCTGCTTTTTGATGAGGATTTTCCCCATACCTTGTCTCCTCAACTAATATTCCAGAAAAAATTTTCTTAATTGGTAAAACGTTATTAGACTTTTGATTGAAATAATTAAAAATTTTTGATTCATAATATGCGGTCTCCATGAATGCTTCCTCGGCTAATTTTTCTCTGAATTTTAAACTCGTAGACCCTCTATTTTTATCTAATTCAACAGCTAAATCTTCATACTGTTTTGTGTTACTTAGGACAACTACATCATTATAATTTTTTGCAGCTGATCTAACTATTGTTGGTCCTCCAATATCTATATTTTCAATTATATTTTTGTGGCTAGAATTACTTACTAAAACTTTTTCAAACGGATAAAAATTTATAATAACTAAATCTATATTTTCATAATTGTTAATTTTCATTTCTTTTTGATGTTTTTTATTCTGTCTAACATTTAAAATTCCAGAATGGATTTTTGGATGTAGGGTTTTAACTCTTCCATCTAGCAGCTCTTTTGAATTTGTAAATTTAGATACTTCTAAGCATTTAAAACCCATACTTTTAATTTTTTCATATGTGCCACCTGAGCTTATTATTTTGATTTTATATTTTTTTAGTAAATTTAATAATGGCCTTAAACTAGTTTTATCTG
>CACPFN010000036.1 GCA_902633185.1 uncultured Pelagibacteraceae bacterium | reverse complement strand
TGCTTATGCAGATTGTAACATTAAGAGTGGATCAATAAATATTTTAGCTAATGATTTTCCAGCTTTAAGAACTTTCGTGGAAACTGCTAAAGGATGTAAAGGAAGTGCAGATTTTAAAGTCACACACTCATCTGAGCACAATAAAATTGCTGTACCAGCTCTAACTGCAAATCCATCAGAGTTTTCTGCAAGAATTGCAGCAAATAGCTCTATAGTTCCTTTGATGAACCAAGATTTAATTAGACCACTTGATGATCTTGTTAAGAAATATGGAAAAGGAATACAAGACTCTCAATTGATAACAATTGATGGAAAAATAATGGCAGTTGCTTTTATGGCAAACACTCAGCACTTATATTACAGAGAAGATGTTTTAAAAGAATTGGGTATAGCTGTTCCTAAAACATATGAGGAAGTAGTTGCGGCATCAGAAAAAATAAGAGCTTCTGGTAAAATGCAATATCCTTACGCAGCAGCATACAAAGCTGGTTGGAATTTAGCAGAAGAATTCGTTAACATGTACATTGGACATGGAGGAGAATTCTTTAAGGCAGGAACTGCTCAGCCAAGCATTAACAATGCAAAAGGCGTAGCAACATTAAATATGCTAAAAAAATTAGCAGGTTTAAGTAACCCAGATTATTTAACTCACGATAGTGAAGCTATTAAGGTTGAATGGGAATCTGGAAATGTTGCATTAATGACTCTTTGGGCATCAAGATCAGGAACATTGCTTGATGATGATGGTGATGCAAAAATTACAGCTGCAACTAAATTAACTGGACCAGCAACAGTTGCTGGAGGAAACATACCAGCAGCGACTTTATGGTGGGACGGTTTCACATTAGCAAAAAATAGATCTGACGCTGATGCTGAAGCAACATTTAGAGCTTTGGCACACGCAGCTGCTAACAAAAAGATGGTTGCAGATGCAGCGGATCAAGCTGTTTGGTTAATTGAAGGTTTTAAGCCTGGACCAAAATCAATTGGAGTTATCGAAGCTGTTAAAATGAAAGCTAAACCATATCCAATGTTACCACAAATGGGTTTAATGCATGGTGCATTAGGAAGTGAGATTGTTGAATTTTTACAAGGTAAAGAGTCAGCAGAACAAGCTTTAAAAGATGTGGAAGCAGCTTACATGAGTAAAGCAAAAGAACAAGGCTTTCTATAATCTATAAATTTTAAGTGGGGATGAAAATCCCCACTTATTACATTAATGCCTAACAAAACTTTTTTTTGGTTTTTCTTGCCAACTGGATTGGCAATGATTTTATTTATAGGTCTTCCTATTATTTCAACAGGGATACAATCATTTTATGCGCAGCACGACCAAGTTGTTAAGGAAGTAAAAAAATGTGATCCTTTTGGATGTACAGTTTCTATAGTTGTTGACCAAGAAAAAACCTCTAAAATTCGAGAAGAAAAGCCTTTAGGAAAATTCAATGGATTTGGGACTTATGTAGATAGAAATCATCTTGCAATAGAAGAAATTGGAAAATTTTGGAATGAAACAAATACTTTTGGGGAATTTGTAGATCAAGTTACCAACCTACCCTTTTACAAGGCTCTAATTTTTACTTTAACCTATTGCTTGTTTGTAACGCCTAACGTCTTACTTTTAGGTTTTATAATTGCTTTAAGTCTTAATGCAGTAACTAGAAGAATTAGAGGACCACTAATATTTGGAACCATATTGCCGATGATTGTTACTCCATTGGTAGGTTCTTTAGTTTTATTTTGGATGATAGATGCAGAAGGAATTATTGGAGCGAATTTGCAAATGTTGATGGATGACCCTTATTTATCCTTAAAATCCTCAAAAACTCTTACTTGGATAACTATAATAATTTATGGAATTTGGCACCATTCACCATTTGCTTTTGTAGTATTTTATGCAGCTTTACAAACTGTTCCTCAAGAACCTGTTGAGGCAGCTATTATTGATGGAGCATCAAGATGGCAGAGAGTAAGACATATTGTTTTACCTCATATTTATCCTGTAGTTACATTTGTTGCTCTCATATCCTTGATGGATAATTTTAGAGTTTTTGAGCCTATAATTGGTTTTAGTGCTGAAGGAAGTGCTCAATCTTTATCTTGGTTAATTTATGATAACCTCGTTAATGAGGAAGTAATATTATTTGGTTCGGCCGCAGCCACCTCAATGATGACGATTGTTGGGATAGCCATACTTTTAGCACCAGTTTTAATAAGAACATGGAAGGAATTTAGGACAGCGAGATAAATGGAATACGGACTTGATAAAAGATCAAATGCTTTAAAAATTTTTAATACAACCTTTATAATAGTTTGGCTTTTGGTTGCATGCTTTCCCTTTATTTGGACTTTCTGGGGGTCATTTAAAGTAAGAGCTGATTTTTTTTCAAGAGCCGACTGGTGGTATGCTATTACGGCATTCAATACGTTGTTAGAAACTGGAGGAAAGTTTACAACAGATGCTTATAGTCAAGCATGGACTGAAGGAGAGTTTTGGAAAGCATCTAGGAATACAGTTATAGTTACATTTTTTGTTGTAACCATTTCATTGTTCCTCGGGACCTTAGGAGCTTATGCTTTATCCAGATCAACAAGAAATTATGCATTTTGGATTTTAATTGCGGCATTAATTTTTAGAGCAATGCCACACATTACTCTAGTCTCTGGTTATTTATTTCCCTTTTTTCAATTACAAATTTGGGGAATACTACCTACGACCATCGTTGTTCTTGTTGCGATAAATCAACCATTTACTTTATGGTTATTGTATTCATTTTTTAAAACTGTTCCTAAAGAACTTGATGAAAGTGCTTTAATTGATGGCTGTTCTTATTTTCAAGCATTTAGACATATCATTATGCCAGTTATGTGGCCTGGAGTAATAACAGCTGGATTATTTAGTTTAATGCTTGCGTATAACGATTTTACTGTGACTGCTCTTTTATTGAATCAGGAAAATCATACTATGGTTCCTAAAATACAAAGTTATCTTGGAACAAATCAACATGAAGGTAATTTGATGTGGGCTGTTTCAGCAGTTGTTTCAGCTACTGCTCCTTTATTTATGTTAGTTATGTTTTTCCAAAGACAAGTAATCAGTGGATTAACAGCTGGTGCTGTGAAGGGATAATGAATTACAAAGCTGTTTTATTTGGTTCTATTGGAACTTTAGCTGAGACATCAGATCTTCAAAGAGATGCATTTAATCAAGCTTTTAAAATAAGTGGATTAGACTGGTTTTGGGATGAAGATATATACAGAAAACTATTGTCAAAATCAGGTGGAACTACGAGAATCAATGATTACGCAAAAGATACTAGTGTTGAAATAGACGGAAAAAAAATAAGAAATTTAAAAACCAAAATTTTTAATGAATATTTAAACAAACACAAGGTTGAGCCTAGAGACGGTGTAAAAGAAATAATTCAATTTTGCAAAAAGAACAAAATAAAAATTGGGCTTGCTAGCTCAACAACGAGTAACAATATCAATTCTATTTTTAACTCGTTAAGAGGAAGAATTGAAAAAAAAGATTTTGATTTTATCGGCAATAATGAATTCATATTAAGAGAAAAACCATATCCCGATATTTATAATTATGCTTTAAAATACTTGAATATTAACTCAGACGAATGTGTGGCAATTGAAGATACAGAAGAAAGTTTAAATTCTGCTTTAAGTGCAGACATAAAATGTGTTGCATTTCCTGGAAAATATCACACTCAATACGGATTTGATGGGAACCATTTAAAGGTTAATAAATTATCAAAAAAAATCTTTAATAAATAATATCTCTAATAATGTAAA
>CACPFN010000035.1 GCA_902633185.1 uncultured Pelagibacteraceae bacterium | reverse complement strand
TGGTTTATTATTTTTTCTTCATTTCCTAAAAAAACTATTTCTAACAAATCTAAATATGAACTTTTATTGACATAGCCAAAGATTTTTTGAGCATCTTCAAATGTCAGAGATTTTTCATTGTTCGAAATAGTTGCTCTATCTAGCAAAGACAATGCATCTCTTACAGAGCCCTCTGATAATTTAACTATTAATCTAATCGCATTATCCTCGATATCCTTTTTTTCTTTTATTGTTACATTTTTTAAATAATTGAATAGTTCTTCAGACTTAATTCTTGATAAATCATACCTTTGACACCTCGATATTACAGTAATAGGAATTTTTTTTACCTCTGTAGTTGCAAAAATGAATTTTAAGTATTTAGGAGGTTCTTCCAATGTCTTTAGTAATGCATTAAATGCTTGCTTACTTAGCATGTGCACTTCATCAACAATAAAAATTTTAAACTTAGCTACTGATGGTGGATATCTAGAAAATTCTATTAGTTCCCTGACATCATCAACGCCTGTTTTACTCGCTGCATCCATTTCGAGAACATCAATATGATTAGAATTAGCTATGGGATCGCATTGATTGCATTTTTTTTCACACATGCCTTCAATTGAATGTTCACAATTCAATGCTTTGGCAACAATTCTTGCAAATGTAGTCTTTCCAATTCCCCTCATACCAGTGAATAAAAAAGCATTAGCTGGATTATTATTTTTAATAGAATTATAAATTGTAGTGGCAATTTCCTGATGACCAATCAAATCTTTAAATACTTGAGGCCTATATTTTAATGCCAGAACTTGAGATTTTTTTGTCATAATAGGAGACCTACCAACCTGGAAAAAACTCATTACCCTTGCTCTTTTTCAAGTCTGGGGGAGTTCATGGTAGTCCCACCTGGAAGGCCTCCAAATGTATTATAACAATAATTTTTTCTAATCTACAATAAAGTTAATTATTTTTTTTCTCTGAAATTGTGAGCCTTATAAACACCTAGTACGTGCATATCTTCACAGTGAAAAGCCAATTCTTCTAAAGAATTTTTAATTTTTATTTCATCTAAATGTCCGTCAATATCACATAAAAAGAAGAACGATGAAAATGAATTTTTTTCAGGAAAACTTTGGAGCTTAGTCATATTCACTCCATTAATTGCGAACCCTGATAGAGCTGAATATAAAGCAGCAGGTCTCTCTCTTAATTTAAACAAAAGAGAAGTGATATATTTATTTTTATCAATCTCAGGCTGCACGATATCTTTTCCCATTATTAAGAATCTTGTATAATTTTCATTATCGTCTTGAATATTCTCTTTTAAAATTTCAAGATTATATATTTCAGCACTTAGTTTTGATGCTATTGCAGCCTTACTTTTATCTTTTGCCTCTGAAATATATTTAGCAGATCCTGCTGTATCTGCTCTTACGTTACCTGATAAGTTATTTTTTTTTAAAAACTCAGAAGCTTGGCTCAATGCTTGAGCATGAGAGTAAACATTTTTGATATCCTTTAATTTAGAACCTTTAATGCCTATCAGATTGTGATTAATTGGATAAAAGATTTCTTCATAAATGTTTAATCTATATTTAAATATTAAATATTCTACTCCAATGTTTCCTGTTGTTTTGTTTGATTCAGGTATAATCGCTCTGATATTACTGTTTTTACTTGCCCTCTCAAAACATTCATCAAATGTTTTACAGGGAATGGTCTCTATGGTTGGATGCAGATATTTGGCGCAACTCTCACTATAACTTCCTGCAATGCCTTGATAAACTATCTTCATTATATTATTTTTTAAAAGATTTTATGTAATCTTCTAGATCTTTTTTTGTGTCAATACCACTAGAAAAATAGTTTGCCAATATTACATTGATTTTCATATTATTATCAATAGCTCTAAGCTGCTCCAGTTTTTCTTTAGTTTCATTTTCAGTTTTTTCAAAATTTACAAATTTTTTTAAAGCTGAATACTTATATAGATATATTCCAAAATGATGATAAATGTTGCTAAAACTATTTTCTTTAATTACTCTACGAAAATTTAAAGCTTCTGATGCTGAATTATAAGATATTTTATCTTTTGTAATAACTTTTACAATGTTTTCGTTATCATAATCCTCTTTTTTTTTAATGTTGAATGCCAATGTTGAAATATTGAAGTTATTTTCTTTTGATAATTTATTTAAGTTTCTAATATCTAAAGGATTAATCATTGGTTCATCGCCTTGGACATTCATAATAAAATCTATATCTTTTAAATCTAATTTCTGGGAAGCTTCAAATACTCTATCTGTTCCAGTTGTGTGATTTATGTCTGTCATTATAAATTTACCCCCATTTTTTTTTACTTCCGAGGCAATTGCCTCGTCACATGTTGCTACATAAACTTCTCCTATTTGGCTTTGTATAGCTTTTTCATATACATGCATAATTAGGGTTTTGTTATTAATTTTTATTAATGGCTTCTGAGGGAGTCTTGTTGATGCTAATCTTGAGGGAATTATTATAATTGAATTACTCATATATTCATATTTTATGCGTCTTTGAGACGCAAATTTATAAATTAAATTTCTTATAAATTTTGTTTAACATGTTATACGACCATATTAAAAAAAAATAATGGATTCATTTGAAATAAACAAAATTATTGCTGCTGTACTTCTTATAGCATTACTTGTAATTGGAATTGGCAAAATTTCAGATATTGCTTTTCACGTAGATAAACCAGATAAATCGGCTTACAAAGTAGATATTCAGGAAAGCAGCCAAATTTCAAATTCAACAGCAGAAAAAATTGAGGAAAAAGTCGATATATCTGCATTACTTGCATTAGGAGATGTTTCTCATGGAGAGAAAGTTTTCAAAAAATGTTCTGCTTGCCATTTAGTAAATAAAGGAGGAGAGAATAAAATCGGACCTGCTTTGTATGGTGTAATAGGAAGAAAAGTTGCATCAAAACAAGATTATAAATATTCAAAAGCAATGGCGGCATATGAAAAAAATTGGACATTTGAAGAGATGAATGGTTATTTAAAAAAACCACAGAGTTACATTAAGGGAACTAAGATGGCATTCGCTGGATTAAGAAAAGAAAGAGACAGGGCATCAGTAATTTTGTATCTTAATCAAAATTCAGATAATCCTCTACCTTTACCTTAGTTTGCCAAAACAATACAATAGAATACTTTTTTGAACATGAACTCTGTTCAACGCTTGTTGCCAAACATGGGAATTTTTTCCTAAAAATACACTCTCCTCAACTTCATCTCCTCTTGGTAAGCAATGCAAAAAAATACAATTTTTTTTTGTATATTTAAATATCTCTTTTTTAATTTTGAATTTTTGAAACTGTTGTTTTTTTCTTTTTTTGTTCACTTTATCATTTAGAGATATTACTTTGTCAGAAAAAATTACATCTGCATCCATAGCCGCTTTTTTTGGATCATGATAAATAAAGATTTTTTTCTTATTTTTTCTTACCCAATTTTGAACCTTCTTACCTGGTGCAAATTTTTTTGGACACCCAATACTTAATCTAAATGAAAATTTAACAGATGCAGCGATTAAGCTATCCAAAACATTATTGGAGTCTCCAATCCAACAAATTTTTAATTTTGATATTGGTTTTTTTTTTATTTCCTCAACAGTAAAAATATCTGATAGTACTTGAGTTGGATGAGATGATGGACTTAAACCGTTTATTATTGGGATAGTTAGATGCTTCTGAAAATCTTCAATTTTTCTATCATTATCAGTCCTCAACATGAAACCATCACCATATTTAGATAAAATTTTAGCAGTATCAGCAATCGACTCACCACCTTGTCCAAGATGAAGTTCGTTAGGTCTAAGTGTCAATGTTCCTCCTCCAAGCTGTTTTATTGCTAAATAAAAGCTTATTCTAGTCC
>CACPFN010000034.1 GCA_902633185.1 uncultured Pelagibacteraceae bacterium | reverse complement strand
TGAGATTTATCCAATTTTAGAAAAAATATTTTTAAATGTAATTAGAGACGCAGGTTTTCCAAATTTAGCTCTAGAAAAAAAAGTCGATTTTGAAAAATTATATAATCAAAAATTAAATTAATAAAAATTTTTTTTTAGTTCTTTACTAATAAAATTTTTGTGCTCGAATAATTCTTTTTCTGACGGTTTAATGATAATTTTTGAATAATTATGAGTAATTTTTTTTTCAGAATTCTTATTATCTTTTTGACTTAAAAATTCAAAAGATGGCTCCTTTTGGCCTATTAAGTTTATGTAAACTTTAGATAATAACTCACAATCAAGTATTGCAGTATGTTTATCTCTTTTTGAATTATCAATCCTAAATCTTTTACAAAGTGCATCTAAACTAATTCCTGAACCAGGAAATTTATTTCTTGCTATTTCTAATGTGTCTATAACATTTTCTGTCTTGATGGGTTCTTTGTTAATTAAAAAGAGTTCGTTATTTAAGTGGCTTATATCAAAATCAGCATTGTGAATAATAATTTTCTTCCCTTCTATAAATTCTAAAAAATCGTCTACTACTTCATTAAATTTCTTCTTATTTGATAAAAATTCATCAGTGTATCCATGAACTTTAAGAGCACTTTCAGACACTTTTCTCTCAGGATTTAAATAACAATGAAAAATATTTTTAGTTGGAATTAGATTATCTAATTCTATGCAACCTATCTCAACAATTCTATGTCCATCTTTTACAGACAATCCTGTAGTTTCAGTATCAAGTACTATTTCTTTCATTTAAAATTGTTTTTTTTAAAATATTAATTTTTTTTTTCATTATATTGGGACTATAATTATTATCGACAATATATTTTGCTAATTTTCTTTTTTTTGACAGCATAACTTGATTTTCTTTTAGTTTCTTAAGAATACTTGCATTATAATTTTTTCTTTTTTTTAGTCTTTTTATAACTTTACTTTTTTTAGAGTTAACAAATACTAAGATATAATCTTTTTTGTAAAGTTTATTTTCTACAAGCAAAGGAACATCAAGAACTACAATTTTATTTTTTTTATTTTTTTTTAAAAAAGTACTCATTTTTTTTCGTACCAATGGATGTACAATTAGTGATATTTTTTTTAAATTTTGATTGTTATAATTGATTGCAGCTATAAGTTCTTTTTTTGATATTGGAAAAGATTTTACAAATTTTGGAATTTGATTTTTTAATTTTGTGAAACAATTTCTGCTGTTTTTGTATAAATAATTTACTTCTTTATCTGCATTAAAAACTGGTGAATTGAATAACTTTGCAATAAAAGATTTTCCAGATCCAATGCCACCCACAATTCCTATTTTAATCATAAAAATATTATATACATCTCCCACCGTCCACTTCTAAAATGGTACCAGTAATCATACTCGCCTCATCTGAACACAAGAAACATGCCGCATTCCCCATATCTAGTGGGGTTGAGAATCTTCCAATTGGAATCGTGGACAAGAATGCTTGTTTTTTCTTTCTTGAATTACCTCCCATAAAAGATTTTAATAAAGGAGTTTTTCCGGCAACTGGAGCAATAGCATTAACTCTGACATTGTATGGAGCCAATTCTATAGCCATAGCTTTTGTTGCTGTAATCATCCAACCTTTGCTTGCATTATACCAATTTAATTTTGGTCTTGGGGATAACCCAGCTGTTGAAGCAACATTTAAAATTACTCCCTTCTTTATCTTTTTCATTTTCGGTACAAAATATTTTCCAGAAAAATAAACAGATTTTGCATTTACATTGAATACATTATCAAACTCTATTTCAGTCACAGCTTCCATGGCTTTAGGTTTATGTGTTATTCCAGCATTATTTACAAATATATCAACAGAATTGAATTTTCTGCTCGCATATTTTAATAGAGAATTAAAGTCTTTAGCACTAGATACATCAGCAACAAAATAATCTTGCGATAATTTTTTTGAAACTTTTTTTAATAATTTAGAATTTTTGTCTACCATTATTAAATTTGCTCCTTCATCTGTAAACTTTTTTGCAATACCCTCCCCAAAACCAGAGGCCGAACCTGTTATTATTGCTGTTTTTTTGTTAAGTCTCACTAATTTTTTCCTTTCAAAAATTTTATTACTTCTTGATCAATCTTTGGTTCAATATTATGCCAAATATTAAATGCTTTCTGAGCTTGAAATAAGAACATATGCAAACCATTTTCGAATATATTTCCTGGTTTGTTACCAGCTTCAGCAAATTCTGTATTGAAAGGATTATATATAACATCAAAGAAAAATTTATCTTTGCCTAGTTTTGAAAAATTGATTTCGAACTTGTCATTTTTTTTTAATCCCAAGCTAGTGGCATTTATAATCATATCACACTCAGGAAGTTTGCCCCATTCAAAAACTTCTATTCCTTCAAATATATTTTTTAATAAGTCCGCTTTCTCTTTTGTTCTATTGCTTAAATAAATTTGCGATGCATTCATTCTTTTTAAAGCATATATTATTGAGGGCACAACTCCGCCGGCTCCTAAAATAACAATTTTTTTGTTGACCACATCGTAATTCAAGTTGTTAATACTAAGTTCAAATCCATCTATATCAGTATTGTATCCTGTTACATTTCCATTATTCAAACAAACAGTATTGACGGATTGAGTTCTTAACGCACTACTGCTGAGAACATCTAAAAAGGGAATGATTTTTTTCTTAAAAGGAACTGTAACGTTAAGCCCATCTAGTTGGCCATTTTTAATATTGTTACACAATTCTTTCAAATCTTCATTATGCGTTTGTAATTTGCCATAAATTGCCTCAATTTTATTTAATTTTATCCAATAATTTTGAAGTTTCGGGGATAAGGAATGATCTATGGGATTACCAATAACTAAATATTTTTTCATTATAAGCTCTCAAAATATTGTTTAATTTTATCAACAGGAAGTCCCATTATAGTATTTTCATCTCCATCAATTTTAGAAAACAGTTTCTTTCCTTCACCCTCTATTTGGTACACATTATATGAATACAAAGCTTCATCTGTTAATTTTTCTAAATATTTTTTTAATTCATTATCTGAAAATTCTTTCATTGTTAAATTTGCCTTATCTGTATAGTTCCATACCATAGACCCATTTTTTGATATACAAACAGAGCTAATCAATTGATGCACTTTACCATTTAATTTTTTTAGTATGCTGAGAGCCTGATTTCTATTTTCAGGTTTAGAGATCAATTCACCATTTAAATCAATTACACTATCAGCGCCGAGAACTAAGTAGTTATTTATTTTCTGACTAACTTTATTAGCTTTTAATTCTGCCAAATTCTTAGATATAACTTCAGGTGATGCGCCCTCGTTTAAAAGACTTTTTTTAACTGGTTCTTCATCAACATTGGAGTGTTCAACGATACAATCGATGTTATATTTAGATAATATTTCTCTTCTTACTTTGCTTTTAGAAGCTAAAATTATTTTATTCATTTTTGTTTTTTATCTCAAATATTTTAATAATAGAAGCAGCAGTCTCCTCAACAGATTTCCTTGTTACATCAATAGTTGGCCACTTATTTTTTTTGAATATTTTTTTAGACTCCTCTAATTCACTTTTTATTTTTTCTAAATTGGTATAATCGGATGCCTCATTTTCTTTCAATGTATTTAGTCTATTCCGCCTAATATCAAATAATCGTTCAGCTTCAGTTATCAATCCAACAATGCACAAATTTGTTGCACTTATTACATCCTTCGGAATACTCATTTCATTAACTAACGGTATATTAGATGTTTTTAAACCTCTGTTTGCTAGATAGATAGAAGTTGGAGTTTTGCTTGTTCTGCTAACTCCAACCAGAACAATATCTGACTCAAGTATATTTTCGGTTTGATTTCCATCATCATGGTTCATAGTAAATTGGATTGCTTCAATCCTTTTATAGTATTGTTCATCAAGAACATGTTGACCACTAGGTTTGTGTGTAGCTTTTTGATTTAAAATTTTTGAAAAATTTAAAATTAAATCCCCTAATACCCCAAAGCAGGGTATATCAAGTTTATTTGATTCTTCAGCTAAAAACTTTGCAAGTTTACTATTAACTACGGTATACAAAATAATTGGACTATCTTGTTTTTTTGCATTTTTAAGAATAGTAGATATTTGGGTCTCGGTTCTAGTAAATGAGAATTGATTTAATTCATATTCGAA
>CACPFN010000033.1 GCA_902633185.1 uncultured Pelagibacteraceae bacterium | reverse complement strand
CTAACAATTAATTCTAAAGCATCCCAAACTTCATTTCTTTCTCTTTCAACAAGTTTTTTGGCTTGCTTGATTGTAGATGCTAATCCAAGTTTATTTAATCTTGCATATAAAAATGGTTTAAATAATTCTAAAGCCATTTTTTTTGGTAAACCACATTCATGTAATTTTAAGTCTGGTCCAACTACTATTACCGATCTTCCAGAATAATCGACTCTTTTACCCAATAAATTTTGTCTAAATCTACCTTGTTTACCTTTTAACATTTCTGCTAAAGATTTTAGTGGTCTTTTCCCTGTACCTGTAATTACTCTTCCTCTTCTACCGTTGTCAAATAATGCATCTACAGACTCTTGAAGCATTCTTTTTTCATTTCTTACAATTATATCTGGAGCTTTAAGATCCATTAATCTTTTTAAACGATTATTTCTATTTATAACTCTTCTATATAAGTCATTTAAGTCAGAAGTAGCAAATCTACCTCCATCTAACGGGACTAGTGGTCTTAATTCGGGTGGAATAACTGGTATTGTTGTTAAAATCATCCATTCAGGTTTATTTCCAGTATCTATAAATGATTCAATTAATTTTAATCTTTTAATTGATCTTTCTTCAGAAACTTTTGATTTAGTTTCTTTAATTGACTTAATTAAAGTTTCTTTTTCTTGCTCTAAATCTATTGATTTTAAAATTTCTAGAATTGCTTCAGCTCCAATACCTGCGCTAAATGACTCTTCGCCATACTCATCTTGATATTTTACAAGTTCTTCTTCACCTAAAAGCTGGTTCTTTTTAAGACCTGTTAAACCCGGTTCAATAACTATAAAGTTTTCAAAATAGAGAACCCTCTCAACTTCTTTTAACTTCATGTCTATCGCAAGAGATATTCTGCTTGGTAAAGATTTTAAGAACCATATGTGAGCAACAGGGGTTGCTAAATTAATATGACCCATTCTTTCACGTCTTACATTTGACTTCGTAACCTCTACACCACATTTTTCACATATAATTCCCCTAAATTTCATTCTTTTGTATTTACCACAAAGACATTCATAATCTTTTATTGGTCCAAATATTCTTGCACAAAATAGTCCGTCTTTTTCAGGTCTAAAAGTTCTATAGTTTATTGTTTCAGGTTTTTTAATTTCTCCATAAGTCCAAGATTTAATTTTTTCTGGGCTTGCAAGTGTAATTTTTATGCTATTAAAATTTTGCGCCTCTGAAATTTCTGAAGATTTAAATAGATCTGTTAATTCTTTACTCATATTAATTTAGCTCCACATTTAGTGCTAGAGATTTAATTTCTTTTACTAAAACGTTGAATGACTCTGGTATGCCAGACTCAAAGTTTTCCTCACCTTTTACTATTGTTTCGTAGACTTTAACTCTACCCGCTACATCATCTGACTTAACTGTTAAAATTTCTTGAAGTGTATATGATGCGCCATAAGCCTCTAATGCCCAAACTTCCATTTCACCAAATCGTTGACCACCTAATTGTGCTTTACCTCCTAGAGGTTGTTGGGTTACTAAACTGTATGGACCAGTAGATCTTGCATGAATTTTATCTTCTACTAAATGATGAAGCTTTAACATATAAATAGTTCCAACCGTAACTGCTCTATCAAATTTTTCTCCAGTTCTTCCATCCCAAAGAGTAGTTTGTCCTGAGTTTGGTAGCTCCGCTAGTTCCAACATTTTAGTAACATCTTTTTCTTTTGCACCATCAAAAACTGGTGTAGCGATTGGAACACCATGTCTTATATTTGAGCATAAATCCTCAAATTCCGATTGATTTAGTTTTTCAATATCTTCATCATATATTTCTTTACCGTATATATTTTTTAAAAATGATTTAATTTTTTCTGTTTTTTCGATTTTTTTTTGGTTTTCATTCACTAGCTGATTTAATTTTTCACCTAATTCAGTACAAGACCACCCTAGATGCGTTTCTAATATTTGACCGACATTCATCCTACTTGGTACACCTAATGGATTGAGTACTATATCTACTGGTTTACCATTCTCTCTATACGGCATATCCTCAACAGGAACTATTTTACTTACAACCCCTTTATTACCATGTCTTCCAGACATTTTATCACCAGGTCTTAATCTTCTCTTTATTGCTACAAAAACTTTAACCATTTTCATTACACTAGGTAATAAATCATCCCCTTGTCTAATTTTTAAAACTTTATCCTCGAATCTATCCTGTATGTCTTGTTTAGCACTATTGTATTGATCTTTAATTTGAGACAGTGAAGATACTTTTGATTGATCTTCCACTGATACTTTAAATAAGTCTGAAACAGGTAAGCTGTCAATTATTTCATCTGTTAAAATAGTACTAGCCTCTACTTCCTTAATTTTTTTATTTGTTTTTGTTCCATTCAATATTGATGAAAGTCTTTGTTTAATGCTTCTCTCAAGTATTTCCTCTTCAACTTTTTTGTCTTCTTGAACACTTTCAATTTCAGCTCTTTCAATAGTTATAGATCTTTCATCTTTTTCAATTCCATGTCTATTAAATACTCTCACATCAACAACTATACCCCCACTGCCACTTGGCATTTTTAATGAAGTGTCAGTAACATCTATTGCTTTTTCACCAAATATAGATCTTAATAATTTTTCTTCTGGACCCGATGCAGTATCTCCTTTAGGTGTAACCTTTCCAACTAAAATATCTCCAGGTTTAACTTCAGCACCAATATAAACTATTCCCGATTCATCTAAATTTTTTAAAGACTCTTCATTAACATTTGGTATATCTCGAGTAATATCTTCTTCACCAAGTTTAGTATCTCTTGCCATTACTTCGTATTCTTCAATATGAATTGAAGTAAATACATCATCAGTTACGCATCTTTCAGAAATTAGTATCGAATCCTCAAAATTGTAACCTTGCCAAGGCATAAATGCTACAGTTACATTTTTTCCCAGCGCAAGCTCTCCTACTTTAGTTGATGGACCATCAGCTATAATATCTCCAGCCTTAACTTTATCACCAACTCTAACTAATGGTTTTTGATTTATGCAAGTATTTTGGTTTGATCTTTTAAATTTTTGTAAATTATAAATATCTACTCCTGATTTAGAATAATCTTTTTCACTTGAAGCTTTAATAACTATTCGCTTTCCATCAATTTTATCTACAACACCCTCTCGTCTTGCAACAATCGTTACACCTGAATCAAGGGCTACGTCACTTTCAATACCTGTTCCTACTAATGGAGCTTCTGGTTTTAATAATGGAACTGCCTGTCTCATCATGTTTGAGCCCATTAATGCTCTATTTGCATCATCATTTTCTAGAAATGGTATTAGTGATGCAGCAACGGAAACAAGTTGTTTTGGTGATACATCTATGTAATCAATATTTTCTGGTTTTGCCAAAATGAAATTTAGGTTTTGTCTACATGAAACTAATTCTTCAGTAAATTTACCGTTTTTATCTATTAACGAATTAGCTTGAGCAATAGTAAATTTTGTTTCTTCCATGGCAGATAAATATTCTATATTACTCTGAACTACTCCATCTTTAACTTTTTTATATGGGCTTTCTATAAAACCATACTTATTAATTTTTGAGTAAGTTGATAAACTGTTAATTAATCCAATATTTGGTCCCTCAGGGGTTTCTATTGGACATATTCTTCCGTAATGAGTTGGATGAACATCTCTTACTTCAAAACCTGCTCTTTCTCTTGTTAATCCACCTGGTCCCAATGCGGATACTCTTCTTTTATGGGTTATTTCTGAAAGCGGGTTAGTTTGGTCCATAAACTGCGATAGTTGGGAAGTTGCAAAGAAATCTTTTAAAGAAATTGTTAAAGGTTTTGCGTTTATTAAATCTTGGGGCATTGCCGACTCAACATCTAAAGTAGTCATTTTTTCTTTAATAGCTCTCTCCATCCTATAAACACCTATACGTGCTTGATTTTCAACTAGTTCACCCACAGATCTAACTCTTCTATTGCCTAAGTGGTCAATGTCGTCTACTTCATCTTTGCCGTCTCTTAGATCTAGCATTTTTTGAATTATTGCTAGTATGTCGTCATTTCTTAATATGGTTATTTTATCAGAACAATTAAGTTCTAATCTTGAGTTCATTTTTACTCTTCCAACATCTGATAAATCATATCTATCTGAACTAAAAAACAGGTTATTAAATATCTGAGTGGCTATTTCTATTGTAGGAGGCTCTCCTGGTCTTAAGACCTTATAAATTTCAGTAATTGCATCATTTTTATTTTCATTTTTATCATTAAAAATACTCAACAATAAATATGGACCTTTATTTATTGAATTTGTTTTTGAAATTTCCAATGACTTAATTTCAGCATCTATAATTTTACTTACTACAGTTTCACTTAGCTCAGTTCCTATTTTAAACGTATCTTCTCCTATAGTAATGTCTCTATGTAAAAAT
>CACPFN010000032.1 GCA_902633185.1 uncultured Pelagibacteraceae bacterium | reverse complement strand
TCGGTTATCTCTTTATTTACAAAAATTCTAAGAGCTTGAAAAACTTTAGTGGATTTATTTTTTCCACTTTTCTTTTTTTTTACACCTTCAATAATTTCTACTAAGTTTTCAGTTCTAATTTTTTTATTTTTTCTTAATTGTACTATTTTTTTTGATATCGGCTTTGCATATTTTTCATCGCCAAAATACTTGAAAATTTTAAAAAGATTTTTTTGGCTCATTTTTGATATTACATCATCACAAGAAAAATCATTTAATCCCATTCTCATGTCTAGTTTGCCTTTGCTATTAAAAGATATGCCTCTATTTAGATCAGAAATCTGATTTAATGAATATCCCAGATCAAAAATAATTGCTTTAATATTATCTTCCTTTATTTGATCGATATCTGAAAATTTTTTGTTATAAAATTTAAATCTTTTTTTATACTTTGTGTGGAATTGATTAGCTACACTATTGACAGAATTATCTCTATCTATTGCTACAATATTATTTAATTTATTCTCTAATATCTTTTTTGAATAACCGCCTGAACCAAATGTGCAATCAATAAATGTGCCACCATAAAGAGGGGAAATAATACTAACTAATTCGTTTAGTAATACTGGAAAATGTTTTTCCAGATTTATGGTGGCATTCATTTATTTTTTTGAAGACCATTAATTCTTTTGTCTTCTCAAAAATGCTGGAATTTCTAAATCTTCTTCTTCCTCAGAGTTTATCTCTTGTGGTGAAGTTGATAACTCCTCATTAGCATCTGAATTAAATAGCTCTGGGGTATCATCATCACTCAACTCAAAATTCTCCAAACCATTATTTTCAGATACTTTCTCATCTATATTGCTTTCAAATTCAGAGTTTACTGAGCTAGCTGTAGGTGCTTCTGTTTGCTCTAAATCCCCTTCATTTATAATGCTTGATGACTCATTTGCATAATTAGTATCTATACTTTTAGAACTCAATTCTTCATTTTGCTCTTCTTCCTCTATTTTAAGAGCGTTAGCTCCATTAGTAATAATTGAATTATTATTTGAAAATTGGAAAGATTGAGTTGATGCAGAATTTGAAAACTCAGAATAACCAGGATTTCTATTTTGAATTCTATGCACCATGTTAATTACTGATTTAGGCTCGGGTTGTTGTCCATCTAATGCAGTAGCAACAATAGAAACTCGCATTAATCCATCCAAACTATCATCCGTTATAGCTCCTATAATTAATTCTGCCTCTGGATCAACTTCGGCTCTTACTTTATTCACAGCTTCATCTACTTCAAATAATTTTAAATCTTTACCTCCAGTAATATTAACTAAAAGCCCTTTTGCCCCTTTTAAAGAATAATCGTCAATCAATGGATTATTAATTGCTGACTCAGCAGCTTTGACAGCTCTTCCTTCTCCTTCAGCTTGACCTGTGCCCATCATAGCTTTGCCCATTGAACTCATAACAGTTTCAACATCAGCAAAATCAAGATTTATAAGCCCTGGTCTAACCATTAAATCAGTTATACTTTGAACACCATGAAGCAAAACATCATTTGATAAAGCAAAAGATTCTTCAAAAGTTGTTTGTTCACTTGCAATCTTGAATAAATTTTGATTTGGAACAACTATAATAGTATCAACATGTTTTCGAAGTTCTTCTAAGCCTTGTTGAGCTTTTCTCATTCTTGAAGGGCCCTCATATAAGAAAGGTAGAGTTATAACCCCGACTGTTAAGATATTAAGTTCTTTTGCAGCTCTAGCAATTACATGAGCAGATCCAGTTCCAGTTCCACCACCCATTCCAGCTGTAATGAAAACCATATTTGCACCCTGCAATATATTTACAATTTCATTTAAAGACTCGTCTGCAGCAGCTTGACCTATATCTAATTTTGCACCTGCTCCAAGCCCTTTAGTTAAATTTAATCCCATTTGTATTTTTGTTTGTGCCTTACTTAATCTTAAATCTTGAGCATCTGTATTTACTGCAATAAACTCAACGCCCTGAAGGCCAGCCTCAATCATTCCATTGATTGCATTTCCACCCGCGCCTCCTACTCCTAATACTAGAATTCTAGGTTTTAGCTCTTTTATATCTGGTGTTTTAAAGTTTATTGTCATATTTCTCCCCTTTTAGTTATTAAATTGCTTTTCCCATTTAAGACTTGCTCGATTAATATTAGATTTTTTTCTAGCGTTTGCCCTAAATTTTTCAAAATATGTTGGTTCCCAAATTTGAAATGTTTTGCCTTGACCAACAAATAACATGCTGTTTTTAATTCTTGCATGTTTTAGTAATTTTGTTGTTATTTGAACTCTACCCTCACTATCAAATTGTAAATTTATACTTTCCGATAATATAGATGTTGCAAAATAATCTTTTTTTTCTTCAAATGGATTTAAGGAGTCTATAGCATTAGATATTTTTTCAATTCGATCTTGTGGCCATGCCTCAATACATAAATTGTTAAATGACGGATAACAAATTATTCCATTGTAGCCTATATTTGATAAATATGATCTATATGATGAAGGCACTGAAACCCTTCCCTTTTTGTCTAATTTGTTTTCGTAAGTTGATAAAAACATAAACCATATTATCCTAAATTTGGGTTTTTATGGGATATTATGGGTTTTATTCGTTAGCGTCAATAGTTAATATTATGGAACTCCAATGTAAAAAATTAATAATTATTTGGATTTATATTAATGAAATGCCAGATAAACTATAAGCCGGGTTCTGTCTTTTAAACTTATCATTTATCTAGGCTTTAAATCACTTTAAAGCTCAAGCAACTAACCCTGATGACTAGCCAAAGACTGCTTTTAGTTATTTCTAACAATGTCATCTCTACTCAGTTTTGCTCCCAGTGGGGTTTTCCATGCGCTAGTTGTTACCAACTTAGCCGGTGTGCTCTTACCACACCTTTTCACCCTTGCCTTGATAAGGCGGTTTATTTTCTGTGGCACTATCCCTAAGGTTTCCCCCGCCAGCTGTTAACTGGCACTGTGTCTTTGTAGAGCCCGGACTTTCCTCTTTAAAAATTAAAGTGATAAGTCATTTATCTGGCAAGTAAGAAATATTACTTTTTTTTTAAATTTCAACTAAATTTAATTCAATTAAATCAAGGATTTTAGAATTTCGTAAGACTCTTGATCAACAGCGCTACTGATTAATTTTGGCCTGAATCTTCTTTGAAAGCTTTTATAAATTTTAATTTTTTCTTTATTATTATTTGATGATTTATAACCAAATTTAAATAGCAATTTATAAAAATCTTTATTGTCTGTCAGTTTTTTTTTTCTTAAATATTTACATTTTTTTTCATTTAAATTATGCCATAAAGATATTTTGTTTTTATTAAGTAGTTTCCAGGGAAATTTTTCTCCTGGATCTTTTTTTCTTAAAGGAGCAATATCAGAGTGTCCTAGGATATTTTCTACTTTTATTTTATATTTTTTTTTTAATTTTTTTGATAAACTTAAAATTGATTGAATCTGTTTATTATTAAAATTTCTATAACCATATCCGTGTCCAGGATTTGAAATTTCGATACCTATAGAATTTGAGTTGAGAAATAAATCTTTTTTCCAAGATGAAATTCCAGCATGCCAAGCAACATATAAATCTGGAACTATTCTCACAATTTCTCCATTAATCTTAATTAAGTAATGACAACTCACTTTAGAGTTGAGGTTTGTTAATCTTTTTATAGCTGCGTTTTCAGATTTCATTCCTGTATAATGATAAATTATGTATTTTATCTTTGATCTACTTCTTTTTTTTGTATTAAAATTAGGAGAGTAATTTATAGACATTTTTTCAACATTTTTCCGCATAAATTTAAACAATTTACCTTTATATTAACCCTATTTATAATATAACTATTACATGAGTAGACAACTATCCATTTTGATACTGCTTATCTTTGCATTTTTTAACAGTTATGCAAATGCGGGGGATGATGGCAAACTTAAATTAAATGAAAATAAAAATGGATACGTAGAAGTAGGTGATTGTTTTGAAAAAGTTAATAGGGGAATTTTTGGATTCAACCAAGTCTTAGACAAAGTAATTTTTAGGCCCTTAGCAAAAGGATACAGAATGTTTCCTCAACCTATTAGATCTGGCACAAGCAATGCATTAAGCAATATTGGTAATGTTGTAACTATTCCTAACAATGTACTTCAAGGTCAATTTAAAGATGCCGGGTTAAACTCAGCAAGGTTTGTTATTAATTCAACTCTTGGAATTGCGGGAATATTCGATGTTGCTTCTTATTATGGTATAAAAAAACGTGATAAAGAAGATTATGGTCAAACACTAGGAGTTTGGGGAGCTGGTCCAGGTTGTTATTTTGTCTTACCAGTTTTAGGTCCAACTACTGTAAGAGATTCAATTGGATCAGTAGTTAATATTATGGGTGGAGATGCGTGGTATAATGTTACCGTAGCTAATGACACTCAATATTTTTCCGAAGCAGATTATTATGCATCAAGATTATTAAGTGGAGTTGATTTTAGAGCAAAAAATTTAGAGTCATTTGACAGTCTTGAAAATAGTTCTGTTGATCTGTATGCATCAGTAAGAAGTCTTTATTTACAAGACAGATATAGAAAAGTTAGAAATATAGATAAAACTACCGATACACTTAGCGACGACGACTGGGAAGAACTAGATACTCAATAATTTTCATCAGATGAAATTCATTAAATATTTAATTATATTTTTATTTTTTACGAATTTCTCTAATGTGTCTTTTTCAAAAGATCCTAGCGCTCTAATCAATGAAATAGTTGATGAAGCAGCATCTGTATTATCTAGTGAAGATCCTGTCGAGTCAAAAATAATTAAATTAAATGCAATTGCAGAAAGAA
>CACPFN010000031.1 GCA_902633185.1 uncultured Pelagibacteraceae bacterium | reverse complement strand
CGAAGTTCATTAGCTATTACCCATCCAAAAAATCCAACGATTATTGCTAATAGAATAGGTGATATTTTTTTGTTCATATTATTGTTTACGTTTAGGAGCAAAAACCAGAACAAGGATCCCTAAAAGTTTTTTCATAAGAATTAAAATAATTTTTTTACTAACTCACATTGATAAATTTTAGTTTGTTTATATCCAATTTCTGCTGTTCCAGTATTTTCGAATTGGCTTCTCAAAAATTTTTCTGTGGGTTGTATGGTTCTTGTTAACTCTCCAGTGAGTCTGTCTAACCTAGTATCATAATATGTAATATCATCAGCCTTATAACCTTTGGTTATAAAATAAATCATATTATCTAATGATGAGAAAAGTACATTTTTGTATTCATTTGGGCCTATTAAATTTGAGCCCAAGAATTTTTCATTTTCCATATCAAAAGAAAGTGTAAATTTTTTTAAATCTGAAGCGTTAACTTTTGATAATGGTATTTGTTGTTCATTAGCAAGAACTCCTTTTTTTTCAATATATTTAGACAATTCACACGATAGATTGATTTCTTTTGTATAAGCACTACTACCAAACAGCAAACCTAGAACTACAATACCTAAAAGCTTTTTCATTTTGGTTCTAGAACTTATATTTTGTCTCTGATTTCTCACATTCAAATTCAGTTGTAATAGGTGTTACTTCATATTCGCCAACTTTTTTATTTGGTCTATTTAACAAATAATCAACAAATGTTTGTGCAAAAGATTTATTTCTAGCAGAATCCAAACCTTTATTTTCCAAATCACCAATTTTTTTAAATAAAATGTCTTCTAATTGTTTATCTGATATTAACTTTAATTCATCCTCAGTTAATACATACCCTTTGATTTCACCAACACCAGTTTTTCTGGAGAGAATCCATAGTGTATGGGTAATATCCATTTCACCTTTTTGGCGTTTAACTGTTCCAATTACATCTTTTGTATAAGTCATATACGTAGATGAGCCATTTTCATTCAACCACTTAGAATTTTTATAGTCTAGCCCTGAGTAGAATTTTCTATCACCCAACTTACAAGTTAAATCCACAACTTCAGCAATAGCAATATTTGTCCAAAATATAATTTGTAAAATTATTATAAATCTTTTCATTTAATTGTTGCTGGGCAACACTCTCACCTGGGCACCATAGACTACACTTACTCTATCACCTATTAAAAAAGCTTTATTCCCTTTATCTACTCCTTGGATTACGACTATTGGTTTTTCTTCTCCATCTATTTTTATTGAATATTGAAAACCGTTGTGTTCTCCGAGTTTAACAGTTGAGTAGTATCCGACAACTCCTCCTGCTACTGTGCCAGCTATAACAGCTATTTCTTTTCCAGAACCACTTCCAATACCTTCAGCCGCAATACCTCCTATTAAACCTCCTGCAATAGCACCTACTTCAGACTTTTTTCCTTTTATGGTAACAGGCACTACATCAATTATATTTCCAACTTCTGAGGCCAAGGCTCTTTGTGCATCTTCATTTGAAACTTTATAAGGCGAAGTAACTGCACACCCAAAAATAAATATCAAACTTAAGATTGCTAGGAATTTTTTCAGCATATTCCAGATTTTAATGACAATATTCGTTTAGTTCCATTTTTACCAGGCCATTTTTTAAACATCATTTTTATAAGATCTGGGGCTACTTCTTGCATCTCGCCACACTTACCTCTGCTAACAATTTTTCCTTGATAAATATGTGAAGTGTCTTTGTTTTCCTTTAAATCATAAATATTAATCTCAAATACTCTCGTGTATCCTTTATTTTTTATAAAAGTTTTTTTTGGATATAAAGCATATTCAATAACTTCTGTGCTTATCGAATGCCCTATATCATTACTTACATCTAATTCATAAATAGTTGAGTAGTTACCATCTGTTGATAATCCATAATTTATTAATCCTATATATTTAGCTTCACTTTCTTTTTTTGTTCTTCTAAATCCATTTTTCTGCAAAAATTCTGCAACGATGCCAGCATAATGTCTAAATTCTAATGTTCCCTCGAGTTCTTCTCTGGAAGCTTTAATAAATATTTTACCTCTTTGTGTGCCATCTAAAGTATGAATTGTGTGTCTTTTTCCATACATTCCTAGACCAACACCTGCATATGAAAATTCATAAAAAATAAATAAAAATAGAATTGTTAATTTTAACAGTCTCATAATCTGATATTAACAAATCCAGAACCACGAGTCTATTTGCTTTAAAAACGGCTTTTGCCGCCTGATCTTTTCAAAAAAGTTAAGCAACTTGTTTAATTTATCAATTTTTTAATAAAAACTTTCGGAAGTTTAACTGGTTTTCCCATCTTATTTAGAGATACCAATTTAATCTCTGCATCACATAAAATATCTGATTTTCTTTTAATTACTTGTGACATTGTAATAGTAGTTAAAGTATTAGATTTAATTTTTGTAAAAACAGTAATTTTATCCTCAAATTTTGCTGGTTTTTTAAAGTCTATGTTGCAAGTTTTAACTGCAATTAAAATATTAAACTTGTCTAGTAATTTTTTGTTTGAATATCCAAGTGAATAAATAAGCTCAGATCTTGCTCTTTCAAAGTACTTTAAATAATTTGCGTGGTAAACTATTCCACCAAAATCAGTATCCTCATAGTATATTTTTAAATTATACTTAAATACTTTCATCAATTGATATTAATAAAATTTATTGAGAAGAAAAATAGATATTTTGATAGTAAGTAATTGATTTTTTCTTGGAATTATCTGTATCTGACATGATCGCTACACCATCCAGCTCATTAACATCCAAATTATGGAATTTTTTGAAATCTTCTTTAACGTTTGCTTTGACAGTTACCCATTCATTTAAATTTGTTTTGGTAGTAGCAAGTACATTATCTATGGACTTTTTAGTATATGGGCTTGGAAAGTTGCTTCCAACTTCTTGATTGCTTGAAAAAACATAATTTATTGCTCTATTGGATAAAGGTGTTGCTCCAGTTTTTTTAATGACGAATACTCTTCCTGCAAAGTCATGACCCTTTTTAGCTGTCTCATCTATCCCTGGTATGTCTTTCTCAATTTTCCAAGTAATATTTATGAAAGGTGTTTTATTTAGATCAATTTTAATCTCCTTACCTAGGCCAGAAGCAGCATTATCTGCAATGGCTTTTAAGTAATTGCCATTCTCATCAGATCCAACTGAATATGTAGTTTTATTATCTGCCCCTCTTACTTTTCTAACTGTCAATTCTGATAGTTCTTTGTCTGTAAACTCAAATACTTTTACATCTTCCGCATACAAAGTAGTTTGAAACAAAGCTGTAACTAAAATTAATTTAAATAAAAATCTAAACATGTCCTCTCTATATAAAAGATAAAATAATTTTCAAATTCAAAATTTTGACATTATTTAAACATGCATAAATCATTATTGTTCTCTACTTAGAAGATATGAAGTTAGCAGTTCTTTTTGGTTTGATGATTTATTGGTCTATAATTATAACCGCACCTGTTATTTCAAAAAATTCTGAAAAATTTGGAGAAAAAAAGGTATTAATACCTCTTAAAAAACCAAGAATTTAGGGCAGAAGCACTATCTTTGGAGCCGAACAAGTTCCATCATGAATTTCTTTAAAAGCTCCCCACCCATCTTTAAGATTTCTGTACTCAATCCACTCTATCTTGCCTAGTTTGTTATTAGTTAAAATATCAATAGTTTCTCCAAACTCTTTATTTGTATAACAATAAGTCCCAATAAAAGTGACTTCTTGAAGAGTTGCTTTTCTAAAATTAAAAGATCCTGCAGGCTGAGTAAGTCCAATATGAACTATTATTCCACCTGGTTTTACTACACTGATTGCCTGTTGTCGTGAAACTTCAAGTCCAACAGTATCAAAAACTAAATCAAAGCTGCTCTCTTTAATATCTTTATGATCTGGTGACACTGTTTTTGCATCTACATATTTTGAACATGCATTAAGTCTTTTTTGATTTGGATCAGAAATTGTCAAATTTGTATTACCTTGGATCTTGGATAAAATTAATGCACACAAAAGTCCAATTGCTCCACCTCCCTGAACAAGCGTTCTACATTCATTTAATGGTTTTTTTGATGCATCTACAGCTAATAATACTGCATGATAAGAAACTGCTGTTGGTTCTGCAACTGCAGCCTCTTTTACATCAAGCTTTTCAGGAACTTTGAAAATATTGTGATCTGGAACTGTAATAAGTTCAGCAAACGCACCTTGTCTTTCATAAGGTCTATTCATTCCTAAAAGAACTCTATCTGGACATAAATGTTCTCTTCCGCTATTGCAGTATTCACAATTTCTACAAGTTATTAATGGATTAAGAACTGAAATTTGATCTTTAAGCTTTCCGTTAATTATTTGACCACTAACTTCATGACCTAAAATTAAAGGTGGTATTCTTCTCTCATCTTTTCCGTGGTAGGCATGCATATCTGAGCCGCATATGCCTGATGCATGAACTTTAAGAATACTTTCTCCAGGTTTTTCAGAAGGTTCTTTTTCCTCCCTAAATTCCATTTCTTCTACACCAGTATAAACAAGGGCTTTCATTATTACTTATTATTTAATAAATAATATACTAAATAGGATGCGAATGCTCCAATAATCCATCCAAAAGATTGATATTGTATTAAATTTTCATTTAGCAAAGATGATAAAGAAAAAATTGATCCTATAAAAAGAGCATACAATGCTTTGAGGTTCCAACCGTTACTGTAAATATATTCTGTATGTTCTTTAGGATAAAAAAGCTCTTTGTGATTAATTTGTTGTTTTTTAAACAAATAATAATCTGCAACCAATACTCCAAAAATTGGCCCAAAAGTCGTCGCTACGGCTTCAACAAATATTAAAACATTAGCTTTACTGAAAATTGATAGCCAAAATGTAGAAATAATTAGTCCAATAATTGATATTACAATTCCTGTTTTTTTT
>CACPFN010000030.1 GCA_902633185.1 uncultured Pelagibacteraceae bacterium | reverse complement strand
CGATTTTGGGTCTCAGTTTACACAATTAATTGCAAGAAAAGTAAGAGAATTAAATGTTTTTTGTGAAATTATAAGTCACAACAAACTTAAAGTCTACAAAACTGAAAAAAATGTGAAAGGCATCATCTTGTCAGGTGGTCCCTTAAATGTTTACCAAAATAAAAAAGTTAAATTCAATAAAAGTATATTAAGTTCAAATATTCCAATTCTAGGCATTTGTTTTGGCCACCAGATAATCTCTAAAGAATTAGGAGGTAAAGTAAAACGAGCAAAATCAAGAGAATTTGGGTTAGCAAAAGTTACAAAATTAAAAAAAAGCGCTTTAACTGAAAATTTCTTTTCAAAAAAATCTACCAATGTATGGATGAGTCATGGAGATGAGGTAATTAAATTACCTAAAGGTTTTAAAGTTATAGCAAAATCCTCAAATTCGAAATTATGCATGATAGAAAATGTAAAAAAAAAAATATATGGCATACAGTTTCATCCAGAAGTTTCCCATACAGTTAAAGGCAAAATAATATTAAAAAACTTTGTAATTAAAATTTGTAAAATTAAAAAAAATTGGACATCAAAAAATCAAAAATCCAAACTTATGCAGCAAATTAAAGAACAAGTTGGAAATTCTAAAGTAATTTGTGCATTATCTGGTGGAGTAGATAGTAGTGTAGTAGCAAAATTAATTAGTAATGCGATTGGAAAAAACTTAACTTGTATATTCGTTAATACTGGTCTGCTCAGAAAAAATGAAGAAAAACAAGTAGTAAATACTTTTAGAAAAAAATTTAAATTGAATTTAATTTATGTAAATGCTGAACAATTATTCATAAGTAAATTAAAAAATGTAATAGACCCAGAAAAAAAAAGAAAAATTATTGGAAATTTATTTATCAAACTTTTTGAAAAATACGCAAAAAAAATAAAAAATGTAAAATTTTTAGCTCAAGGAACTCTATACCCTGATCTAATTGAAAGTAAGTCTGTTACAGGAAGTCAAACGTCAAAAATTAAGTCTCATCATAATGTAGGTGGTCTGCCGAAAAGGATGAAATTAAAACTGGTTGAGCCATTGAAGTATTTATTTAAAGATGAAGTTAGAATGTTAGGCCTAGAATTAAATTTAAGTAAAGAAATTATTTCTAGACATCCTTTTCCTGGTCCTGGTTTAGCAATTAGAATGCCAGGCATAATTACAAAAGAAAAAATAAAAATTTTAAAAGAAGCAGATAATTATTTTGTAAATGCATTAAGAGAACACAATCTATATCATAAGATATGGCAGGCTTATGCTGCATTACTGCCTGTTAAAACTGTTGGTGTCATGGGAGACAATAGAACCTATGAATATTTATGCTTGCTAAGAGCAATAACATCTGAAGATGGAATGACAGCGGATTATTTTCAATTTAATAAATCATTTATGCAAATGGTATCGAATAAAATAGTTAATAATATTCGAGGTATAAATAGAGTAGTTTATGATGTGACTTCTAAACCACCAAGTACTATTGAACTAGAATAGAAATAAATTATAATTTTACCATGAAATATTTGCACACAATGATCAGAATTTCTAATATTGAAGAGTCTTTAAAATTTTTTTGTGATGGACTGGGTTTAAAAGAGACAAAAAGAATGGAAAATGAAAAAGGCAGATATACATTAATTTTTTTAGCTGCACCAAACGACAATAATGCAGAAATTGAACTAACTTATAATTGGGATGGAGATAACTTAGGAGAGGGATCTAGAAATTTTGGTCACTTAGCTTATAGAGTTAAAAATATATACGAAATATGTCAAAGACTAATGGATATGGGTTATACAATTAATAGACCACCTAGAGATGGTCATATGGCATTTGTGAAATCACCAGATAAAATATCAATTGAAATACTTCAGGAGGGAAATCTTCCTCCTAAAGAGCCCTGGTCATCAATGGAAAATACCGGAACTTGGTAATATTAGAAATACTTTATATATTTTTCGTTAATATTTAAAATTTCTAAATCGACTAATCCACCTATTACTAATTGAATAGCAACCAATAATATAAAGCCCAAACCTATATAAGCTATCCATAAATGTTTTTGTATATAATTTGCTAAATAAGTAGCTAAGGCTCCAGTAAGAACTACTGATAATACTAAGCCAAAAATCATAAAACCAAAATTACCTTTGGCTGCACCCACAACGCCGATAACGTTATCAAAACTAATAGTAATATCTGCAAATAACACTTTGTAAATACTTTTGATAAATGAAGGTTCCATAGATTTCTTTTTAGGAGACTTAATTTTTTGAATTTCAAATAAATCTTTTCTTAAGTCATTAACAATCCAAATTAAAAGTAATCCACCAAGAATTTTTATGAAGTAAAACTTAAATAAATATGTTGCAAATATTGCAAATATAACTTTGAAAACTAACGCTCCAACCACTCCCCAGAATATTATTTTTTTTCTATTTTTTGGGACAAAATTAGCTGCTATTAATCCTATTATTATTGCATTATCTGCCGCAAGAATAATATCTATAAATATAATTTGCAGTAAAATGAGTGATTGTTCGATCAAGATGTTATTATAATAGTAATTATTTATTATTTTTCAATAAAACATCAAAAATTTTTATTGATTTAAGTTTTAATACATAATGAGATATGTTTTTTAGAAATATGGAGGATTTATGAAACTTTTCAAAATTTTGCTCTCTGTTTTATTTTCTGTTCTTTTAACTGCTAATGCTTTTGCTGCAGAAAAATGGGATATGGCACTAGCATATGGTGCAAGCAACTTCCATTCTGCTAATGCAGCTGAATTTGCTAAAAATGTTTCAGAAAAAAGTGGGGGAAAATTAACAATAGTAACACACCCAGGTGGATCTCTATTTAAAGGTGGAGAGATATTTAGGGCTGTTAGAACTGGACAAGCTCAAATTGGTGAGAGATTTATGTCGGCTCTAGGTAAAGAGGATCCATTATTAGAGATTGATTCACAACCATTTCTTGCGACATCTTATGATGATGCTATGAAACTGTATCAAGCATCTAAGCCTGCAATAATTAAAGGTCTAGATCAAAAAGGTCTTGTATTTTTATACGCTGTACCATGGCCTGCGCAAGGTCTTTATAGTAAAAAGGAAATTAATAGTGTTGCTGATTTAAAAGGTTTAAAATTTAGAGCATATAATTCTGCAACTATTAGAATGGCCGAGTTGACAGGTATGGCTCCTACAAAAATAGAAGCAGCTGAAATAAGCCAAGCATTCTCAACCGGCGCAGTTGAAAGTATGATTACTTCACCAACTACTGGTAAGAACAGTAAAATTTGGGAAAATGGAGTAAAGTATTTTTATGATATTGCAGCTTGGTTTCCAAAAAATATGATTGTAGCTCACAGAGGTTCTTGGAATAAATTAGATAAAGCTACACAAAAAATGATTATGGAAGAGGCAGCAGTTGCTGAGAAAAAAGGTTGGGCACTTTCAAAAAAAGGAAATGTTGCTGATAAAAAAGCTTTAGCTGATGCTGGAATGAAAGTAGGTAAAGTAAATGCAGCCCTTGAAAGTCATTTCAAAAAAGTTGGTGCTACAATGGCAGAAGAATGGAAGAAAAAAGCTGGCGATAGAGGTGCTAGTGTTCTTGCTGCTTATAATTAAATCATTATAATTAAAAAGGCCGTATTAAACGGCCTTTTTATATGTTTACTAAAGTCAATAAATTTTTAAATAATCTTTATAGTTACTCAGGCTATATTGCTGCATTCTTTCTTATTTTGGTTGCAGTTTTTATTTTAATTGGAATTTCATCAAGAATATTTGGTTTTTATATAAGAGGCCTAGCTGAATATTCTGGGTACTGTATGGCTGCCTCATCTTTTTTTGCTTTATCTTATACTTTTGTAGAAGGTGGTCACATTAGAATTACTTTATTTTTAGAAAAAGCTACTGGGATTAAAAAAAGATTTTTGGAATTATGGAGTTTGGTAATTGCAACTATATTTTCTGGTTATCTAGCTTTTTATTTTTTAAAAATGCTAAAAATATCTTATGAATTTCAAGAGAGAAGTGAAGGAGCCGACGAAATTTTAATTTGGATACCACAAACTAGTGTTGCTTTAGGATCGCTAATATTTTTCATATGTGTATCTCATCAATTAGTTTTGAAAATACAAACAACGAAAAATGACTGAAATTTTACTTACTATATTTTTCATAAGTGTTCTCTTGATATTTTTAGGCTCGGGAATTTGGGTTGCTATAAGTATGGTTGGAGTTTCATCAATAGGAATGATGCTGTTCACCACAAGGCCAGTTGGTGATGCGATGGCAACAACAATTTGGGGAGCTTCATCTTCATGGACTTTAACTGCACTTCCTTTATTTGTTTGGATGGGTGAAATTTTATTTCGGACGAAGTTATCTGAAAATTTATTTGAAGGATTATCCCCATGGATGCAGAAACTACCCGGTGGCTTAGTGCATGTTAATGTAGTTGGATGTGCTTTATTTGCAGCTATTTCAGGATCTTCTGCAGCAACTGTAGCCACAGTAGGAAAAATGTCTATTCCAGAACTAAGAAAAAGAAAATATCCAGAAAGTATTCTACTTGGAAGTTTAGCTGGTTCAGGAACGCTGGGTCTTCTAATTCCACCTTCAATAATTTTAATTATTTATGGTGTGACTGTTCAAGAATCTATTGCAAAACTATTTATTGCAGGAATTGTACCAGGAATAATGATTGCGTTGATCTTTATGACATATGTAATGATTTGGTCGTTAATAAATAAAAAATCCATGCCTACTTTTAAACAAGACTTCTCACTTATGGAAAAGGTAAGGAAATCAGGAAAACTGATACCTGTAATATTATTAATAGTTTCAGTTATTGGCTCAATTTATACTGGTATAGCAACCGCAACTGAAGCAGCTTCTTTGGGTGTAGTAGGTGCATTAATTTTATCATACTTTCAAAAGAGTTTGTCTTTAAGAACATTTAAAGAGTCTCTCTTGGGTGCCACTAAAACTTCTTGCATGATAGCTTTTATATTAGCTGGAGCCACTTTTTTATCTTTGGCAATGGGTTTTACAGGATTGCCAAGAAATCTTGCTCTATGGATTGAAGGAATGGAACTTTCTCCATATGTTTTAATTTTTGTTTTAATGATCTTTTATATAATTCTTGGAATGTTTCTTGATGGTATCTCTGCTGTAGTTTTAACAATGGCTATAATTGAACCAATGATTAGACAAGCAGGTTTTGATATGATTTGGTTTGGTGTTTTTCTAGTTATTGTTGTCGAAATGGCTCAGATCACACCGCCGGTTGGTTTTAATCTTTTTGTTCTTCAGGGTATGGCTAATAAAGATATGGGTTATATAGCAAGAAGCGCGTTTCCACTCTTCTTGCTAATGATTTTTGCTGTTATCTTGGTTGTGATATTTCCAGAAATTGCTCTTTGGATGCCTGAGCAAATGATAAAAAATATAAACTAGTATTTTGATTTTTTAGATCCGTCTATAACACCTTTTAGCTGATTGTATTCTTCACAATTACATCCCTCTAGAACATTCAATCTTTCTTTTGCTAAATTCATTCTATTGGTTGCAACATATAATTCACCTAAATATTCGTTAATTCCTATGTGATTTGGCTCAATCGCTAAACCTTGAAGATAATATTTCTCACCATTTTCAAAATCACCAATTTTTCTTGTTGCAAATCCAAGATAGTTTAAAGTATCTGCTTTATTTGGTTTCATCTTATTTGACTTTACCAAAAATTTAATTGCTCTTTCGTATCTTTTAATCGCTTTCTCGGTTTTACCTTTTTTTTCTAATTTTTTTGCCATTTTTATTTGTTGTACAGCTTTATCATATAACGTTTCCTTTGAGCTCGAGTCACTTGAACCAGCAGCAAAAGATGTTCCTGCTAAAAAAATTAAAAAGAACATTGAAAAAAATATTTTTTTTATCATTATTTAAATTTCCTTAAGTTAGTTAGTGTTTTTAGCTCTAAGCCATTATCTATTAAATTATTTTTTATAGATATAGCTGTAGATAGTGAACTTTCATTATCCCCATGTATGCACACAGAGTCTATTTCACAAGGTATTTGCTTTCCGCTGTGACAATTAATGGCCTGGTTCTGAACCATGCTTAAAACGTGACTTTTTGCTTTATCTGGATCTGTAATAAGTGCATGAGGCTCTTTTCTAGACACTAAATTTCCATTATCTTCATAATTTCTATCGGCAAAAATTTCACATGCTATCCTCATATCAAATTTCTTTGCAGCCT
>CACPFN010000029.1 GCA_902633185.1 uncultured Pelagibacteraceae bacterium | reverse complement strand
CATCATAAATTCTTGGTATCAAATTTAATAAAGTAGATTTTCCAGATCCACTATGACCTACTAAAGCTGTCATTTTTTTTCCAACAATATCGATATTAATGTTTTTAAGAACAATATTTTTAAGGTTTGATTTGTAACTAAAATTAATATTTTTAAATTTTATAGAAGCGTCTTTTACCTTTAATAAATTTCCATTTTCATTAATCAATATTGTATTTTCTTGATCTATAATGGGCAGTATTCTTTTTCCAGCTGACAAACCTTGACCAAAAGCAACATTTACGTTCGCCAAAGATTTAACCGGTTGATATGCAAGCATCATTGCAGCTAAAAAAGAAAAGAAATTATTTATACTCAATTGGTCATTCATAATTAATTTACCAGAATAAAAAATTAATATTGCAATCATAAATCCAGTTACTACTTCCATAATAGGAGTTGATCTTATAAATACACTGTGAATTTTTATTGTTTTTTCTTTAAGGTCATTTACAAATTTTTCCGACCTTTCATTCTCATAATTTTCTCTCTGGAAGATTTTTATAATTTTATGATTTTTAAAAAGATCAATTAAATATTTGTTTAAATCACCAGATTTTTCTTGTGCTTCTGTTGCAACTTTTACAATACGTTTACCTAACTTTTTAGCAGTAATTGATGCTATAGGAAGCATTATCAAGGCTATGAGAGAAAGTTTCCAATTTTGAAAGAACATTACAAATAATAAACCAATAAGAGTTAATCCATCTTTAAATAAGTTTAAAACTGCATTACTTAACATTCCAGTTATTTGATTTACATCAAAGTTTAAATTTGAAATATATTTTCCTGAATGTTTATCTTCAATTTTTTCAGTGTCAGACTTAATGAAAGAAGATAGCATATCAATTTGAATATTCTTTTTTACTTCTTCAGCAGTTTTTATCATCAAAATTTTAGCTAAATATAAAGATATACCTTTAATAGCGAAGGCTATTATGATTAAAAGTGGAATTACAAAAATTAATGTTTGATCTTTATTTATAAAAATTTTTTCTATCGCAGGATCTAGTAGCCATGCCGTTGCTGATGTAGCGCCAGCAACCAAAATAGAAAACACTATAGCAAGTATTATTTTGTTAAGATGTTTTGTTGTATAATCATTATACAATCTTTTTATAATATTGATATTTTTCATTAAGTTAATTTTCCTACTAACAAAATTATTAAAATAATAAGACCCAAAAGATTATTGCTTTTAAATTTTGCTAAGCAGTCATTTCCGCTTTTGGTTTTTAATTTAACAGATTGAAAAATTAACAAATGAGTAAAAGGCACTATTAAAGCAATGTAATATAAATAATTAAAATTCATTTTATAACCAACAAGAAACAATGATATTAAAAATATAATGTAACAAAACGATATAAATTTTTTTGGGTTATTTTTAAATTTAATCGATGTTGATTTAACTCCAATTATTTCATCATCATTAATATCTTGATATCCATATATTGTGTCGTAACCTAATGTCCAAAATGTGGCTCCTAAATAAAATATAATTGGTATTATAGAAACTTCATTTTGAATGGATATCCATGCCAAAACTAAACCGTAATTAAAAGTAATACCTAAAAAAAGTTGAGGCCAGTAAGTAAATCTTTTCATTAATGGATATGTAAAAGCCAATGGCATTGAAAGAAGAGCCATATAAATTGTAAATTTATTAAAATTTATCAAAACTAAAAACGCGATTAAACATAAGATTGCGGCATATATTGCAGCATTAAATACTGAAATTTTTTCTGACGCGATTGGTCTATTTTTTGTTCTTTCGACTAACTTGTCAATTTTTCTATCACTTATATCGTTAACAATACATCCTGCCGATCTCATAAGAACAGATCCAGAAAAAAATAAAAAAGCATAAATAAAATAAGTATTTAAAGAAAGAGAAAAATCATATGAAATTGTTAAACCCCAAACGCAAGGCCAAAATAGAAGCATGAAACCAATTGGTTTGTTAAGTCTTGTTAATTCAATAAAAATTTTAACCTTTTCAGACATAATTTACTTGTAAATAACAAAGCGTAGATTCATAATCAAACTGATTCGCATGAATATTGATTACACTGTTACCGCATTAATGTTTCCTGCCATTCCCCTTATTATGGCTGTCTATAGTAACAGATTTCATACATTAAGTGGTTTGATTAGAAAAATACACGACGAATATGTTTTTGAAAAGCATACTCCACCAGAGTGGAAGCAGCAGCTAATTAATTTAAATGATAGAGTAAAAAATTTAAGGATTACTATACTTTTTGCAGCATTTGGTTTCTTATTTAATATGCTTACAGTTTTTGCTCTTTATTTAGAGACATATTTTTTAGCTAGAATAATTTTTGGCTCTTGTTGTTTATCGATGATGGTATCAATAATATTTTTTATAAGAGAAATACAAATTTCGACTAGAGCGTTAAGACTTCATCTTTCAGATATGGATGATCAATTCAAGGAATAATAACTGCTGGTCCTGTTAAAACCCTATTCTCTAAATCTATGTGAGCTTGTTTAGCTTCACTTAATTTATATTTTTTAGAAACTTCAATTTTTATTTTCCCTGAGAGCACTGCGTCAAAAACCAATTTAGCAGATTTTTCTAATTCATCTCTTGTAATTGTATAATGCATTATTGACGGTCTTGTAAAAAAAAGACCTTTTGTATTTATATGTTTTTTGACATCTATAGTGTGAACATATCCAGATGCATTTCCAAATGCTACCATCATCCCTCTAATTTTTAAACATTCTATTGATCCCTCAAAAGTTTTTGCTCCAACACCATCATACACAACATCTATTCCGTTTTTACCTACTATTTTTTCAACTTCTTCCACAAAATTATGATCTGTATAATTGATGATATGATGACATCCATTTTTTTTTGCTATTTCAACTTTTTCTTTAGATCCAACTGTTCCAATGACTTCACATCCTAATGCATTAGCCCATTGGCATAATATTTGACCAACACCACCAGCTGCAGCATGAAATAAAACTTTATCTCCTTTTTTTACAGCGTATGACCTGTGTAATAAATATTCTGATGTTATTCCTTTTAATAAAATACAAGAAGCTATTTCATCTGAAATACCTTCAGGCACGGTAACTAACTTTTCTTCTGGCATTATTTGTTTTTCGGAGTATCCACTTATTGGAGCAGATGCATGACTTACTCGATCTCCAACTTTAAAAAGACTTACTTCTGAGCCAATTTCTTCTACTACTCCAGATGCTTCTAATCCAAGTCCACTAGGTAGTTCAATCGGATACAAACCTGTTCTATGGTAAACATCAATATAATTAAGTCCAACTGACAAATTTTTAACTAGAACTTCCTTTGGACCAGGTTTACCTATTTCAATATCCTTGTATTCCAAGACTTCTGGACCTCCAAACTTTTCAAATCTTATAGCTTTCATATTTACTTTACGAAATTACCATTATGGTAATCATCAATTGCTTGAAGTATTTCTTGTTTGGTATTCATGACGAATGGGCCACCTCTTGCAATCTGTTCTCCTATCGGTTTTCCAGATATTAGTAAAAATTTAGCGTTTGATAAAGCAGTTACTTTCAAGTTTTCACCCTTAGATAATAATATTAATGTAGAATCTTTAACACTTTCATGTTTATTGTTTCCAATTTCTATCTCACCTTCAATTAAATATATGAATGAATTGTGTGTGGATGGAACTTGATGATTAAAAGTTTTACTTTCATTTAATTCTACATCAAAATAAATTGGATCGACATTGTGTTTTTTTATTGGACCTTCTGAATTTTCAAATTTTCCAGCTATTACTTTTATAATTTTATCTTCATCCTTATGTGTGCTCATTTTATCAGAGTCTATATAATGGTATTCTGGTTTGCTCATCTTTTCGCTAGCAGGCATATTAATCCATAATTGAAAACCATGAAGTTTTCCATCATTCATAGCTGGCATTTCAGAATGTATTATTCCACTGCCAGTTTTCATCCACTGTACATCTCCTGCGGTCATTTTTCCTTGACCACCTGTACTATCTTTATGTTCAAAACTCCCAGCTAACATGTATGTAACTGTTTCAATTCCTCTGTGTGGATGAGGAGGAAAGCCTGCAATATAATCATCTTTATTTTCTGAACCAAATTCATCTAACATCAAAAATGGATCATAATAATTTGGTTCAACACCAATACTTCTTTTTAATTTAACTCCGGCACCATCTGATGCTGGTGTTGGATCTATAATTTTTTCTACTTCGATATTTGTCATGTTGTTCATATAGGATATATCTAAATTAAATCAAGCAATTCTGATAAATTACTTATTTGTTGGATAGGTTCATAATCTAATTTATCAAAAATATTATTATTTCTATTCACCCAAACTGTGTTGTATCCATAATTCCCTGCACCAGAAACATCCCATGTATTAGCACTTAAGAATAAAATTTCATTCTTTTCAATATTATATTTATTTATTGGAAGATCATATACTTTTGAATCTGGTTTAAAAATACCAGCTTCTTCTACAGAAAAAATATCATCAAAAATATCTTTTAATTGATTGCTAACTACAAGTTCATTTAAAAGGTCAGGTGTACCATTTGATAGAATTGCTAATTTATAATTTGATTGTTTTAATTTTTTTAAAGCATCCCTTACTTCTGTAAACGGTGAAAGCATTTTATATAAATTTAATAGTTCTGATCTCATTGAATTATCAATATTGTAAAAATTCATGGATTTATCCAAACTATCTTCAGTGATTTGCCAAAAATCTTTGTGTCTTCTCATTAAACTTCTAAGCCAAGTATATTCAAGCTGTGTAGTTCTCCAATAATTGGCAAATCCTTCCCATTTATCTCCTAATTTTTCCTTACATTTTTCAGCTGCAGAATTAACATCAAATAGGGTGCCGTATGCATCAAATATGATTGCTTTAATATTTTTCATAAATTAATTTAATTATAATGAGCAATATTAGAATATTTTATCCAGAAAAATTATCAATTAATTTAGAAACTAATTTAAATAAGTCTCAATCACATTATTTATTGAAAGTAATGAGGATTAAACAAGGAGAGACTTTTTCCGTTTTTAATAAATCTGGAGAATGGAAGTCAATTGTAACTGAAATTTCAAAAAGCAGCTTATATTTCAAGGTTGTTGAACAATTAAGACAAAAGGATAAAGAGCAAGATATTTGGTTAGCCTTCTCACCAATTAAATCAAATTATTTTAACTTCATGATACAAAAAGCAACTGAGCTTGGAGTAACAAAATTTGTACCAATTATTTCAGAAAGGACAATTGTTAGAAAAATAAATAATGAGAGACTAAATAAAATAGTTATAGAGTCGTGCGAACAAAGTAATAGAATAAATATTCCTTCAATTGAAAAACCTCAATCATTAGATAAATTCCTGTCTAACAATTTGGATATCAATTTAATTTTTGCAGATTTAAATACAAATAATAAAAAAATTAAGATTTCTAATTCAAAACCAAATTGTCTTTTAATTGGTCCTGAAGGGGATTATTCAGCTGATGAAATTAAAAAGATTCTAAACTTTAAAGGGTCTCAATCGATAAAACTAAGCGATAACATTTTAAGGTCTGAAACTGCGGTTATATCCGCTATATCTGTGATCAATTATTTGCAAAATTGATAAATTGTCGCGAATTCTCTAGTATTTTTTATAATATTTTCGATCTATATAGAAAACAAATGAAAAAACTATTTTTTGTTTTTATAGCATTAATTTACCCAGTTGAGGCGTTTGCAAACCAACCAAAAAATTGGCAATTAGGTTTCCAAGAGCCTGCATCGCAAACTATGAGAGATATAGTTTGGTTTCATGACTATATGTTAGTACCAATCATAGTTGCTATAAGTGCGTTTGTTTTATTTTTAATGCTTTATGTGATGGTAAGATTTAGAGCATCAAGAAATCCTAATCCATCTAAAAGAACACATAATGTTTTAGTTGAAATTGTTTGGACATTAGTTCCTTGTTTAATCTTGATCGTGATGGCAGTTCCGTCATTTAAAGTTTTATATTCACAAGATGCAATTCCTAAAGCTGATGTAACTATAAAAGCAATTGGATATCAATGGTATTGGGGATACGAGTACCCAGATGAAAATATAATTTTTGATGCTTATATGATCGAAGAGAAGGATTTAAAAGAAGGTCAGCCAAGATTGTTAGCAACAGATAATGTAGTAGTTGTTCCAGTAAATAAAGTAGTTAAAGTTTTAATTACAGCAAATGATGTGCTTCATGCATGGGCATTACCAGCATTTGGAGTTAAAAGAGATGCGATGCCAGGAAGAGTAAATGAAACTTGGTTCAAAGCTGAAAAAGTTGGGACTTATTACGGACAATGTTCTGAGTTATGTGGAATTAAACATGCTTTTATGCCAATTGAAGTTAGAGTAGTTTCAGATGAAGATTACCAAATTTGGCTTTCAGAGGCGAAGATAAAATTTGCAAAAGATGAAAATTTAATTAATAAAAAACTAGTAGCGAGTAAATAAAAATGAGTTCAGAAGCAGCACATATTCACGATCATCATACTCCAACA
>CACPFN010000028.1 GCA_902633185.1 uncultured Pelagibacteraceae bacterium | reverse complement strand
AATAAACCAATTTTAATTAACCAGGCTGGTCGAATTTTATCTGCATAAGGAATTATAAAAGGAATCGGTTTGGAAATATGTCTGGCAATTTTATAAACTATTTCTCTTTCTTTCAGAGATTCTCTAACTAGTTTGAATTCATAATTTTCTAAATAACGAAGACCACCATGTACTAATTTCGTCGACCAAGATGAGGTTGCTCCTCCAATCTCACCTTTGTCAGCTAAACAAACTGATAAACCTCTACCTGCAGCATCTCTTGCAATACCTGCACCGTTTATACCGCCACCTATTATGAATAAATCAAATATTTTAGACATTTAAATTATGATTTGTTTTAAAATATACAACCTCTTTTAGAAATTTAAAATTTTTAAATGCAATTATTTACAATTTCATAATATCTTAACATTAATAAATTATTAATAAAAAATTAAATAAACTTAACAGAAGGATAGATATGAAAAAAATACTTAGTGTTTTAACAATTCTATTTACTTTCTCTTTTACATCACACAGTTATTCAAAAACAGAAATTCATTGGTGGTACGGAAACAGTGGTTTTCTTGGTGATGTAATTATTGAAATTGCAAATAGATTTAACGCTTCACAAGATCAATATACGGTCATTCCTACAGGAAAAGGAAGTTATGAAGATAACATGGCGGCAACTATTGCTGCATTTAGAGCAGGCGACCAACCACACTATTCACAGGTTTATGATGCTGGTGCTGCAATCATGGTAGCTCAAGTAAAAAATGGTGTTGTTATCGGTTTTGAAGAAATGGCTAAGAAATATGGCATTGATGTAGATGCTGACAACTATATTCCAGGCATTAAAAATTTCTATGCCGACTCTGATGGAAAAATGATTGGTGTACCTTTCAATAGTTCAACTTGTTTGATGTATGCAAACATGGACATTTTGAAAGAGGTTGGAATTGAATCTGTGCCAAAAACTTATGAAGAATTTGAGGCCATGGCTCCAAAAATCAAAGCTGCTGGATACATTCCTTTAGTTCAAAGTCATAGTCCATGGATTTGGACTGAAAATTTCTTTTCTAGACATAATTTATTAATGTTAGATGGAAATAATGGTTACGATGCTGTTCCTACAAAAACTTTATTCGCTGAAACTGATGCATTTGTCTATCATTGGAAGAAAGTTAAAGAATGGTATGATAAAGGTTTATATGGCTATAAAGGAAGAGCGTGGGGAGACAATCAAGCACCATTTATAGCAGGTGAAGCTGCATTTTGGTTTGGTTCTGCTGCATCATTTGGTGGAATGAAAGGTGTTGTTCCAAACTTTACAGTTAATCATATTCCTTACTGGGATTCAGTAACCAAAGGAAAAGAGTATCCAACTTTTATAGGTGGTGCTGCTAACTGGATCTTAAATGGTCATACTGAGGAAGAGTACAAAGGACTTGCTAAATTTATAGAATTTATGGGTTCTCCAGAAATGGATCTGTATTATCACAATATGACTGGTTACTCTGCAGTGACTAAAGGTGGTATAGAGTTAGCTGAAACTATAAATTTCTATAGAGCTTCTCCATATCATAAAGCAGTTGGTGAACAATTAAGCTTAGAAGGTTCAACTATTCCTGGTGGATATAGAGCTGGTAACTGGCCCCAAATTCGTGAAGTAATTTACGAAAATATTGAGCCAATGTTAAACGGCAAAATATCAATCGAAAAAGGATTGCAGAATATGGACAAAGGTGCAGCTAAATTGTTAAAGCAATTTGCTAAAACTTTGTAAGAATAATTAAAACAATAAGGAGGGTATTAATTTACCCTCCTTATTTATTTTTACAAAAGTATGAAAAAAGTCCAATTCAAATCTAGCTATTCACAATATCTTTTCTTAGCTCCGCAGCTAGGTATATTGTTAATTTTTTTATATTGGCCAATCATACAAACCTTTAGAGATGCATTTACAATGCAAGATGCTTTTGGATTTGGATCGAAGTTTGTATGGTTTGACAATTTTTTATTTATTTTTGATGATCCAGCTTATTTCATAGCTTTCAAATTTACTATTATTTATAGTTTTGTTATTACGTTAATTACAGGCTCAATTGGATTATTACTTGCCGTTCAGGCTAATAATGTAATGCATGGTAAAAGCACTTACAAAACACTTTTAATTTGGCCTTATGCAATTGCGCCTGCGGTAGTCGGTGTAATGGCAAATTATTTTTTTAGTGAAAGATTTGGTCTTCTTTATCATTTATTTCACGAACTGTGGGGATTTAATTGGTACGAAAGTGTGTTCGACTCTTATATTTACGTAATCATAGCTGGTTCTTGGAAGCAAATCAGTGCTAATTTTATTTTCTTCTTGGCTGGACTTCAAGCTATACAAAAATCTGTAATTGAAGCATCAATGATTGACTGTAAAAATAGTTTTAGAAGATTTTGGACAATTACATTCCCATTATTAATGCCAACTACATTCTTTTTAATAATTATTAATATAACGTATGCTTTCTTTGATACATTTGGAATTATTGATACCACAACAATAGGTGCTCCTTCTGGTGAAACAAGAACTCTAGTTTATAAAGCTTACATGGATGGATTTAGAGGACTGGATTTAGGAAGTGCAGGAGCTCAATCAATAATGATGATGTTGATTGTATTAGTAATTACGATTTTTCAATTTAGATATATCGAAGGGAAAATACATTATAATTAATGACTAGATTTATCACATCAAGTTTTTCACATTTAATTTTACTCATTGGAATACTAATCATGGTAGTTCCTGTATGGATGATTTTTGCTAGCTCTACGCACACGAGTTCAATGATTAATATGAATGGTCTCCAAATGTTTTTAGGAGATAGCTTTTATGAAAATTACTTACGAGTTTTATTATATCAGGGTGGTTTTTTTAAAGAGATAACAGCATTAAAAATGTTTTTTAATAGTTTTATCATGGCTACAGGAGTTGCAATATTATCCGTTGTTACATCTTTAATGGCTGCTTACGCGTTGGTTTATTACAGAATAAAATATGCAACATTATTGTTTTGGATTATATTTATTACAATTTTAGTACCATTAGAGTTAAGAATTTTCCCCACTTATTCAGTAATGGCTGAGCTTAATCTAGTGAATTCTTACTTTGGATTAATAGTTCCTATTTCAGCTTCAGCTATAGCAACATTATTCTTTCGCCAATTTTATAAAACCGTTCCAGATGAATTACTTGAATCCGCAAAACTTGATGGAGCAAATACCTGGAGATTTTTTGTTGATTTTTTAATTCCTTTGTCAAAAACAATGATTGTAGCGATGTTAATATTTATGTTTGTTTTTGGCTACAATCAGTATCTATGGCCATTATTGGTAACAACTTCAGAACAATATTGGACAGTGGTTATGGGATTAAAAATGATGTCGGGTTCAATTGTTCATCGTTTTGCTTTCGTGATGATGTCTATGGTGCCACCAATTTTAATTATAATTGTGTTGCAGAAATATTTTATTAAGGGGGTTTTTCAAGATAAATGAAAATTAAACCACTTCAAATAATTGCTCATATTATTTTAATACTAGGAGTCTTGTTAATGGTAGTTCCTATTTGGATATCTTTTGCAAGTTCTTCGCATGACTCTGTAACTATATTAACCGAAGGTATGAAGTTTCATATAGGTGATCAGCTAGCAAGAAACTATAACGAAGTTTTAAATGAAAAAGGTGGTTGGTCAGAAGAAGTGACTGCTGCAAAAATGTTTATTAATAGTTTTATAATGGCATTAGGAATTGCAACACTTAAGGTAGTTATTTCAGCAATGTCAGCATATGCTTTGGTTTATTATAGATTTAAATTAGCTGTACCAATTTTTTGGTTAATCTTTATTACTCTACTTGTTCCTTTGGAGGTAAGGATTTTTCCAAGCTATAAAATTGTATCTGATTTAGGTTTAACAAATTCATATACAGGCCTTATCCTTCCATTAGTTGCTTCAGCTACAGCAACATTTTTCTTCAGACAATTTTATAAAACAATTCCAGATGAACTCTTGGAGTCAGCAAAATTAGACGGAGCAAATGCTTGGAGTTTTTTCATAGATTTCTTGGTTCCATTATCTAAAACCATGATAGCAGCAATGTTTATCTTTATGTTTGTATATGGATACAGCCAATATTTATGGCCACTAATAATGACAACTGCAGAAGAATACTGGACTGTTGTAATGGGAATGAAGATTATTTACACAGAAAGCTATGAAGGAGTTGCTCTGCCAAGAACTGCAGAAAGATTTGCGTATATCATTTTGTCAATGATCCCACCAGTTTTAGTGGTAGTATTTTTACAAAAATGGTTCATAAAAGGATTAATTCAAACGGAGAAATAAATGAGCTTTTTAGATTTAAAAAATGTGACTAAGATTTACCCAAATGGAACTAAGGCTGTTCATGAAACTTCATTAAGTGTTGATGAAGGTGAGTTTATGGTTTTTGTAGGACCTAGTGGATGTGGAAAATCAACTTTATTAAGAATGGTTGCAGGCTTAGAGGATATTACAGAGGGTGATATTAATCTTGATGGAAAATTAATTAATGAGGTAGATCCGTCTGAAAGAGATGTAGCAATGGTGTTTCAGAACTATGCATTATACCCACATATGAATGTTTATAATAACTTGGCTTATGGTCTAAAAAACAGAGGAATTGACAAAGAAACAATCGAGCAAAAAGTAAATGATGCAGCTAAGCTGTTACAAATTTCAGATTATTTACAGAGAAAACCTTCAATGTTATCCGGAGGTCAAAGGCAAAGGGTTGCAATGGGTAGAGCAATTGTTAGAAATCCAAAAATATTCTTATTTGATGAACCTCTTTCAAATTTAGATGCAAAATTAAGAATTCAGATGAGACTTGAAATCAAAAAACTTCAACAGAAAGTTGGAGTAACAAGCATATTTGTTACGCATGATCAAGTAGAGGCCATGACACTTGCTGATAGATTAGCAGTTATTAACAATGGAATTATTGAACAGCTTGGAACTCCTATTGAGATATATGATAATCCAAAATCATTATTTGTTGCTGGTTTTATTGGCTCACCTCAAATGAATTTTTTAGATGGTAATATAAAAAATAAAACATTATCTGCAGAAGGTTTTGAAATTAAAGATATTGATAGTGACTTTGAGGGAGAAGTAAAATTAGGAATAAGACCTGAACATTTAAGTCAAAGTGAAAATAGTTTAATTAATTTAAAAGTAGACTTAGTGGAACAACTTGGTTCGGATAATCTTGTTTATGGTCAATTAAAAGACAAAAAAGACTTTTGTTATAGGTGTCCGGGAAATCTAACTATTGAAAAAGGTGCTGATCTAAGTCTTAATATTGAGAACAATAAATATTATATTTTTGATAAAAGCACTGGCAAAAGAGTTAATTAATTTTGATTTTAAGCAAACCAAATCATATAAAAATTTATGGTCACCGAGGAGCAAGAGGAGATCTTCCCGAAAACACTCTAGAAAGTTTTAAATACTTATTTGAAAACAATATTAATGCATACGAAACAGATATATTAATTTCTAAGGATCTTGTACCAGTTATTGCTCATGATTTTAGATTAGATCCAAGCAGAACAAAAGATAATGAGGGGAATTGGATAGAGGATGAAAATTTAAAAATATTTGATTTAACTTATGCAGAACTTTCAAAGTTTGATGTAGGTTCAGTAAATAAATTATCCAGATACGGAAGAAGATTTATTAATCAAAAAAAATTAGAAAACCAAAGAATACCAAAACTTTCTGAATTATTAGAAATGTCTTCAAAAAATAAATCTGAAAAATTATTAATAAATTTAGAAATTAAATCTACACCAGAGGAAGAAAATTTGACACCAGAACCAGAAGATACAGTAAAATTAATTATGAACGATATAAATGAATCATCTTTAAAAGATAAAATAATCGTTTCATCATTTGATTGGAGAACTTTATCAGTAATTAAAAATCAGTATCCTGAAATTCCAAGAGCTTACTTAACTCAACATTTGACAGGAATTAATATTAATCAAACTATTTACAACAGATCTCCATGGTTGAGTTTTTTGCCTTATTATGAAGATCATGAATTGCCAAAAATTATAAAGTCACAAGGTGGAAAAGCTTGGCATCCATACCGAAAAGACATTACAAAAAAACTTGTCGATATTTCTCATCAAGAAGAATTGCCAGTAAATGTATGGACAGTAAACAAAGAGTACGAAATGTTAAAGATGGTTGAGTACGGTGTAGATGGTATTATGACAGATTATCCATTAAGGTTGAAAGAACTTTGTGAGAAAGAAAATATAAAATGGTTTTAGTTTATCTTAATGGATTTAAATATAGTTAATAACCAAGAGAAATTTTTAGCAGGAAAACTTGAAGGATATACTTTAAAAGGTGCAGAAAATAAATTTGATGATAGAGGAAATCCTTTACCATTTCCAGGCTGCACAATAATTTGCAATATTCCTCTTAATACTAATTTATCTGATCAAATTATTAGTTTTCAAAAAAATATAGAGAATTTTAACCCCAAAAAAACTTACTTCTATTTACCTCCATCCAGTTTTCATATGACATTATTTGATTGTTGTAATTTTAATACAAAAGACACTAATTATTGGCCATCAGATATAGATCCTGATATGGATTATAAAGATATAGCTGTTGAATTAAATAGAAGAATTCAGAACTATATCTTTCCAAAAGAATTTAATCTTAATCTAAAAATGTTTTTTGGAGGATACAGTATTATTTTAGAACCATATTCTGAAAAGGATGAAAAAATATTAAGAAATTGTAGAGATGAACTAAGTAGCTTATTAAAAATTAAATTTGAAAACCATCAAAGATATACTTTTCATATTACTTTGGCATATATCTTAAGAGAGCTTAGTGAGATTGAAATAAGTAATTTAATTGAATTTAATAAAAAACTATTTTTAGACTTTAGTAAAAAATTTCCAAAAATTACTTTTTCAAAACCTGAAATGTGTACTTTTGAGAACATGTTA
>CACPFN010000027.1 GCA_902633185.1 uncultured Pelagibacteraceae bacterium | reverse complement strand
ATTAAAAGAAAATGTAATTGTTGGTAGATTAGTTCCTGCTGGAACTGGATCTGTTAAAAATTTGTGGAATAAGAAAGCTCGTTTAGATGATGAAAAATTCATTGCTGAAAACGAGAAGATTGAGCAAGCAGAAAGCCCCGTAAATCAATAAAAAATTGTAAATTTTCCATGTCTTTTAATTTGACAAATGGAATTTCTATAGTATTTTGTGCGTGTTTTTGGTTGGAATGTAGTGACTAGTGCACTAAACGCTGCCACAAATAACCTGACAGTTATTTCCTCTAAAATCAAACTATACAAAATTTTTATGCCAACAATTAATCAGTTGTTAAGAAAAGGTAGAGATAAACAAATCGCTAGGAATAAAGTTCCTGCGTTACAAAAACAACCTTTGAAAAGAGGTGTTTGTGTAAAAGTTTATACAACTACTCCAAAAAAACCAAACTCAGCATTAAGAAAAGTAGCTAGAGTTAGATTATCAAATGGATTTGAAGTTACAGCCTATATTCCTGGAGAAGGACATAACTTACAAGAGCACTCAGTAGTGTTAATAAGAGGTGGACGAGTTAAAGACTTACCTGGAGTTAGATATCATATACTACGTGGTAATTTAGATACTCAAGGAGTTGCAAATAGAAAACAGAGACGTTCTTTATATGGAACGAAAAAAGGCAAATAAACATGTCTCGAAAAAGAAAAGCTCCTAAAAAAATTCCAATTGTAGATCCTAAATATAAATCAGTAATAATTCCAAAATTAATAAATTCTATAATGTTAGATGGTAAAAAAACCATAGCAGAAAAGATTGTTTATGATGCAATAGATAAAATTAAATCAAAATCAAAAGACGAACCTTTAACAGTTTTTAATGATGCAATAAATAATGTAAGACCAACTGTAGAAGTTAGATCGAGACGTGTTGGTGGAGCTACTTACCAAGTTCCAGTAGAAGTTAAAGCCAAAAGATCACAAGCATTAGCATTAAGATGGATAATTGATGCATCAAGAAAAAGAAAAGATAAAAAAATGTCTGATAAATTATTTAATGAAATTTTTGATGCATATCAAAAAAGGGGTTTGGCAATAAAAAAGAAAGAAGATACACATAAAATGGCAGAGTCAAATAAAGCTTTTGCACATTTTAGATGGTAAATAATATGGCAAAAACTCATCCGTTAAATAAATATAGAAACATTGGTATCATGGCACACATAGATGCTGGCAAAACTACAACTACAGAAAGAATTTTATATTATACAGGTAAGAGTCATAAAATTGGTGAAGTTCATGATGGGGCTGCCACGATGGATTGGATGGAACAAGAGCAGGAAAGAGGTATTACAATTACATCAGCTGCTACAACTTGTTTTTGGAGAGAACATAGAATTAATATTATCGATACCCCAGGACACGTAGATTTTACAATTGAAGTTGAAAGATCTTTAAAAGTTTTGGACGGTGCTGTTGCAGTATTTGATGGTGTCGCAGGTGTTGAACCTCAATCAGAAACAGTTTGGAGACAAGCTGATAAATATAAAGTTCCTAGAATTTGTTTTGTAAATAAACTTGATAGAACTGGAGCAGATTTTTTTAGATGCGTGGATATGATCAAAGATAGGCTTGGAGCCAAACCTTTAGTAATGCAGATACCTATTGGAATAGAGGCATCATTACAAGGAGTTGTTGATTTAGTTAAAATGAAAGCAATTGTTTGGAAAAACGAAGACCTTGGTGCTGAATGGGAAGAAAAAGATATTCCAGATGATCTCAAAGATACATGTAATAAATACAGGCAAGAATTAGTTGAGACTGCTGTAGAGCAAGATGAAAAATTAATGGAAGCTTATTTAGGTGGTGAAGAAATTAAGCAAGAAGATTTAATTAAATGTGTAAGAAAAGGATGTTTAAACTTCGAATTCGTACCAGTTTTAACAGGTTCTGCTTTTAAAAATAAAGGTGTTCAACCATTATTAGATGCTGTTGTAGATTACTTACCAAGTCCAGAGGATCTTGGATCTATTATGGGTACAAAACCAGGATCTGATGAAGAAATTGAAATGAAGTTTGAGGATAGTGCACCTTTTTCAGCTTTAGCTTTTAAAGTAGCAACAGATCCATTCGTAGGAAGCCTTACATTTATCAGAATTTACTCAGGCACAGTTAAATCTGGAACTGGAGTTTATAATACATCTTCAGATAAAGAAGAAAGAGTCGGAAGAATGCTTTTAATGCATGCTAATTCAAGAGAAGACATCAAAGAAGCAAGCGCAGGTGATATAGTTGCGCTCGCTGGATTAAAAAATACAATAACAGGTCATACATTAGCAAATAAGGATGCACCAGTGTTACTTGAGCCAATGGAATTTCCAGATCCAGTTATAGAAATTGCAGTTGAACCAAAATCGAAAGCAGATCAAGAAAAAATGGGTGAAGCATTAGGAAGATTAGCTAAAGAAGATCCATCTTTCAGAGTTTCATCAGACGAAGAGTCAGGTCAAACAATAATTAAAGGAATGGGTGAATTACATTTAGATATTATTGTTGATAGAATGAAAAGAGAATTCAAAGTTGAGGCAAATGTAGGAGCACCTCAAGTTGCATATAGAGAAACAATATTAAATGCTGCTGAGTTTGATTATACACACAAAAAACAGAGTGGTGGAGCTGGACAGTTTGCTAGAGTAAAATTATCTGTTGAACCGCTAGAACCTGGTAAAGGCAGAGAGGTTGAAAGCAAAATAAAAGGTGGAGCAATACCAAAAGAATTTATACCAGGTGTTGAAAAGGGTGTAGAGACAATAGCCGACGGTGGTATCCTAGCCGGATTTCCTATGATTGACTATAAAGTTACTATCTTAGATGGTCTACACCATGATGTTGACTCAAGTGTATTAGCTTTTGAACTTGCTTCAAGACAATGTTTTAAAGAGGCATGTACTCGAGGAACTCTAAAACTTTTAGAACCAGTAATGAGAGTAGAAGTAGTTACTCCAGAAGATTATATGGGTGACGTAATAGGTGATTTGAATAGTAGAAGAGGTCAAATAAGTACACAAGAGCAAAGAGGAAATGCAACAGTTATAACTGCAATGGTGCCATTAGCAAATATGTTTGGTTATATAAATAGCTTAAGATCTATGTCGCAAGGTAGAGCCCAATATTCAATGTTTTTTGATCATTATGACAAGGTTCCACAAAATGTTCAAGACGAGGTAACCAAGAAAACAGGTTAACTATGGATAAACAAAATATAAGAATAAAATTAAGAGCTTACGATAACAAGGTTTTGGATCAATCCACAGAGGAGATCGTAAATACCGTTAAAAGAACAGGAGCTAATATTAAAGGTCCAATTCCTTTGCCTACAAAAATAGAGAGATATACTGTTTTAAGATCACCACATATTGATAAAAAAAGTAGAGAACAATTCGAGACCAGAACTCATAAAAGATTAATTGATATTATTGAACCTACGCCTGCAACAGTCGAAGCACTAATGAAACTTGATTTAGCATCAGGAGTAGATGTGGAGATTAAAATATAATGGATAATTTAGCTTTAATTGGAAAAAAAATAGGAATGTCTAGGGAGTTTTTTAAAACTGGCCAATCAGTCCCAGTTACAGTGTTAAAAATGGAGACTGGAAGAGTAATAAACGTTATTAACAAAGAAAACCGTGGATATAGCGCAATACAAATAGGATTTGGAAAAATCAAAAATTCAAAATTAAGCAAAGCCATGAAAGGTTATTTTGCTAAAAAGAATACTGAGCCAAAAAAAACTCTTAAAGAATTTAGGTTAGAAAATACTGAGAATTTCAAGGAAGGAAATGAAATTGGATTAGAAATATTTGAGAATGTTAAATTTGTTGATGTTAAATCGAAGACAATTGGTAAAGGATTTGCAGGTGCAATGAAAAGGCATAATTTTGGTGGATTAAGGGCTACCCATGGTGTTTCAATTTCTCATAGATCACATGGTTCAACAGGACAAAGGCAAGATCCAGGTAAAGTTTTTAAAGGAAAAAAAATGGCTGGTCATATGGGAGATAAAATTAGAACTATACAAAACATTGAAGTTATAAAAACTGACAAAGAAAATAATTTGCTATATTTAAAAGGTTCTATTCCAGGATCAAAAAATACAGAAGTTTTAATTAGAAAATCAGTCAAAGATATTAACCGAATGTCAATTGATGAAAAAATTGAACAAATTGAAAAACAAAAAAAATCTGCAGATAAAAAGAAAAAATAAATGAAAATAGATAAATTAAGTATTGATGGAAAAAAACAAAGCATAGAGGTGCTAGATAAAATTTTTAGCGCTAAAATTAATAATCAATTAGTGAGTGGTGTGATCTACAAATTAAACGCAAACTTTAAAGGTAGAAAAGCAAAGACAAAGCAAAGAAATGAAATTACTGGTTCAACGTCTAAAATCTATTCACAAAAAGGTACTGGAAATGCAAGACACTCTAGTAAAAAGGCTCCTATATTTGTGGGTGGTGGAATAGCCCATGGACCAAAAGGACAAGATAACTACAAAAACAGAAAATTGAATAAGAGTGAAAAAAAAATGAGCATAGCTTCACTTATTACTGAAAAAAATAAATCGAATAACGTAATTATTTTTGATGATTTTGGAAAAAAAATTGAAAAAACAAAAGAAATGTTTGAACTTTTAAAGAAGTTCGATGCAAACAACTCATTATTAATTGTGGATACAAAATCAAAAGATAATATCTTAAGGTCAACTAAAAATATTCCTAATGTCAAATTAACAGACGCAAATCATTTTAGTGCATTTGATTTAGTTAAATATAAAAAAATTATTTTTACTGAGAGTTCAGTTAAAGAATTGGAAAAAAGGTATCAATAATGGATAAACTAAGTCTATACGATAAAATATTGTTTCCTGTTGTAACTGAAAAATCAACAAATTTGTCAGAACAAAATAAAATTGTTTTTAAAGTCCCTCAAAGCGCTAATAAAAAAACTTTGAAAGGATCAATTGAAAAAATTTTCAAAGTCAACGTAACAAAAATCAATATTATTAATAAAAAAACACTTATTAAATCTACTAGAGGAAAAAAAGTTAAAAAGAAGGGTTTTAAAAAAGCAATTATTACCCTTAAAAAAGGTCAAAATATTGACTTAACAACAGGAATTTAAATTATGGCTTTAAAAACATTCAAACCTTATACGAAATCTACTAGAGGTACTATTTTAACAAGTAGAGAAGGTTTATGGAAAGGTAAACCTTATAAGCCATTAACAAGTGCAAATTATTCTTCAAAAGGAAGAAATAATTATGGTCGTATAACATCTAGAAATCATGGCGGAGGACATAAGCACAAGTACAGAAAAATTGATTTTTATAGAAAAAAGAGGGATATGAAGGCCATCGTGGAAAGAATTGAATATGATCCAAACAGATCATGCCATATAATGTTAGTTAAATTTGAAGACAATGAAAAATTTTATTATCTTGCTCCGCAAAAAATTAAAGTTGGTGATCATATTCAAAATGGTTCTTCTTCAGAAATAAAAATAGGAAATTGTTTACCATTACAGGATATTCCAGTAGGTATTGACATACATAATGTTGAAATACAGCCGGGAGCTGGTGGAAAAATAGCAAGAGCAGCTGGTTCTTCTGTAACGATTTCAGGCATTGATGGAAATTACTCAATTATAAAAATGAGCTCAGGTGAAGTAAGAAAAATAGATTCAAGAGCGTTGGCTACAATTGGTGTATTATCTAATCCAGACCAAAAAAACATCAAAATTGGTAAAGCTGGTCGATCTAGATGGTTGGGAAGAAGACCTCATACAAGAGGGGTTGTTAAAAATCCAGTAGATCACCCTCATGGTGGAGGTGAAGGAAAATCAGCAGGTGGCAGACATCCTGTTTCTCCTACTGGTCAATCGGCCAAAGGATTAAAAACAAGAGACAATAAAAGAACTGATAAATTTATAATAAGAAGAAGAAAGAAGAAGAGAGCTTAATTTATGGCAAGATCTGTTTGGAAAGGACCGTTTGTTGAGGAAAGTTTAATTAAAAAAGTTGAAAAGATTAAAAACGATCCTAATAAAAAACCAATTAAAACTTGGTCTAGAAAATCTACAATTATACCTGACTTCGTAGGGTTTAGTTTTTTAATTTATAATGGGAAAAAATTTATACCAATAACTGTATCCGAAGACATGGTGGGACACAAATTTGGAGAATTTGCACCAACAAGACAGTTTTTTGGTCATACACCAGCTGATAAAAAAGCAAAAGTTGAAGGTGGAGCTAAGGGAGTTGATAAGAAATAATTATGAGTAAAAATAAAGATATAGACTTAAAACAAGTTAGATCAACAAATAAGAATGTGAGATCTAGTGTTAGAAAACTAAAACCTTTACTTAGATCAATAGTTGGTAAAAAAGTAGAAATTGCAATTAGAGATTTATCTTTCTCAGAAAAAAGAATTTCTAAAGATGTTAAAAAAACAATTTCATCTGCAATTGCTAATGCAGAGAATAACTTTCAATACGATATTGACAATTTAGTAGTTAAAGAAGCTTTCTGTGGAAAACAGGTAATAATGAAAAGATTTAGAGCTAGAGCCAAAGGTAGAGCTGCCGAAATTATGAAACCATACTCAAACATAACAATAGTTTTGAGTGAACAAATGAAACAAAAAGAGAAGGAACATGGGACAAAAGGTTAATCCAGTAGGTTTAAGATTAGGAATCAATAGAGGATGGGATTCTGTCTGGTATGCAAAGAAACAAGATTTTGGAAATTATTTAATTGAAGATTTTAAAATTAGAGAATTTATAAAAAAAAATGTTATCAATTCAGGTGTTTCAAAAGTAATGATAGAGAGATCAGCAAAAAAATGTTTCGTAACAATTTATACGTCTAGACCTGGGTTTGTAATTGGAAAAAAGGGAAGTGATATAGAAAAAATTAAGGGAAAATTATCAAAATTGAGTGCAAATGAAATAGTGCTAAATATTAAGGAAGTTAAAAAACCTGAGACAAATTCTTTTTTAGTTGCTGAGAACATTGCTCAACAATTAGTTAAACGTGTTTCGTACAGGAGAGCAATGAAGAGAGCAATGCAATCTGCATTAAGATTAGGAGCAAAAGGAATTAAAGTGTCATGCAGTGGAAGACTTGGTGGAAACGAAATTGCAAGAACAGAGTGGTTAAGAGACGGAAGTATTCCATCACATACTTTAAGAGCAGATATTGATTATGCTGAAGCAGAAGCTTTGACCACCTATGGAATTATTGGAATAAAAGTTTGGATATATAAAGGAGAAATTTTTACAAAAGAATTTAGCCAAGAAAGGAATAAAACATAATAATGTTACAACCAACTAGAACAAAATTTAGAAAAGCACATAAAGGAAGAATTCATGGCAATGCTTCCAGATGTAACTCTATGAATTATGGCTCTTTTGGATTAAAAGCAATTCAGCCAGAAAGAATTATATCCAGACAGATAGAGGCAGCTAGAGTAGCATTAACAAGACACATGAAAAGACAAGGTAGAGTTTGGACAAGAATGTTTCCTAATATACCTGTTTCAAAAAAACCTACAGAGGTAAGAATGGGTAAAGGAAAAGGCTCACCTGAATTTTGGGCATGCAGAGTTAAACCAGGAAGAATTTTATTTGAGGTTGACGGTGTAACAGAAGAAATTGCTAGA
>CACPFN010000026.1 GCA_902633185.1 uncultured Pelagibacteraceae bacterium | reverse complement strand
AATCTCATCTTCAAATTATTAGTATATCCAACGTAACTAAGGTTTTTTTGCTTATTTTTAGATATGATTAAATAAACAAAATATTTCATTATGGCGGTCCCTAGGGGAATCGAACCCCTCTTTCATGGATGAAAACCATGTGTCCTAACCGATAGACGAAGGGACCAGAGATGGAGTTTCTATTGCAATTATTAAAAATAATCAAGCTATAGGTTCCTCACTTTTTATAATTTCTATTGTAGATTCTTTGTGTGTGACAAGAGTTTCTGTAATAAATTTTGTATTTTCTTTTTTTATACCTGCAACCATTTCAGTACTGGTAATGCCTGTCGCACAAAAAATACTATCTCCTTTAACTATTTCATTTAATTCATATTTTTTATTTAGGTCAGATATTCCCATTTTTTTAGCCCTAGCTTTATCTTGATCAGTTACAAATAGAAATCTTCCCTGAAATTTACACCCATAAGCATCCAAAGCTGCTGCTGAAATAACTCCCTCAGGACCTCCTCCAATCCCTAAAAATAAGTCAATATTATACTTTTTATTAGTAACCAGGAGAGCCCCGCAAATATCACCATCTGAAATTAATTTTAAATTTACTTTTAAAGATTTTAATTCTTCAATAATCTCTTTATGTCTTGGTCTATCAAGAATACATACTGTTAGTTCATTGATGTTTTTATTTTTGGCATCTGCAATGTTGGAAATATTTTTTTTTATAGGATAATCTAAATCCGTAGCATCTAATGGAATATCTTTACCTACTGCAATTTTATTCATATAAGTTTCTGGAGCATTAAATAATCTTCCTTTTTCTGAAATTGCTAATACCGATATAGCTCCCGGAATATTTTTTGCAGCAAAATTTGTTCCTTCAAGAGGATCAACAGCTATATCTAATTTTGGACCATTACCATTTCCAAGTTTTTCTCCTATATATAACATTGGTGCCTCATCTAACTCACCCTCACCTATCACTACTTCTCCATTAATTTCTAGATTATTTAAATCATTTCTCATTGAGTCTGTTGCTGCTTTATCGGCTAATTTTTTATCCCCTTTACCAAGATATTGATAGCAATTAATAGCAGCTCTTGAAGTAACTTTAACAAGTGAGTTAATCAAATCTTTATTTAAAGACATTAAATATTTTCAACAGTGGATTCTTCTGAATTATATTTCAATCTAGCTTCAAATTCACTTAATCTTTTCCAAACTGAAATTAATTCCACTATAGTAGACCAGCTTCGAACTAAGTATTGTAATGAATTTTCAACTCTTCCAAATGCTCTGGTTATTTGCTGAACAAAACCTAATGTAATCGCACCTGAAACAATAGTTGGTGCTAAAGCCAAATATGGAACAATTACCATACCTTGGAAATAACTCCACTTGACTGCATTAAAATACAAATAATGAAAATATGATTTATAGTGAATACCTCTAACTCTATCATATAATTGACCGATTGTTGGTGGAGCCGCTCTTATTGGATCGTCTTCACCATGAACTAATTCTTTTCTATAACCTGCTTCCTCTTTTTGAATATCATATTCAATACCTGGTAACTTTATTCCTACAGCTGCTAATAAAACAGTTCCACCTAGTGCAGATATTATTGCAACCCAAACCAAAGCATGATCAACCTCACCAATCCATGGAAGTACATCGACTTGTTTAGATAAACCCCATAATATTGGCAGGAAGGCTACTAAAGTCATTATACTATCTAAAAGTCCAACACCAAGGCCTTCCATTATTCTTGCAAATTTTAAAGTGTCTTCTTGAACTCTCTGCGACGCCCCTTCAGTTAAACGAGCTTTTAACCATTGTGAATGATAATATTCAGCCATTGAAGTTCTCCACCTAAACACCCAATGCGATACAAAAAATCCAGTTATAATTGCAATTATAATCCAAAGTCCCGCAACTTTTGCAAATGTAAACAAATAACCAATAAATTCAGTTTCTGTTACTGAACCTGGTTCTGTAAGAGCTTTTTGAAGAGTATCATAAAATTCACCAAACCATTCATTAATTTTTACATCTAATTGTACTTGATACCAAGTTGAAACTAATATGAAAATTGATCCAAATATACTCCAACCATACCATCTTCTCTCTGTAAAAAATTTAAACATTATTTTGTAAAATTGTCAGCGTAAGATTTTAAAGTAATTTTTCTTTTATTTGGCTCAATCACTTCAAAATTAATATTATTTTTTTTTGCATATTCAATTGCTAATTCTTTTGAAGAAAATTCTAATTTTAATTCACCATATGTATCTGTTGAACTCTCCCACCCCATCAAAGGATTAGTACCTGGATCATCAGTAATGTATTCAATAATCCACTTATCAAATTTCTTTAACCCTGACTGCATAGCGGTTTTAGATGGTTTATAAATTTTAGCTTTTTTCATAAAATGGTCGGGGTGGTAGGATTTGAACCTACGGCCCCTTGGTCCCAAACCAAGTGCGCTACCAGGCTGCGCTACACCCCGAATGCAGTACTAATACAGTAGATAAAAAAAATTTCAAAGTATATTAATCACTATTTAAAAGGAAATTTTATAAAATTTGCTATATATAAGTATCTATGATCATTGAATGTCCAGCTTGTTCTAAGAAGTTCAATATTGATGAAAAGTTAATTCCAGACGAAGGTAGACTTTTAAAGTGCGGCAATTGCGAACATACGTGGTTTTATAAAAAAGAAGAAAAAATAAAATTAGAGGCTGAACCCACAAAAATAAGTCAAATTGAAGAAATTAAATCAGAGATCAATATAGAACCAGTTGATGATACTATAAAACAAACAAAAAAAATAAGAAAAAAAATTTCAAAAAAAACTTCAACAAAAGAGAGTACATCAAAAGAATTAGTGTCTATTGATAAAAGTTCAGTTTCAAGAGAAAATAATATTATTAAAAAAATATTCCTAATAATTATTTCAATTATTGCATTTATTTTGCTTATAGACACTTTTAAAAATCATATATCTGTTATATTTCCTGGTATAGTGCAAATGTCAGATAGTTTATATCTAGTAATAAATGACTTGAAATTATTTATTAAAGATTTAGTCAGGTAAAAATGATTCAGATAATTACAAAACCATTTAGATGGTTTTTCAAATTAGAAGCTGCTAGTGGTCTCGTTTTACTTTTTGCAGCCATAATAGCTTTGATTGTAAGTAATTCTAATTTATCTGAATTATATTTTTCTACATTGAATAAATATTTATTTTTAGGAATAAATAATTTTGGTTTAAAATTATCTGTATTGCATTGGATAAATGATGCTTTAATGGCAATATTTTTCTTCTTTGTAACATTGGAAATTAAGAGAGAATTTTTACAAGGTGAACTTTCAAATATAAAACAAGCGCTCCTTCCAATTATTGCTGCAGTTGGAGGAATGTTAGTACCTGCTTTATTTTATGTTTTTATTAATTTTGGAGACAGTGAAACAATGAATGGTTGGGCCATTCCATCTGCGACTGATATTGCATTTTCTTTAGGTGTACTTTCTCTATTAGGAAAAAGAGTTCCATTATCTTTGAAAGTTTTTTTAACCGCATTAGCTATAATAGATGACTTAGGTGCCATAGTAATTATTGCGGTATTCTATTCTGGAGATCTTAGTATAAAATATTTAAGCTTAATGCTATTAGCCTTTATTGCTCTTCTAGTAATAAATAAATTCAATATAAAGAAATTTTTACCATATTTAATTGTTGGAATATTTCTTTGGGACTTCACACATAATTCTGGAATTCATGCAACAATTGCTGGAGTTTTACTAGCAATGACTATACCTCATAGAAAAAAAGATAAAGACTTTTCACTCCTAATAAAAATTGAACACGCGATTAGCCCGTATGTTGCATTTGGCATTATGCCGTTATTTGCTTTTGCAAATGCCGGTGTTTCATTAGAAGGTTTATCTTTTGCATCATTACTTAATAAAGTTCCATTGGGAATATTGTTAGGATTGTTTGTTGGAAAACAATTAGGTGTATTTGTGTTTTCCTATGTTTCAATAAAAATGAAAATAGCCCAGATGCCGAATAATTCTAATTGGTTTAATTTTTACGGAGTTGGTGTTTTAACAGGTATAGGGTTTACAATGAGCTTATTTGTTGGAAATTTGGCTTTTGTTGAAAATATGCAATACATGGATGGAGTTAAAATAGGAGTTTTAACTGGGTCATTATTATCCACTTTATTTGGGTACTTCTTAATACTACTTACACCAAATAAGTAAGTAGTTTATGAAAAAATTAATAATAATAAGTTTAACAATAATAATGTTTTTTTTTAAAAATTCAGCAATGAGCAATAATCAGAAAAGTTTTTATGATCTGGAGATAGAGAGTATTAATGGAGAAATCATTAAATTAAAAGATTATAGAGATAAAGTTATACTTATAGTTAACACTGCCAGCTATTGTGGTTTCACAAAACAATATGAGGATCTGCAAGAATTATGGGATAAATACAAATCTAAGGGCCTTATTGTCCTTGGAGTGCCCTCAGACTCTTTTAATCAAGAAAAAAAAACCGATAGTGAAGTAAAAGAATTTTGTGAAGTTAATTTTGAAATAAATTTTCCATTAACAACTATTACAGAGGTTAAAGGAAGGGATGCTCATGAGATTTTTAAGTGGGCAGAAATTAATTTTGGCAAGTCTGCAATTCCTAAGTGGAATTTTCATAAAATATTAATCAATAAACTGGGAAATGTAGAAGAAACTTACGCCTCTTTTACAAAACCTACATCAAACAAAATTATAAATAAAATTGAAGAAATACTATAGTTTTATCGTTAAGCCATCATGTGCTGGTATGACATTTTTTGGTATAACTTTCTTTAACTGATTATAATCTAAAACTGGTGATAGATTTGAAAGAATAGCATTTTTTGGTTTAAATTTTTTGATGAAGTATAAAGATTTTTCTAAATTGAAGTGTGATGGATGAAAATTGTACCAAAGACAATCAATTATTAAATACTTAAGATTTTTAAAATAAAAATAATCTTTTTTGTAAATATCGCTTACATCAGTAATGTATGCAAGTTTTTTGTCAATTATAAAACAATTAGATTTGACTGAACCATGCTGAACAACAATCGATTTAAATTTTAAATTTTTATTTTTATGTTTGATAAACGAATTTTTTTTTAATTTATTTAATTTTAAAGTTGCAGGGTATTCTTTAGAGTAACTTTTAAAACAATATGAAAAACTTTGTTTTAAAAGTTTAGATGTTTCATTATCAGCATAAACATTAACTTGTTTTCTACTATTAATAAAAAAAGATCTCAAATCATTTATTCCGTGGGTTTGATCGGCATGCATATGTGAGTAGAATACTTTATCAATTTTCTTAATTTTATGACGCAGTAACTGTTGTCTTAAGTCGGGAGATGTATCAATTAAAATATTTTCATCAGTTGTTTTAATAAGTGCAGAACATCTTGTTCTATAGTTTTTTTTATTTTTGGGATCACAATTTCCAAAAAATCCATCAGGTCTTGGTACACCCATTGAACTTCCGCAACCTAATACTATAAATTTAATACTCATTATTGAAAAAATAATCTTTCAAAATTATCATTTGTAATAGTTTCTAATTCATCAAAGGTTTTTGATTTTAATTCTGATAGTTTTTCCAATGTATATTTAATAAAAGAAGGTTCGTTTTTTTTACCTCTCATTGGTATAGGTGCTAAGAAAGGACTGTCTGTTTCAATTAAAATTTTATCATTTTCAATCATTTTAAAAGTTTCTTGAAGTTCAGTACTATTTTTAAAAGTTATTATTCCACTAGCAGAAAAATAAGCATTTAATGTCATCATTTTTTTGGCAAACTCTTTTGAACCTGTAAAACAGTGCATGAGTATTTTAATATCGCTATTTTTATATTTATTTAAAATATCAAAAGTTTCTCTTTCAGCACTTCTAGAATGAACTATCAAAGGATATTTAAGTTCAATAGAGGCTTCTATATGTGTCTCAAAACTTTTAATTTGATCATCTTTATGACTATTTTCATAATAGAAATCTAATCCTGTCTCCCCTACTCCAATTATCTTTTTAAATTTATCAGCATTTTCAACAATGAATTTTTTATCCATATTATCATTGCTAGACTCATGAGGGTGAACACCTATACTTCCATAAATTATTTCATCAAGATTTATAATCTCTTTAATATTTTCAAAGCTTTTTGAATTGGTTGAAATAGTTAAAATTTTCTTTAATCCATTTTCCTTGGAACGTTTGATAACATCACTAATATTTGAATAAAGAGGTTCGTGATCAAGATGACAATGAGAATCTATCATTTTTCAATTTTTTTAAACAAAATATCTAATTTATTTATTTTTAAATCTTTTTTTAAAATTTCATTATTATCAATTGATTTAAAATCAATAGAATTTTCTATTTCATTAAAAACATTTAGTACTTTCACTGATGTTTCTGGCATTACTGGATAAAGCAAAATAGTAATTTTTCTAATTAATTCTAATGCAGTATAAACAATCGTATTTAACCTTAATCTATCATCTTTCTTCTTCCAAGGTTCCTGATCATTAAAGTATTTGTTTGCCGCAAACAATCTATCAACAATAAAACTCATATATTGGTTTATGTCTTGATTATCTATAAATGATCTTATTTTATCTAGATTATTTAATGGTTTTAAAATTTCTAAATCTTCATCATTAAATTTATGATCAGGTATTAAAGATGAACAATTTTTTTCAGCAAAAGAAAGTACTCTTTGACATAAGTTTCCAAAATTATTCGCTAAATCACTATTAATACAATTTTCTAGTTTTTCCTCTGAAATATTTCCATCATTACCAAAAGAAACTTCTTTAAGTAAATAATATCTTAATGGATCTAGACCATAAGCATTTATGATTTCTAATGGATCTAAAATATTTCCTTTTGATTTTGACATTTTTTCATCACCAGAGAGTATCCATCCATGTCCGTATACCCTTTTTGGTGGTTCAATTTTTGCAGCCAATAAGAAAGCTGGCCAATAAATAGCATGAAATCTTAATATGTCTTTACCAATAATATGTAAATCTGCTGGCCAAAAACTTTTATATAATTCATTATTTTCATCAGGATATTTTAAAGAACTTAAATAATTTGTTAATGCATCTAACCATACATAAACAACATGATTTTCATCACTTGGTACTTTTACACCCCAAGAAAATGTTTTTCTACTGACAGATAAGTCTTTTAAGCCACTTTTGACAAAGCTAATTACTTCATTTCTTCTACTTTCAGGTAATATAAAATTTTTATTTTTTTCATAAAAATCTAATAACGGCTTTTCCCATTCTGAAAGTTTAAAAAAAAAAGATTCTTCTTCAACCCACTCAACAACTGATCCAGATGATTTAGCAACTTTTAAATCATCTTTTTCCTCAACTTCATCTTCATTATAAAAAGCCTCGTCTGATACAGAATACCAACCAGAATATTTAGACAAAAAAATTTGCTTATTTTTTTCAAGTATATTCCATAAATTTTGTACAGATACTTTATGTCTATCTTCTGTAGTTCTTATAAAATCAGTATTTGATAAGTTTAATATTTTGGTTAAATCCTCAAATGTTTTACTTATTTCATCACAAAATGATTTTGGATCTTTATTTAACTTTTCAGCAGATCTTTGTATTTTTAATCCATGCTCATCTGTGCCAGTTAAAAAATAGACATTAAAACCATCAATTTTTTTGAAACGTGCAAAAAAATCAGCAATAATACTTGAATATGCATGTCCCATATGAGGTTTTGCAGAAGGATAGTAAATTGGTGTTGTTATATAATAATTTTTATTCACTTAATAATTTATCCTTAAATTCTAAAAAAAAAGTTTCATAATCAAGATTAAATTTTTTTACATTAGATAGTTTTGAAT
>CACPFN010000025.1 GCA_902633185.1 uncultured Pelagibacteraceae bacterium | reverse complement strand
TATAATGATTTTAAAATTAAAAGATGGTGATGTAAAAATTGAAATGTATCCTGATGTTGCGCCAAATCATGTTAAAAGAATACAAGAGTTAGCAGACTCAGGACAATATGATAATGTTGTTTTTCATAGAGTAATTGATGGGTTTATGGCACAAACAGGTGATGTAAAATTTGGAAATTCATCTTCAAAAGATTTCGATTTAAGAAGAGCGGGTATTGGTGGATCTGATTTACCAGATTTAAATCAAGAATTTAATGACCTTCCTCATGATAGAGGAACCGTTTCTATGGCAAGATCGTCAGATCCTAATAGTGCTAATAGTCAATTTTTTATATGTTTTAAACCAGCACCTTTCTTAGATAGACAATATACTGTTTTTGGAAAAGTAATAGAAGGAATGGAATTTGTTGACATGATTACAAAAGGTGATGGCGATAACGGAGCAGTTTCAAATCCAGATAAAATTATTAGTTTTAAATCTCAATAATTAAATAATGAATGTCATTAAAAGATTTCAATTTTAATGTTCATCATACTCAAAATTATGCAAGAGTAGGAATTATAGAGACCCATAGAGGCAATATAAACACTCCTGCATTTATGCCAGTTGGTACTCAAGCAACTGTTAAAGGTGTTTTTTTAGAAGATATAAAAAAAACAGGTAGTGAAATAATTTTATCAAATACATATCATTTAATGATAAGACCTGGTGTTGAAAGAATTGAAAGTGTTGGAGGACTTCATGAATTCATGAATTGTGATTTACCAATTTTAACAGACTCAGGTGGTTTTCAAGTAATGTCTCTGTCAAAATTAAATAAAATCGATAGAGATAAAGGTGCAATTTTTCAATCACATATAGATGGTAAAACTTTTATTTTAAGCCCTGAAGAAAGCATAAGAATTCAAAAAGGTTTGAACTCAGACATAGTAATGGTTATGGATGAATGCCCTAAAAATACCAAAGATTATGATAAAATTAAAAAATCAATGGAATTATCATCAGAGTGGGCAAAAAGATCAAAAGATGCATTTGAAATAAATGACCACAAAGGTTTGTTTGGAATTGTACAAGGTGGATTATTTAATGATCTAAGAATCAAATCATTAAATAACCTTATTGATATAGGATTTAATGGATATGCTCTAGGAGGTCTGGCAGTGGGGGAAACACAGGATGAAATGTTTGAAGTACTTGATGGAATAAAAGATCATATGCCTAAAGATAAACCAAGATATTTAATGGGTGTTGGTACTCCATCTGATATACTTGGAGCAGTTAAGAGGGGTGTTGATATGTTTGACTGTGTAATGCCAACGAGATCAGGGAGAACTGGTTTAGCTTTTACATGGGATGGACAAATTCAAATTAGAAATTCAAAATATAAAAATGATAATACTCCTCTGGACAAAAATGTCACAAAGTTCAATTTAAATAAATATTCTAAAAATTATTTAAATCATTTATTTAACACTAATGAAATGTTGGCCTCAATGATTCTGACCTTAAATAACATCAACTTTTATCAAGATTTAATGAGAAACATTAGAGACAATATAAAACATGGTACTTTTGATGAATTTCACGATAAGTACATCAATAAATTGTAAATTTTTAACATTGATTAATAAAAAAAAATCAATATAAAAACGTTTTTTGGGGGCCCTTAGCTCAGTTGGTAGAGCAATTCCCTTTTAAGGAATGGGTCGATGGTTCGAGTCCATCAGGGCTCACCACTTATGCAATTGGCGGATATTTAATAATAATTTCGTTAATCCAATTTGTAATATTATTAATTCTATTTGTTGATGATGGGTGAGTAGACATAAATTCTGGCGGTTCTTTCCCTTTTTTAGCTTCCTTCATTCTTTCCCAAACTTTTATTGTTTCCCTAATGTCATAACCAGATAGTGATGCAAATATCAAACCAAGATAATCAGCTTCACTCTCTTGTTTTCTATTGAAAGGATTCATAATACCTATTTGTGATAACAGTCCAACTGCATTCATCCCTGTGGTTCTATTTATCTGAGATACTTTACCTTTAGTGGCTATATCTAAAATTGCTGTACCAGTATTTAACAAAACACCTCTACTTGCTCTTTCTACTGAATGTTTTGCAACAGCATGCGCAATTTCATGACCCATTACAGCTGCCAATCCATCTTCATTTTTAGTTATATCTAATAGACCTGTATAAACAGCTATTTTACCTCCAGGCATACACCAAGCATTTTTAACTTTTTTTTTATCAATAAGTATATATTCCCAATCAAAATTTGTAGTTGGGTCAGGTATATTATTGCGGTCAAAGTATTCTGATATTGAATATTCAATTTTGGATCCAATTTCTTTTATTTGATTTAATGTTTTAGTATCATCACTTAAAGTTTCTTTCTCTTTTACCTTTTCATATAATTGAGCAGCTTTCGCATTTAGGTTAGATTCGGGAATTAATTTTAGTTGTTTTCGATCTGTTATCGGTGCACTACCACATGCAGATAGGCCAAAAGATAAGCAACTACAACCAAATAAATGTATGAAATTTCTTCTATTCACTTTTTTTACTTAATATATTACACCTTTTTTATAATAATTTATATGATACTTAATAACAAAATTTTAATAGTACTATTTGTACTGGCAGTCGTATTTGTTTTATATGCAAGTTACAGTTAATTTATGGCAAAATTAAAGAGAAGAGGCATTTCAATCCTTGGAAGACTTAGAAATTATTTTATAGCAGGAATAGTTGTTCTTGTTCCAATAGGTATCACATTATATTTAACTAGATTTTTTATATCTATATCGTCAAAATTAATACCAAACGAATTAAATCCAAATAGTTATTTGCCTTTTGCAATACCGGGTTTGGAAATATTATTAGCTATAATTTTTATTACAATAATTGGAAGTTTATCTCTTTCATTTATTGGAAAAAAAATACTTAAAATATTTAATGATATATTAAAAAGAATACCAATTCTTAGAACAATTTATTCAGCAATTGGCCAAATGACTGAAACATTAGCACCAAAAAAAGGATCAAAGAAAAGTGTAGTCTTAGTTGAGTATCCGAGAAAAGGAAGTTGGGCAGTAGGGTTTGCTACCAGAGAAAACGATGGTGAAATATCAAAAAAAACAAATACTAATCTTATTAATGTATTTGTTCCAACAACACCAAATCCTACAAGTGGATTTTTATTAATGTTTCCCAAAGATGAAGTTATTTATTTAGATATGACTTTTGAAGAAGCGTCTAAATTTATTGTTTCAGCCGGTACTTCAGATCCAAAAAAAATTTAAGAAATTTCGTTAATTATTGAGGCTCGATCGTATAATTTTAATAATTTATTATATTTACTGAAATTATCACCTTTCATCTCTAATTTTTTTACTTCTGCTTCAGCAAGTAAGAATAAATCTTCATTTAATATGGGATCAGCTAATCTAAAATTTTTAATTCCACTTTGCTTAAATCCTAACAAATCTCCATATCCTCGTAATTTCATATCTTCCTCAGAAATTATAAAACCGTCATCTGAGCTTTTGAGAATATTAATTCTTTTTTTTGCATTTTCACTTAGTGAGGATTTAAACATCAATATACAGTAAGATTGTTTACTACCACGTCCGACACGACCTCTTAACTGATGTAATTGGGATAAACCATACTTATCAGCATTTTCAATAACAATTACGTTAGCATTAGGAAAATCAATTCCAACTTCAATTACTGTTGTTGAAACTAATATGTCCAACTTTCTATCTAAAAAATTATTTAAAATTTTGTTCCTTTCATCTTTATCAAGAGAGCCATGAATTAATCCAATTCTATTTTTAAAATATTTTTCTAAATATTTAAATTTATTTACAACAGATTGCTGTTCAACTTTTTTCGATTCTTCTATCAAAGGACAAACCCAGAAAATCTGATTTTTATTAGAAATTTCTTTTTTAACAAATCTAATTATTTCAGATATTTTATCTTCTAACTTACTGTATGTGACTATTTTTTTTCTATTTTTTGGTTTTTCTTTAATTAAAGTTAAGTCCATATCTCCATAAACCGTCATCATCATTGTTCTTGGTATTGGAGTTGCAGACATGACTAGAACATCGCAGTTATTTCCACCTTTTTCTGATAACTCTTTACGTTGACGAACACCAAACTTATGTTGTTCATCAATTATTATTAATCCAAGTTTTTTATATTCAACTTTTTTTTGGAATAACGCATGTGTTCCTATCAGAAAGTCTATTTTACCAAGTTTAAGATTTTCTAAAATTTTCTTTCTATAATCATATTTTGACTTCCCTGTTAACATTTCAATTTTTACATTTTTGGGCAGATATTTTTTAGCAAAAGAAAAATGTTGCTTTGCTAGAATTTCAGTAGGCACCATAAAGCTTGTTTGATATCCAGCATTTATACAATTTACTGCTGCTATCATTGATACAATTGTTTTACCAGATCCAACATCTCCTTGTAAAAGTCTAAACATTCTACTTTTTGATTTAAGATCTTCGTTTATAATTTTTATTGCTGCCTCTTGATCATTTGTTAATTTAAAATTTAAATCTTGTATCAATTTTTCCTTACAATCTTTAAAAATTTTTTGTGATTTCTTTATTTTTTTTATTTTAGTTCTTATTTTTGAGGATATTAAAAAATGAGCAAACAATTCATCAAAAACTAACCGTTTATAATACTTAGATTTTAAAATTTCTTTATTATCTAGACTGTGAATTTTTAAGATTGCGTCTTTCCACTTAATATTATTAAATTTTTTCTTTATATCGTCATTTAGCCACTCATCTAAATCTGGTAGTTCCTTTAAAACTTCATTAATTATATTATTGTATTTATTGATTGTAAGACCATCTGTAAGACTATATTTATTTTGAGTCTCTAAGATATTTTCATTACTTTCTTTAACCTGTGTCGGATTAGTGATTTGATATTTATTTCTAAAAAAATTAATTTTTCCACTTATTATTATTTCAGTATTTAACGGTAAGATTTTTTTTATATATCCTTCATATGAATTAAAAAAAACACAATCAATTTTTATATCATTACTTTGACACACAACTCTGTTGGGTAATCGTCTTATTCTAGGAAAATTATATTTTAGCGGTATTAATTTAATAGTTTGTAACTTGCCTATTTGTATATCTCCAACATTTGTTACTTTTGAATTTTCAATTTTACTCGTAGGTAGATGCCACAATAAATCAAAAATTGTATTTATATTTTTTCTTTTAAATAATTGGCTTGTTTTTTTCCCTATACCTTTAATATTCTGAATATTTGACAATAAATATTCGTGATCATTCATGATTTATATATATAAAGATTTAATTAATGGATTCAAATAAACAAAATTTAATTAATAAAATTTTATACAGAGCTCAATATCGTGGAACTAAAGAAATGGATATCTTTGTTTCTAAATTTGTTAATTCGATTATTGATAATCTCGATTATAAAGAATTAGTTTCCTTAGATAGGTTAATTAATTTTGATGACGAAACTTTAGTTAACTTAAGTTTAGGTAGAAATTCAAAAGATTTTGAAGATAAAATCATCTTAGAAAAACTTATAGAATTTAAAAATAAATATTAGTGGCGGAGAGACTGGGATTCGAACCCAGGAAAGAGTTGCCCCTTTGCCGGTTTTCAAGACCGGTGCTTTCAACCACTCAGCCATCTCTCCTAATTTGTAATAATTAAAATTCTATATTTCATAAACAAAATAGTTTAATTGATCAATATAATGTTAGGCAAAAATCAATTTAATAAAGGTATAATTTTAACGGCATTTGGTTCTTTCTGGTGGGGTTTTATTGGAGTTATATATTTTAAATATATTGCTTTTGCTGGCCACATTGAAGTTGTCCTACATCGAAGTGCATGGACAACTGTTATGCTAATTTTAACAACAATCATTTTATCAAAGTGGAAAAAATTTAGCTCGGTTTTTAAAGATAAAAAAAAAATTATGATGCTTTTTTTATCTGGAATATTAATTTTTACAAATTGGGCTGTTTGGATTTATGCAATAGGGAATGATCAAGTTATAGATGCTAGTTTTGGATATTTTATAATGCCTATAATAAGTGTTTTTTTAGGTTATTTTTTTTTAAAAGAGGAATTAAGTTTCAAAACTAAAATTTCACTTTTAATCGTAACAATATCAATTTTGTATTTAGTAATTTCTAGTTTCCAATCAATACCATGGGTTGGATTAATAGTAGCTTTAAGTTGGAGTTTTTATAATTTAGTAAGAAAAAAAATTGATGTAGACACAGATATTGGTTTATTAGTTGAAAGTTTATTTATTTTTCCAGCGGTAATATTTGCTTTTTATTTAATTGTACAAAATGATTTAAATGATTTTGATATATCGAATGTTAAATTAATGTTCATATTCATGCTGGCAGGCCCTATGACCGTGATTCCTTTATATTTATATGTTAGAGGTGTTGAATTATGTGGTTTAGGTCCAACGGGTATGGTTTTTTATATAACTCCAACTTTGCAATTCTTGTTGGGTTATTTCTTATATAATGAGGAATTAGATATACATAAATTAATCAGCTTTATTTTGATATGGATTGCTGTATCGATATACTTAAAAGATTTGTATGAAAAAAATTAAATTATTAATTATATCGCTATTTATTATCTTTAGCTCTTCAACTCTAATTGCTGATGACTTCAATGATTGGAAAATTAAATTTAAAAAAAGAGCAATTAATGAAGGTATTAGTAAAAATACAGTTAATAATTTAATAGATAACTCCAAGTTCTTACCCGATGTAATAAAGTATGACAGATACCAACCTGAATTCTATGAAGACACAAAGACATATATTTCAAAAAGAACCTCTTCAAAAAAAGTAAAACTAGGAAAAATTATTTTAAATAAAGAAAACAATATTATTAATAAAGTATCTTCTGAATACAAAGTAGATAAAAATTTGCTATTGGCACTTATGGGTATTGAAACTAATTTTGGAAACTACTTAGGTAAAATGGATATAGTTTCTTCACTTGCAACTTTAAGTTACGATCAAAGAAGAAGTGAATTTTTTACTAAAGAATTAATCACCCTTTTAAAATTAGTAGATGCAAAAATTATAGATCCGAGTACATTATTTGGATCTTGGGCAGGTGCATTTGGAAATTTTCAATTTATGCCATCCACAATTAAAAATCATGCAATTGACTATAATAAAGATGGATCAATTGATCTAAAAAATATTGAGGACTCTTTTGCATCGGCAGCAAACTATTTAAATAATCTTGGATGGAATGATAATACTCCGTGTTTTTATAGAATTAATCTAAATGAAAATATTCCTGATAAATATTTAAATACATCAGCAAAAAAAATTAAACATGAAAGAAAAGTAAAATATTTAAAAAATTATATAAAAAATTCGTCTTTTTTGGACAAATATGACAATTTGACAGCAGCAATTGTTACTCCTGATGCTGAAATAGTAGAAAATGCAAATAAACTTAAACCAGCATATATTATTTTTAATAATTATAAGCTAATCTTAAAGTGGAACAGGTCATTAAGATTTAGTTTGGCTGTATGCACATTAAAAAATAGTTTTGAAAATGAAACTTAAGATAATAATTTTTTTAGCAATAATTTTAACATCATGTGAAACTACTAATAAAAAAGTAATCACCAATAAAGATTTCAAAAATTATTCAAATGATGGTTTTGCTCTAATATTTAATAATGATATTTTCAAAAAACGAATAGTTTCAAAAAAAATTGATCAAAGATCATTAGTTATTTTCAATAATAAACTAAAAAAAGATACAGATATAAAAATAACAAATTTGTTAAATGAAAAATACTTGATTGCTAAAGTAGGAAAAAATTCGAAATATCCAATTTTTTATAATTCAGTAATTTCTGAAAGGATTGCGACTGAACTTGATATTGATCCTGATCAACCCTATGTACGTGTAGAAACAATAAATTCTAGTAATACTTTTGTTGCAAATAAAGCTAAAACGTTTGATGAGGAAAAAAAAGTAGCTAATAAAGCTCCAGTAGACAGCATTTCGATCCAAAATATATCAATTGAAAAAGATAATAATTCAAAAGTTGAGAAGGTGAAAAATACAAAATTTGAATTTATAATTAAATTTGCCGATTTATTTTTTGAAGAATCTGCAATTACATTGAAAAAAAGACTTGAGGATGAATACAATTTAAAAGACATAAATATCAAAAAAATGTCTAAAAATTTATATAGGGTTTACAAGGGTCCTTTTTATAATTTAGGATCAATTAAAAATGTATATAATGAGATTGCTGATATAAATTTTGAAAATATTGAATTAATAAAATTATGAAAATAAAAGTACTATTAAGTTTTGTCCTTTCATTTTTAGTTATAACTAATATTTCTTATGCAAAATTTAACATAAATGCACGAACTGCAATTTTACAAGATTATTTATCTGGTGAAATTTTATATGAAAAAAATCCTGATGAAAGAATATTTCCTGCTTCTATGACAAAAATAATGACTTCAATCGTTGCTTTTGATTTATTGAAAAGTGGTGAAATCACACTAGATGAAAAATTTATTGTTTCTGAAAATGCTTGGAGATTATCCTCATCTGGTTATTCATCAATGTTTATAATGGTTGGAGATGAAGTTTCGGTAGAAGATTTATTATTAGGTATAATTGTTGCTTCAGGTAATGATGCTTGTGTAGCTTTGGCTGAAGGTATTGCAGGAACTGAGGACGAGTTTGCTTTACTAATGACTGAGAAAGCTCAAGAAATTGGGATGGAAAATACTAATTTTTCAAATTCGTCAGGGATTAATGATGATAATAATTATTCAACCGTTAGAGATATTTTAATTATGTCTAATTATTTAATTAAAGAACATCCTAAATATTATGAGTATTTTAAAATTAAAGAATTTACTTGGAGTAGGACTGGCGGGGATCCAATTACACAAGGAAATAGAAATCCATTATTATATAAAAATATGGGTGTAGATGGAATTAAAACAGGCTACCTTGGTTCTGAAAAATATTCACTTGCATCTTCTATATTAAGAAAAGAAAGAAGATTAATTGCTGTTGCAAGTGGTTTTGAAACTAAAAATTCTAGATCAAAGCAATCACAAAAATTGTTAACATGGGGAATTACAAATTTCGATACAATAAAAATAAGTAATGATAACGAATATCTTTATGAACTAGATGTTTGGCAGGGAAATAAGAAAAAAGTAAAAGTTAATACTAAAGACATAATTTATAAGACCATTCCAAAAGCTAAAAAAAAATATATGAAAGTGAAGATTGTTTATGACGGTCCTATACAAGCACCTATTAAAAAGGGAGAAAAATTAGCAGAAATAAAAGTATTATATAAAGATGAAGTAATATCTAATCATGACTTATTTTCTACAGAAAATATCAAACAACAAAATGCAATATCAAGATTGATAACTTCTATCAATTTTTTGATATGGGGCGATGTCTAAATATCCAATTATTATATTTGAAGGCATTGAGGCCTCGGGAAAAACTACAAATTTTAAAATTGCTGCAAATTATTTAAAAAAGCGAAGAAAAAATTTTATAAAATTAAGAGAGCCTGGTGGTTCAATTTTTTCAGAAAAAATAAGAAAATTGATTTTAAATAAGAAACTAAATTTAAATAATAAAACCGATCTATTACTATTTTATGCTGGAAGATCAGAAAATTTTGAGAAAATTATTAAAAAAAATTATAAAAAAAAA
>CACPFN010000024.1 GCA_902633185.1 uncultured Pelagibacteraceae bacterium | reverse complement strand
ATCCCTCAAAAAAGTCAGTTGATAAATTAATTGAAAATATAAAGTTAAATCAAATAAAAAATATTAAATTTTTTCAAATAGGTATTGGTGATAAGGAAAAAATAGCAAATTTTGATGACAATTTAAAAAATTACAAAAATTCAGGCTCTTATCAAATTAATGATTATAATGATGGAACTAAAATTGATATCAATTCTATAGACAATTTAATTTTAGATGGAATTATAACACCAGAAGAAAATATTTTTATAAAGATTGATATCGAGGGTTACGAATTTTTTGCTTTGCAAGGTCTAACCAAAACAATCAAGGATTTTCACGTAATGATATTTTTTGAATTTTCTAGAAATATATTAAAAAATCATGAAAATTTTAAATTTAAATTTAAAGAATTTATTAAAACTAATAATTTAATAATTACAAACAATGAATTTGAAGAACAAGATTTAGATGAAATGTTTATAAAATTAAATAAATTGAGCTCAGATCATGAAGTTTTAGATAATTTTATTTTAATAAAAAAAAAAACTTAATTTATTATATTTATAAAATAACCATGTCTAATTTTTGATTACCTAATCTTTCATTGCCATTTTCAGTAACAAGATAAGTCTCACCTAAATTCATGGCTAATTGATTTTCAGAGTCCATCAATATCATGTGCATAAAAAATATATTTCCTGGCTGAATCTCATATGGATTTCCTGTATATAACATTGGCCAATCCATCCAGTTGGGAGAAAAAGTTGCTCCTAATGAGTAACCGCATGCATTCATTCTTGAATTTTTAAAGCCACGATCATCAAAAGTTTTTGCATGAACATCAAAAACTTCTCCAATTTTATTTCCAGGCTTTAATTTATTTTCACAATTTATAAGAGCTTCAACACATGCTTCATGCATTTTATGATGTCTTGGATCTGATTTTCCTATTGGTATTGTTCTAAACATCGCTGAATGATAGTGCCTATAAGTTCCAGCCCATTCAATAGTTAACTGATCTTGATTATTAAGTATTTGTTTTTCTGCTTGATATCGACAGAGTAGGGCATTCTTTCCAGACCCTATAATAAACTCATTAGCAGGATAGTCTCCACCTCCTTCAAATATAACTCTATTCATTTCAGCTAATATTTTAGACTCACTTACTCCTGCTTTTGCATGCTTCCAAACTTCATCTAAAGCTTTGTCAGCTAAATTTGCTGCTTTTTTTACATAACTAATTTCTTCATCAGATTTTATTACTCTTAGTTTTGTTATTAATTCTGATTTATCTTCAATTGAACAATAGTTTTGTAAAACCGTATTAAGTCTTAATGCATTTCTTCCTGTTAGCCCGTATGCTTCATATTCAACACCAATTTTTTTTCCTTTTAAGTTTAGTTCATCTAAAATTATTTTGAGATCATCAGCAGGATTAGCACCATCTTTATCAACCCAAATTCTTATATCACTAATATTGGATGTGTTTTGAGCTTGCCTTAAATCAGGGGCTCTAGTTAATAATATTACATTACCTTTTTGATCTAAAACCAATGCTTGAAAAAAAACATATCCGAAAGTGTCGTAACCAGTGAGCCAATACATAGACTCTTGTCTAAACATAATAAGGGCATCTACACCCTCATTTTTCATAGAATTTAGTGTCTTTTCTTTTCTATTTGAGAATTCTTCTTTACTAAAATGAAGACCCATTAACGAATGTTAACACTAACAGAGCCAATTTTATCAACTGTTCCTTTGTATAATCCTTTTCCTTTAAATGGAACTACCCCCACAGTTGAGCCTGTGAAAACATAAAAATCTTTATTTAAGTTTATCTTTTCTTTCTTAACTTTATTTAAAACAAATCTTAAAGAATTTAATGGGTTTATATAAACAATATTTGTATTTCCAATTACTTTTACTCCATTTTTCTTGCTGACCAGTGAAGTTTTCAAATTATTTAAGTTTAATTTTTTAAATTTTGTTTTTCTTCCAACTACAAATTTTATATTAAATCCAAAATCACCACAGATGTCTCCTAAATATGTAAATTTTTTATTTCTTTGTCTAAATCCAACTATTTCAAAGCAAGGTCCCATAAATTTAATAAATTTATTGACATTTGATTTTGTAACTTTTCCTTTAAAATCAAAGAAAGATTTCTTAATAAAATAATAAACTTCAACCTCTATACCTTTAGTGTGTTGGTTTATTTTTACGTTTTGACCAGATTTAACTAATCTTTTTTTAAATACCTTTGCTGTAAAAGGTTCTTTTTCTTTTAATTTTTTTAAAGCTTGAATTCCAGTTCCACCAGCTTTTATTCCAATTGTTTCATCTTTAATTTGATCTTCACACAATTTTCTAAGTTTGTTAGCTAAGTTAATGTTTTTACAATATTTTACAGGGATAGGATTAATAACAGTGTTTGTGTTGAAAGCTTTAACTAACCTGTCAGCAATACGATTAATTTCATTTTTCATAGCCAGAACTTATTGAAGAATGCTCATAGGATCAAGTCTAGTTTGAAACCAATTTATCCTAAAATCTAAATGAGGCCCAGTTGATCTACCAGTAGATCCAACAGTTCCAATAATTTCTCCTTGTTTAACTTCATCACCAACTTTAACCATTACATTCTCAAGGTGCGAATATATTGTTGAAATTCCATGTCCATGGTCCATTATTACAGTACCACCAGTATAATAAAGATCATCTTCTGCCATAGTCACTATCCCAGTTCCAGATGATTTTATTTCAGTTCCCTGTTTAGCTGCAATATCAATTCCGTAGTGAGGCCATTTAGGTTTGCCATTAAGAATTCTTTGGCTACCGTAAACTCCACTAATTATTCCTTTAACTGGCATAATAAATTGTTCAGTAAAGAAAGTTAAATCTGAATTAATGGCTCTTGCTTTTCCAATTCTCCCATTTTCTTCTTTAATCCTTTTGTAAACAGACTCTGGTGGTGTAACTTTATTTTCAGGCAGACCATCAATTCTCTGAATATTATATTTTCTCTTAAAAACTTTTTTTATAATTTTATTTTTTTTACCATTATTTATTTCAGTAATGGCTACATCGAATTTTCGATCTCTATCAATACCGAATACAAAATATCCATCCTCAGATACTTTAACTTGTATTTTATCTACAAATACCTTTGATCCAGCTTCTGCTTTACCTAAAATAAAATGTCCTTGTAAAAATTTACCTTGAAACTCTAAAGCATGAGAGTGTGTAGAAAATATAATTGCTAAAATAAGCAACAATTTTTTCATTATTTTGCTGTCCAGCCCCCATCAATTACAATTGATGTTCCAGTTATCATACTCGCTGCATCTGAAGCTAAAAAACATACTGCTGTAGCTACATCAGACTCTGTTGCAACTTTTCCCATGGGTATATTGCTTAAAGCAAGTTGTTTAAATTTTTTATTTTTAAAGAATTTTTTAACCATTGGAGTTTCAACAAATGTAGGTGCAACAGTGTTTACTCTAATATTTTTTGTTGCAAGTTCAACTCCCATTCCTTTAGTTAATCCCTCAATTCCAAATTTTGTCATGTTATAAACATTTCTACCTGACATACCGACATGCCCTAATTGTGAAGACATATTAATTATAGACCCACCTTTTTTTTTATTTTTTAACATTTTTAGGACTACTAATTGAGCAACATTGAATGCTGCTTTCATATTTAAATCTACAAGATAATTCATACTTGTTTGTTTTATTTTCTCGAAAGGCTCGGGAATATTTGTACCAGCGTTATTTACAAGTATATCTACTTTCTTAATTTTTTTTAATTTAGAAGAAAGATCATCATAATCCATTATATCGCAAGTAATTTTAACTAATTTTCCTTTAACTTTTTTTATATCTTTTTGAAGTTTATCAAGATCAGAAGCAGTTCTACTTATTCCAATTATTGTTGCACCAGCTTCCGCAAGAGCGATAGAGCATGCTCTACCAATACCTTTTCCCGCACCAGTAACCAAAGCAACTTTATTTTTTAAATTAATTTTTTTTAAATACATTTATAAAAATAGTTTTACGTCTATATATATTAGCTCTATTGCAACAAATAATATTGCTAATAATCCAACCCATCCTATCCATTTATACTTTTTAATCCAGCCAGATATCAATGTTGCTGCAGTAGCCATTAAAACTATTGATAAAACTAGACCAAATATCAATAACATGTAATGATCTCTAGCCGCTCCCGCTACTCCTAATACATTATCTAAACTCATTGTTACATCTGCTAGAATTACAGTTGTTATTGCCTTCATGAATGAACTGTTATCTACTTTTTTTACATTTTCTTCAGCATTACCATTCATTTTAATTACATCCACGTAAAGTCTGTAACATATATAAAGAAGTAATATTCCACCTATAAGTCTAAGTCCTGTGATTTGTAATAGATAAGCGGTTATAAGAGTAAATATAATTCTTAAAACTACTGCTGCTCCAATTCCCCAAAAAATAATTTTTTTTCTTTGCTCGGTTGGAAATTGAGATGCAACCATTCCAATTATAATTGCATTATCTCCTGCTAAAACTAAATCGATAAAAACTATTTGAAAAAAAATTAATATTTGTTCGGTCATCTTCTACTATCCTCAATTATCATATCAGCTGCTTTTTCCGCAATCATTATTGTCGGTGCATTTGTATTTCCTGATGTGATATGAGGCATAACAGAGGCATCTACAACCCTTAAATTTTCTAGTCCGTGAGCGACTAATCTATCATTAACAACAGCATTTTCATCTTTACCCATTCTACATGTGCTCACTGGATGGAATATAGTATTCGCAAATTTTCCAGCTTCGGTTGCTAATTCTTCATTATCAGTAATATTGATTCCTGGTCTTAGCTCTTCAGGTTGGTAATCTTTATAAGCTTTAGATTCCATAACAATTTTTCTTACAATCTTTAATGCTTTTCCAGCAATTTCACGATCTTCATCAGTTGATAAATAATTCATTTTTATTTTTGGTGAAATTCTGGTGTCTGGAGATTTTAATTCAATAGACCCTCTACTTGTTGGTCTTACATTTGTAATTGTTGGAGTGAACGCAGGAAATTTATGTAAAGCTGATTTTCCCAAAAGATCAGTACTTGCTGGCGAAATATGAAATTGGAGATTTGGAGTTTCTAAATGTTCATCACTTTTAACAAAACCACAAACATAACTAGCACCAACTGTTAAAGGTCCTTTTCTAAATAGAAAGAATTTTAAACCAGATAACATTTTTTTTGTAAAACTGTAGTAAATATCATTTAAAGTTTCTAAATTTTTAATTTTATAAACAGGTCTTAGCATTAAATGATCAGTTAGATTTCTTCCAACTCCTTGATGATCCTTTAAAACATTAATATTGTTTTCTTTAAGAAGTTCTCCTGGACCAATTCCTGATGCTTGTAATATATGAGGTGATCCTATTGTACCTGCACTTAATATAATTTCTTTATTCGTCTCAACAGAAAACTCTTTTCCATCAATCCAATAATTTACTTTTTTTGCTTTTTTATTCTCAAATTCTATATTTTTAATATGCGCTTTAGTTATAATTTTTAAATTTTTTCTACTCTTAACTGGATTTAAATAACCAACTGCTGTACTGCATCTAAAGCCATTTTTAATTGTAAATGGAAAATATCCCATACCCTCATTATCACCGTTATTAAAATCATCAGTTCTTTTATAACCATGCTCTTCTGCAGCCTCTAAAAATAGATCAAGAACTTTAAATGTTGCTCTAATTTTTTCGACTGCAATAGGTCCTCCAGAACCATGAAATTCATTTTCTCCTAATTGAAAATCTTCAGACTTTTTAAAATAGGGTAGAACATCATCCCATGACCAACCAACATTACCTAATTGTCTCCAATAATTATAATCATTCGATTGACCTCTAATATAGAGCATTCCATTAATAGATGAGCTTCCACCTAATGTTTTTCCTCTTGGATAAACCATTTGTCTGTTATCGCAGTTTGGCTCTTTTTCTGTATTAAAACACCAGTCAGTATCTGGATTGTGCATGGTTTTAAAATAACCACCTGGAATATGGATCCATGGATTTGTGTCTTTACCACCAGCTTCAAGTAAAAGAACTTTAGTATCAGGATTTGCTGTTAATCTATTAGCTAATACACAGCCAGCTGAACCTGCACCAATAATTATGTAATCAAATTTATCCATATTTTTTATAAATAATCTTTAATGAATATTTAATGATTTTAAACATTTTTCTCATAAAAACGTCGAAATGACACTTGTATGTGGCTTTGATTTTTGAGAGGATCTTCACATTATAAATAAAAAGAGAGGGATATAATGAAAAAAATCGTTTCAGCGTTGTTTGCTGCTTTTCTAGTATTTGGATTTATTTCAAATGCGAATGCTGCAAAAACGTTAAAGTGTCAGACGGTTATTAGCGCTAAAGGTGATGAAGCGGTAATGTTAAAAGACTTTACTGACAACGTAACAAAACTAACAGGTGGATCTCTAAAATTTGAAATTATGCCAGCAGGAACAGTAGTTGGAGTTAAAGAAACTCTTGATGCTGTTGATAAAGGTTTGATTGATTGCGGATTTGCTTGGACTCACTATTGGTCTGGAGAACATCCAGCTGCTATGTTGTTTGGTTCGCCAGTAGCAGGTGGTGGTGTAGGAATTGATAACATCGCATTCTTATCATGGTTTTTATATGGTGGTGGAGAACAACTATATGACAGACTTTGGGGAGAAATGAAAAGAGACATTAAAGGTTTCATGCTTCAACCAGTTGGTCCAGAAGCTTTAGGATGGTTCCCAAGAAAAATCAAAGATATGGATGATTTCAGAACATTTAAGTTCAGAACTCCTCCAGGAATTCCAGGTCAAACTTATAAAGACATTGGAATAGCTTCAGTTGCAATGGGTGGTGGAGATATTCTTCCAGCATTGGAAGCAGGAACTATTGATGCTGCTGAGTGGTGTTGTCCTCAACCAGATAAAGTGTTTGGTATTCATAAAGTATTAAAACACTACTATCTACAAGGTTTACACCAAGTAGTCGTAAATGCAGACTTTTACCTAAATAAAAGCACTTACGATAAGTTCACTGACCATGAGAAATTTTCAATGAAGATGGCTGCTGATGCATCGTTGATGAGAGCTTTAGCTTACAGAATCAACACTAATGGATTGGCACTTAAAGATCTAACTGAAAATCATGGTGTGATACTTGAAGATACACCAGCTGATTATTTCCCAGCTTATATGGCTGCAGCGAAAGCAACTTTAGAGAAAAATGCAAAAGAAAACGCATTCTTTAAAGAAGTTTATGATTCAATGATAAGCTTTGCTAATACTGCTGTACCATTCTGGTCTGGTGCACAAACATCGAATGCTAAGCTAGGAATGGCTTATGCTAATTCGTTGAAGAAATAAATAAAGTTATTAAGCGGGCTTTTATAAGCCCGCTTTTTTTTTCTAAAATTTATATGTCGGATAATCCAAAGTTAGATATTTCAGATGAAATGATAGCCGAAAGGCGATCAGGATCTGGAAAGATGCCTGATGATATGCCAACTTGGATGGCTAAAACTATAGTTAACATAGATAGATTTAGTAAATTAATAGGAAACATAGTTTGCTGGATTACGATCCCACTAATGCTTGGGATGGTTTATGAAGTTTTAGCAAGAAAATTATTTTTAGCTCCTACAATCTGGGCTTATGATATGAGCAGATTTTTTTATGGAGCATTATTTATGTTAGGAGCAGGATACGCTCTTTCAAAAGGTGTTCATATTAGAGCAGATTTTTTATATAGAAATTTTAAAGTTAAAACTCAAGGCAGAATAGATTTTTGGCTTTACTTATTATTTTATTTTCCAGGATTAATAGTCTTTTTGTATATGACAACAGGCTTTGTCCAAGAAAGTATAATGAGAAACGAAAGAGGGATGGATACAACATGGATGCCATATATGTGGCCGATAAAATCTTGTCTATGGATTGGAATTGTTTTTCTTCTAATCCAAGGCGTTTCAGAACTTTTTAAAAGTTATTACGCCGCTGTCAAAGGTAAATGGCCAGGTAGTTAATGCTTTCACATTTAATAGATCCTGCAATTTTAGGTTTCATACTTATTGGTGTGATGTTGTTTGCAATATTTATAGGATTTCCAATTTCATTTACTCTTATTTTTTTAGGTTTTGTTTTTGGATACTTAGGGTTTGGAAAATTAGTTTTCTACTTAATGACACTACAATTTTCTATGGTGATGACCGAACAAACTCTCGCCGCCGTCCCCTTATTTGTATTTATGGGAATAATGATGGAACAAGCAGGTTTAATGGAGAGATTATTCTCAGCTTTCCAAATGATGTTGGCAAGAGTTAGAGGCTCTTTATATTATGCAGTTTTATTTGTTTCGGTAATATTTGCTGCCGCAACTGGAATAGTTGGTGCATCAGTTACTATTCTTGGAATTATGGCTGCAAAATCAATGAATAGATCAAATTATGATGTAAAATTAGCTGCTGGAACAATTACTGCTGGAGGAACTTTAGGTATTCTAATTCCACCGAGCATTATGCTTGTAGTTATGGGTCCAATTATGGAAATTCCCGTAACTGATTTATTTGCTGCAGCAATAGTTCCAGGAATATTGTTGGCATGCTTATATGCTGCATACACTACATTCAGATGTATGATGAACCCGAAATTAGGTCCACCCATACCAGAAGAATTAAGAACAACAGATTTAAAAAAATTATGGCTAGAATTTTTCTTAGGATTAGTGCCACCCGCAGCATTAGTATTTGCTGCATTAGGTAGTATTTTATTTGGATTTGCTACACCAACAGAAGCTGCAGGATGTGGAGCAGGTGGTGCATTATTGCTTTCATTAGCTTACAAAAAATTAACATTAAAAAAATTACAAGATGCATTAGTTAAAACTTTAGAAATTTCTGCATTAATTATGGTTTTAGTTGCTGCTTCTAATTTCTTTGGAGCGGTGTTTGCAAGATTAGGAACTCCAATGGTTTTGACAGATTTTCTTTTATCACTTGAGATGAATAAATATTTAATTTTAGGAATAATAATGATTATGATTTTTCTTTTAGGATGGCCACTAGAGTGGGTACCTATTGTTATGATAGTTGTTCCTATAATTTTACCATTAGTTGAAGCGTTAGGATTTAATTTAACTTGGTTTGCAATTCTTGTTGCTGTTAATTTGCAAACCGCCTGGCTCTCACCCCCCGTAGCGTTATCTGCTTATTTCTTAAAAGGTGTTGTTCCAAGTTGGGATTTAAAAGATATTTATCTTGGAATGATGCAGTTCATGGTTTTGCAGATAATTGGATTAATTATAATCATAGCGTATCCAAAAATAGTACTGTGGTTGCCAACTCTCTTATATGGACAGCAGTAAATAATTGATTAATATCATTTAAGTGAATCAAAGCGAAAAATTTCAATTAAGAAATTGGGAACTAGTTTCAATAAATCCAAATAATAGAAACTGGAGTTGGAAAAATTACTTTAACTTTTGGGCTATAAATATTCAAACAATTGTTGGGTTCTCTTTAATATCAGCTTTATATTTATTCTATGATCTAAATTTTTTTGTTGTCTTAACAGGATCATTGCTAGCAGGATTATTAGTATTCTTTTTTGCTAATATAATTGGAAAAATTTCTCAAAGTAGCGGATTAAGTTTTCCAACAATTCTCAGACTTTCAATGGGTTTTACTGGTGCCAGATATGTAGGAATGATCAGGGGGTTAGTTGGTTTATTCATGTTTGGTGTACAAACATTCTTTATATCTAAGTCACTTGGTTACATTGCTAGGATCATAATATTTAAAATAGACAATCAACTCTTACAGAATGAAATATTTTTATTATTCTTTTTTGGCTTGAATTTAATTGATTGGGTTTGTTTATTTTTAACATTAATATTTCAATATATCCTTTTTACAAAAGGACAGAATTTTCTAAAATCATTTATTAATTTTTCAGGTCTTTCAATATATTTAGGACTATCTGTACTACTAATTGTTATTTTATCTGAGTATTACAATGAACTCCTTAATGGAATAAAACTAAGCTTAGTCTTTAGCAATTTTGCAATTCAGTCAAATATTGCTCCAATAATTTCAATCACAGGAACTTTATTTGCTTATTTTGCTATAGTTCTCCTCACATTTGGTGATTTTTCTAGATACTCAATGAATTATAAAGAGATGACCAAAGGTAACTTAAGTATAATATTAAATTTAATATTCTTTTCTTTTTTCTCAGTATTAATCACATTAGGT
>CACPFN010000023.1 GCA_902633185.1 uncultured Pelagibacteraceae bacterium | reverse complement strand
GTTCAATATTGTTACGCTAGAATTTCATCGGTTTTTAGAAATATAAATAAAAATATTGATGACAAGATTGATAAAGAAAATAATAATATGCAATTTAATAATGAAGAAATTGAAATTTTTAAAAAAATATCTGAATGGCCTAAATGTGTAGAAATTTCCACTAAAAAACTAGAACCTCATAGGATCCCTGTATATTTATATGAGTTATCATCTCAGTTTCATTCCTATTGGAATATGGGAAAAGATGATGTTGAAAAAAGATTTATCAATGATGATAAAACAATAAATATAGAAAAACTAATATTTTTAAAATCTATTGCCAAAACAATTAAAACTGGAATGGATATTATAGGTGTTGACACACCTGAAAAAATGTAATGCTAAAAGAGCTCAAATATCTATTTTATTTAATAATTATATTTTTCTTTCTTTTTTTTACTCTAAGATATTATTTTTCAGACGATAATTACAAGAAATCATATAGAGCAGTTTCAAGTATTGATGAAAAAATATCATCTAACGAAAATAATCTATTTATTCTTAAAAATGATACGGACAACATTATTGAATATGTAGAATACAAAAATAAAAACACAAAAAAATATTCTTTTTGGGAATTGTTATATAATGATTAAAAGAACTAGAGCTTTTATATGTGGCATTAGTGGATATAATTTAAAAAAAAGTGAAGTAAGTTTTTTAAAAAAATATAAGCCATGGGGAATAATCCTTTTTTCAAGAAATATAAAAACAATCAATCAAGTTCAAAAATTAACTGGTTCGATTAAAAAAATATTTAAAAACTCTAATTATCCAATTCTAATTGATGAAGAAGGTGGAAGAGTAAGTAGATTAAGAAAATTCATAGATAATTCCATTTTTAGTGCAAAATATTTTGGTGATTTATATTCAAAAGATAGAAAAAAATTTGATATTTATTTCAATGTTTATGTTAAGCAAATATCCTATTTGTTAAGACTTATTGGTATTAACATTAATACTGTCCCTGTATTGGATTTAAGACGAAATAAGTCTCATAAAATTATAGGTGATCGATCCTATTCAAATGATAAAAAAACTCTGTCTAAAATTGGCGATATATCTATCGAAAAATTTCACGAAAATAGGGTTGGTACAGTAATTAAACATCTTCCAGGTCATGGTTTAGCTAAAGTTGATAGTCATTATAAATTACCAGTTATAGACAAAGATCTAAAGTATCTTAAAAAATATGATTTTTTTCCATTTGCCAAAAAAAAATCTGTTTTAGGTATGACCGGTCACCTGTTGTTTAAGAAACTTGATCCGATAAATAACGTTTCACATTCTAAAAAAATCATAAAAATGATTAGAAAAGAAATATCATTCAAGGGAATATTAATGTCAGATGATATTTCTATGGGTGCTCTTAAAGGTAATTTAAAAAATAATGTTATTAAATCTTTTCGTGCAGGTTGTAATTTGGTGCTTCATTGCAATGGAAAAATGAGAGAAATGAATGTGGTAGGTCAAAATTCACCTTATATCGATGATTTTATTGTAAAAAAAACTTCTAAATTAATTCAAATAATAAGTTAAATTTAAATCCATGAGTGATTCTTTAGAATTTAATGTTGATCTTAGTAATTACTCTGGATCATTAGAAATACTTTTAGATTTAGCAAAATCACAAAAAGTTGACTTGGAAAATATATCAATCACCAAATTAGCAGATCAATTTCATAATTTTATAACAAAAACTGAAAATTTAAATTTAGAATTAGCCTCAGAATATTTGCTAATGGCTACTTGGTTAACTTATCTTAAATCTAAACTACTATTACCAGAAACAGAAGAAGAGGAATTTAAAGCTCTTGAAGTAGCGGAGAAATTAAAGCTTCAACTTAAAAAACTAGAATTAATAAGATTATTGTCTTCTCAGATGTTGAGCAGAAAAAGATTAGGCAAAGATATTTTTATGAGAGGTTCGAAAAGTGGAATGAGATCAATATATAACTCTCAATATTCTTTAACATTATTTGAATTATTAAAAACGTATTCGAATATCGTAATGACAAAAGATTTTCAAAGAATGAATATTCCGAAACTTCCAGTATTTACTACTGAAGAAGGTATTAAAGTTATAAAAGAGTTTTATAATAATTTAAATGATTGGAAAAATATGACTGATCTAATACCAAAAAATTTTAGAAACTCTAAAACTTTAAGTAAGACTGGTAATGCAGGAATTTTTGCTGGATCTTTAGAGCTTGCAAAAGAAGGCAATATATCTATTAAACAAGATAATTTATTTGAGGACATATATATTAAAAAAATCTAATGAATAAATTAAAAAAAAATAATGTTGTATCATTTCCATCTAAATTAAGTGATGTTGATAAAGAAATAGAAGCTATTGTTTTTGCAGCTGCAGAGCCTTTAAATATTGAAACTATTGAAAATAAAATTTCAAAAAAGACAGATGTTGAAAAATCTTTACTAAAACTTCAGAATTTTTATTCTGATCGTGGAATAAATTTAGTCTGTATATCCAATAAGTGGTCTTTTAGAACTTCACCAAATTTATCCACATTAATGTCTCAACAAAAAACTGTTGAAAAAAAATTATCAAAGGCTGCGATAGAAACACTTGCAATTATTGTTTATCATCAACCAGTCACTAGAGCTGAAATAGAAGAAATTCGTGGAGTTGCGTTTGGAAATAATACACTTGAGATATTGATGGAATTGAACTGGGTTAGACCTCAAGGTCGAAAAGATGCCCCTGGCAAACCTATTCAATATGGAACAACAGATGACTTTTTAAGTCATTTCAATCTCCAAAAATTGTCAGATCTTCCAACCGTTGATGAATTAGGAACCGCAGGTCTTATTGATACATCTAGTGTAGATGCATCTATATTTGGAACAGGCAAATTCTATAAAGAAAAACAAGAGGATAAAAAGGAAAATATATACTCTGATATAGATGAGATGCTTAATAGCACTCTTAATACCGATAACGATAAATAAAAAAATAGTTTTAAAACTAAAATTATAAGGTTATAAGTAATTATGAGTATAGGATTTTGGCAAATTGCAATTGTAGTAATTTTAGTAGTATTACTTTTTGGTAGAGGTAAAATCTCTAGTTTAATGGGTGATGTTGCTAAAGGAATTAAAAGTTTTAAAAAAGGTATGGCTACAGACGCTACAGAAGATAGCCAACCAAAAAATATATCTGAAAATCAAGACTCAGACAAAAAAGAGTAATCAATGCCACAGATCGGCTGGTTTGAAATATTAATAATAGTATCTATTGCAATAATAGTTGTAGGACCAAAAGACTTTCCTGTAATGTTAAAAAAAGTTGGATCATGGATAGGTTCTGCTAAGAGATATTTTTCAGATGTTCAAAATCAAGTTACAGAAATAACTGATGTTTCAATTAAAGAAGAATTAAAAAAAAACACTGAAATTATGAAAGAGGACAAGCCTAAAGATGACAGCTAAAAAAAAAGAAACAGGTTTTATAAGTCATCTTACTGAATTAAGACAAAGACTAATACATTCATTTATCTTCTTAGCAGTATTATTTGTAGTTTGTTACTATTTTTCTGAATACATATATGGATTTTTAGTTGAACCTTACGCTAATGCTGTAAAGGATGATAATGTTGATAGAAGATTAATCTTTACCGCTCTTCAAGAAACATTTTTAACATATCTTAAAGTTTCTTTTTTTGCTGCTTTCTTTGTGACCAGTCCATATATCCTTATTCAAATTTGGAAATTTATTGCACCAGGATTATACACCCATGAAAAGAAAGCAATTATGCCTTACTTAGTAATTACACCAATACTTTTTTTACTAGGAGGTATGCTTGTTTATTATCTAATTATGCCACTAGCATTTAAATTCTTTTTATCATTTGAAAGTGCGGGACTTGGGACTAGCTTACCGATTCAATTAGAAGCTAAAGTTAATGAATACTTATCTCTTGTGATGAAGTTAATTTTTGCATTTGGATTAAGTTTTCAGCTACCAGTTGTATTAAGTTTGCTTGCAAGAATAGGAGTTGTAAATTCTACTTATTTAAGAGAAAGAAGAAAATATTTTGTTGTAATAATATTTGCTGCTGCTGCAATATTAACTCCACCAGATCCAATTACACAAATAGGTTTAGCAATACCTTTGTTAATTTTATATGAATTATCAATTTTTTCTGTAAATATTATCGAAAAGAAAGCTCAAGAGAGAAATGCACAATATTAAGGATATTAGAAAAGATATCGATAATTTTAAAAATACAATTAAAAATCGAAACGTTGATGTAGACTTTGACCAAATATTAAATCTTGATGAAGAAAATAGAAAATTAATTCAAGAAAAAGAAAAATTAGAAATGGAAAAAAAATCTATTTCTAAATCTAAAGATGAAACCCTTTTTGAAAAGTCAAAAGAAATTTCAAATAAAATAGATGATTTAAGTAGAAATCAAAAAAATGTTAAAGACCAACTTGATCAGATATTAAGTAATATTCCTAATTTACCATTGAATGATGTCCCCGTAGGTAAGGATGAAAATAGCAATAAAGAGGTTGTAAAATCTGGTGAAATTAAAGAAATGAGTTTTGAACCAAAATCTCATTATGAAATTGGTGAAAAACTGAATATGTTAGATTTTGATTTAGCAACAAAAACAACTGGATCAAGATTTGTTTTTGTCAAAGACAAATTAGCATCATTAGAAAGAGCAATTTCTAATTTTATGATTGATACACATATCAATAATAATGGCTACACTGAAATCTCTCCACCTTTAATGGCAACAGATAATACCATGTTCGGTACTGGCCAATTACCCAAATTTGAAAATGATCAATTCGAAATTAAGTTTGATGATAAAAATGATAGAAAGTTTTTAATCCCTACTGCTGAAGTGATCTTAACTAATATGGTTAAAAATCAGATATTAAATCTAAAATCTTTGCCAATGAGATTAGTTGCATCAACACCTTGTTTTAGAAAAGAAGCAGGAAGTTATGGTAAAGATACCAAGGGCATGATTAGACAACATCAATTTTATAAAGTTGAATTAGTCAGTATTGTAGAAAATAATAAATGCATTGAAGAACTAGAGAGAATGACTAATTGTGCAACTAAAATTTTAGATGATTTACAATTACCTTACAGAAAAATTATTTTAAGCACTGGTGATATGGGTTTTAGTGCAGAAAAAACTTATGACATCGAAGTTTGGCTTCCATCTGAAAATAAATATAGAGAAATATCAAGCTGTTCATCATGTGGAACATTTCAGGCTAAAAGAATGAAAGCTAGATATAAAAATAATAACAACGAAAATGAATTTGTTGGTACTTTAAATGGGAGCGGACTTGCCGTTGGTAGAACTTTAATTGCGATATTAGAAAATTATCAAACTGAGGATGGTTCAATAACTATTCCAGAAAAACTAAGACCATATATGAACAATATGGAGAAAATAGGTATCAATTAAGAGTTGTCTTCTAAAAGTATATAGTATAAATAATTCTTAACTTTTTAAGGACTTAACATGGACGCAGGAATTGGACAATTTATACCCCTAATTTTAATATTCGTAATATTTTACTTTTTCTTAATTAGACCCCAGCAAAAGAAAGTGAAAGAACATAAGGCTATGGTTGAAGCTTTAAAGCGTGGAGATAAAGTTATTACTTCTGGTGGTATCGTTGGTACTGTAGAACGAGTTATCGATAATGAAAAAGTAGAAGTTATGATAGCTGATAATGTTAAAGTCGAAATTGTTCGAGCTACAGGAATACAAGGACTAGTTACTAAAGCTGAACCAAAAAAATAATAACTTCTTAAAGTGTTATATTTTTCTAAATTAAGAGTTTTTAGTGTTTTAATTTTTACACTTATTATTTCATATTTTACTATTTCTAACTTTACAAAAGTTGATGATGAATTTTTCTCAAAAAATATAAAATTAGGATTAGATCTACAAGGTGGTTCTTATTTATTATTAGAAATTGATAACGAACCAGTCATTACTCAAAGATTGCAAAGTAAAGTCTTAGAGTTTAAAAAATTTTTCAAAGATAAAGATATTAAGGTTAGAAATTTTGTAATTGAGGATAAGTCAATTATATTTGATGTTGAAAATACTAAAATTGAGGATGTTAAATCTCTGTTAGATAATGATAAAAGTGAGATAAATCCATATTTTCAACAATACAAATCTCATCAATTTAACATTGAAAACATGGATACATCATTCAAATTAGAATTTTCTGACTATGGATTGGTATTGTTAAAAAATTCATCATTAGATCAAGCAATTGAAATTGTAAGAAGAAGAGTTGATGAAGTAGGAACTAACGAGCCAAATATTTTAAAAAGAGGTAATGATCGAATTCTTGTTGAGTTACCAGGACTAGATGATCCTGGTAGAATTAAATCTTTATTAGGTAAAACTGCAAACTTAACATTCCAATTTATATCTAGTAGTTCTGAAGAATCATTTGGAACAGAAAAACTTTCTTTTGAGGATGGCTCTAGTGAAGCCATTGTTAGTAAACGAATTGTTTTAAGTGGTGATAATCTTATGGATGCCAAGCCAACTATGAATAATCAAACTAATGAGACAGTTGTTTCATTTAGTTTGGATAGAGTAGGAGCAAAAAAGTTTGGTAAGGCGACTTCAAATGGTGTTGGAAAAAGGTTGGCAATTGTTTTGGATGGAAAAATTATTAGCGCTCCTGAAGTCAGAGAACCAATTATTGGAGGAAATGGACAGATATCTGGTAATTTCACCTTTCAATCAGCAACAGATTTAGCTTTACTATTAAGATCAGGTGCTTTGCCGGCTCCACTTAATATTATTGAAGAAAGAACTGTAGGTCCCGACCTTGGAAAAGACTCAATTAATGCAGGAATTATGTCATTGATAATTGGATTTATATTAGTCGTTGCCTTTATGTTTTATAAATATAGATTTTTTGGCTTAATTGCTAACTTAGCCTTAATTTCTAATTTATTTTTATTGGTCGGTATTTTAACATTATTTGAAGCAACTCTTACACTCCCTGGAATTGCAGGTATCATTTTAACAGTAGGTATGGCTGTTGATGCAAATGTTTTAATTTTTGAGAGAATTAAAGAAGAATTAAAAAATGAAAATAATTCAATTGTAGCTTTTGATTCTGGTTATACAAAATCACGAACAACAATTTTAGATGCCAACATTACAACTTTAATTGCTGCAGTAATCCTTTTTTTCATGGGATCAGGTCCAATAAAAGGATTTTCTATAACGCTTGGAGTTGGAATACTTACAACACTATTTTCAGTATATTTCATTGCTCGTTTAATTACTGCTTACTATGTCATCAAAAATAAACATAAGGAAAAACTTATATAATGAAAACAATCTATTTTAATAAGTTTTATAAAAGTTTTAATATACTTTCAGGTATATTAATTATTGCTTCCTTAGTTTTCTTAGTTTTTAAAGGATTGAATTTTGGTGTTGATTTTAAAGGGGGTACTTTAATAGAGCTAAGGACTGACAAATCTTCTGCTAATATCACAAAAATAAGAGATAGTTTTAATCAAATGAATCTTGGTGATGTTTCAGTGAAAAATTTTGGTAATGAAACAGATTTTGTAGTTAAATTTGAAAAACAAAATTCAAATGACCCACAATTTATAGAAGAGATAAAAACTAAGCTATCAAATTCGATAGGTACTGTTGATTTTAGAAGAGTAGAAAATGTTGGGCCAAAAGTTAGTACAGAACTTTTGAGATCAGGTGTAATAGCGATAGCTTTATCTTTGGCAGCTATGCTTTTATATATATGGATCAGATTTGAGTGGCAATTTAGTCTTGGAGCTATTTTAGCTTTATTTCATGACGTTATCATTACATTGGGAGTATTTTCTGTATTTTCACTAGAAATCAATCTTTCTATCGTTGCAGCTGTTTTAACAATAGTTGGATATTCAATGAATGATACAGTTGTAATATTTGATAGAGTTAGAGAAAATTTGCGTAAATATGCAGATGTTAAAATATTTGAACTAACAAATATCTCAATAAATGAAACTTTATCACGAACAATAATAACTTCAGTTACTACATTGTTGGCACTTTTATCTATATTTATTTTTGGTGGAGAAATATTAAAAGGATTTTCATTAGCAATGATATTAGGAGTAATTTTTGGTACTTACTCATCAATTTATATTGCAAACCCAGTACTAGTCTCTTTAAAAGTTAGCCAAAGAACGATTGTTAAGGAAGAAAAAGAATAATTAATAAAGATTTTGTGCCGCTACCATCGTTAACAACATTGGTAATGATAAAAGTGTATTTGTTCTAGAAAACAGCATTGCAGTCTTTGCTGATTTAGCTTTAACTTCTGGTTCGCACTCAACCATACCTAAAGCTCTTTTTTGATTTGGCCAGATAACAAACCAAACATTGAATGCCATTATTAATCCTAACCACATTCCAATTCCTATTGCAGTATTTTTTCCACCGCCTGATCCAATTCCTAATGTCATTGCTTGATGAACGTATCCATTAAAATAGGCTAATAATAATCCTGATATGATTGTAAATAGCGCTGCCCATCTAAACCAAAATAATGCAACAGGAGCTATAACTTTGCCTATTGCAGGTTTTTGTTCGTCTGGAATTTTAGCCATGTTGGGAATTTGAACAAAATTGAAATACCACAGTAAACCAATCCACATAATACTTACAGTTACATGTACGTATCTTAATAACCAGCTCCAAAATAAAACATCAAAATCAAATCCACCATTACCTATGTAAAGACCAATGAATAGTAATATTGCAATAGCCAATGATAAATGAATAGTTTTTGATAATGATTGTAATATCGAAGTCATCTATAAGATGATTTTATATTATTTTTCTATAAAGATTAAGCGGTTTTTTTAAATTTTGTATCTAATAAAGGCTTTAAAAATTTACCTGTATAGCTATCTTTCACTTTTGCAACTTCCTCGGGTTTACCTTCAGCAATAATATTTCCACCTTTAACACCGCCCTCGGGTCCCATATCTACAATATAATCGGCAGTTTTAATAACATCTAAATTATGCTCAATAACTACAACTGAATTACCTGTTGCAACAAATGTGTGTAAAATTTCCAAAAGTTTTTTTATATCATGTTGATGCAATCCAGTAGTTGGTTCATCTAATATATACATTGTTCTTCCTGTAGACCTTTTAGATAATTCTTTAGCAAGCTTTATACGCTGAGCCTCTCCACCAGAAAGAGTTGTAGCTTGCTGACCAATTTTTATGTAGCCAAGACCCACTTTCTTTAACGTTAGAAGTTTAGTTTTGATGTTTGAAATATTTTCAAAATACTCACATCCTTCATCAACAGTCATATTTAAAACATCTGCAATACTCTTATCTTTGAATTTAATCTCTAATGTTTCTCTATTGTATCTAGTACCTTTGCATTCATCGCATGTTATGTAAACATCAGGAAGAAAGTGCATTTCGTAAGTAATTACACCATCTCCTTCACATGCTTCACATCTTCCACCCTTTACATTGAAGGAAAATCTTCCAGGTTTATAGCCTCTACTTTTTGCTTCAGGTAAATTGGTAAACCAATCTCTTATAGGACCAAAAGCTCCTGTATATGTAGCAGGATTTGATCTAGGAGTTCTACCAATAGGTGATTGATCTATATCTATAACTTTATCAATTAATTCTATTCCTTTAAATCCTCTAAATGGCTGAGGAATTTTTCTAGATTTATTATTATTTAAAGTGAGATTTAATGCATTGTATAAAGTTTGAAGTATCAAAGTAGATTTACCACTTCCAGATACACCAGTAACACAAGTGAAACTACCTAAAGGTATTTTTAAATTTACGTTATTTAAATTATTTCCAGATGCACCATTGATTTCTAAAAATCTACCATTTTTTGCAAGTCTTCTATTTTTTGGAATAGGTATGAAACTCTTATTTGATAAATATCTTCCAGTAATACTTTTGTCATTCTTTAAAATTTGCTCATATGTACCTTCAGCAACAATTTCTCCACCTTTATTTCCAGCTTCAGGTCCTAAATCTATTATATGATCTGCATTCTCCATTGTTTCTGTATCGTGCTCAACAACAATAACTGTATTACCTAAGTCTCTTAATCTTTTTAATGCATCTATAAGCTTAACATTATCTTTTTGATGTAAACCAATTGATGGTTCATCTAAAACGTATAGAACTCCAGTTAAACCTGATCCTATTTGTGAAGCTAGTCTAATTCTTTGTGCTTCACCACCAGATAACGTTCCAGACTCTCTAGATAAAGTTAAATAATCAAGACCAACATTTAAAAGAAAATCTAAACGTTCATTAATTTCTTTTAATATATGTTGAGCAATTTTAATTTGTCTTTTGTCTAATTTAACTTCTAAAGATCTAAACCATTCCTTAGCATCAAAAATTGATTTTTCTGTAACTTGGCTTA
>CACPFN010000022.1 GCA_902633185.1 uncultured Pelagibacteraceae bacterium | reverse complement strand
TACTGTAAACTCTGAAATGTATAACTTGGCTAATCTAGATTTTTATAATTTTAATTTATTCGGTAAAATTTCATTAATTATTTTTATGATTATTGGAAGAATTGAACTTTTATCAGTAATAATTTTATTAAAAAAATTTCTTTTCAAAAATTAATTTAGTATTATAAACTGATATTGTGCGCTCTTAGCTCAGCTGGATAGAGCAACGGTTTTCTAAACCGTAGGTCGAAGGTTCGAATCCTTCAGAGCGCGCCAAATTCAAATAAAGCATAAATTTTGCGATTTATTTAATATTGATGAGTTTCTTTGTTTCTGCTTTACTTGGGCAATTCAAAAAATAAATTTGAATTATTTGTTAACAAATAAATAAACAAGAGGAATGTATAATGTTTAAATTAGTAAAACGATTGACTTCAGTTGTTGCTATGTTTGCTGTTCTATTTACTTTTACAACAGAAACTATGGCTGCAAAAAAGTCAAAAACTCTTAAAAACACGCAGAAAAAAGGTTTTGTGAGATGTGGTGTTTCACAAGGACTACCAGGATTTTCTAATGCTGATGCTGCAGGAAACTGGACTGGTGTTGACGTTGATGTATGTAGAGCAGTAGCTGCTGCAGTACTAGGTGATGCAAGTAAAGTTAAATTTACTCCACTAAGTGCTAAAGAAAGATTTACTGCATTAACATCTAACGAGATAGATATTCTATCTAGAAATACTACTTGGACTCTTTCAAGGGATGCGGATATCGGTCTTACTTTCGTAGGAGTAAACTTCTATGATGGTCAAGGTTTTATGGTTAGAAAAAATTCAGGAATATCATCAGTTAATGATTTTAAAGCTGGTGTTTCTGCATGTACTAACCTTGGAACTACTACAGAGCTTAATATGAGAGATTTCTTTAATTCAAAAGGAATTAAATATGAGCCAGTCACTTTTGAAAAAGCTGACGAAGTTGTAGCTGCATATGATGCTGGTAGATGTGATACATATACTACAGATAAATCTGGTTTAGCTGCTCAAAGAATTAAATTGAGTAACCCAGATGACCACATGGTATTACCTGAAACTATATCAAAAGAGCCATTAGGCCCAGTTGTTAGACAAGGTGATTCTGTTTGGGAAGATATCGTAAGATGGTCACTAAACACTATGATCGAAGCTGAAGAGTATGGCGTAACATCAGCAAATGCTGATATGATGAAAACTTCGGATAATCCAGCTGTAAAAAGATTAGTTGGTGCTGAAGGTGAATTAGGCGCTGCTCTAGGTTTAGATAATGAGTGGAGTTTAAGAATAATCAAGCAAGTTGGTAATTACGGTGAAAGCTATAAAAGAAATATAGCTGATACTGGAATTCTACCTGACAGAGGTCCAAATCAGTTATGGACAAAAGGTGGAATACTATACGTACCACCAGCAAGATAATTCTTTTTAAAAGAATATAAAGAGGGCTAGATTTTTCTAGCCCTTTTTTTTATAAACCATACTAACTGTGAATTTTAAAAAAATATTACCCCAATTACTTACTCTAGTTGTTGTTATCCTAGTATTTGGTTTCTTTTCATATAACGCGCAAGTTAATATGGAAAACAGGGGTATCACATTTGGTTATGGATTTTTATCTCAAGAATCTTCATTTGACGTACAGTTTTCTCTTATAGAATATGATGGCTCACATTCTTATTTTAGAGCCTATCTTGTTGGTTTATTAAATACTATTTTAGTATCAGTAATTGGAATTATTTTTGCAACGATAATTGGAGTTGTTGTTGGTATAGCTAGATTATCAAGCAATTATCTTATTGAAAGAACTGCAGCAATTTATGTGGAATTTTTTAGAAATATTCCATTATTACTACAAATATTTTTTTGGTATTTCGCTGCGTTAAGAGCATTACCTTTGCCAGAAAAAGCTGAACCAATGTTTGGAGTTTTCTTTTTAACAATTAAAGGTTTTTTTGTTCCTGCTTTTGTTTGGAATAATTTAGATATTTTTATTTATTCAGTAATTGCAGCAATAATTGCAACTATTTTTGTTAGAATATACGCAAAAAAAAAGCAAGAAAATCATGGTATTCAAACACCAGTTTTATCAATATCTATTGGTCTTTTAATTATTTTGCCATTGTTAAGTTTTTTTCTAGGTGGTGTAGATGCAACTGTAGAAATACCAGTAATTGAACAATTATCACAAACATCCTTTACTTATAAAGGTGGCCTTAAATTACCACCTGAATTAATTTCATTAGCGTTAGCTTTATCTTTATATACAGCAACTTTTATTGCTGAATGTGTAAGGGCTGGTGTTCAAGGAGTAAGTAAAGGACAAAAAGAGGCTGCTGCTTCAATTGGTTTAACTCCTAATCAAGTTCTTAAATTAGTCGTTATGCCTCAAGCTTTGAGGATTATAATTCCTCCAACTACAAATCAATATTTAAATTTAACAAAAAATTCTTCACTTGCAGCTGCTATTGCATATCCAGACCTAGTACTTGTTTTTGCAGGAACAGCTTTGATGCAAACAGGAAGAGCAATTGAAATTGTTTCAATTACAATGTTAACTTATTTAACTTTAAGCATAACAATCTCAATATTTATGAATTGGTATAACAAAAAAATAGCTATTAAAGAAAAATAATGAATAAATTAAATTTTTTATCACCAGACAAAAATAATCTTTATGCGTACTTGTATTCAGGCATCAGTTTATTTACTCTTAGTATTTTACTTGTATTCTTGAACTCTTTTTTTAGTTTAGATTTGACTAGCTTTTTACCAGGAACAATAAGTTATTTTTTACCTCTAATTATAGGTTTTATTGGTTTGCATTTAATTAGAATTGAATATTCAGGTCTAAAATTTTTAGACCTAATTAATAAAAATATAAATACAAATAAATTTAACGCTCTTTTGTCATTATTGATTATTTTTGCAGTTATAAAATCAATTCCACCACTGTTAAGTTGGTTTATAATTGATGCAAATTTTGCTGGCGACTCAAAAGATGCTTGTTCTGGATCTGGTGCATGTTGGGCTTATATAAAAACTTGGTTTAATAGATTTATGTATGGAATGTATCCAAATGCAGAACAGTGGAGAATAAATTTATCATTTATTGCTCTTGCTTTTCTTGGTGGAGTAGGGTTTTTTGCAACAGAAAAATTCAAAAAATATTTAACATTATATTATGTTATTATTTATCCAATTATTGCATTTTTATTTATATTCTTTTTTATTTCTGGTGGTCCAATATTTTTTGATTTTTCATATGGAATTATTGCAGCGGTGATCTCTATTATAATAGGTTTCTTTATCCCATCGAAATTTAAAATGTATTATTTTTTAATAATACCGATCACAATATACATATTATTAAAGTATGTATTTTTTTACGAAGAACTAATTGAATTAGGAAAGATACAAGCTTTCGAATGGGTTGAAACTGGAGCCTGGGGCGGATTATCACTAACTTTTATAGTTTCATTTTTCTGCTTAATATTCTGTTTTCCAGTAGGTTTATTCTTATCTTTAGGAAGAAGATCTGACCTGCCAATAATTAAATATATTTCTATAGGATTTATAGAATTTTGGAGAGGAGTGCCTTTAATAACAGTTTTATTTATGTCTTCTGTTATGTTTCCAATGTTTCTTCCAGAGGACATGTTTATTGATAAACTTGTAAGAGTTATAATTGCAATATCATTATTTGAAGCTGCATATGTAGCTGAGGTAATTCGAGGTGGTTTACAGGCTTTACCTAGAGGACAATATGATGCTGCAAAATCTTTAGGAATGGGTTACTGGAAAATGCATATATTTGTGATTTTACCACAAGCCCTTAAATTAGTAATTCCAGGTATAGCAAATACTTTCTTGGCACTTGTAAAAGATACACCTCTAATTTTTGTTGTTGGTCTTTTGGAAATTGTAGGAATGCTTAATCTTGCGAAAACAAATCCTGAATGGTTAGGTTTTGCAATGGAAGGTTATGTATTTGCTTCAATAGTATTTTTTATTATTTGCTATGCAATGAGTAAATATAGTTATAATTTAGAGCAAAAATATAAAACTGAGAGATAATGTCAGATAAAATAATTCAAATAAAAGAAATGAATAAATGGTTTGGAGATTTCCAAGTCTTAAAAAACATTAATTTAGACGTAGAGAAGAATAAAAAAATTGTTGTTTGTGGTCCGTCTGGTTCAGGTAAATCTACATTAATTAGATGTATTAATAGACTTGAAGAACACCAGGAAGGATCAATTGTCGTTGATGGAACTGAATTAACTGAAGAGACAAAAAATATAGAGCAAATAAGAGCTGAGGTTGGAATGGTATTTCAACAGTTTAATTTATTTCCTCATTTATCAATATTGGATAACTGTACATTGGCACCAATATGGGTAAAAAAAATGCCAAAAAAAGATGCAGAAGCATTAGCTTTAAAACATTTAGAAAAAGTTCAAATTGCTGATCAAGCATACAAATATCCTGGTCAACTATCTGGTGGTCAACAACAAAGATGTGCAATAGCAAGAGCATTATGTATGGAGCCAAAAATAATGCTTTTTGACGAACCAACATCAGCATTAGATCCTGAAATGATTAAAGAAGTTTTAGATGCAATGGTTAATTTAGCTAAAGCTGGTATGACTATGATTGTTGTAACACACGAAATGGGATTTGCAAAAGAGGTTGCAGATGAAGTTATTTTTATGGATGAAGGCATGATTGTAGAAAAGGCAGAAACAAAAGAGTTTTTTGCTAACCCAAAAAACGATAGAACAAAGCTTTTTTTGAGCCAAATATTATAAAAATTATAACTAAATTGCAAAAAAGTTTCTTGACAGGTTTATAAAATCTTAAAAATTATTATTCTTTTTAAAATTATTTTACTTGAAATAACTTTTTGATTTCTATTAACTCAACTTATTATTTTTAATTAAAGAGGGGTCTTTGATGGAAGAAAATTTCAATAAACATCTAGGTAATAAATTAAAACTTAGACGTTTGGCTTTAGGTTTAACTCAAACTAAAGTCGCTAAAGCAATAAATGTTACATTTCAACAAATACAAAAATATGAAAAAGGAACAAATGGTGTAAGTTCGATTAGATTATTACAACTATCTAATTATCTTAAAGTTCCAATAAATTATTTTTTTGAGGATTTTTCAGAATATTTGATAAACTTAGAAAGATCTAAAGAAGGTCATATGAATGTTAACTATAATTTTTTAGTTAAGGTTTATTCTGAACTTACTCAAGATCAAAAAATTAAGTTTAGTAAAAGCATACAAATCAACCAGGCTAATATTTCTAAAACAGGATAAATTAATTTTAATTGGCTCCTCGGGCAGGACTCGAACCTGCGACCAATTGATTAACAGTCAACTGCTCTACCAACTGAGCTACCGAGGAATGTAAAATCACAACTTACTTTTTTTTTATATTATCTCAACAAAAATAAATTGTGGAGGCAACGCCCGGAATCGAACCGGGATACAAGGATTTGCAATCCTCTGCGTAACCATTCCGCCACGTTGCCATGAATTAAATATTCAATGAGGACATATATAATTAATTTTATAATTTAGTCTATAAATTTAACGGATAATTTCATTGTTGTTTATTGATATGATTAATTTATAAAATAATTATCCATGAGTTCAGACAAATATATTCACGAAAATGTTGAAAATAAGATTTATTCTTATTGGGAAGAAAAAAATTTATTTAAACCAAAATCTAATAAAAAACAATTTTCGATAGTCATCCCACCACCAAATGTAACAGGTAGTCTTCATATGGGTCATGCACTAAATAATTCTATTCAAGACCTATTAACTCGTTATCATCGGATGAATAATTTTGAAACTTTATGGCAACCAGGAACGGACCATGCAGGTATTGCTACACAAGCATTAGTGGAAAAAAAACTTAAATCTGAAGGTATAGATAAAAATGATTTAGGAAGAGAAAAGTTTATTGAAAAAGTTTGGGAGTGGAAAGGTCAATATGGTGACATAATAATTAATCAATTAAAAAAATTAGGCTGTTCATGTGACTGGTCTAGAAATGCCTTTACCATGGACGATAATCTATCAAAATCTGTATTAAAAGTTTTTGTTGAAATGTACAAAAATGGATTAATTTACAAATCAAAAAAATTAGTAAATTGGGACACTGTATTAAAAACAGCAATATCAGATTTAGAAGTAGACCAAAGAGAGGTTAATTCAAAGTTATACCACATCAATTATCCAATAGAAGGGACAGATAAATTTATAACAATTGCAACTACAAGACCAGAAACCATGTTAGGAGATACAGCAGTTGCAGTTAATCCATCAGATGAAAGATTTAAATCATTAGTAAATAAAAATGTAATAGTTCCAATAGTTGATAGAAAAATAAAAATTATTGAAGATGATTATGCAGATCCTGAACAAGGGACTGGAGCTGTTAAAATTACGCCAGCACATGATTTCAATGATTATGAAGTAGGTGAGAGAAATAATTTAGAAGTCATAAATGTTTTTACCCCAGATGGAAAAATTAATGAAAATGCACCTGATAATTATATTGGGCTTGATAGATTTGAAGCTAGAAAAAGAATTTTAAAAGAACTTTCAGATAAAAACTTATTTGTTAAAGAAGAAAAAATTAAAAATAAAGTTCCTTATGGTGATAGATCTAATTCTGTAATTGAACCTTATTTAACTGAGCAATGGTTTGCAGATGCTAAGAAGCTTTCAATAAAAGCAAAAGAAATAGTAAATAATAAAACAACTAATTTTTTTCCTGTTAATTGGACAAAAACATATTTTCAATGGATGGATAATATAGAACCATGGTGTATTTCAAGACAGCTTTGGTGGGGTCATCAAATACCTGCGTGGTATGGACCTGATGGAGAAATATTTGTAGATGAAACAGAAGAAGGTGCAAATAAATTAGCTAAAGAACATTATAAAAAAGATGTTGAATTAATTAGAGATCCAGATGTTCTTGATACATGGTTTTCATCAGGCCTATGGCCTTTTGCAACATTAGGATGGCCAGAAAAAAATGAATATTTAGAAAAATTTTATCCAACCTCAGTATTAGTAACAGGATTTGATATAATTTTCTTTTGGGTTGCAAGAATGATTATGTTTGGAATGGAATTTCAAAATAAAGAACCATTTAAAAATATTTATGTTCATGCATTAGTTAGAGATGAAAAAGGACAAAAAATGTCAAAGTCTAAAGGCAATGTAATTGATCCATTAGAATTAATAGAAAAATATAGTGCTGATGCTTTAAGATTTACACTTTTGTCAATGGCATCTCCTGGACGAGATGTTAAATTATCAGAGGATAGAGTTAAAGGTTATAGAAATTTTTTAAATAAAATATGGAACGCTAACAATTTTCTAATTCAAAATGATTGTAAATTTGAAAATATAGAAACGCCCAATGATTTAAACCTAAATATTAATAAATGGATTTTTGTTGAATTCACTAAAACTAATGAAAAGATTAAAAAATCAATAGATAGTTATCGATTTGATGAGGCTGCAAGAATTGCATATCAATTTGTATGGCATTCGTTCTGCGATTGGTACTTAGAATTATCTAAAACTGTTTTTTATTCAGAAAAAAATGAAAATATCGAAGAAACAAGAAATGTAGCTAGCTTCATATTTACTCAAATTCTAGTTATTTTACACCCATTCATACCTTTTCTAACCGAGGAAATTTGGTTGAAAAATAAATTAGATAAAGATGGAAAAGACTTTCTTATGTTAAAAAACTGGTCTGAGGCTAGTTCTGATAAAGATAAAGACTCTGATGAAGTAAATGAAATAATTGAATTTGTCTCATCTATAAGGTCTTTTAAAAATGAAATAGAAATAAGCCCTGGATCATTTGTTAAAATACTAGTGAATAAAATAAATCCCGAAATTAAGAAATTTATTGAAAATAACTCTAATACATTAAAAAAAATTGGCAGAATTAATGAATTTGTAACTGAAGATATTAAAAAACCTTCAGCAAACTTGGTCATTAAAGGTGAAATATTTAAAATTTACTTTGATGAAGATGTAGATTTGTCAAAAATTAAAGAAACATTATTAAATAAAAAGAATAAAATTGAGAAAGAGATGGAAAAAATTAATACAAGGCTAAATAATAAAAGTTTTATTGAAAGAGCTCCAAATGATATTGTTGAGCAAGAAAAGTCTAACTTTATTAATTTAGAAAAAGATGTTAATAAATTAAATTATACTTTAGAAAGTCTATAATGCGGAAATTTAATAAAAAAAAACTACCAAGCAGATATACAACTGTAGGTGCAGATAGAGCACCACAAAGATCCTTTTATTATGCAATGGATTTAACGGAAAAAGATGTAGCAAAACCTTTTGTAGGTGTTGTTTCAACATGGAATGAGGCTGCACCATGCAACATTAATTTGATGAAACAAGCCCAATTTGTAAAACAAGGTGTAAATGCATCAGGAGGAACTCCTAGAGAATTTTGTACAATAACGGTTACTGATGGTATCGCTATGGGTCATGAAGGAATGAAATCTTCTCTAATTTCAAGAGATGTAATAGCAGATTCTACTGAATTAACTGTAAGAGGTCATTGTTATGATGCTTTAGTTGGTTTAGCAGGATGTGATAAATCTTTACCAGGTTTAATGATGTCTATGGTGAGATTAAATATTCCAAGTGTATTTATTTATGGTGGTTCAATACTTCCAGGTAGATTTGAAGGTAAGGATGTAACTGTTGTTGATGTTTTTGAAGGTGTTGGAAAATATACATCAAAAAAAATGACAGCTCATGCCCTTAGAAAATTAGAATTAAAAGCTTGTCCAAGTGCAGGCGCTTGTGGGGGTCAATTTACTGCAAACACGATGGCATGCGTTTCAGAAGCTATTGGATTAGCTCTACCTTATTCAGCAGGAACTCCTGCCCCTTATAAAGAAAGACATAAGTACGCAATTAACAGCGGTAAAGCGGTAATGAAACTTTTAGAAAAAAATATCAGACCAAGAGATATAGTTACAAGAAAAGCATTAGAAAATGCTGCAACAGTTGTTGCTGCAACAGGAGGATCTACTAATGCAGGTTTACATTTACCTGCGATTGCAAATGAAATTGGAATTAAATTTGATTTAATGGATGTTGCAAAAATTTTTAAAAGAACTCCTTATCTTGCCGATTTAAAACCTGGTGGAAAATATGTTGCAAAAGATATGTGGGAAGCAGGTGGTGTTCCAATGCTTTTAAAAACTCTTTACGATGGAGGATATATCCATGGAGATTGTATGACCGTTACAGGAAAGACAATGAAAGAGAATTTAAAAAATGTAAGATTTAATCCAAAACAAAAAGTAATGAGAAGTTATAAAAATCCAATTACGCCAACTGGTGGAGTTGTTGGATTAAGAGGTAATCTAGCTCCAGAGGGAGGAATTGTTAAAATTGCAGGTTTAAAAAAATTACAATTTACTGGAAGAGCTAGATGTTTTGACTCTGAAGAAAAAGCTTACAAAGCTGTAAAAGAAAGAAAATACAAAGACGGCGATATAATTATAATTAGATACGAAGGTCCAAAAGGTGGTCCAGGAATGAGAGAAATGTTGCAGACAACAGCTGCAATTTATGGACAAGGAAAAGGGGAGAAAGTAGCCCTTATAACGGACGGTAGGTTCTCTGGGGCTACAAGAGGCTTTTGTATCGGTCATGTGGGTCCTGAGGCCTCTATAGGCGGTCCAATAGCCCTTTTAAAGAACGGAGATATAATTGATATAGATGCAAAAAAGGGGACTATTAACGTTAGATTAAGTAAAAAAGAGCTTAGTTTGAGAAAAAAGAAATGGAAACAAAGAAAAATGAACTTTGGAAACGGAACTCTTTGGAAATATGCTCAAACAGTAGGTCCAGCTTACTTAGGAGCACCTACGCATCCAGGTGGTAAAAACGAGGTTAAAACTTACGCAGATATTTGATGAAAATTAGACCTGTAATACTTTGTGGTGGTGCAGGAACACGACTTTGGCCCAATTTAAAAAATACTCAAGCAAAACAATTTATTGATTTTGGTGGTTGGACTTTATTACAAAAAGCTTTTGAACGAATAAATAATAATTCTTACGATTTCCCAATTATCAGTACAAATCTTAAATATTTAAAAGATGTTAAGAAAACATTAAAAAAATCAAAAATAAAAAAATATAAAATAATATTAGAACCAGCAAAAAAAAATACAGCACCAGCTATTTTAGTAAGTGTTTTAATTAAAGATATTCCAACTGATCAACCAATAATGTTTTTTACTTCAGATCATTTGATAGAAAATTCAAGTAGACTAACAAGATCCTTAAAAAATAATAAAAATAACTTAAGTGATGAAAATATATTTATATTTGGGATTAAACCTACAAGACCATCAAATGAGTACGGATATCTTAAAACAAAAAGTATAAATAAGTTAAATAAAGTAACTAAATTTATTGAAAAACCAACAGAGCAAAAAGCCAAAAAGATAATCAGATCTGGAGGCTATTGGAATTCTGGTATGTTTTACTTAAAAAAATCATCAATAATTAATAACTTTAAAAAATATCAGCCTAGCATTTATAAAGCATGTCTAAAATCTTTAGAAAAATCTAAGGTTAGAAATAATACATATTTTTTGAATAAAAAATTCTTTGATAAATGTAAGGAAATTTCTTTTGATTATGCAATTCTTGAAAAATCAAAGAATATAAATGCAATAAAACTTAGTATTCCATGGTCAGATCTTGGAAATTGGTTTGAAATATCAAAAATATATAAAAAAAACAAAAACAAATACTTTAAGAAAAAAAATGTTTTTCATAGACCATGGGGCAGATATACCAATCTATATGAAGGTAAAAACTTTCTAGTGAAGGAATTAGTAGTTAATCCTAAGTCTAAATTAAGCTTACAAAAGCATTTTCATCGATCTGAATATTGGACTATTACTGATGGAAAACCTCTAATTACATTAAACAAGAAAAATTTTTTAAAAAAACCAGGAGAAAAAATATTCATACCAAGAGAAGCAATTCATCGAATAGAAAATAAATTTAAGAAAAAAGTAAAAATTATTGAAATACAAACTGGACCTATTTTAAAAGAGACAGATATAGTTAGATATCAAGATATTTACGGTAGAGTTAATTAATACTCTTTATGGATACATTGGTATTTTCTGTCGTTTTATTGGCAGCACTACTTCATGCCACTTGGAATGGCATGGTCAAAAAGCACTCGGATAAAGCAGTTGCTCTAGCAGGTATAATTTTAGGTCATATACCTTTTTCAATTGTTGCAATCATCTTGTTACCCGCACCCTCAATAGAAAGTATACCTTATATCTTCGCAAGTATTGTTGTTCACATCGGTTATCAATGGTTCTTGCTTAAATCATATGAGATTGGGGATTTGACAAAAGTCTATCCTATAGCAAGAGGCACAGGCCCCTTATTTGTAACTTTAGTCTCAATTTTATTTTTAGGCGTTGTTTTAAATAAGTTTATTTTGATCTCTATTTTCTTAATATGTTTTGGTATTTTTTTTCTTGGTATTTCCGATTATAAAAACAGTAGCTTAAATGTAATTAAATTTTCTTTTACAACAGGTTTGTTTATTGGCTCATACTCACTCGTAGATGGATATGGAGCAAGAGTGAGTAATTCTGCAATATCTTTTGTCAGCTGGTCTTTCATATTAAACGCTATGATTTTCCCATTTATTCTTAGTTTAAGAGGTCAAAAGGATATTATTAAAAGGGTTTATAGAGAGGGTAAAATGATATTTTTTTACGGTGTAACGTTATCATATGCTAGTTATGCCTTGGCTGTATGGGCATTTACAAAAGCTCCAATACCCGTTGTTACATCTTTAAGAGAAACAAGTATTTTATTATCAATATTTATTGGATATTTTTTATTAAAAGAAAGTATCAATTTAAAAAAAATCATATCAATTTTATTTATTTTAATAGGTGTGATTGGGATTAAATTATTTTAATTAAATTGTAACAATCTATAAATATTTTTGTCATTAAAGTTTATTAAAAATAATTAACAAAAATTTTAAATAATAAAA
>CACPFN010000021.1 GCA_902633185.1 uncultured Pelagibacteraceae bacterium | reverse complement strand
AAAATTATAACGGTGAAACTATTGAACCTAAAAGAGTAAAAGAATCAATAAAAAATGAATCGTTGTTATTTGATAAAGCTAATTTTAGATTAATAGGAGAGACTAAGAATTTTTACTATATTGGATATAATTTTTTAAATAAATTTTCTTGTCAATCTAACATTTTGAATGATTACATATTACTTAAAAATGAAGAAGAATTACTTGCGAAGTTAAAAAATACTGAAAATATTGTTATGGATGATAGCAATACTGATTATTTCAATTATTATTATCATTTAAAAAAAGAAAATACTTCATTCAAATTTATGGTTAAGTTAAAAAAAGATAATGATAATTTAATCTCCGCTATCTTAATTTCAAAAGATTTAAGAAATTCTAAAACAGCCTTAAACGGTATATACTCAGAGAAACACCTTGCAAATCCACGTCTACTTTTTTTAAATAAGAAAACATTAGAAGAAAATATTTTTTCATTTTCAAAAAATATTGTTGGTCTCAAACATAATGTTACACCTAAAAATATTAAAATAAATTTAGAAAGTAATGATTATGAATTATTTTTGTTGTCCGATTATTTTTTTGATACTCATAAAAAAAGAAAAATTGACAATATTAAAATAAGATTAGATAGTCATTTAAAATTATGAATTTTAAAAAAGATTTCTGGGAAAAAAAAATTATAGGTTGGGAAAATGGAAGATATGCATTTGAGAAAACAAATTTAAGTACTTTAGAAAACGTATCAGATAAACTAAGCTCTTCTTTGATATTCAGGCAAAAATTTGCGATAGAGTTACTTAAGCCAGTAATTAAAGGAGCAAAGGTTGTTGAGCTTGGATGTGGCTCTGGATTACTTACTCAAACAGTTTTTGATTTAGGATGTGCACACTACACTGGTTATGATATATCGGAAAATGCTATAAAAAGAGCTAAAGATTTAGTCTCTAATCGCTCTATAGCAAAAAATGTAGAATATTTTGCATCAGATGTAAGTGATATTAAAAATAACAACCCTGATATAGTTTTTTCTTTAGGTCTATTAGATTGGTTAAATAACCATGAGATAAAAAAAATTTTTTTAAAATTTGACAATTCAAAGCATTTACACTCAATTTCAGAAAATAGGAAATTCAATATTTATATTCTCATGCATAAACTCTATGTCTATCTATCTTATGGGTTCAAATCAAATGGATATAAACCAACTTATCATTCTAAGACAGATATTGAAAAATTATACTACAATAAAAAGTACAACACTATAAGAGCATTTAGAGATAAAAAATTGAAATTTGGCGCATTTATAAAAAATTATTAAATGAAAAATAGTTTAATTTGTGCTGATGATTTCATGATAACAAAAGGTGTATCATTAGCAATCCTTGATTTATTAAAACATAATAAAATTAATTCCACAAGTGTGATGGTTGTATTTACTAAAAATAATTATTATGGAAATATTTTAAAGAGAAAATTAAAGAAAAAACAAACAATAGGACTTCATTTAGTCCTTACTTATTATAAACCTTTATATAAATTTAAAAATATAAAAACTTTTTCTACAATTTTAAAATTAATAATTAATTTAATTACAAAAAAAATTACAGAGTTTGAGATAGAACAGGAAATAAAAATGCAAATATTTGAATTTAAAAAGATTTTTGGACACTTGCCCAAATATATTGATGGACATCACCATGTACATCAGTTGCCAATTATTTCAAAAATATTTGTTAAAGCAATAAGAGACATTTACAAAAAAGATAAACCTTTTGTAAGGAACACTGGTTTAGATTTTAAAATCATATTTTTTAATAATCAAAAAATTATAAAATCGTGTTTAATGTCTTTAATTGGTAAATTATTTAAGGCTAAACTAAAAAAAAATATGATACCAACTAATAGTTATTTTTTTGGCATATACGATTTTAAAAATATTGATAAATTTGAGAAAAATATCAAATTATATTTTAAATTTAAAAATAAAAATTCAATAATAATGGTGCATCCAGGATATGTTGATAAAGAAATAAAGAAACTAGATTCTTTGACAGAACAAAGATTTTATGAATATCAATATTTGAAGAATTTAAATTTTATTTAGAATAAAGTTCGCTGCAATATTAGAACCATTTAATGATTTAATTTTAGAATATTTTTGATTAAAAAGTTTGAATTTTTTTTTTAAAGTATCTAAATTTTTAAATATGTCTTTTTCATCACTAAAAATTGCCAATCCCATTTCTTCTAGACTTTTTGCATTAAAAAACTGCTCAGAATGATTGGGAACTGGAACAATTATAGCTGGCTTTTTTAAAAGGTATACTTCTGATAATGCACTAAAACCAGCATTTATTATTGCTGCATTATATTTATTTAAAGTTTTACTGTTATTTTTTAATTTACCAATGTAATTAAATTTTGCACTCTTGCCTCTGCTGTTTCTTCCAAGAACATGGATATTAGAGAATTTTTTTACAAATTCTGATTTTTCGTTCAGTTGTGTTGAAAAAGTTGAACCGCTTAGCATTATTATTGGATTAAATTTTTTTGTTTTATTTATCTTCAAACCTGATCTAATAACTGGAGGTATTCTATAAATTTTATTATTTATAAAAACACCTTTTCTAACAAAACATGGACTTATAACAAAATCATGAAAATTTAAATTGTACAGATAATCTAATAATTCAACAAAGAAAAATTGTGGATATATTGAAACTGGTTTCTTTTTTGATTTAAAAAATTTCTCAAAGACATAATCTGAATTATTCAATGACATAAAAACAAATTTTTTTTTCTTTTTGATTTTTGGAAAAAAATAAAATGAATCGGTTATTACGCATTTTGGATTATGCTGATTTATTAAATTAATTGCTGAATTTGTATTTGAATTGAAAATATTTAGGATATTTTTTAAACCTAAAACGGTACCCAAAGCACTCAGTTTTCCAGATTTTTTTTTGTATTTAACTTGCTTCATTTTATAGAGAGCGTCAACATTTTTTCTATTTTTAAAATACCAATATCCATTACCCGAAGTGGCTACAATAATTTTAATTTTTTTATTAATTGTTTTTATAGAATTTATAATTGATAAACATCGTGTTGAGTTTCCCAGTCCCAAACCATTAACAAAAAAAATAATAGTTTTTTTCATTTATTTTTTTTTGCATTTAAAAATTGCTGAAAATGGAAATAAGTAAGCTTTATTCAATATTACAAAATTATTTTTCATTAATAAATTAATTTTATTTTTGCTCATTATATTAAGATTAATTTTGTGAGATAAATGAAAAAAATAGTAGAAATAGGATAATAAATTTCTATATGGCAACATTAAAATAATTTCTGTTTTGGTATTTGAGTGTAGTAGAATTGTTTTGAATATTTTTTCGTAACTTTTATTAAATTCAAAAATTCCTAAACAAATAATTAAATCAAATTTTTTTTTTAGATTTAATTTATAAGCATCACCTAGTATTTTTTTTATTTTATTATCTTTTATGTTATTCAACATGCCCCTACTTAAATCTACCGCGTATACCTCTTTTGATGTTTTTTTTATAATTTTTGTATAAAATCCTGTACCACAGCCCAAATCTAGGCCTCTTTTAAATTTTTTTTTCGAAAGCAAAAGATTAAAGTATTTAAGCTCATTTGATCTTACTAAATTCCAAGGAAAAGAATTTGAACTTTTAGTGTAACTTCCTGACTTATTGGTAAAATATTTTGATATTAAATTTTTCATTAATTTATGAATTTTTATTTTCAATCATTTTTTTGGCTTTTACAAAATCCTTTAAATCATCGATATCTAATGATCTATCTTCAGGCATTACTATTGTTCCAATTTTATTAAATAATCTATTTTTGTGTTTCATAAAACCTCTTGCTTTAAATGCATAGATTGCACCATTTTCCACGAAAACGTTATTTGTAAAATTTTGCTTCATTGGTCTATTTTTAAAATTATAATTTAAAGGTTTTAAAGTACTTTTATTTTGCCATATAAATTGCTTATTTTTAAAAGAAGAAAAAATACTATCATAACGATGTTTGCTAATTAGTTTTTTTGATTTGATAATATCTTTGAAGGATAATAATGGTGATGTCGCTTGAATTAAAAAAACAATAGGATTATTTCTATTTTTTTTCAGAATTTCCTGAATTACAATTTCCGTTCTTGCATTATGGGTAGAGCTTTTTTTTGATCTTAGAAAAAATTCTAATTTATCAAATTTTTTGTTATTTTTTTTAAAATATTTTTTTATTAAATTAAAATAACTATTTTTATCTGACGCTATTATAATTCTGTAAAATATTTTAGACTTTAATGCCTCATTAATTGAATATATGCATAAAGGTATACCGTTAATTTTTTTTACGTTTTTATTTTTTAGTCTTTTACTATTTGATCTTAATGGTATTATACATATGCATTTATTCATAATGTATATATATGGCAAATAAATATAAAAAACCAATATTGATTGCGGAAATAGGATGCAATCATAAAGGTAAGATAAAGATTGCAAAAAAAATGATAGATATCGCAGCTTTAGCTGGTTCTGATTATGTTAAATTTCAGAAAAGAAATAATAAATATTTACTAAAAGAAAAGTATAATGAGCCTCATCCTGTTCCTGAAAATTCTTATGGAAAAACTTATGGAAAGCATAGAGATTATCTTGAGTTTAATATTAAACAACATGAAATGCTTCAAAGTTATTGTAAGAAGAAAAAAATTGGCTATTCAATATCTGTTTGGGAAAAAAAGTCTGCTTTAGATATTATAAATAGCAAAATTAAGTTGGATTATATAAAAGTACCGTCAGCTTGCAATTTGGACTTTGAAATGCTGGAAATCTTAGCAAAAAAATTTAAAAAAAAAATTCATATATCTTTAGGAATGACAAAAAATAAAGAAATTTCCAAAATATATAATTTTTTCAAAAAACATAAACGGACAAAAGATTTAGTATTTTACGCTTGTACTTCTGAATATCCGTCAAAGTTCCAAAATGTATGCTTGCTTGAAATTTCAAAATTAAAAAAGAATTACCAAAGAAAAATTCATGACATTGCATTTTCTGGACATCACTTGGGTATTGCTATTGATGTAGCTGCTTATGTTTTAGGTGCAAATTATGTAGAAAGACATTTTACATTAGATAGAACATGGAAAGGAACAGATCATGCCGCATCCTTAGAGCCCGATGGATTAAGAAAATTATCAAGGAATCTTAGTAATACCTTTCAATCCCTAAAAAACAAGATGAATGACGGTTTATTACCAGACGAAAATTATCAAAGAACTAAATTAAAATTGTTATAAATTTTTTTCAGTGCATAAATTAAGCCAATTGAGCTATTAGTACTGGTCAGCTACATGCGTTACCGCACTTCCACACCCAGCCTATCAACGTGGTGGTCTACCACGGCTCTATGGGAAGAACTAGTTTTGAGGTGAGTTTCCCGCTTAGATGCTTTCAGCAGTTATCTCTTCCGTACTTAGCTACCCGGCACTGCAGCTGGCGCTACAACCGGTCCACCAGTGGTACGTCCATCCCGGTCCTCTCGTACTAGGGACAGCTCCTCTCAATTCTTCTACACGCATAGCAGATAGGGACCGAACTGTCTCACGACGTTCTGAACCCAGCTCACGTACCACTTTAATTGGCGAACAGCCAAACCCTTGGGACCTGCTCCAGCCCCAGGATGTGATGAGCCGACATCGAGGTGCCAAACACTGCCGTCGATATGAGCTCTTGGGCAGTATCAGCCTGTTATCCCCGGCGTACCTTTTATCCGTTGAGCGATGGCCCTTCCACTCAGAACCACCGGATCACTATGACCGTCTTTCGACTCTGCTCGACTTGTCAGTCTCACAGTCAGGCAAGCTTATGCCATTGCACTCTACGAACGATTTCTGACCGTTCTGAGCTTACCTTCGCACGCCTCCGTTACTATTTGGGAGGCGACCGCCCCAGTCAAACTACCCACCATACAATGTCTTGATGCCGGATAACGGCAATCAGTTAGATGCCAAGAAAAACAAAAGAGGTATTTCACTGTTGACTCCACGATAACTGACGCCATCGTTTCAATGTCTCCCTCCTATGCTAAATATGTTTTTCCTAACACCAATGTAAAGTTGCAGTAAAGGTGCACGGGGTCTTTCCGTCTAACTACGCGAACTCCGCATCTTCACGGAGAATTCAATTTCACTGAGTTGATGTTGGAGACAGCGGAGAAATCGTTACGCCATTCATGCAGGTCGGAACTTACCCGACAAGGAATTTCGCTACCTTAGGACCGTTATAGTTACGGCCGCCGTTTACTGGGGCTTCAGAAATGAGCTTGCACCCATCGCATTAACCTTCCAGCACCGGGCAGGCGTCAGACCCTATACATCCACTTACGTGTTAGCAGAGCCCTGTGTTTTTGATAAACAGTCGCTTCTCCCTGGCTTGTGCCACCTTCTATTGGTTGCCCAACAAAAGGTCTTCTTTATCCCGAAGTTACAGAAGCATTTTGCCGAGTTCCTTCAACATCATTCTCTCAAGCGCCTAAATATACTCTATTAATCCACCTGTGTCGGTTTAGGGTACGGTCTAATGATGGAGCTATTTCCTGAGACTTTTTCGCGGCAAATTCAATCCATTAAGAATTTACAACTTACAAAATCTGTCACTACCATCTGGTTAAGGAATATTAACCTTATTTCCATCGACTACGGCTTTCGCCCTCGCCTTAGGGGCCGACTAACTCTGCGCGGATTAACCTTGCGCAGAAACCCTTGGATTTTCGGCGAATAAGTTTTTCACTTATTTTATCGTTACTCATGTCAGCATTCGCACTTCTGATACCTCCAGGATCCCTCGCGGGTATCCCTTTACAGGCTTACAGAACGTTCCGCTACCGCTTATAAAGTTCGAAAACTTTATAAACCCACAGATTCGGTATGTGATTTTAGCCCCGTTACATCTTCGGCGCAGAAACTCTATTAGACCGGTGAGCTGTTACGCTATCTTTAAAGGATGGCTGCTTCTAAGCCAACCTCCCGGCTGTTAAGGAATTTCCACATCCTTTCACACTTAATCACAATTTTGGGACCTTATCTGGTGGTCTGGGCTCTTTCCCTCTCGACCATGGACCTTAGCACCCACAGTCTGTCTGTTGAAGAACTACTTTCAGCATTCGGAGTTTTATTAGGTTTGGTAAGAATCTCTTCCCCCTAGCCCATTTAGTGCTCTACCTCTGAAAGTATATTTATTCAACGCACTACCTAAATAGTTTTCGCGGAAAACCAGCTATCTACGAATTTGGTTGGCCTTTCACCCCTTACCACAAGTCATCCAAAGACTTTTCAACGTCAACTGGTTCGGTCCTCCAGCAAGTGTTACCTTGCATTCAACCTGCTCATGGTAAGCTCATTCGTTTTCGGGTCTAATTCATAAAACTAATCGCCCTATTAAGACTCGCTTTCGCTACGCCTACACCTAGATGGCTTAAGCTTGCTTTATAAATTAAGTCACTGACCCATTATACAAAAGGTACGCCGTCACTCTAAAAAGAGCTTCGACTGATTGTAGGCATGCAGTTTCAGGTTCTATTTCACTCCCCTAATAGGGGTTCTTTTCACCTTTCCCTCACGGTACTAGTTCACTATCGGTCACTGAAGAGTATTTAGGCTTAGAGGGTGGTCCCCCTATATTCGAGCAGGATTTCACGTGTCCCGCTTTACTCAAGAAATTTGTTAAACATTACTTCTACGGGACTATCACCCTCTTTGGTTAGTTTTTCCAAACTATTTAAATTTTTTTAACAAATCTACTGGCCTGTTCCGTTTTCGCTCGCCACTACTAACGGAATCTCAATTGATTTCTTTTCCTCCGGTTACTTAGATGTTTCAGTTCTCCGGGTTATCTCTTTAAACCTATGTATTTAGTTTAAAGTAACACATAAAGTGTTGGGTTTCCCCATTCGGAAATTTACGGATCAAAACTTGCATACAGCTCCCCGCAACTTATCGCAGTATACCACGTCCTTCATCGGCTTTCAGTGCCAAGGCATCCGCCACACGCCCTTAAACGCTTAATTTATGCACAGAAAAAAATTCTGTGTTGAAATAAATTTTTTAGTATTCATCTATTCGAATACTTGTTGATTGTTCAATCTTTTGAACAATCGGATATAGATATTGATAATATAATTATATTTACAATTTAAAATAACTGTGTGTTTCTGGTGGAGGATAGCGGGATCGAACCGCTGACCTCCTGAATGCAAATCAGGCGCTCTCCCAGCTGAGCTAATCCCCCAGTATTTAATGGTGGGCCGAGAAAGACTCGAACTTTCGACCCCACCCTTATCAAGGGTGTGCTCTAACCAACTGAGCTACCGGCCCTTATCGCAGAAGAGTGAAACACAAATTTCAAGAAGAGAAACGAGGACGGTCAACATTATCCTGTTATATTTTTTAGATTAAGAAATACTTCTTAATCATCCTTAGAAAGGAGGTAATCCAGCCGCAGGTTCCCCTACGGCTACCTTGTTACGACTTCACCCCAGTCGCTGACTATACCGTAGTCAAGGGTTTAAAACCTTGCCTTAAGGTAGAACCAACTCCCATGGTGTGACGGGCGGTGTGTACAAGACCCGGGAACGTATTCACCGCGGCGCGCTGATCCGCGATTACTAGTAATTCCAGCTTCATGTACTCGAGTTGCAGAGTACAATCCGAACTGAGGCATCTTTTTAGGATTTGCTTGATGTCGCCATCTTGCTTCCTATTGTAAATGCCATTGTAGCACGTGTGTAGCCCAACACGTAAGGGCCATGAGGACTTGACGTCATCCCCACCTTCCTCCAGCTTATCACTGGCAGTTCTTTCAGAGTGCCCAACTTAATGATGGCAACTAAAAGTGAGGGTTGCGCTCGTTGCGGGACTTAACCCAACATCTCACGACACGAGCTGACGACAGCCATGCAGCACCTGTGTTTCGTCCGGCCGAACCGAAAACTTTAATCTCTTAAAGTCGCGACGAACATGTCAAGTGTTGGTAAGGTTCTGCGCGTATCTTCGAATTAAACCACATGCTCCACTACTTGTGCGGGTCCCCGTCAATTCATTTGAGTTTTAACCTTGCGGTCGTACTCCCCAGGCGGTGTGTTTAATGCTTTCGCTGCGACACTGAAAATAAATTTCCAACGTCTAACACACATCGTTTACGGCATGGACTACGAGGGTATCTAATCCTCTTCGCTACCCATGCTTTCGTTCCTCAGTGTCAGTAATGATCCAGAAAGCTGCCTTCGCAATTGGTATTCTTTCTAATATCTACGAATTTCACCTCTACACTAGAAATTCTACTTTCCTCTATCATACTCTAGCTAAAAAGTTTTGATGGCAGTTCCAGAGTTAAGCTCTGGGATTTCACCACCAACTTTTTTAACAACCTACGAACTCTTTAAGCCCAGTAATTCCGAACTACGCTAGGTCCCTTCGTATTACCGCGGCTGCTGGCACGAAGTTAGCCGGACCTTCTTATTCGGGTACAGTCATTTTCTTCCCCGACGAAAGAGCTTTACAACCCAAAGGCCTTCTTCACTCACGCGGCATCGCTGCATCAGAGTTTCCTCCATTGTGCAATATTCCCTACTGCTGCCTCCCGTAGGAGTTTGGGCCGTGTCTCAGTCCCAATGTGGCTGATCATCCTCTCAGATCAGCTATTGATCAAAGTCTTGGTAGGCCATTACCCTACCAACAAACTAATCAAGTGCAGGCTCATCCTTCGGCGCATAAAGCTTTCTCCGTAAAGACTTATGAGGTATTAGCACAAGTTTCCTCGTGTTATTCCTCACCAAAGGGAAGATACCTACATGTTACTCACCCGTCTGCCACTAAGTATTGCTACTTCGTTCGACTTGCATGTATAAGGCGTGCCGCCAGCGTACGTTCTGAGCCATGATCAAACTCTCAAGTTTAAAAACGGCGCACACTAGCTTCTAAATAAATACTAAGAATAATATTTATTTAATGTTGAAGTGTGTACGACAAATTTTGGTAACCTTAACCGTCCACACTTCTCTTCTTAAAATATAAACTTTTCAAATAGCTAATTGAGATAATCCCAATAAATAACATTTTTAAATGTTGAGTGGAACGCTTATAAATAATAATATTAATAAATCAAGATATTAGATAATTTTTAAATGTTAAAAAAAACCAATAAAACCAACGTTTTTTGAGCTAAATAAATGAAATTTTTAAATTATAACATTATTAGGGAGTATAGCATTTTTATTTTCTTAATTATCCTAGTTATTGTAATGTTAATTATTCATACCATCTATTCAAACTCTAAAACTCAGAATTTAGAAAAATTAAACTCAAGCTTAAATAATACATATTTGAAAAAAACAGTGCAGGAAATCACAAATAATCTAAAACCAAGATTTACGTATTATGAATATTCATCAAAATCTGGAGATAATCATCAGAGTATTATCGATAAATTAGATATAAGTAAAAAAGAAAAAAAAAAAATATTAGCTACAATCTTAAATGAAAAAAAATTAAAAATATTAAATATAAATCAAAAATTTAATTTCAAATTAGATAACTTATCAAAAGAAAGAATAGTTGAATTTAGAGTAGAAACAGGGAAAAAAAATGAAATTGTCTTTTCCAAATCTGCAGATGAAGATAAATTTATTTCTAGAGTAATTACTAAAAATTTCAAAAAAAAAGTAGTATATAAGGAAACAATTATCAAAGACTCGCTTTATAACAGTGCTATAAACTTAAATATTAACCCAAATATTATTTTGGAATTTGCTAGATTATATGGATTTCAAATTGATTTCCAAAGGGATATTTGGAAAGATGACAGCTTCCAAATTATTTATGAAGAGTTCGTTAATGAAAACAAAGAAGTAATAGATACAGGAGAAATAATTTTTGCAAATCTTAATTTACAAAATACTGATTATCAACTTTATAAATTTGAATATGCTAAAAATAAAATTGATTATTTTGATGAAAATGGAAAAAGTGTGAAAAAAACGTTGATGAAAACTCCAATAAATGGTGCACGTCTCTCATCATCATATGGCAAACGAAAGCATCCAATTTTAGGTTATACAAAAATGCACACTGGTACTGATTTTGCAGCCCCAACTGGAACTCCAATTATGGCATCTGGCGATGGTAAAGTTATGAAAGCAGGTTGGTGTGGCGGAGGAGGAAACTGTGTAAAAATAAAACACAATAACGTTTATCAAACAGTATATGCTCATATGTCAAAATTTGGAAGAGGAATAAAAAGAGGCACTAGAGTAAAACAGGGGCAAATTATTGGATATGTGGGATCAACAGGATTATCTACAGGTCCACATCTTCATTACGAAGTAATTGAAAATGGAAAGAAAGTAAATTCCCAAAAACTTAAATTACCCTCAGGAAAAGTTCTAAAAGGAAATGAAAGAAAAAATTTTGAGGTTGCTAAAATCAAAATTGATGTGCTAAAATCAAATCTTATATCAAATTAAATTAATCAGTTTCTAAATTTTCCAAATTTGTATTATTATCTTTTTTTTCAAGAATATCTTTTTGATTGTTTGAAAAATTTTGTTCAATAATATTGTTTTTTTCATCAATTGATTTGTTGATTTCTTGAAGATTTAAGATTCTAGAAAAATGGTCAGCATGTTGTAAATAATTTTCGGATAATATTTTATCTCCTGAAGACAGCGCTTCTCTTGCTAAATTATTATATTTATCAACTAATTTTGCTGCATTCTGGTTATTCCTTCCCGGATTTCTGTGCCTAAAATCAGAATTAGAACTAAATTCTCCATGGTTTTTATGTCCATTCAGTGGTCTTTTTCTAAAATTTCTATCTCCATTGGACTTAAATCTGTTTTTTCTATTATTTCGGTAATTATTCATTAATTAATTTTAGTTGAGATTATTACTCTAGGAATTGACGAGATATCATTAATCACTTTTTCAATATAATATCCGTTCTGATTTAATATTTTTTTAACTACCATGACTTGATTGTCACCTATTTCAAAAATTAGTTTTCCGTTTTTTTTTAGCAATTCGTTACTTTTTATTATAATTTTTTTTATTTCTCTTAGACCATCTATTCCAGCTTCGAGAGCTATATATGGTTCAAAAAATTTAACACTTTCATCCAACCTACTTATATTAAACTTTTTAATGTATGGAGGATTAGATATAATAAAATCATATTTATTATAGTGAATTTTGTCAATATCGATATTTTTTAAATTAATTTTATTTGATAAGTGATGCATTTTTGCATTAAATTTTGCGATATTTATTGCTTTTTTACTTATGTCAATTGCAGTAGCAAAACAATTTACCCTCTCTTTTAAGATAGAAATAATAATACAACCTGATCCTGTGCCTATTTCTAATATATTTTTAGAGGAATTAGTCTTAATAATATTTAATACTTCCTCAACAATTATCTCGGTTTCCGGCCTTGGTATTAAAACATTCCTATTAATATAAAAATTATTTTTCCAAAATTCTTTTTTATTTATAATATAAGCAATTGGCTCTTTCCTCTCTCTTCTAGATAAAAGTTTTTTGAAAAGATTAAATTTACCTTTATACATATTCCTATCTAGGTTAACCAAAACCTGCTCTCTAGATAACTTTAACACATAAGATAATAATAATTCACTATCCAGCATATGGGTATTTATATTATTTGACTTAAGTTTATGACTTCCAAATTTAAGCGTTTCAAAGTAATTCACGAATTTATTTTGTTTAATTCATCCATTTGAGCTTGGAGGCTTAAGCTTTCTACCATTTCATCGAAAATTTCACCCTCCATAAATTCCTCTAATTTGTGAAGTGTCAAATTTATCCTGTGATCTGTGATTCTTCCCTGTGGAAAATTGTAAGTTCTTATCCTTTCTGATCTATCACCTGTTCCAATTTTGCTTTTTCTATCTTTTGATCTTTCTTGATCTACTTTTTGTCTTTCATAATCATAAATTCTTGACCTTAATATTTTCAGACCTTTTTCTTTATTACGAATTTGCGACTTTTCATCTTGCTGACTTACAACAATTCCTGTCGGTATATGGGTAATTCTCACAGCTGAATCAGTAGTGTTAACACTTTGTCCACCTGGCCCACTACTTCTAAATACATCAATCCTTAGATCCTTTTCATCTAATTTAATATCTAAATCTTCAGCTTCGGGTAAAACTGCTACAGTAGCAGCTGAAGTGTGAACTCTGCCCTGAGTTTCGGTATCAGGGACTCTTTGTACTCTATGAACACCACTTTCATATTTAAGTGAAGAGTATATATTTTTTCCTTTAACCAAAGCAATAATCTCCTTTAGTCCCCCTGCATCGCTTTTGGATATCGAAATTATTTCAATATCCCATTTTTTTCTTTGGCTTACTTTCTCATACATTTTATATAAATCTGATGCAAATAAGCTTGCTTCTAGACCACCTGTGCCAGCTCTAATCTCAATAATAGCATTTTTTCTATCCGCAAGATCCTTAGGAAGTAGAAATAACTTAATTTTTTTTTCATTAATTTGATAATTTTTTTTTATGTTTTCTAACTCATTGATAGCAAACTCTTTCATTTCTGAATCTGATTTATTATCATTAATTATATTATTTAAATCTTCAAAGTCTTTTTCGTAATTTAAATATTCTTTAGCTTGCTTTATGATATGACTTAAATCTGAATACTCTTTTGAAATCTCTGCATATTTTTTTTTATCAATCTCTCCTGAAGATAGTTCATTCTCAAGTTTAAGATGTTTATCAATTAAATTTTTAACTTTTTCTTTTGGGAGCATCTATTTATCAGTTATAAATTTGAAGCTTTTTCTTCTACCAAAGTCACAATTTTATTAATCATATCTTTGGTAATTACCTTTTCTGTCTCTACTCCATTTAAATACAACATGTGATTATCTTTACCACCTCCAGTAATGCCTATTTCTGTTTGTTTTGCCTCTCCAGGTCCATTAACAACACATCCTATAATTGATAGAGTTATTGGTTTTTTTATATGTGATAATCTTTTTTCTAATTGTCTTACAGTTTCAATCACTTGAAAAGCTTGTCGAGCACATGAGGGACACGAAATTATTTTTACTCCCCTATTTCTTAAATTCAGGGATTTTAAAATTTCATTTCCAACATCAATTTCTTTAACTGGATCATCAGATAGCGATACTCTTATAGTATCTCCAATCCCGTCTAACAATAAACTTCCAAATCCAATAGATGTTTTAATACTACCTGGCAAATAACTGCCAGCTTCTGTAATTCCTAGATGAAGAGGATAATCTGTTTTTTTTGATAATAACTTGTATGCTGCTATGGATAGAAATACATCAGACGATTTAACGCTAATTTTAAAATTAGAGAAATCCATATCCTCAATTATTTTTATATTTCGCAACGCACTATCTACTAAAGCCTCAGGACAAGGCTCCTTATATTTTTCTAGGATATCTTTTTCAAGTGATCCTGCATTTACACCAATTCTAATTGAGCAGTTGTTGTTTTTTGCAGCAGAAACAACTTCTGCAACTCTTTTTGTGTCTCCAATATTTCCAGGATTTATTCTAAGACAATCTGCGCCATTCTCTGCAGCTTCAATTGCTCTCTTATAATGAAAATGAATATCTGCAATTATAGGAACATCGACATGCTTAGTTATTGTTTTTAAAGCTTCTGTTGATTTACTATCAGGGCATGAAACTCTTACAATATCTGCGCCTGCTTCAGTAACTTTATGGATTTGTTCTATTGTAGATTTATGATCAGTTGTCAATGTATTTGTCATTGTCTGAACAGTAATTGGATTATTTCCACCAACTTTAATTTTACCAACACTTATCTCTTTAGTCTTCTTCCTATTAATTTTTCTAAATGGTCTAATTTCAGATGTCATTTGTCTAATTTAAATTCTTTATGTAAACATTTTACAGCTTTTGAAGCATTTGTGCTTTTTATTAAAACTGATATCTTAATTTCTGAGGTCGAGATGACTTGTATATTTATATTTTTTTTTGCAAGTGCTTGAAACATTCTGAATGTCACGCCTGGAGTAGTTATCATTCCAACACCTATTATCGATACTTTAGAAACATTTTTATCAAATATTAATTTTTTAAAAATAATATTTTTATTTTTATTTATAATTTTTTTTGTTTTATTTAAATCATTAGATTTTATTGTAAATGTAAGATCTGTTTGCTTACCATCAGCAGATATATTTTGAACTACCATGTCAACGTTTATCGAATTTTTTGAGAGTGGTTTAAATATCGAAGCTGCTATACCTGGTCTATCTTTAACTCCTAGTAAAGTTACTTTTGCATCATTATCTGTAGAAGAAATCCCAGTGATAATTTTATTATTAATAATATTTTTCCGTTTTGTTATCAATGTACCACCTCTGTCTATAAATGATGATTTTACCTCGATATTAATCCTATTTAATCTTGCATCCTGTATTGAGTCTGGCTGCATTACTTTTGATCCTAATGAGGCCATTTCTAACATTTCCTCATAAGATATATTTTTAATTTTTTTTGCAGAATTTAATTTATTAGGATCGGTGGTATATACTCCTTCAACATCTGTATATATAACACATCTATCGGCTTTAAAAAACTTGGCAACCATAATTGCACTTGAATCAGATCCTCCTCTGCCAATAGTTGTAATATTTGAATGTTTATCTATACCCTGAAATCCAGCAATAATAGGAATTCCTCC
>CACPFN010000020.1 GCA_902633185.1 uncultured Pelagibacteraceae bacterium | reverse complement strand
ATTCCAATATTTGAAACACTACTTGAAATAGAAACTAGTACATTCAAAAAATTATTATTATAATTAAAAAAAATAAATGACAATCCAATTACAATTAAAAGATAAATTAGAATATTAATATCTTCACTTAAATAATTAATATTTTTTTTCTTAAAAAAAATTAAATTAAAAATGAAAAAAAGACTAAAAAAAGAAAATAACATCGTAATTGATAAAATAATTTTACTTATGTCTGTAGCAAACGTATTGTCAAAATTGTTATTAGGTAAAAAACCACCAGATGATATTATTGTAAGAGAATAGTTGTAAGCATCATAAGACCTTAAATTCACTAATTTTAACATTAAAAATATTAAAATTGTCATAGATAAATAGATAACTATTATCTTAAATACTTGTTTAAATATTTCTAAAGAATTTAAAGAAATATAATTTGTCAAAGATCTTTTTAAATTATCATCAAATAAATCTATAAGTAATAATATTGAAAATAAAAAATATAAACCACCAATCCATTGTGAACTAGATCTCCATAAAATTAATGTTTGATCTAATTGATCTAAATTATTAAAAATCGTAAAACCTGTAGAAGTAAATCCTGATATAGCCTCAAAATAGCTGTTAATTAAGCCTAAACTTTCAATATTAAAGTAGTAGGGTAAAGATATAGCAACAGGTAAAATTAGATAGCCAGTTAAAACGATTAGAATTCTCTCAAACAAGTTAATTTTCTCATATTTGTATTTTTTAAATAGAATGAGAAAAAGTCCAATTATCAGAGTTATTGAAAATGTGAAAATATAATTACTAAGATTATTTAACAGATTAAAATAATAAGAATAAATAATATTAAAAAATGAGAAAAAACTTATAATAAGAAAAAAAATACCAAAATATTTTATGCCGAAAATATTCATTTATTAGATAGAACTAATTCTAAATAAATTTTCCACTAAACCTAATTGATCTCTTTTGGCTAGCAATACAACTGTATCATCTTTCTGAAATATATATTTAGATGAAGGAAGAATAAACTTATTATCTCTTAAGATTGCACCCACACGAATTTCATCCGGTAAATCAGCATTTTTTAACTCTGTATTTACTAATTCTGATGTTTCTAAAATGTCAGCTTCAATAACTTCATATTCACCGTTTAAGATAGTGTAAGCATTCTCGATTGTGCCTTTGTGCACGTGTTTTAATATACTAGATACAGTACTCATTCTTGGGTCAATTAAATCATCAATTTTTAATGAGGATTGTAAGAGTGAGTAATTAGGTTTGTTAACCAAAGCCATAGTTCTTTTATTTTTTGAGAATTTTTCTACAAGAACACTGACCATTAAATTATCTTCATCATCATTTGTTAAAGCTAACACTGTTTCTACTTCCTCAAGATTGGCTTCATTCAATACATCTTCGTCTAATCCATTGCCATTAATAACAATTGTATCATTTAAATAGTTTGCAATAAATTCTGCTCTATTTTTATCTTTCTCAATAATTTTTACTCTAGCTTCCTCAAAATTGTTTTCTATGTTTGAGGCAAGATTAAATCCAATATTTCCCCCACCAATAATAAGTATCTTATTTGCAATTTTTTCATTATGTCCAAAGACTTTAAGAGTCTCTTCCATTTGATTTGAGTTAACAATAACATAAGCTTTATCATTATGTTGAAGTTTATCTTCCTTCTTTAGTATTTTAAAACTGTCTTCTCTGATAACGCCTAATATATATGCATTCAAATTTGGAAATTTGTTTGTAAGTTCTTTTAATTTAGTTTCATGAATAGGACATTTTTCATCAATTAGAATTTCTAACAATCTGAGTTTATTTTCTGCAAATGGTACATTATCTAAAGCTCCTGGTGCCTCTAGCTTTCTTTGAAGCGATTTAGCAATTTCTAGCTCTGGAGAAATAACATAATCTATAGGTAAATTTTCTTTATTAAATAATTTTGAAAATTTAGGATCTAAATATTCTTGTGATCTAATACGAGCAATTTTTTTTGGTACTTTGAACAATGAATATGCTATTTGACAAATAAGCATATTTATTTCATCATTTCTTGTGACAGCTATTAACATGTCAGCCTCTGCTGTATTTGCCCTATCTAAAATTTCAGGAGAGGTAGCTTTACCTACAATAGCTTTTACATCTAGAGACTCATTAATTTTTTGAATATCTTCACTTGACTGGTCAATAACTGTAATTGAGTGATTTTGTTCAGTTAAAAGTTTGGCTATAGTAAAACCTACTCTACCTGCGCCACAAATTATAATGTTCATTAATTTAAATCCTTAACACCTAACAATTTAAGTTTTCTGTGAAGAGCTGATCTTTCCATACCAACAAATTTAGCTGTTTTAGATATATTGCCTCCAAATTTTTTAATTTGTGATATTAAATATTCTTTTTCAAAATTTTCTCTAGCTTCTCTTAATGGAACTGACAAATTTTCTGCAACTGAAAAGGATTCGTTAGCAGATTTTGATAAAGATTCTTTAATAATATCTAATGTTTTTTCCTCATCATTGCCTGGTGAAAGTATTGCAATTCTTTCAATTAGATTACGTAGTTCTCTCACATTACCAGGCCAATCATAATTTAAAAGGTAATTATCATCTCTGATTTTAAATTTTTTATAATTATAAGTATTGCAAATATTTTCAACGAAATAGTCAACAAGTAATGGAATGTCTTCAATTCTTTTGTTTAAAGGATCAATTTTAATATTAAATACATTTAATCTATGGAATAAATCCTCACGAAAATTTCCGTTTCTTATTTCATTGTTAATATTTTTACTAGATGCGCAAATAATTCTTACATCAACTTTTATGTCATGATTGCTATTAATTCTTTTAAATTTTTGATCTATAACTACTCTCAGTATTTTGGATTGAGTTTCCAATGGAATTTCTGTTACTTCGTCAATTAATAAAACACCACCAGATGCTTTTTCCAATGCTCCGTATACAATTGAACCATCTTTTCTTTCTTCACCAAATAATTCCAACTCATATTTTTTTGAATCTAGTAAAGCCCCATTAATAATAATAAATGGACCTTTAGACCTTTTTGAATTTTTGTAAATTTTCCTTGATATCAATTCTTTTCCTGAGCCAGTCGGGCCACTTATAAAAACTCTACTTTCAGATTGTGACAATTTTTGAACCTGATCTTTGATAGAAATAATATTTGAGCTTGTACCTATTATTTCAAATGAATGAAATAATTTATTTGACAATGATGTATTCTCTTTTTTTAAGTTCAAATTTTCAACAGCTCGCTTTACAAAATTTAACAATCTTTCTTTATCAAAAGGTTTTTGGATAAATTCAAAAGCTCCGGATCTTAATGAATTTATTGCCATTTCAATGTTTGCATGTCCTGAAATTATAATTACAGGTATGTCAGTATTTTTAGTCTTAATGTGTTCAAGCAACTGAATACCATCGTTATCACCCTTATCTAATTTTACATCGATAATTGCAACATCGGGCAATTTTTTATCTATCTCAGATAGACCTTGATTAAAATTTGCTGCCAGTCTCGTTTTATATCCAGCATCTTGTATCAATTCTTCAAGAATATTTCTTATATCCGCATTGTCATCAATTATTAATATTTCGGTTGCCATGAATTACTTTGGTATTATGATTTGAACTTTAGCCCCATTATTTGTATTTAAAAATTTAATTGATCCATTATGGTCATTTATTATTTTATCTACTATTGATAATCCTAAGCCAGTTCCTTTTTCTTTAGTTGTAAAATATGGTTTAATAATATCTCTGGTTTTTTTATCTTTAAAACCTTCACCTGTATCTATCAAATTTACAGTTATATAGTCTCTTCTTTGATTTATTTCTATATCAATATTTTTCAATGAATTATTGGTTTTTTTAACCTTTTCTTTGATGCTTTCTATAGAATTTTTAATCAAATTAAAAAACAATCTGTTGAATTGCTCATTATCAAACTTAATTTCAATTTTTTTTCCTATTTTATTTTTAATTTTAAAATTTATGGAGCTATCTATTTTTTTTAAAAGTTCAATGTTTTCATCTAAAACTTTTATTAAATCATTGTTTTTAATATGAGGTTTGGGCATTCTGGCAAAATCAGAAAACTCATTAACTAAGTTTTCTATTTGCTTAATTTGCTTCAATATGGTTTTTAAATTCTCTTGATATTTTTGTTTTTTTTCATCTTTCAAATCAGGCAAATATTTAGAGTTGAGATTATCAATAGTCAATTGAATTGGGGTTAGAGGATTTTTGATTTCATGAGCCATTTTTCTTGCAACTGTTTCCCAAGCTTCATGTCTTTCATTAGATAATAATTTTTCTTGCTGGTTTTTTAGTTTATCAATCATAGAATTAAAATTTTTATTAAGTAGTTCCATTTCTTTGTCTGCTTTAAGTTCTGGAACTTGCACATCTAAATTTCCTTTTCCTATTTTTTCAGATGCGGTGATCAGGTTATTAATTGAAATAAAAAATCTTGATGAAAATCTAATTGCTATAGTTATTGATAAAAACAACAAAAGCGTTACTAAAGATATATATATAATAGCAAAAGAAATTCTTATTCCTAGGCTTTGATTCTCAACAGTATAATAAAAATTTAATGCTTCTTCCGACTCAATTAAATAATTAGAAATATTCTTATCAATACTTTTTACTACGTATAAAAAGGTATCCTCAAAATTTTGGAGTCTTATTACAGCTGCAGATCTATTTTCAGGAGCATTTATGATCTTTAGGGGTCTATCATCGGATTTTACCATTTGAATAGCTTGATCCTCAATCTTAATATACTTGTAATCATTTGCCGAAATAATTAATTCTCCAGCAGAATTAATTAAATAAAGTTGATCAATATCTCTGATTAGATTTTGAGTATTTAAGAATGCCTTAAATCTATCTGGATCAGATTTGTAAATATTATAATATTTGTTTAGATCAAATGCGATTAAGACTATTTCAGATTGAATTTTATTTCTTTTTTCATCAACATAATTTTTTGCAATTTCATAAGAATTGTTAACAGCAGTTGTAATTTTTTTATCAAAGTATTTTTCAAGAGCAAAAGAGAAAATAAACAGAGAGAATATCGCAATAAGTAAAGATGGAATTAAAGTAAAAAGTCCAAAGGAAATTATATATTTTCTATTTGCAACTGAACCTCTTACATTTATATTATTCCTAATTGAATTTTTGATATCAATAAAAATTAAAACAAAAAATAATAATAAAAAAATAATGTTGACAATTAATACTAATTGCAGGTTTTGTTCATTCAATGCAATAAAACTTCTATCGATAAATGTTAAAAATGTAATAAAAGATAGAAGTACAGTCAGAAAAAATATTATTATTATAAATAAATTTCTTTTTATGAATGTTAGCATAAACTATGAATATATATAAAAATTTATAAATAAATACATGAGTGATTGTTTTATATTATTAAGTGCAGGAAAAAGTAAGAGATTTAAATCAAAACTAAATAAGCAATTTTTAAGCTATAAAAATAAGCCTTTATTTGAGCATTCATTAAAAACCGCCTTAGACTCAAAACTGTTTAAAAAAATTTTAATAGTTTCAAATAAAAAAGTTAGTTATAAAAATATAGATGTAATAAAAGGCGGAAAAGAAAGACATAATTCAACCCAGAATGCTCTTAATTTTTTGAAAAATAAAAAAATTAAAAATGTATTTATTCATGATGCAGCAAGACCAAATTTATCGATTAATCTACTAAAAAAATTAAAAAAAGAATTAAAAAATAATAACGCAGTTGTTCCCTATTTAAAATCTGAAAATTCAGTAAAGTATAAAATTAAAAATAAAATAAATAATTTAGATCGAAATAAGGTTTTACTTACACAAACTCCACAGTGCTTTAATTTTCAAGAACTTTTTAATTTATATAAATCAAATAAAGAAAAAATTACTGATGAAGCCAGTTTGTATTTAAGAAATAATAGAAAAATTAAGTTTATTCTTGGAGATAAAAAAAATTTTAAGATAACAACAATTGAAGATTTAAATTATCTAAAATCAGAAACATATTTTGGTATAGGTTTCGATGTTCATAGATTAATTAAAAATAAAAAACTTTTTCTAGGGGGCGTAAAAATCCCTTTTCACTCAGGTCTTAAAGGTCATTCTGATGGGGACGTAATTCTACATTCAATTATAGATGGTTTATTAGGAGCAATGAGAAAAAGTGATATTGGCACACTATTTCCAAGTAATTTAAATAGATTTAAAAATATCAGGTCAAAAAACATGCTAGAACCAGTTCTAAAGTTTTTAAAAAATAATAATTTTTCTATAAACAATATAGATATAAATTTAATTTGTGAAAATCCAAAAGTATCAAAAATTAGAAATAAAATAATAAAATCATTATCAAATTTGCTTTCAATAAATAAAAATTTAATAAATTTAAAAGGGAAAACTGTTGAAAAATTGGGTATAATTGGAAAAGAACAAGCAATTGCATGTGAAGTAATTTGCTCAGTATCAAAATGAAAAAAATAAATATACTGATATCAACTTTTTTTGGAAATGGATATATTTCTAGAATTCCTGGAACTTTTACGTCCTTAAGTACATTAATAATTCTTTATATATTGTTTGAGATATTGCAATTTAAAAACCTAAATTATATTTTGATCTTATATTCCATAACATTTTTTTATTCTTTTTATGCTGTGATGGACTCTGAAACTGAATTTGAAAATAAAGATCCTAGGCAAATTGTAATTGATGAAGTGTTAGGTCAAGCAATGCCACTAATTCTTATAGTGTATTTATCATCTAAAAATCTAATAAATATTCCAGTTGAAATATATTATTTATTGTCTTTTATTCTTTTTAGATTTTTTGATATCGTTAAACCATTCCCTGTAAGTTATTTTGACAAACAACATAAAAATTTTTTTGGTATTATTATGGATGATATAATGGCTGGGTTATATACAATGTTAATAATATATCTTATTTCATTAAAATTTTAATGAGCATTGATAAATTACACAAAAAATTGATAAAAACAAAAAACACAATATCTATAGCAGAGTCTTGCACTGGTGGTTTACTATCAAGTAAATTAACTAAATTAAGCGGCTCATCAAAGTATTTTAAGATGGGATTAATTACATACTCTAACAATGCTAAAATTAAAATTCTCAAAGTTAAAAAAAGCACAATTGATAAATATGGAGCTGTAAGCCAAGAATGTTGTAAATCCATGGTAGAAAATTTATCAAAATTATCAAAATGCAAAATCAACCTATCAATTACAGGTGTTGCAGGTCCTAAAGGTGGTACAAAAAATAAACCTGTAGGTCTTGTATTTATTGGTATAAAGAAAGGAAATAAAATTTTTATTATCAAAAATTTATTTGGAAAAAGGAAAAGATCAATAATACAAAATAATACTGTTGAAAAATGTATTAATTTATTAATAAAAATTATTTAGTTATAAATTAGAGACTTTCAGCTCTTTTTTGAAAAGCATCGGCTATTTTATTAAGTCCATATTGAAAAGATTTTGACATTATAATATTAAGAAATTTATTCTTAATTTCAAAATCAACATCGAAATGAACTTCTGTAAAATTATCTTTTTCAATAAATTTCCAGTTATTTTCAAGATAATTAAGTGGTCCATCAATATTCGTGACATGGATATGATCATTTATTTTATCAAATCTAACATCGCTTTTATAAGTATCTGTAAAAGGTCTTTTACCAATAGTTAAATCAGCTATTATATTAATAGAATTTTTTTCCTCTTTTTTTTTGTACACCTTTGAATCTATACAGAAAGGAATAAATTCTGGATATTTTTCAATATCTAAAACAAAATTTATAAGTGTTTTTTTATCGCGTTCTATAAGTCGCGTTACAGATGCTTTTGGCATGAAATTAATTAAGTCTGTTTTGTTTTAATTTAGCAAAATCTTCATCTGCGTGATATGATGATCTGGTTAAAGGAGATGAAGAAACTAATAAAAATCCTTTTGACTTTGCTATTACTTCTAATTCTTTGAATTCGTCTGGATGATAGTATCTATCTAAGGGATGATGTTTTACTGACGGTTGCAAATATTGACCTATTGTTAAAAAATCTACATCTGCTGATCTTAGATCATCCATAACTTGAATTATTTCGTCTCTCTCTTCACCTAAACCAACCATGATTCCAGATTTAGTAAATACTTTTTTATTATTTAATTTTGCATTCTTAAGAAGTTCTAAGGATGCGAAGTATCTAGCACCTGGTCTCACTTTGACATACAGTCTTGGTACTGTTTCAATATTATGATTAAAAACATCAGGTTCAGACTCTAATATTGTTTTATAAGACTCACCTTTTCTTAAAAAATCTGGAGTTAAAACCTCGATTGTAGTGTTTGGGTTTTTTTTTCTAGTCATCAATACCACTTCTTTGAAATGATTTGACCCACCGTCTGGTAAATCATCTCTATCTACTGATGTTATAACTACATGTCTTAAGTTCAATTTATTTACAGCATTTGCTATTTTAATATGTTCAAAAGGATCTAATTTTTCTGGTTTTCCAGTTTTTACATCGCAAAATGCGCATGCTCTTGTACAAGTATCTCCCATAATCATAAATGTTGCGTGTCTTTTGCTCCAACACTCTGTTATATTTGGGCAGTTTGCTTCCTGACAAACAGTAACAAGATTATTTTGATTAACTACAGTTTTAGTAAGAAAAAATTCTTTACTATCAGAAAGTTTAGACCTAATCCATTCAGGTTTCTTTTTAATAGGATTTATTGGGTTTTTTACTTTTTCCGGATGTCTTGGTTTAGTTTTTTCCATTCTGCTCTATTATATAGGTAGTCTCTCCCTCTTTTCCAAATAAAAATTTGTCTCGTATTAAAATTTCAATAAAATCAAGGTCTATATTTTCAGTTAATAACGAATTTTTATGCTCTAAATCTTGAATTTTGATTCTTAGATCATTCTGTTTAGTTTTTAAATCTTCATAAATCTCTTTTTTTTTTATGAAGGAAATTAAACCTCTATCACCACCTAATAAATTGAAAAAAAAATAAATAAACAAAAAAGTTATAATTAATATAAAATAATTTTTTTTTATTTTATCTATCATTAATTAATATTATGCATTTTAGATTTTTTTCCAAGATTATGCTCAATTCTTAACAATTGGTTATATTTTGATACTCTTTCTGATCTAGACAATGATCCTGTTTTTATCTGATTAGAATCTGTGCCAACTGCAAAATCTGCAATAAATGTATCTTCACTGTCTCCAGACCTGTGAGAAATTATAGTCTTATACCCTATCAATTTTGCAAATTTTATTACCTCTAATGTTTCAGTTACAGTTCCAATTTGGTTTAATTTAATCAATATTGAATTTGCTGAAACATTCAAGAAACCAATTTTTAATCGTTCCAAATTTGTAACAAATAGGTCATCACCAACAATTTGCACTTTATCTTTTGTTTGTGTTAATAATTTTGTCCATGCAGACCAATCGTTTTCGCCAAATGGATCTTCTATCGATTTTATTTTATATTTTCTTATTAATTTTAAGTATTCAGAAATTGTTTTGTCCACATTTACGTGCTTTTTAGAATGAATTGAATAATGTTTATTTTTTATTAACTCATTTGCCGCAACATCCAAACAAATAACTATATCTTTTCCATTTTTAAAACCAGATAAGTTTATTGCTTTTACTATTAGTTCTAGCGCACTTTCATTATCATTTATCATAGGCGCAAATCCACCTTCATCACCTACAGACGTAGAATGACCCATTTTTTTTATTAAATCTCTTAGTTTATTGATGACTATAAAACATATCCTAACACCCTCTGAAAATGATTTTGCTTTATCTGGTCTGATCATAAATTCTTGTATTCTAAGACCATTATTTGCATGTGCTCCACCATTAATTATATTCATCATTGGATATGGTAATTTGAAGTTTTTATTTACAAGTAAATTTTTATAAATTGGTATCTTTTTTATTTTTGATGAAAGTTTTTTGACAGCTATTGAGACAGAAAGAATTGCGTTAGCTCCAACTTTTTTTTTCTGTTTTGTACCATCAAGCCTAATTAATAAATTATCTATTTTTTCTTGTTGATGGATATTAAAATTTTTTAACTTTTTTGATATTACCTTATTTATAAATTCAACAGGTTTTAAAACGCTTTTTCCAAGGTATTTTTTATTATTTATATCTCTTTTTTCAAAAGCTTCATAGGTTCCTGTAGATGCACCCGAGGGACAAATCGCTGAGGCACTAATGTCTTTTACAAATACTTCAGTTTCTATTGTTGGATTTCCTCTGCTATCAAAAACTTGTCTTGCAATAATTTTTGAAATTTTAGACATTATTTTTTTTTACTAGATTATCTATTTGAACTATCTGACTTATAAGATTATCTAATTCTTTAAGTGGAACCATATTTGGACCATCAGAGGGGGCATTATCAGGATCTTGATGTGTTTCTATAAAAATTGCAGCAACACCAACTGCAACAGCAGCTCTTGATAAATGTTCGACAAATTCTCTTTCCCCACCACTTTTATTACCTTGACCTCCTGGTTGTTGAACTGAGTGAGTGGCATCAAAAACAATTGGATAACCATTCTTTGCCATTATAGGAATTGATCTCATGTCAGACACTAAAGTGTTATATCCAAAACTAGCTCCTCTCTCTGTTACTAGAATATTATTATTTCCTGAGTCTGATATTTTTTTTGTTACATTAACCATATCCCATGGAGCCAAGAACTGACCCTTTTTTACATTAATGATTTTTTTTGTTTTTGCGGCAGCAATTAATAAGTCTGTTTGTCTACACAAAAAAGCGGGTATTTGTAAAACATCTATATGAGGGGCAACAATTGCACACTGTTCTTCATTATGAATATCTGTAAGGACAGGAATTTTTATTTGTTTTTTTATTTTATCAAAAACTGGTAACGAATTTTCTAATCCTGCTCCTCTTTTTCCATCAAGGCTTGTTCTGTTAGCTTTATCAAAGGAAGTTTTATAAATTAATCCAATATTATATTTGTCTGCAATTTTTTTTATTTCTCCTGCCATATCTAGCGCATGTTGCTCAGTTTCTAATTGGCAGGGTCCTGCTATTAAACAAATTTTATTTGAGTTAGATATATTTAAATCCTGACACTTAACAATTCTATTTTCCATGATAGTTCTTTGCAGCCTTTATAAATGATTTAAATAACGGATGTGGTGATAATGGTCTTGATTTGAACTCTGGATGAAATTGAACACCTATAAACCAAGGATGATTTATTAACTCAATTATTTCAGGCAATTTATTATCTGGTGACATTCCTGAAAATATTAATCCTTTTTTCTCAAATTTTGATCTCTGATTATTATTAACTTCATATCTGTGTCTATGTCTTTCTTTTATTATATTAGATTTATAAATCTTCTTTATGGCAGAATTATTTTGTAATTTAGCTGTGTAAAGACCTAATCTCATTGTTCCACCAAGTTTTTTTTCTGTGCCCTTAAAAACTTTTCCATTTCTGTTCCATTCATAGATTAATCCAATTACAGGAAAGCATTTTTTATCAAACTCTGTAGAACTGGCATTTTTTATATTTAATATATTTCTGGCAAATTCAATAATTGCCATTTGCATTCCAAAACAAATACCAAAAAAGGGTATTTTTTTTTCTCTTGCATATTTAATTGCTACAATCTTCCCCTCTGTTCCTCTTTTACCAAATCCACCTGGTATTAATATTCCAGAAACACTCTTAAGTTTTTTGGTTATTTCATTTTTTTTTAATTTATCAGATTCAATTCTTACCAAATTAACTTTAACATTATTTGCTATACCACCGTGTGTTAATGCTTCATCTAAAGATTTATATGCATCTTTTAAGTTTACATATTTACCGATTATTCCAATGTTAATTACTTTATTATTTTTTAGAACAGTAGAGGTAATATTTTTCCATGGATTTAAATTAGGTTTCTTTTTTGATTTTATCTTAAAATATTTTAAGACTTGTTTATCTAATTTTTGGTTATAAAAACTAATTGGAGCCTCATAAATTGTTCGAACATCAACAGTCTCGATAACATTTTCAATATCAACATTACAAAATAAAGATATTTTTTTTCTTTGCTCTAAAGGTATATGTTGCTCTGATCTACATATAACAATATCTGGCTGTATACCAATACTTCTTAATTCTTTGACACTGTGTTGCGTAGGTTTAGTTTTTATCTCATCAGAAGATTTCATATATGGTACTAAAGTTAAATGAACAAATAATGTCCTCGACCTTCCATGATCGTTTGAGAACTGTCTTATAGCTTCTAGAAATGGTAAACTTTCTATGTCACCAACAGTTCCACCAATTTCACAAATTACAAAATCTTCGTTACTAATGTCTTTGCTAATAAATTTTTTAATTCTATCTGTTATGTGAGGTATAACCTGAACTGTCTTACCTAGATAGCCCCCTTGTCTCTCTTTTTTGATTACATCGCTATAAATTTTACCTGTAGTAATATTATCCGATTGTTTTGATGAAATATTTGTAAATCTTTCGTAATGTCCTAAATCTAAATCAGTTTCTGCGCCATCATCAGTTACAAATACCTCTCCGTGTTGAAAAGGACTCATTGTTCCTGGATCAACATTTAAATATGGATCCATTTTACGTATCCTGACTTTGTAACCTTGTGACTTTAATAAATATGCAAGTGATGCTGAGGATAATCCTTTTCCAAGAGATGATACCACGCCGCCGGTGACAAAGATATATCGCGCCATGGAATTATCTTATAGACCTAAAACTTAAAAATTCAAAGTATTAATTATTGCTATCTGGAACCTTTGGAGCATCATCAGTTTCCTCTATTTTATCTAAAACTGATGTTGTGGGAGCTAATTCACCTCTAGAAAGAATCGTTAAACACAGACTGCATATTATAAATAGAGTAGCAATTATTGCTGTAGCTTTAGTTAAAAAATTTCCTGCAGATCTTGAAAGCATAAAGTTATCTTGAGACACTCCAATACCTAATGCACCACCCTCAGATTTTTGAAATAAAACTAATACAACTAAAATAGCTGCAAGAATAATATTAATTATTAAAAGTATATTTTCCACGAGATTTAATTAGTTGTTTTTTTAATTATATCAATAAAATTTTTTGCCCTCAAAGAAGCGCTTCCTATTAAAAATCCTTTTAAATCATTAATTTCTTTTAACTCTGATACATTTTTAGAGTTAACAGATCCTCCATAGATAATTTTATATTTTTGATTTTTTTTTAATTTTTTAATTATGTTGTTTATGTCTTTAAAATTTTTTCTTAATTCAGGTGATTTTGGTATTTTTCCAGTTCCGATGGCCCATCTAGGTTCATATGCAAAAATAATATTATTAATTTTTTTTATATTCTTTAATGCAATGGTTATTTGTCTTTTAAGCACTGAGAGAGTTTTATTATTTTTTTTTTCTTTATATGTTTCCCCAATACAAAGAATTACTTTTAATTTTTCTTTGAGTGCTGAATGAATTTTTTTGTTTATTATTATATCATTCTCCTGATTTCTAATTTCAGAATGGCCAACAATTACATACTCACCTCCTGCTGACTTAATTAATTTAGAATTTATAGATCCTGTAAATGCACCATAATCATTTAATTGAGAAATGTTCTGAGCACCTACTTTAATTTTAGTGTTTTTTACTTTGTTTTTAACCGATGAAATTAAGGTAAATGGTGGACAGTAAATTATTTGATTTTTTTTATTTTTTGATTTTTTTAAAAATTTTATGGTTTTATTGATGCCAGAGATATGACTTTTTTCTCCATTCATCTTCCAATTAGCTATAAAGATCATATTATTATTTGTCATCTTAGATAATTTAATTTATAGGTTTGTTTTTTATAATCAATATATAAAGAATTACTCATGTTAGGAAAATTAAGAGGTTTTACAAATAGTAAATTGGCAGGTGTCCTAGTGGCTATAATAATTGTTCCTTTTGTTTTTTGGGGGATGGGAAGCGTCTTTAGTGGTGGCAACACAAATAATATTGCTAAGATAAATAATAATTCAATTTCAACGAAAGACTTCATTGATCATATAAACAGATCAAGAATTAATCCTGATTATATAAAAGAAAATTTAGATAACAATATCTTAGAGAGAATTTTGAGTGACCTTATATCAAAAGATTTAATGTCAATGGAGTATAAAGATTTAAATTTAAAAGTTTCAGATAGATCATTAAAATTAAATCTACAAAATGACATAAATTTTCTTGATGATGGCAAAAATTTTTCAAGATTAAAATATGAAAAATTTCTTTTAGAGAATAATATTATTGCAGCTGAATTTGAAAATAGACTAAAAAATTCTCAGTTAAGAAAAAGACTATTTGATTATATTGGTGGTGGTATTAAATCACCATATTATTTACAAAATAAGATTTACATAAATGAAAACAAAAAAATAAATATTCAATATTATGATCTTGAATATGCTTACGATAAAAATATTTCAGAAGTCGAAATTAATAATTATATAATTGAAAATGAGGAAAACCTAAAAGAAGCATACATTGATTTTAGTTATGCTAAAGTCGAACCCTCAAATCTAATTGAAATCAACGAATTTAATGAAGATTTTTACAAAAAAATTGATGAAATCGAAAATGATATATTAAATGAAGTTTCTTTAGAAGATATCGCTAAAAAAAATGAGATAACATTGCAAAAAAGAAACAATTTTAAGTTCGTAAATGAGGACGATGTATTTAAAGAAATTTATGAAAACAAAGATAAAAGAGAAATAGTTTTAAAAGATAAAGATAATTACTTTTTACTATATCAAGTTACAAAAATAAATAATTTACTGCCAAATAAAAATAATTCATCCTTTAGAGATAGAGTTAAAAATAGAATTTTATTAAAGAAAAAATTTGATCTGAATAAAAATTTATTTGAAAAAATTCAAAATAAAGATTTCAATGATTCTGACTTTGACAATCTAGTAAAAGATAAAAAAAATATAAATTCAGGAATAGTTAATTCAATTAATGATGATAGTTTATTTGACAAGACATCTTTAAAGCTTATTTATGAATTGCCAAAAAATAGTTTTGTTATGGTTTCAAACAAAGCTAACAATATATTTTTAGCAAAGATTAAACAGATTAATTATGAAAATTTAAAAAGTACAAATGAAAATATTAAAGAATATTTAGCTAAAACAAATATCAATTTGATCGATGATATTTATAGTTCCTATGATACATCACTTAACACCAAGTATGAAGTTAAAATTTTTAATAACAATATAGATCGAATAAAAGATTATTTTAAATAATGCTTAATATAAGCCTTAAACAATTTAAGATTAATCATAAAAAAAAAATAAACCAAATACTGTATTTATCTTTGGATAGTGATGGTTCTAAAGAAATAATAAATCTAATAAATAATTTCTTTACTGAAAAAAATGCTTTTGTGTTTGAGTCGGTAGAAAAAGGATTTATTAAAGGTAGATATACAATTTTTGGAAAAAATCCTGATAAAATTTGGGAATTTAATAATAATGTAAGCAAAATATACTTTGATAACAAAGTTAAAATTTTGAAAGGTACTGCAAAGAAAAATATAGAAAATGTTATTGAAAGTTTTAAATTTAAAATTCCCAAAGAATTACCCTCAATTAGCTCCATAATATCAGGATACTTTTCATATGACATTATTAGATATCTAGAAAATATTCCTAATAAAAATAGAGACGATTTAAAATTGCCTGA
>CACPFN010000019.1 GCA_902633185.1 uncultured Pelagibacteraceae bacterium | reverse complement strand
AATTGGAAAATTCATATTATTTTACTATTAATAAAGTTAATAGAATTGAAAAACCTAGAAGCATTATAAAAGCATACTGATAAATATATCCTGATTGAAACTTTACTGCTTTAAATGAAAATAATTTTATCAAGTTTGAAACTCCATCTGGTCCAAATTTATCAATTATTAATCCATCAATTTTTTTCCAAAGAAATATTCCAAAACTTTTTGATGGTTTAATAAAAATTTGTTCATATAATTCATCAAAATACCATTTTTTTTGGAGAAAAATATAAACTGGCATGTTTATGGAAACTATTTCATCCACGATTTTAGTATTTTTAACAAATAGATAATATGACAATGGTATTGTTAATACTACCAACGTAGGAGTTAAAAACAAAAACCAAGTTGGAGGATGTTCTTTTCCTAACGGTTCTAGAAATTTTATAGATTCACCCCAAAAACTATACATTGTATCATGACCTATAAATAATTCTTTAAATAAAAAGCCTGAAAAAATTGCACCAACGGCTAATAATACTAAAGGTAACATCATGCTTAATGGAGACTCGTGCATTGTATCAATACTAAGATCTTTATTTTTGTAATCTCCATGAAAAGTTTTAAATATTAATCTCCATGAGTATATAGAGGTCATTACAGCAGTTAATACACCTATAACAGCAGCATAAATTCCAAATTTTGTTTCACTTATATAAGCAAATTCAATTATTGCATCTTTAGAATAAAAGCCTGATAAGAAAGGAAATCCTGTTAAAGCTAAAGTACCAACAACCATTAATGCATAAGTGTAGGGTAATTTTTTAAATACTCCTCCCATCTTAGTAACATCTTGTTCATCTTTAAATGAATGAATTACTGATCCAGAGCCTAAGAAAAGTAGAGCTTTAAAAAAAGCATGTGTAAATAAATGAAACATTGCAACATTATATGCACCTACACCTGCTGCAAAAAACATGTATCCTAATTGACTACATGTTGAATAAGCGATAATTTTTTTTATATCTGTTTGCACTAATGCAACTGTAGCTGCAAAAAAAGCTGTGGTCATTCCAACTAATGTGATTACAGACAAAGCTAATTCTGAGTACTCATAAATTGGAGAACATCTAACTACTAAAAAAACTCCTGCAGTTACCATTGTGGCTGCATGAATTAATGCAGATACTGGTGTTGGACCTTCCATAGCATCTGGTAACCATGTATGAAGCAAAAATTGAGCTGACTTTCCCATTGCTCCAATAAAAAGTAATAAACAAATTAAATCTATTGTATTAAATTCAAAAGCTAGAAAATTTATTTTTTGATCTATAATTTCAGGTATTTTAAGAAAAACTTCGTCGTAATTTACTGTGCCAAAAATATAAAATATTAAAAAAATTCCCAATGCAAAACCAAAGTCCCCAACTCTATTTACTACAAAAGCCTTAATAGCAGCAGCATTAGCAGTTTCTTTTTTATACCAAAAACCAATTAAAAAGTACGAGCAAAGACCAACTCCTTCCCATCCAAAAAATAATTGCAAAAAATTATCTGATGTTACTAAGGTTAACATAGCGAATGTAAATAATGATAAATAGGACATGAATCTTGGTTTATGTGGGTCATGAGACATGTAACCAACAGAATAGATATGAACTAAGGATGAAACTAAAGTAACTACAACTAACATTACTGCAGAAAGAGCATCAACTTTAATTGACCAATTTACGTTTAAAGATCCTGAATTTATCCAAGTTGCGATAGTTGCATTATGCTCATACCCTGATGAAACAACTTTAAAAAATATGATCAAAGATAATAATGCCGAAATAGAAACCAAAATACACGTGATTAATTGAGATAATCTATCACCAATAGTTTTGCCAAAGAAACCCGATATAATTGAACCTAGCAAAGGTAAAAATAATATTAAGTATTCCATTTACCCTTTCAATCTGTCGATTTCTTCAACTCTTATTGTTCCAGAATTTCTGTAGTAAACTACAATAATTGCAAGTCCTATTGCGGCCTCAGCTGCAGCCACTGTTAATATGAATAATGTGAAAACCTGACCACTCAAATCGTTAATAAAAATAGAAAAAGATACTAAATTTATATTTACAGCTAAAAGTATTAATTCAATGCTCATCAATATAACAATAATATTTTTTCTATTTAGAAAAATACCCACAATGCCAATTGTGAATATAATAGCTGCGAGAGTTAAGTAATGTCCAAGACCAATACTAAGCATCTATTTTAACTCCTTTATTATTTTCAACATCAACTAATTCAATACCATCTTTTCTATCTCTAGATATTTGTTTGAAATAACTTTGTCTTTTTACTCCAGATCTTTGTCTGAAAGTCAATACAATTGCTCCAATCATGGCTACCAATAAAACCATTCCAGATAATTGAAACAAATGAATATAATCAGTATATATAACGCTTCCTAAAGATTGAGTATTTGTTAAGTCAGTATTTATTTCAATTGCAATTGAATCTAACAAATCTGGTTTATATTTCCATCCACCTATAACAATAATTAATTCAAAAAATATAATTATACTTACTAATAGACCAACTGGAATATGGGAACTTCTTCCGCTAGAATTAAACCATTCATTTTTTTGTTGAGCCACATTTAACATCATAACAACAAATAAAAATAATACTGCCACTGCTCCAACGTACACAATAAGCATTATCATTCCTAAAAATTCGGCACCAATCATGATGAATAGGCAAGAAATACTAATAAAGTCCAATATTAAAAAAAAAACTGAATTAACTGTGTTTTTCGAAACAGTTACCATAATTGCAGAGACAATTGCAATCAGTGAAAATATATAAAAGACTATTGCGTGAGCAATCATTGATTATCTGTGGGAGCTATCAGCATTAATATTTGCTGCTAAAATATTCTCCCATCTATCTCCATTCTCTAACAACTTTTCTTTGTTATAGTAAAGTTCTTCTCTTGTTTCTGTAGCAAATTCAAAATTTGGACCTTGAACAATCGCATCAACTGGACATGATTGTTCGCACAAACCACAATAAATACATTTTAACATATCAATATCATAACGAGTAGTTTTTCTACTTCCATCTTCTCTCTCGCTAGACTCTATTGTTATAGCCTGAGCAGGACAAACAGCTTCACATAGTTTACAAGCAATACATCTCTCCTCACCATTTGGATATCTTCTTAGTGCATGTTCTCCTCTAGCTCTTGGACTAATTGAGCCTTTTTCAAATGGATAATTAATTGTTTTTTTTGGTTTAAATATTTCTTTTATTGCCATGATTAATCCTGTTAAAAAATCAATCATAAAAACTGTTTTGAATAATCTTATTAAGCTCATATTAATTCCCCGGTAATAAATCAAAATACATTAAAAAACTTGCAGTTAATACTACATAAATTAGTGAAAATGGTAGAAAAATTTTCCAACCAAGTTTCATTAATTGATCATACCTATATCTAGGTACTATTGCTTTTATCAGAGCAAATAAGATAAATAAAAATAGTATTTTTAAGATTAACCACATAGGTGCTGGAATAACATTGAAAGGAAATAAATCTATCGGAGATAACCAGCCACCAAGAAATAAAATGGATCCCATTGCACACATAAGTAAAATGTTAGCATACTCCCCTAACCAAAACATTGCATACATCATTCCAGAGTATTCTGTCTGGTAACCTGCAACCAATTCTGCTTCAGCTTCAGGCAAATCAAAAGGTGGTCTGTTAGTTTCTGCTAAGGCTGATATAAAAAATATTATAAACATTGGGAATAGTGGTATTACAAACCATAAATCTTTTTGAGCTAAAACGATGTCACTTAGATTTAATGAACCTACACAAAGTAATACATTTATAATTATTACACCTATGGAAACTTCATAAGAAACCATTTGAGCAGCTGATCTAATTGCTCCTAGAAAAGGATACTTTGAATTAGATGCCCATCCACCCATAATTATTCCATAAACACCTAAAGATGAAACTGCAAAAAGATATAAAATACCGACATTGATATCCGCTAGTACAAAAGTTTCACTAAAAGGAATTACCGCCCAAGCAATTAAAGCCAAAGTCATTGTAACTATTGGGGCTAAGACAAATATAACTTTATTTGAGCTTGCTGGAATGATTATTTCTTTAAAAATGTATTTTAATGCGTCAGCTAATGTTTGAAATAATCCAAATGGACCAACAACATTAGGACCTCTTCTTTTTTGAACGAATGCCCATACTCTTCTATCTAACCAAACAATCATTGCTACAGATACTAAAACTGGGATTAATAAAAACAAAATTTTATAAATTTGTTCAAAAAATATAAATAATTCAGCCATTAATTATCGGTTCCAGTTTTTGGCAAACTCATTCTAATATTTTTACACTCTGACATTGTTTTTGATGCTCTTGCTATTGCATTAGAGTGATAATAATCAATCTCTTCAGTAATAATTTTTTCTGATTTAAAATTATACTCAGGAATTTTAAATTCAGTCTCATTTTTATTATTAAGATTTAAATAATTAATTAATGTATCAATAAGTTGATTTTTATCTTTATATAAATTTTTTCTCTTAATAAATGAAGACAGTTCATTTATTATTTGCCAATCCTCTTTAGCTTCACCTGGTGGATATGATGCCTTGTAAGCTTTTTGCAATTTTCCTTCTAAATTTGTAAAATAACCATCTTGTTCTGTGTAAGCGGCACCAGGTAAAATTATATCAGCAATACTTGCGCCTTTATCACCATGACTACCAATATAAATTATAAATTCATTTTTTTTCTCAAATTTTAAATTATCTTGGCCAAATAAAATTAAAACTTCAAAGCTATTATTTTCTAATTTATCCAATATTTCAAAGCTAGAATTTTTTGGCAATATATTTAAGTCATATGAACCTATGGTGGATGAATTTTTTGACAATATATTTATTGCATTCCAATCATCAGAAATTTTATTATTTTCTAATAAATAATTTTTAAATTCCTCAAATATGTAAGGTGCCGACTTAAGTTTGAGAACAGATTGTCCAAAAATTACACACGGATATTTAGATTTTTTAATTTTTTCAGAAATTTCATGTTTATTATCAATAATATCTTTTATAGTGTCGGTGTTATTCGTTATAACTTGGTAAGGATATGTTAAATTACCAACATCGCCTAAAGATATAATTTCGGTCTTATTTTTTAAATAATTTTTTCTAATTCGTGAGTTTAACATTGTTGCTTCAAATCTTGGATTTGTACCTATTAGAATTATTAAGTCGCTTTTTTCTAATCCTTCAATGGAACTGTTAAATAGATAATTACTTCTTACATTTGTATTAATATATAATTTTTCATATCTAGATTCCAAATTTTCAGACTTAATCGTTTTTTCAAAAAAATCTTTTGCTGCATAAGTAGTTTCCATATTTGTCATATCACCTATAAATCCAGCAATTTTTTCAGACTTTGTTTTTGAAATTTTTTCAGATACAGCTTTAAAAGCTTCATCCCAACTTGATGGCTTTAATTTATTATTAATCTTTACATAAGGTGTATCTAATCTTTGATTTTTTAAGCCATCACATGCATATCTGGTTTTATCTGATATCCATTCTTCATTTATTTCTTCATTAATTCTTGGAAGAACTCTCTTGACTTCCCATCCATATGTATCGACTCTTATATTTGATCCAACAGCATCCATCACATCAATTGTCTCGGTTTTTTTAAGTTCCCATGGTCTAGCTTCGAAGACATAAGGCTTTGATGTAAGTGCACCGACAGGACATAAATCAATAACATTAGCTGAGAGTTCAGACTCCATTGCCTTTTCTAAATATGTAGTAATTTGCATATTCTCACCTCTACCAATTGCTCCAAGCTCAGGAACACCAGCAACTTCGGTTGCAAATCTAATACATCTTGTACAATGAATGCATCTTGTCATTTGAGTTTTTATAAGAGGACCCATGTATTTTTCAGGTACATATCTTTTGTTTTCTTTAAATCTTGATTTATCAATTCCGTAATACATGGATTGATCTTGTAAATCACATTCTCCACCTTGATCACATACTGGACAATCAAGTGGATGGTTTGCTAATAAAAATTCCATTACACCTTTTCTAGCTTTTTTCACTTTTTCGGTATTAGTTTTAAGCACCATCCCTTCTGCAGCTGGCATCGCACAAGAAGCTATTGGTTTAGGAGATTTTTCCATTTCAACTAAACACATTCTACAATTACCAGCTATCGATAATTTTTCATGATAACAGAACCTTGGTATTTCTGCTCCAGCTTGTTCACAGGCTTGCAATACTGTAGTTCCTTCTTCTACCTCAACATCAATATCATTTACTTTAAGTTTAAGCATTTTCTTTTTCTAATAAATGTTGATCAACTAAATATGGTATATCTTTTTGCTTTTTCACAATTGGATCAAACTTGTTTCTTTCAATTATTTCATCTTTAAAATTTCTGATCAATCCTTGAACAGGCCATGAAGATCCTTCTCCAAAAGCACAAATTGTATGACCTTCAATTTGTTTTGTCACATCTAATAACATATCTACTTCATCTCTTGTAGCTTCACCTTTTGCCATTCTCTCTAACATTCTCCACATCCAACCAGAACCTTCTCTGCATGGTGTACATTGACCACAACTCTCGTGTTTATAAAATCTTGCTATTCTAGCCATACACTTAATAATATCTTGATCTTTATTTATAACCACAATGCCAGCTGTTCCTAAGCCAGTTTTATTCTCAACACATGCATCAAAGTCCATTTTAATTGTTTCACATGTTTCTTTTGGTAGTAATGGCATTGATGAACCACCGGGTATAACTGCTTTTAGATTATCCCATCCACCTATTACTCCACCTGCATGTTTTTCAATTAATTCTTTTAATGGAATTCCCATTTCTTCTTCTACGTTGCAGGGATTATTTACATTTCCTGAAATACAATATATTTTAGAACCAGTATTTTTTGGTCTACCGAGTGATGAAAACCATTTTCCACCTCTTCTAAGTATAGTTGGTACCACTGAAATTGTTTCAACATTGTTTATTATTGTCGGGCAGCCATAAAGACCTATTAAAGCCGGAAATGGAGGTTTCAATCTTGGTTGACCTTTTTTTCCTTCAATACTCTCGAGCAAAGCAGTTTCCTCACCACAGATATAAGCACCAGCACCATAGTGAATATATATATCTAATTCCCAATCAGTCCCTGCAGAATTTTTTCCTAAGAGACCATCCTTGTATGCTTCATCGATAGCTGTTTGAAGCTTTTGTCCTTCATTAAAATATTCTCCTCTTATATAAACATAACACTTATGTGCATTAACTGCGTAAGATGCAATTAAGCAGCCTTCTATTAATTTATGAGGTTCAAATCTTAGAATATCTCTATCTTTGCACGTGCCAGGCTCAGACTCATCGGCATTAATTACTAAATAATGTGGTCTTGATCCAACTTCTTTTGGGGCAAAAGACCATTTCAATCCTGTAGGAAATCCAGCACCGCCTCTTCCTCTAAGTTCTGATGTTTTAATTTCATTAATTATCCATTCTCTTCCTTTGTCGCAAATTTCTTTTGTGTCCTTCCAGTCCCCCCTTTGTTTTGCAGATGCTAAATCAGCACCAAAATCGTTGTATAAATTTTGAAAAATTCTATCTTTATCTTCAAGCATCTTTATTACCTATTAATGTTTTTCTAGTATTTTCTGGTTCAGAACTTAATCTGCCTCTATATGATCCTGGTTGAGGAACTTCATCATTACTTATTTTATCAATTATTTGCTCAAGTTTTATTGGATCTAAATCCTCATAATAATCCTCATTCAATTGAAGCATAGGAGCATTCACACAAGCACCCAAACACTCTACTTCTAACCAAGAAGTTTTTCCATCCTCTGATAAACAATTTTCTTCTTCAGAAATTTTTCGTTTACAAACGTCTACTAAATTATACGCACCCCTTAACATACATGGGGTTGTAGTACATACTTGAAAGAAATATTTACCAACTGGAGTTAAATTATACATGCTATAAAAGGTAGCTACCTCATATACTTTTATGTATGGCATATCTAAATACTTTGCTATGTATTTCATTGCACTTAAAGGTATCCAATTATCATTTTGTTTTTGTGCTAAGTACAATAAAGCCATAACCGCACTTTGTTGTTTTCCAGAAGGATAATTTTTAATTATACTATCAGCAGTCTCTTTGTTTTTTTTACTAAACTCAAATTTTTCAGGTTGTACTTTTGATATTTTTTTAACAGCCATTATCTATCTACCTCTCCAAAAACAATATCCATTGAACCTAAAACTGCAGGAACATCAGCTAACATATGACCTTTAATTAAGTAATCCATTGCTTGCAAATGAGAAAATCCTGGAGCTCTAATTTTACATTTGTAAGGTTTACTTGAACCATCAGAAATTAAGTAAACACCAAATTCTCCTTTAGGAGCCTCTACAGCTGTATATATTTCGTCTTTATCAACCCTATAACCTTCAGTATATAACTTGAAATGATGGATCAATGCTTCCATAGATTGTTTTATTTCTTTTTTTGGTGGTGGACTGATTTTTCCATCGTCAGTTTTAATTGGTCCAACAGGTAAATTTGCCAAGCATTGATTTATTATATTTACACTTTCTTTCATTTCTTCAATTCTGCATAGATATCTATCGTAACAATCTCCATTTTTTCCTACTGGAATTTTGAATTCGAATTGTTCATAACAATCGTACGGCTGGGATTTTCTTAAATCCCAAGGGACACCAGATCCTCTCAACATAACACCAGAAAAAGAATAATCGAGAGCATCTTGTTTTGATACTACTCCTATATCAACGTTCCTTTGCTTAAATATTCGGTTATCAGTTAAAAGCAATTCTAAATCATTTATTATTTTTGGAAATCTTTCACAAAATTTTCCGATCTCTTTATCTAATCCTTTTGGTAGGTCTTGATGTACTCCTCCAGCTCTAAAATAATTAGCATGCAATCTAGAACCAGAAACTTTTTCATAAAAACCCATTAATATTTCTCTTTCTTCAAATCCCCATAAAGTAGGAGTTAATGCACCAACATCCATTGCTTGTGTTGTAACATTTAAAATATGACTAAGTATTCTTCCAATCTCACAAAACATTACTCTTATATATTGAGCTCTTATCGGAACTTCTATTTTTAGAATTTTTTCAATTGCTAAAGCAAAAGCGTGTTCTTGGTTCATTGGTGCTACATAATCTAATCGATCAAAATACGGAACAGCTTGAGTATAAGTTTTATTTTCAATTAATTTTTCTGTACCCCTATGCAATAAACCAATGTGTGGATCTGCTTTTTCAACAATTTCACCATCTAACTGCAATATTAATCGTAAAACCCCATGAGCTGCTGGATGTTGAGGTCCAAAATTTAGATTCAAAGTTTTAGTTTCTTTTGCCATTATTCTTTAGTTTGTTCTTTTATATACTTGGTTCCTTCCCAAGGACTTTCATAATCAAAGTTTCTATAATTTTGCTCTAATTTTACTGGTTCATAAATAACTTTTTTTGTTTCATGACTATATCTAACTTCATTATGACCTGTTAAAGGAAAATCTTTCCTTAATGGATGTCCTTCAAAACCATAATCTGTAAGTATTCTTCTCAAGTCCGGGTGATCTTTAAAATCAATTCCATACATGTCAAATACTTCCCTTTCCATCCAATTTGCAGCAGGAAATATAGATGTTATTGAACCAACAATTTCTTTTTCTTTTACATCTATCTCTATGATAATTCTTTGATTAAATTCGTGACTTAATAATAAATAAACTAATTTAAATCTAATTTCATTTTCAGGAAAATCTACAGCTGTGATATCTATCAGTTGTCTAAATTTAGTTTTTGAATTTGTTTTTAAGAATAAAATAACTTCTGTTAAGTCCGTTTCACCAATTTTTAAGTAAATTTGATTATGTTTGATTAAAGAACTTTTTATTTTAGTATTTAGTTCTGAATTCAAAATTTTTTCTAAATCCTGGATATTTTGCATTTTTTATCTTTCCAGAGAACCTTTGTTCCTGATTTTCTTTTGAAGTTGCATTATTCCATATAAAAGTGCTTCAGCAGAAGGAGGGCACCCGGGGACATATACATCAACTGGTACAATACGATCACATCCTCTCACTACAGAATAAGAGTAATGATAATACCCCCCACCATTTGCACAACTTCCCATGGAAATTACATATCTTGGTTCTGGCATTTGGTCATAAACTTTTCTTAGTGCAGGAGCCATTTTATTTGTAAGAGTTCCTGCAACAATCATAACATCTGATTGTCTAGGTGAAGCTCTAGGGGCAGCACCAAATCTTTCTAAATCATATCTTGGCATTGAAGTTTGCATCATTTCGACTGCACAACATGCAAGACCAAAAGTCATCCAATGTAATGATCCAGTTCTAGCCCAGTTAACAAGATTATCCAGTGATGTTGTTATAAAACCATTGTCACTAAAATCTTGTGCTAATTGTTTAAATTCTTCCGGAATATTTTTTTTTCTTTCTTCTAAATTCATTTTATTCCCAGTCTAATGCTCCTTTTTTCCATTCATAAATAAACCCTATAGTAAGAATAAATAAGAAGATCATCATTGAAGTAAATCCAAATATTCCGATTTTGCCTAGAGATATTGCCCAAGGGAATAGAAAAGCGATTTCTAAATCAAAAATAATAAATAATATTGCAACAAGATAAAATCTAACATCAAATTCCATTCTAGAGTCATTAAATGGTTCGAAACCACACTCATATGCTGATAATTTTTCTGGATCAGGATTTTTTGGAGATGCTAAATAATTGATCGCCACAAATGCTACACTTAGTGCAAGTGCAACTAGTAAAAATACAATTATTGGTAAATAATCTTTTAAAAATTCCGCAAGCATGATGAGTCTATATAGCACCTTTTAGATCAACTAAAAGAGCAGATAGGTCACATTTTAAGGCTCTATTTTGTTCATTTATTTGATGGCGGGAGTGAAGGGACTCGAACCCTCGACCTATCGCGTGACAGGCGATCGCTCTAACCAACTGAGCTACACCCCCGTATTTTGGTGGGCAGTAAAGGACTCGAACCTTTGACCCCCTCGGTGTAAACGAGATGCTCTACCAACTGAGCTAACCGCCCAAAACATGGTACTATTACATCAACGTTTTAATAATGTAAATTGTTTATTACTGAATACTAGCTTGAGATTTGTCGTCTTTTTTAGTTTCTGTTAATTTATCTACTTCAGTCCATTCAGTAGGCTTCAATTCTTTAGTTAAAGCTATTTTAATTACTTCATCAGCAGTTTCGACTGGAACTATTTCAATATCATCTTTCACTTTTTTTGGAACATCAACTAAATCTTTTTCATTCTCTTTAGGTATCAAAACTTTTTTAACACCAGCTCTATGAGCTGCTAATAGCTTTTCTTTAAGTCCACCGATAGGTAAAACTTGACCTGTAATCGTTACCTCTCCAGTCATAGCAATTTCTCTCTTGACTGGAACTTTGGTAATTGAAGATACTATTGATGTAACCATAGCTATACCTGCAGAAGGTCCATCTTTTGGTGTTGCACCCTCTGGAACATGTATATGAAAATCTTTTTTTTCAAATAGTGGAGGTGTCACTCCAAACTCTAAACATTTTGATCTAACATAAGATTTTGCAGCTTTTACAGACTCTTGCATAACATCACCTAATTTTCCAGTTATTTGCATCCTTCCTTTACCTGGCATATTAACTGTTTCCACTTTTAATATTTCTCCCCCAAACTCTGTCCAAGCTAAACCTATGACAATTCCAACTTTATCTTTTGTTTCTAGTTCACCAAATTTAAATTTTTTAATTCCAAGAAAGTCAGGTATATTTTTTTCATTAACATCTACACTCTTTTCTTCATTATTTACAACTTTTTTAACAACTTTTCTTGTTACTTTTGATATTTCTCTTTCTAAATTTCTAACACCACTTTCTCTTGTGTAACTTCTTATAATTTCTTTAATTGTATCGTCAGCTAACTTCATTTCACCTTCTTTAACACCGTTGTCTTTGATTTGTTTTGGAAGTAAATATTTGTTGGCAATGTTAATCTTCTCATCTTCTGTATATCCTGGAATTCTTATGACTTCCATTCTATCTAAAAGTGGGGGAAGAATATTTAATGTATTTGCTGTTGTTACAAACATAACATCTGATAAATCATAATCAACTTCAAGGTAATGATCATTAAATGTAGTATTCTGTTCAGGATCTAAAGCCTCTAATAAAGCCGATGAAGGATCACCTCTATAATCATTTCCAACTTTGTCTATTTCATCCAATAAAAATAAAGGATTTTTAGTACCAGCTTTTTTCATCATCTGAATAATTTTACCAGGAAGTGAACCAATATAAGTTCTTCTGTGACCTCTTACTTCTGCTTCATCTCTTACTCCACCTAAAGACATTCTTACAAATTGTCTATTAGTTGCCTTAGCTATTGATTTACCTAAAGAAGTCTTTCCCACACCTGGCGGACCTACTAAACATAGAATAGGACCTTTTATTTTATCCATTCTTTTTTGCACTGCTAAGAATTCTATTATTCTTTCTTTAACTTTTTCTAACCCAAAGTGATCTTCTTCTAAAATTTTTAGAGCTTTGTTCAAATCTATGTCAACTTTATCTTTTTTAAACCATGGCAAATCTACCATCCAATCAAGGTAGTTTCTTACAACAGTTGCCTCAGCAGACATCGGACTCATATTTTTTAATTTTTTAAGTTCAGACATGCATTTCTTTTCAACTTCTTTTGGCATCTTTGCCTTCAAAATTGATTTTTTTAAGCTTGTGGTCTCATCTTTACCATCTTCAATCTCACCTAATTCTTTTTGAATAGCTTTTAACTGTTCATTTAAATAATACTCTCTTTGAGTTTTCTCCATTTGAGTTTTAACTCTACCTCTAATTCTCTTCTCCACACCTATGATACTTGCCTCATTTTCCATGATTTTAATGACGCTATTTAATCTCTTCTTAACATCTAAAGTTTCAAAAATTTGCTGTTTCTCTGAAATGCTAGCATTGATATGTGAAATAATGTTATCTGCAATTTTTGATGGATCTTTTAATTGTTTAATATTGTTTATTGTTTCGGAAGATATTTTTTTATTAACTGTAGTAAGCTTTTCTAATCTTTTTATAGCAGTTAAACTTAATGGGAGAAGATCGTCTTCTTTTGAAATAATATCTTTTTGATACTCAAATGAACATTTAATAAACTTTTCATCATCTTTAAAATCAACTATTTTAACTCTCTTTGTGCCTTCAACTAAAACTTTAACAGTTCCATCAGGAAGTTTTAGTAATTGCAAAATATTACTTTCACATCCATAAGTGAATACATCATTTTTTTTAGGATCATCAACTTCAGAATTTTTTTGTGTGACAAGAACAATTTTTTTGTCACCTTTCATTACCTCATTTAATGCAGTGATGGACTTATCTCTTCCAACAAATAAAGGGATTACCATACTTGGAAAAACTACAATGTCTCTTAATGGCAATAACGGTAATGTCACTTTTATATCCATCAGTGAAATATGGATATTATATTTTATAATGCAATAGGAAATTATGGTTTATTAACGTGAAATTACGCTGCTGAAGTCTTATCAGTTTTAGTTTTGTTCTTCGAATGAACAATAACAGGCGCCGATATACCTTTCGCCGCACCAGAATCAATTATAACTTCTTCAATGTTATCTTGACTTGGTAGATCAAACATTGTTTTTAATAATATGTTTTCCAGAATCGATCTAAGTCCTCTTGCTCCAGTTTTTTTAGATATAGCCTTGTTGGCAATGTCTTTAACGGATTGATCTTTAAAAGTAAGTTTGACGCCCTCTAACTTAAATAGCTCTTGATATTGTTTGATTAAAGAATTTTTTGGCTCTAATAAAATTTTAACTAAAGATTTTTCATCAAGATCATCTAACGTAGCTGTTATTGGAAGTCTCCCTACAAATTCTGGTATCAATCCATATTTTAGTAAGTCTTCTGGCTCAAGATTTTTCATCCACTCGCCTACTTTTTTATCCTCTAAACTTTTAACCTCAGCACCAAAACCAATAGATGAACCTTTGTCTCTTTGTGAAATTATTTTGTCTAATCCAGCAAAAGCTCCCCCACATATAAATAAAATATTAGTGGTATCTACTTGTAAGAATTCTTGTTGCGGATGTTTTCTTCCACCTTGAGGAGGTACACTAGCAACTGTACCTTCCATTATTTTTAATAATGCCTGTTGAACTCCTTCACCCGAAACATCTCTTGTAATTGAAGGGTTCTCTGATTTTCTACTTATTTTATCTACCTCATCAATATAAACAATTCCTCGCTGAGCTTTTTCAACATTATAATCTGCTGCTTGTAATAATTTTAATATTATATTTTCAACATCTTCACCAACATAACCGGCTTCTGTTAATGTAGTAGCATCTGCCATTGTGAATGGCACGTCTAATATTCTTGCTAATGTTTGAGCAAGTAACGTTTTTCCACATCCTGTTGGTCCCAATAATAAAATATTTGATTTTGAAAGCTCTACGTTTTTGCTTGTTTTATTTTCGTAGTTTAGTCTTTTATAATGATTATGAACTGCAACTGATAAAACTTTTTTTGCATGATCTTGTCCGATTACATAATCATCAAGAACTGCACAAATTTCTTTTGGTGATGGTAATCCATCTTGATGTTTTACAAAAGTATCTTTGCTCTCTTCTTTGATGATGTCCATGCATAATTCAACACACTCATCACAAATAAAAACTGTTGGTCCAGCAATTAATTTTCTGACTTCATGTTGACTCTTTCCACAGAAAGAACAGTAAAGAATATTTTTATTATTGTTGCTCATAGTTTTTTATAACGAATCAATTTGAATACTTTATTACAAAGATTACTTCTTAATCAAGTATAGGTTGTGAATAAACTATATATTGTTGTTTAGTCTCTTTTTTCTACTACTTTATCGATCAAACCAAAATCTTTTGCATTGTCAGGAGTCATAAAATTGTCTCTCTCCAAAGCTTCTTTAATTTGATCAACCGACTTACCTGTGTGTTTTGAATATATTTCATTCAATCTTTTTTTCAAAGACATAACCTCATTGGCATGAATTTCTATATCAGTTGCTTGACCTTGAAAACCTGCAGATGGTTGATGAACCATTATTCTTGAATTAGGCAAAGATAATCTTTTCCCTTTTGATCCTGCAGCTAACAAAAATGATCCCATACTTGCAGCTTGACCAATACACAATGTGCTGACCTCAGGTTTAATATATTGCATCGTGTCATAAATTCCTAAACCAGCTGTTACTAATCCACCTGGACTATTTATGTATAAAGAAATTTCTTTTTTTGGATCTTCAGACTCTAAAAATAATAATTGAGCAGTAACCAAAGATGCAACTGCATCATTAATTGGTCCAACTACAAAAACAATTCTCTCTTTTAATAATCTTGAATAAATATCATAAGCTCTTTCACCACGGCTTGATTGCTCAACTACCATTGGGATCAAAGTGCTTAAATGTTCTGGAATTTTTGTTGTCATAAGTGATTCGATCTACTTATACAACTTGTGATTACTTTTTGCTAACTTTTTTTGTTGATTTAGTTTTTTTAGCTACTTTTTTTGGAGCTTTAGATGGTTTGGCTGTTTTCTTTTCTTTTTTATCTTCTGACTTAACTTCTTTTTTTTCTTTTACTTTATCATCAGCTACATCAGATAGTTTTGCTAATTTTTCTTGCTCTTTTAGATTTTTTTCGTTTTCTTCTTTTAATATTTTTTCAGCTTCTTCTTTGCTAATTTCTTTTTTGTTTACTTTTGCAATTTTTTTAAGTTCACCAATTATCTTTTCTTCATAGATAGAACCTCTTAAACTCTCTATCGCTCCTGGATTTTTCTCATAATATTCTTTAACCATTTTTTCTTGTCCAGGCATCATTCTAAATTGTTTTTGTATTTCTGCATTTAACTCTTCTTGAGATTATTTTTTTCACCAAATGCATTTAGAATTAAACCAGTTTTAATTCTTTTTTTGGCTTGCTCCTCAAAGTATTTCATATTTTTTTTCTTTTCTTCTTCTTTCATGCCTTGGGCTATTATATTTACCTCTTGTTCAATAAGGTTAGCTGGTAACTGATCTAGTTTTTGTTTTTCAATTTGTTCAAGAATTTGTTTTTTTGAAATCATTTCTAATGAATTTTTAAATTCATCATTGATTTGTTTAGATATTAATTCTTTTAAATTATTTAAGTCTTTTGCGCCTAAATTTTTTGCAAAGTTGTCATCAATTTTTGTTTCTTCTGGTTTTTTGACAGCTGTTATCTTGCACT
>CACPFN010000018.1 GCA_902633185.1 uncultured Pelagibacteraceae bacterium | reverse complement strand
ATTGGTTAATAATAAATGGAAACAATGGTTTTGTAGGTGACTTAATGTCGGAAACTATAATTGCAGAGTTTTTGAAAATTAATAAATCTGTGAGTTATTATATATTAATATTTTTTATTTTATTATTTTTTCTTTTAAGCAGTAATTTTAAAATTTCACATATTTTTAGCTTTTTTACATTAATGAAAAAATTGTTTTTATCAAAGAAAACCAATTCTATTATTCAAGAAAATGTACTTAACGAAAGTTCTGTAGTTGAAAATGTTAAAGGGCCTCCAGTACAAGAAGATTTATTTGCTACCAAAAAAACAATTTTAAATGATGTGAAAATCAAATTACCTATGATTGATTTTTTAAAAAAACCAGAAAAGATTTTAAATAATAAAGAGGATATTAAAATAAATGCAGAAGGATTAGAAAAAATACTTCTTGATTTTGGTGTTGAGGGAAAAATAAAAAAAATAAGTCATGGACCTGTTGTTTCTCTAAACGAATTTGAACCTGCAGCTGGCGTAAAAGTTTCCAAAATTATTAATTTGTCTGAAGATATTGCCAGAAATACTAGTTCTGAGTCTGCAAGAATAGCCACAATACCAGGAAGTAACACTGTTGGTATTGAGCTGCCTAAGATATCAAGAGAAAATGTTTTTTTAAGAGAAATAATTTCTGATAAAAATTTTAAAAAAAGAGAAATTAAATTACCTATTGCGTTAGGTAAAAGTATATCTGGGGAACCAATAACTAGTGATTTAAGCTTGATGCCTCATTTATTAATTGCTGGAACTACTGGCTCAGGAAAATCAGTATGTATAAACACAATTATCTTATCACTAATTTATAAACATACCCCAGATATCTGCAAGTTCATTTTAATTGATCCAAAAATGTTAGAGCTATCAACCTATGAAGGAATTCCTCATTTATTATGTCCAGTTATAACAGAAGCAAAAAAGGCAGCGTCTGTTTTAGGTTGGGTAGTTAAAGAAATGGAAAGTAGATACAGGCTAATGACTAAAGTAGGTGTAAGAAACATTGATGGTTATAATGAAAAGCATAAAGTTAAGATGCCTTATATTGTTGTGATTGTTGATGAAATGTCAGATCTTATGTTAGTAGCTGGAAAAGAAATTGAAAACTATATTCAAAAATTATCACAAATGGCTAGAGCGGCTGGAATTCATATAATAATGGCTACTCAAAGACCAAGCGTAGACGTAATAACTGGAACTATAAAAGCTAATTTTCCTACCCGTATTTCATTTCAAGTTACCTCTAAAATTGATAGTAGAACTATTTTAGGTGAGCAAGGAGCTGAACAACTGTTAGGCAAAGGAGACATGTTGTATATGTCCTCAGCAAACAGAATTACAAGAATACATGCGCCTTATGTTTCGGAGATAGAGATAGATAAAGTAAATAATTTCCTTAGAAATCAAGCAGAGCCAGACTATGTTGATGAAATTTTAAACTATGCCGATGGAAAGGAGATTGGTGAGAAAAACAATGATAACGCTGAAACTGATGAATTATACAATGAAGCTTTAGAAATAATTAAATCAGAGAGAAAAGCATCAACGTCTTTTTTGCAAAGAAAGTTACAAATTGGATATAATAGAGCTGCAAGGATTATTGACCAAATGGAAGTAAATGGTGAGGTAAGTAAAGCTAATCATGTTGGAAAAAGAGAAGTTTTAAATTAGTGAAATATATAATTTTTATATTAATTATTTTTTACCCACTGAATATTTTTGCATCATCGAAGCAACTAATAAAAAATAAATTAGAAGAGACAGATAATATATCTTTTAAATTTATACAAAAAGTTGGGGGAAAGACTGAGCAAGGAGAATGTATAATTTCATACCCAAAAAAAATTTTTTGTAAATATGATGATATTTATAACAAAGTTTTAGTATCTAACGGGCAGTCACTTGTAATTAACAGCAAAAAAATTAAAAATTATTTAAGATACCAACTTAAAAACACTCCTCTTGACTTAATTTTAGACAAGAAATTTCTATTAGGTAAACTAGATCAGGTGGAAACAATTAAAGAGAGTGATGAAACGTTCTCTTTTAAAATTGTTCATAACAATAATTTGTTAAATATTTTTTTTGATAAAATTAGTTATGAAATTAAAGGGTGGACAACAACTGATATTTATCTTAACAAAGTTGAAACCAAGCTGTCTTATATAGAAACAAATATAATGATTGACGATAGAATATTTAGAATTCAAAATTATATCAATTAATATCTAAATTAATACTTTCGGATTTAAAAATTTTCATTCCTCTTCCTAAATAATTTTTTAGAGCATGTTTGTGATCTAAAGAGCAAGTATGCAACCAAACTTTTTTAGTGTTTTTTCTAAACCCTAACTTCAAAGCCTCCGATAAAAGATAACCGCCATATTTTTTTCCAATAAATTGATCAAGAATGCCAAAATAAGCCACTTCGCATTTTTTTGTTTCTGGATGAAATAAAAGTTCGAAAAAGCCTATTAAATTCTCATTTTCTGTAAGGATGTAAGTCTCTAAATTTGAATTGTTAGTATAATCCATCCATTTACTGTCATTCCAAACCAATCTATCGATCCAACGGTAACTTTTACCAATCTGCTTATAAAAAAATTTATTGATTTGAAAATCTGGTGGATTTTTTTTTTCTACTTTACAATTTTTTTTTGGTTTTTCTGACAAATTAATTTCATCTAGTGAATTAATTTCTAAATATTTTCTGTCTACTTTAGTAATCATGAAACCATTTTTCCAACTTTTTCACCTCCAAATAAATGGAAATGTAGGTGCGGTACTTCTTGGCCGCCATAATCACTTATATTGGCGAGAGCTCTATATCCTTTGCCATCTATGGATGAGATACCTAATTTTTTTGCAACAGTAGTAATACCTTTCATTAAGCTGATTATTTCTTCATTGGATGCATTTGAACTGAAATCGTCTAAGTCAATATATTTTCCTTTTGGAATTACTAATGCATGTATTTTTTTTTGAGGATTTATGTCATAAAAAGATAAAACAAAATTATCCTCATAAATTTTATTACAAGGTATTTCGCCTCTTAAGATTTTAGCAAATATATTATTATCATCATATTTCATAAGCTATTACTTATCTCCTAAGGGTTTTCCTGTTATATCTGTTGTGAAGTATTGATAAAACATAACAGATATAACTTCTATATTTTCCATCATTCTAATCATATCAAAACTTAAATCAGCTTTTTTACAATTTAATTCTCTAAAATAATATACTCTTGTATTTCCTAAAGAGATATCAATCTCTTTACTCAATTCCTCAATTATATTACTTTTTTTTTTGATAACGTAATTATAACTACATACATTAGCAGTAGCCCAAGTAAGTATGCTAAATATTATTGCAGCAACAATTAAAGACAACTTTAACATTTTGTCTCATTAATTTATTGTTATATCTTTGCTACAAAGATGGTTTGGAACAGTGCACATAGTTCCTGTGCATGGAGTAGTGACACAAGTTAAAACTTGAATTGTAGTGCCTGGTGATCTCATCCTATTATATCCAACATCTGTATCATTGGAAACACCTCCTCCATGGGTTACAGAAGTTTTTGAACTATCATATGGGTTCTTAAAATCCACTAATGCTTTTTCAGTTGCTTTTGCAACAAAATCTTTCCAATTAGCTAAGCTTTGTTTTGAACAATCTAATTCGCCGTTCATTGCTTTAGCTTCACCTAATGAACATTTCATTGTTTCACTCATAATATATTTAACAATTGCATTATGATTAGACTTTGCTGCAGATTTCTTTGCACCAGAGGTGTATCCACTATAAGCGACAACACCAACTGCTGCCAGAATACCAATAATAGCCACTACAACAAGTAATTCTATTAAAGTAAAACCTTTACATTTCATTTAATATTAATTTTCAAAATACAGAAATTCTTCTATTATGTTATCTCCAGAACAAGGTTGTTTCAAGCATGTCATAAAATTTAATCTTGCTTTACCACCAACATTACCTGTCGATGATATATTCACTTGTCCTTCAACATAACCGAAGCCAGACCTAACTCCTGGAGCATTAGTGTTATAGGGATTTTTAAAACTTTTAAGCACCCCCCAGTCATATCCTCCAGACCGATATGCTTTTATATTAACAAGTGCCTCCGCAACTTTTTGTGCCCCCAGACCATTTGGATGGAATACATTTACACCATAAGTATTATTACAAATTACATGACCCTCCATTATGCTATTTTCTCCAATTACACATTTCATTAATTCATTTTTTGTATATTTTATTGCTTGTTTGTGGTTACTTTTTACAGCATTCTTTTTTGCGCTACTTGTATATCCACTATAAGCGACTACCCCTACTGCTGCCAAGATACCTATTATTGCTACTACAACTAATAGTTCAATTAATGTGAAACCATTACGCCTCATTTTAAGAGTATATTCTATTAAATTATTTAAAATTTTGCATTGTTAAAATAAATGCAACTAATAAGATCATACTTTAAAAAAGAGAGGAAAAATGAATAAATTTAAATCAATTTATAAAACTATTGTTAGCTTAACATTTGTTTTTTCATTTGTTCTTACTTCGACAGCTGCCTTTTCAGAAATTGTTGGACGTTTATCTGTTCACTGGAGTCCAAAACACCATAGTGCAAAACATGCACAAATATTTGCTGATGAAGTCAATAAAAGAGCAAAAGGAAAACTAAAAATAGAAGTTTATCCATCTAAACAATTGTTTGGAATTAGAGAAGTAATGGGAGCAGTTACTTCTGGTGCAGTTGAACTTGGAGGAATTGTTGGTGTGGTAAGTTTTCCACCAATAAACAAAAACTTTAATGTCGCTTCATTTCCAGGATTATTTAATTCATGGGAACAACAAAGAGGTTTCTTTCAAAACTCACCAAAAGGAAAAGAAATTTGGGGCGAATTAACTAAAAAAACTAATTCAACATTAGTCATGTATAACCCAGTTGGACCTGTAATGACTTTTTCAAGTGCTAAAGAATTAACAGGTATTGATGCAATGAAAGGTCTAAAGGCTAGAAGACTTTTAAAAAGTGAAGAGCCTATGTGGGATGCTTTAGGTGCAAACAGAGTATCTTTGCCTACTGGTGAAGTTTATACTTCATTACAAACTGGAATGATTGATACGATTAACAGTCCTCCAGGAAGTATTGAAGCATATAGCTGGTGGGAGTTTTTGAAATACGCTCAAAAGCCTTATCAATATTATGCTGATGCATATATTATGGCTAATTCTACCTGGTTTAACAGTCTATCTCCAGACTTACAAAAAATCATAATGGACGTTGGTAAAGAAATTGGGAAAAGATCAACTGACTTAATTATGGATACTGGAGAAAGTACTCTTAAAAAATTCCAAGAAAGAGGTGGAGTTGTTACAACACTTTCAGGAGCTGAAAAAGCTAAGTTTGATAAGCTTATGAAAGATGAAGTAATGCCAGCAATGGCTAAGATGATCGATGCTGATGCTTTAGAGGCAGCACAAGCATATGCTAAGAGTAATTAGAAGAAGTTAAACTTTTTCTAAAAAAGATTATGAAGGCATTGCGAGCCATTAATAATTTGCTAGCAAAAGCTGCAATTTCGCTCGCAATGTTCATTGTCTTTTTAATGGTGGCAGCTTTAGCATTAAGTGCCACAACAAGATTTATCACAGGCACAGGATTTGCGTGGTTTATTGAATTGCCGCCAGTAATGGTGAGTTGGTTAGTATTTCCATTACTTGGTCCTTTATTAAAACAGGGGCAACATATTAAAGTAGATTTTTTAAGTCACTATTTATCAGAAAAATCAAAAAACATAATTGGAACAATCGTAAATTTAATAGCCTTAATTTCTGCATGCGTTTTCTTTAAAGCGGGAGTTGATGCTACTAAAATGTATTACAATTTAGGGCAGATGATGGAATTAGAAATTAATATTCCTATCTGGTGGATGTTTTTAGCTTTTCCAGTTGGGTTTTTAATTTTAGCATTAACCTCATTAGAACTTATTTTAGATAATTTAAAAAAGCTTTCAGGAAAAGAATAAATGTTTGGACTAGCTTTTATTATTTCTCTTATAACATTAGTCATCTCAGTTCCAATTTTTTTAGTGTTTGGTTTAGGAAGTTCTTTAGCTGCTATTGCAGGATTGAATTTACCTTGGTCAGTTTTAATCCAAGTTTCATTTGGTGCATTAACTAAACACGTTCTTATTGCTGTTCCATTATTTATTTTTACTGGAATGGCTATGTTAAAAGGAGGGGCCGCATCTAGATTAGTTAAGTTTACAACAACACTTGTTGGTCATTGGCCAGGTGGATTAGGTGTTGCAATGGTCATTGCGATGGGTTTCTTTGCAGCTTTTTGTGGATCCATACTTGCAGCAATTACTGCAGTTGGAACAATTATGATGCCAAAGATGATTGAGCAAGGTTATCCAACACCATTTGTTGTTGTCCTAGCAGCTTCTGCCGCTTTATTAGAAGCTTTGATACCCCCATCAAATGCTGCAATATTATTTAGTGCTCTAACTAATGTTCCAGTGTCTAAAACCTTTGCTGCAGGCGTTATTCCTGGTCTTGTTCTCCTTGTTTTGATGGTCCTTCTAGTTTTGTTTAAATGCAGGCATATTAGAACAGATGAGAAGGCTTCTTTTAAAGAAAGAGTAAGTTCTTTCATTGCTGCGCTACCAGCATTGATCACTCCAGTTATAATTTTAGGTGGAATTTATGCTGGAATACTAACTCCGTCTGAGTCAGCCGCTGTTGCAGGTGTTTATGCAGTCCTGATAGGATTTTTAATATATAGAGAACTAACATTTTCATCTTTAATGAGCTGTTTAAGGGAAACTGCAATCATAACAGCTGTAATTTTCGCAATTATAGCAACTGCAACATTCTTAAGTGTTGTTTTAACTTACACTCAAGCTCCTCAAAAAATTATTACATTCTTCACAGATAAAGGTGTGAGCGTAAATCTATTTTGGATAATGCTTGGAGCAATTTGTTTAATTCTTGGAACGTTTATAGAAATTGTACCTGTATTTTATTTAACTGTTCCAATTTTTGCAGCAATTACATTATCATTTAACCAAAGCTTACTTCATCTTTATGTGGTGTTTGTAGCATTTGCCGGAATAGGAATGATCACACCCCCCGTATGCGTTGGTATTTATACAGCTGCAGGTGTGATCAAAGAAAATCCAGCCAAAGCTTTCAAAGAAGTTCCTCTATTTACAATTGTTGGAATAATTTATGGAATACTAATGATACTCTTTCCAATATTCTCAACCTGGTTACCTGGCAAATTGTAAATTATTTTTTTATTGTCCAACCATTTTTCTCTAATACTTTAATTAAATTTTTACGCATCTGATCTCTTGATGTTTTTCGATCCCCTATTTTTTCAAAAAATACAGGTTCTAATCCTCTATCCTTTTTAGATTTAAAGTAGTTTTTGATTGATTGTATTATTATTTTCATTTGCCTCCTTTAGCGTTGTGTTTAAAGTCCCAGCAAGTAAAGTTATTTTTTAAATCAGGACTATTGATAGAATATATTAAAACTAATAAATTTCAATATTTAATGACTTATAAATCTTATGGAAACAACTCATAGCGTAAGCCCTAATTTAGTACAAAGGATATTTGGGGCTAAAGATTTAAAACTGAATATTAAAAACTTTTTAATTTCAGTTAGTCATAAAAGAAAAAAGGAGTTTGATTATAGAGAAATTTTAAACGTTAAAGTAAGAAAAAAACTTATCTTTTATAACCTCGAGATTTATTTCGAAAAACAAAATCAAATTTTTAGCAAACTTACTAAGACCCAGAAAGAATATTATTATTTTATATTAAAAAATTTGCAAAAGATTAAAGAATGCTTTGAAGATATAATTTTATTAACCAATGGAAAGCAATACATAAACAATAAACAATTACAAATTTGGATTATAAAAAATAAAGAAATATTAAAATTTTTAAATAGATTTCAAAAAACTTCACTAGGAATTGTGGAATTAAAAATTTTAAAATTTTATAAGCAGATGGATAAAATAATAATTTTAAAAAACAAATATTTTGTAGAAAGTGAAATAAAAAAATTTAAAATATTATTTGATAAAATTGAGGATAATCCGCTTACGTATGCTCAAAGAAAAGCAATTGTAACTGATGAAGATTCTACTTTAGTTGTTGCTGGAGCTGGTACTGGCAAAACATCTACTGTTGTAGGTAAGGTTTCTTATCTTGTCACAAAAAATCAAATAAAACCTAATGAAATATTAGCTTTAGCGTATGGAAAAGACGCGGCTCAAGAAATGCGTGAGAGAGTTAAAGAAAAGACTGGAATTGATACTGAAATAAGAACCTTCCATGCCCTTGGAAAAAAAATAATTGAAGACATATCAAAAAACAAAATAAAAATATCTGACGCCGCCACTAATGAAAAAAGAAAATTAAACTTAATTGCAGACATTCTTAGGGCAATGTTAAAAAATCCAAACTCAAAGGAAAATATAATTAATTTTATTTCAAAACATCGTTATCCAGCAAAATACAGAGAAGATTTTAATACAGACACAAATTATTTTGAGTATATGAGGAAATTTGACTTGATAACGCTTAAAGGTGAACTAGTTAAATCATTTGAAGAGTTATTAATTGCAGACTGGTTATTCCTAAATGGGGTTTTTTATGAGTATGAATTTCCATTTGAACATGACACGTCTACTAGATCAAAAGATCAGTACCGGCCAGATTTCAAACTTGGTCAAGGTATTTATTTAGAACATTTTGGAGTAGATAAAAATGGTAATACCGCGCCTTACATATCGAAAGATAAATATAATAGATCGATGGATTGGAAGAGGTCTCTTTGTAGACGTAAAAATATAACCTTGATCGAATCTTATTCATGGGAAAGAATGGAAGGAGTTTTGCTTACAAACTTAAAAGAAAAACTAATAAAAAATAGAATAAATATTAATCCAAATGACCCCGAAATAGAGAAGCAGTTATTTGAAAAGAAAGAACTTAGTGACAGATTAATTACATTGCTGGCTGAGTTTTTAAGTATTTACAAAGAAGGTCAGTTTACCCGTGAAGAAGTAATAAGTAGTGTTAAGAATATTTCCTCAGATGAAAAAGAAAGATACTATGTTTTTCTAAATTTATTCTTCGATGTTTATGATAGGTATCAAAATTTTCTTAAAAGAAGACAGGAATATGATTTTGCTGATCTATTAAAATTAGGTACAGAAAAACTTAAAAATAAATCATTTAAAACTAATTTTAAGAGAATTATTGTTGATGAATATCAAGATATATCGAGAGGAAGATATAGATTTTTAAAAGCTATTATAGAAAATCAGGATGATTGTCGAATAATGTGCGTTGGGGATGATTGGCAGTCAATATATGCTTTTAATGGCAGTGATATTAAATTTACTTTTGATTTTGAAAAAATTTTTGGAAGAACAGCTAGAGTAGATTTAGATAAAAGTTTCAGATTTTCTCAACCTATACTTGATGTATCATCAAGATTTATCCAACGAAATCCGTTCCAACTAAAAAAGAAAATCATTTCAAAACCAAGCAATATCAAAAATACTATAGAAATTATAAACCTTGATTATGGGGAAAGTAATAATTTATTAAATGTTTTTAAGACTGTAGACAATGTTAGACCAAAAAATAAAAAATGGGTTGTATATATTCTTGGAAGATACAATCGAATAGCAAAAAAAAATAATATTTATCCGGACATACCAAAAGAAATAAAACTAAAATTTAAAAATTTAAAATTTGAGTTTATGACTATACATAAGTCTAAAGGTCTTGGTGCTGATGCAATTATTATCTTAAATTTAGAGGCAGGAAAATATGGATTTCCAGGCTATATTGAAAATGATCCTATAATGAATTTGGTAAGACCAGGGGAACAAGATTTTAAAAATGCAGAGGAGAGAAGGGTTTTATACGTTGCAATGACAAGAGCAAAACAAAAAATTATATTATGTAGTAATAGTTATTTTCCATCAGAGTTTATTGATGAGCTAAAAACTTACCCAGAAGTTTCATTTGAAAAAAAATCATTGATAAATAAAAACTATCTGCCTTGCCCAAGTTGCACTAGTGGTAAACTTTACCTAAAAAAACCTAAAAGAATTAATGGATACGCCTGGAGTTGTAGTTTAGAGCCTTACTGTATTGGTAAAGCTAAATATTGTAAAAATTGTAATAAATACCCAGCTGTCAGCAATAATAGATGTATTGATCCAGAATGCAAAAGTAGTTAAATTTCAACAAATGTCTTTAATTAAAGAATGCCAAATCTGTGGAAGCAGAATTAGCTTTAGAAAGATGCCTCATGGAAAATACGTAGCATTTGATGTCAAAACTAATAATAGGCATATTCATTCTAAATCTGAAATAAGTAAGATAAAAAAAATTAAAGATAAAGAAATTGATAAAAATAATAAATTAAAAGAAAATACAAATAAAAAATCAAAACAAGACAAAAAAACTATTTTTAATGATTTTAGTAATTCGGAAGAGTTTGATGCATATGTATCTGATTCTAATGAGGATATTTACAAAGATGATACTTTATCAAGTTTAAGGGATGAGATAGATGGTAGAAAACCAGAGAATAAAAATAACAAAAGTTTAATTTTTGGTTTAGTTGCAATTATTGTTATCTTAATTTTTCTTTTGAATAATTAAAATTATTTTTTTCTACTCTTGAGTTCTTCCATTACTTCTTCAATTTTTATACCACTTTTTTCAAGATACATGATTAAGTGATATAAAACATCTGCAGTTTCATGAATTTTATTTGAGTCTTGCTCTACAGCTTCTATTAACTCATTTATTTCTTCTAATACCTTTTCTTTTGCTAAAGATTTATCTTCTAAAAGCTTATTAGTGTATGAGCCTTCAACCGGATTACTTTTTCGCTCTCTTGCAAGGTTTACGAGATCTTCTAAAATCTTTAACACTCTAAATCCTAACAGGTATATGTTTTGAAGCCAAATATTGCTTAGCTTCGTTTACTGAATAAGTACCATAATGGAATATAGATGCAGCTAAAACAGCACTAGCACCTGATTTTATTCCATCTACTAAATGATCTAATGTACCAACTCCACCTGATGCAATAACTGGAATATTGACCATTGATGATATCTTTTGCATTAATTCAATGTCATATCCAGACTGAGTTCCATCCTTATCCATAGAGGTCACTAATAACTCGCCAGCACCACATTTTTCCATTTTAGAAGCAAATTCTAACGCATTTATGCCAGTTGGATTTCTTCCCCCATGAGTAAAGATTTCCCATCCATCATCTTTTCTCTTTGCATCAATTGCAACAACAATGCACTGTGATCCGAACTTTCTAGAACTATCTTCTACAACTTTTGAATTTTGAACAGCTGCTGTATTGATTGAAACTTTATCAGCCCCACAGTTAAGTAACTTGTTAATATCATCAACACTTCTAACACCTCCACCTACAGTTAGTGGTACGAAACATTTTTTAGAAGTTTTCTCTACCACTTCGTAAATAGTATCTCTATTTTCATTTGAAGCAGTAATATCTAAAAAGCAAATCTCATCGGCACCACCATCACTATAAATTTTTGCTTGTTCAACAGGATCTCCTGCATCTTTAAGATCTACAAAGTTAATACCTTTTACAACACGGCCATTTTTAACATCTAAACAAGGAATAATTCTATTTTTAAGCATCTATTTCTTTTGCAAGTTCATCTAACTTTATGTCTCCATCGTATATAGCTTTTCCGACTATAACACCTTCAATATTATCTAAATTTTTAGCTCTTTTAATGTCATCAATTGATGAAACACCACCAGATATAACTACTGGACAATTTGAAATATCTGCAACTTTTTGTGTCTCTTCAAAATTTGGGCTTTGCTTAGTTCCATCTCTATTAATATCTGTATAAATAATTCTACTTACGCCATAATCATTGACTTTTTTTAAATACTCAGTTGTTAATTTATCAGAGTCCTCTGTCCACCCTGAAATTGCAAGATGACCATCTTTTGCATCTAAACCTAATGCGATTTGGTTTGAAAATTTTTTACAAGCTTCTTCTAAAAATCTTCTATTTTTAATGGCAGCACTTCCCAAGATTACTTTTTCAACACCGGCATCAATATATTTTTGAATGGTTTCAAAATTTCTAACACCTCCTCCTATTTCTATTTTAAGGTCAAATTTACCAACAATATCTTCAATAATATCAATATTAATCGGCTCCCCGATTAATGCACCATCCAAATCGACTATATGTAAATTTTTAAATCCATTGTCTTTATATTTTCCGGCTTGCTCTACAGGAGATATTTCATATTCGGTTTTATTTTCAAAATCTCCTTTGATTAATCTAACGCACTTTTTATCTTTGATATCTATTGCAGGGAAAATTTTCATTTCAACTTTACCTTAGCTTCACTAGACATATTCATATTGTTTAAATTATCTTTCTTATTTTTTTTTAAATTATTTAGGTTCTGACATGCAAATAATAGAAAGAATATTATTAATAAGTAATTTTTCATTTTATAATTTTATAAAATTATTAATTATTTTAAGTCCCAACTTATCACTTTTTTCTGGGTGAAATTGAGTTCCAAATATATTTTCTTTTTCTACTGCACAAACTATATTTGATGCATAATCTGTTGTTGCGGCTGTGACTGAATTATCATTTGGAATAAATTCATAACTGTGAACAAAATACATATGAGAATTGCTCTCAATATCTTTAAAAATCTTACTGTCTTTAACAATATTTATTTGGTTCCAGCCAATATGGGGTAGTTTATATTTTCCGTTTTGATTATCAATTTTAGATACTTTACCTGAGATCCATCCTAAACCTTTTGTCTCAACCTCCTCATATCCAACATCTGCAAACATTTGAAGACCTACACAAATTCCTAATAGAGGTTTTTTATTGTTTAAAGCGAATTCACTTAAAGTATCAATCAAACCATTTATGCTATTTAAACCTTCAATACAGCTCTTAAATGAACCCTGCCCTGGCAGAACTACTTTATCACTAGATTTAATTTTATTTAAATCTGAGGTCACTTCGATATTTACTTTACCTTTAGCAACTTCCTTAAAGGAGTTAATTACAGAGCTAATATTACCTGATTTATAATCAACAATTATGACGTCCATTAATCTTATAAAGAGCCTTTAGTAGAAGGAATTGTACTTTTATTCCTTGGATCCAATTCTAGCGCAGCTCTTAAAGTCCTTGCTAAGCCTTTATAGCAAGACTCTATGATGTGGTGACTATTATCACCATAAATATTTTCGACATGCAATGTAATTCCTGCAGCTTGCGAGAATGCTTGGAACCATTCTTTAAATAATTCTGTGTCCATCTCTCCAAGTTTTTCAACTTTTAATTTCACATTCCAGATCAAATAAGGTCTATTTGAAACATCTATTGCAACTCTTGTTAATGTTTCATCCATTGGTAATAGAATGTGAGCATATCTTTTAATGCCCACAAATTTTTTTGATGCTTTCTTCAAGCATTCTCCAATAGCAATTCCAGTGTCTTCAGTTGTATGGTGAAGGTCAATGTGTGTGTCACCTTTAGCTTTAACAGTTAAATCCATAGATGAGTGTTTGGATAACTGCTCAAGCATGTGATCTAAGAATCCTATTCCTGTGTCAACTTTGTACTTACCTTTGCCATCAATATTAATATCGACACTGATGTTAGTTTCTTTAGTTTTTCTAGCTATTTTTGCTTTTCTTTTCATAATCTAAAATAGGTATATAGGTATTTTTGATTATATCAATAATACTAAACCTGGGCTTGAACTATTTAAATTCATATCCATTTATATTCCATGACAACAATTGTACTCGTAAGAAAAAATAATGACGTAGTTGTGGCTAGTGACGGTCAAGTTAGTATGGGAAATACCGTAATTAAGAAAACTGCCAATAAAGTTCGTAAAATTGAGAAAAGAAATGTGATCGCAGGATTTGCAGGATCAACAGCAGATGCGCTTACCTTGTTTGAGAGACTAGAGTCAAAGCTTGAAAAGCATGCAGGGAACCTAACAAGAGCTGCCGTAGAATTAGCAAAAGATTGGCGTACAGATAAATATTTGAGAAGATTAGAAGCTTTAATGGCAATTGCTGATAAAGAAAAGAGTTTTATAATTTCTGGGACTGGTGATGTTTTAGAGCCAGAAGGCGATGTAATTGGAATTGGCTCGGGCGGAAACTATGCCTTAGCAGCCGCAAAGGTATTAATAGATACAGACATGTCTGCAGAAGAAATTGCAAAAAAATCAATTAAAGTTGCATCTGATATTTGTGTATTTACTAATAACAATTTAAGTATAGAAAAAATATAATGGAAAAATCAAACGTTACATCATTTCCAAAAGGTAAAGTTGCAAAAGAGAAGACTACAATTGCAAATTCGTTATCACCTAGAGAAATTGTTTCAGAACTAGACAGATTTGTTGTTGGACAAAATAAAGCTAAAAGAGCTGTTGCTATTGCTTTAAGAAATAGATGGAGAAGACAAGCATTGGAAGACAATATGAAAGATGAAGTTCTTCCAAAGAATATCTTGATGATTGGACCAACTGGTGTTGGTAAAACTGAAATCTCTAGGAGGCTTTCGAAATTAGCAGAAGCACCGTTTGTAAAAGTTGAGGCAACGAGATTTACAGAAGTAGGATATGTGGGACGTGATGTAGAACAAATTGTAAGAGACCTATTAGAAATTGCAATTGCTATGGAGAAAGTAAAAAAAAGAAAAGAGGTTCATGCTCAAGCCCAAAAATTAGCTGAAGATAGAGTTTTAGATGCACTAGTAGGGAATAAAGCAAGTGTAGCGACTAGAGAAAGCTTTAGGAAAAGACTAAGAGATGGCGATTTAGATGATAATGAAATCGAAGTAGCAGTTAGCGAGACAAATCAAATGCCATCCTTCGAAATACCTGGAATGCCAGGAGCAAATGTTGGGATGATTAACATTTCTGACATGCTTGGGAAATCTATGGGTCAAAAGCCTAAAAAAAAGAAAATGACAGTTAAAGAGTCTCATGAAATTTTAATAAATGAAGAGTCTGATAAGCTTATTGAGCAAGACAAAATTATAAAATCTGCAAAAGATTCAACAGAAAATAATGGTATAGTTTTCTTAGATGAGATCGATAAAATCTCAGCAAGAACAGATAGGGTTGGCGGTGATGTTTCAAGAGAAGGGGTTCAAAGAGATTTATTACCACTAATAGAGGGTACAACCGTGAGCACTAAGTACGGACCTATTAAAACCGACCATATCCTGTTTATTGCTTCAGGAGCGTTTCAATTAGCAAAACCGTCAGATCTTTTACCTGAATTACAAGGAAGACTTCCTATAAGGGTTGAGCTAGACGCGTTAAATAGCGAAGACTTTATAAGAATTTTAAAGGAACCAGATAATAGCTTAATAAAACAATATAAGGCTCTTTTAAAAACTGAAAATGTTGATTTAGAATTTACAGAAGATGGAATAAATACAATTGCTCACATAGCAAGCGAGGTAAACTCATCTGTAGAAAATATCGGTGCAAGAAGACTACACACAATCATAGAGAGAGTTCTTGATGAAATTAGTTTTACGGCAACTGATAGGACTGGTGAAAAAATTACAGTTGATGGTAAATACATCAAAGACAATATCGGGGAACTTGTTAAAGACACTGATTTGTCCAAGTTTATTTTATAGTCTTCAAAAAAATATCGAAATTTCCTTTTGACGGACTATTTACAGAATCAAAATCAATTTTGATGATTTTATTCATTAATTCAGGATTGTTTTTTATAAATTCGGGTACGGAATATTTTAATATACCTAGATCTTTAGATTGATAAGGATCATCTAAATTCTTCGATCTCATACCTTTGCCAGTTATCACATTCACTTTTTTTACTTTATCTAAAAAACACTTCTCAATAAATTCGGAAATTTTTTTGTTAGCTTCTTCTAAATTATATCCATGAAGGTCTATCGACCTTTCTAAAATTATTTGATCATTTACCAGCTCAATATCTTTACTTTGAAGTTTTTCAGAACTATCAAGGAAATTTTGCCAATCTTTTTTATCTTTGTCTGATAACTTATTTGTCAAGCTTGAGTATCAATTAATAGCCAATTTGGGTTGTTAGATCTGCTATCTTTTGAAAACTTCCAAGTGTCTAAAACTTTTTTGATTTTCTCTGGGTCTCCCGAAACTATTTTATTATCTTTGTCCTTAACACATGATATAATTTCACTAACAAACTCAACTGTTACTTCCAACATATTTTTATTTTGTAGATGCTCTTTTACTTCAGCTGAATTAATACCAATGAAAGTTGTCTCCGAAGAATAGCTTTTTGCGTCTCTATCTTTAATCGCCTCTTCAAACTGCTGATACACATTTTTATCTAATAATGACTTTATGTCTTTTAACTTTCCGTTTGCAAAATTTGTAATTATTGTCTCATAAGCAATCCTTGCTCCTTTAACAAATTCTTTCTTAGCATTTTCATCGAATGTGTTTAAATTTAAGTCAACATTTGGTTTAGCGGGTGGTGCCTCATGAGCAAAACTTGACTCTATATCTTCTTCAAATCCAGTTTTTTTACCTAAAATCCCTCTTAATCTTAGAAAAATAAAACCGGCAATCATTGCAAGAAGTATGATATCTATGTATTCAAAGCTATAACTCATATACTTATAATATTTACTATGTTGATAATTTCAACCTGCTAATTAAATTATAGACAAATGAACACAGTATTATTTTTAATTATTGGTATTCCTCTGATTGAAATTTACTTATTTATCAAAATTGGTTCTCAAATAGGAGCTTTTAATACAGTTTTACTCATATTAACCACTGCAGTAGCAGGAGTTGCTTATGTAAGGTATGAAGGATTTAACACTCTTAAATCTGGCATGAGCCAATTGATTAAAAATGAAATACCAATTTATGAGTTGGTCTCTGGGGCAACTTTGGCCTTTGCAGCTTTACTTTTAATATTCCCTGGGTTTGCAACAGATTTAATTGGAATTTTATTAGTTATACCAATAACAAGAAGATTAATATTGGGAATATTTATAAAAAAAGAGAAGTATAAAAAGAAAGAAAATAATAATTATATAGACGGAGAATACGAAGATTTAGGTGAAGATGATGACAAAAAAATATGAAATTGTTTTAAATTATATTAAAGATCTTTCCGTAGAAATTCCGGATGCTCAGACTTTTATTTTTAGTAAAGAATATATAACAAAATATTC
>CACPFN010000017.1 GCA_902633185.1 uncultured Pelagibacteraceae bacterium | reverse complement strand
ATACAAGATAGCGATACTCTCGAAATTAAAGATAATGGATTTGTAGATAAATTTTACTTTAAACCACACAAAAGATTAAAGAAAATATCAACATTGGCTTTATCAGGAGTTTGTTTACTTAAAGGATCAATTTTATCAAATATAAAAAAAAAAAAATTAAAATTTAAGTCAATATTAAAAAAAAATAAAAAATATGTCTCAGCTTATGAAACAAGAGAATTTATAAAAGATATTGGAACACCAAAGCGCGCTGTTTGGGCCAGAAAATTTTTGTTACAAAGAGACATATCTCAAAAAAACTTTAAGAACCCGATTAAAACTTTCTTTTTAGATAGGGATGGTGTTTTGAATAAAGAGAAAAAAGATGAAAAAGTTTCTGACCCTTTTAATTTTACAAAAGGAGCTTTGAGATCTCTTAAAGAAATTAACAAAAGGAATTATATTATTGTGATAATTACAAATCAACCTGGAGTAGCAAAAGGTTTTATATCAGAGGCAAAGCTAAAAAAATTAAACAGAGATTATATTAATTTTTTATCAAGAAAGAAAATTATAATTCATTCTTTATTTTACTGTCCGCACCATCCCGAGAAAGGGTTTAAAGGAGAGATAAAAAAATATAAAATAAGATGTAACTGTAGAAAACCTCAAGTAGGGCTTTTTAAAAAAGCTATTAAAAAATATAATATTGATATTAGTAATTCTATTTTCATAGGTAACAGTAAAACAGATTATGAGGCATCAAAAAAAATAAAAGTAAATTATATGCATATATTTGGTAATTCAAAAGTAAGTTACATTGACAAAAGGTTTCAGTATTCTTCTTTTAATAATGCTGTCAAAAGCTACTTTAAAAATTAACTTTTCTTATATCTTTTTTTGTTAAATATAAATTTCTAATGTATTGAGCAATTATATTCATTATAGAATGATGTATAGATTCTATTACACCATAATTTTTTGACGAACAATGTAAATTAATGTTACTATTTTTTTTTGCATAACCTCCATCAAATCCTGTAAAACTAATTGAATATATTCCTATTTTTTTCGCAGATTTAATTGCTTTTATAATATTTTTTGAATTTCCGGATGAAGAAATACAAATTAAAATGTCACCTTTGTTACCTTGCGCTATGATTTGGTCAGAAAATACATCGTCATATTTTTTATCATTTGATATTGCAGTTATTAATGGGATGTTTGAACATAAACTCAACAACCTTGGTTTAATTTTTTTTATAGATGAAAGTATTTTTTGATGATCACAAGCAAAATGGTTAGCTAATGCTGCTGATCCTCCATTACCACAAACAAAAATTTTTTTCCCAAGCAAATATTTTTTGTTAATTATATTTATAATTCTATTAAGGTTAGCAGTAGACAAATTTTCAAATGTTTTATAATGTTCTTTAAGGTAGTCATTATAATATAAATTACTTTTATAGTACTTGATATTAGGAAATTTATTCATTACTAAATAATTAACATGATTATATCTAAAACACCAGTGAGGATAAGTTTTATTGGAGGTGGTTCAGATATTGTAAGAAAATCAATGAAAGTTCCTGGTAGAGTAATATCAACAACAATTAATAAATTTATTTATGTAATCATTAAGAAGAAATTTGATAATATATTTAGGATTTCTTACTCAAAAAATGAAAACGTAAAAAATATAAATGAAATTGAGCATAATCACATCAGAGAAACATTAAAATTTAAAAAAATAAATGAAGCACTAGAAGTTATTACAATCGCAGATATTCCAACTTCAGGTAGTGGATTAGGGTCATCAAGCGCATTAACTGTCGGACTTATCAATGCTCTAAACTGTTATATTGGAAAAAAACAAACAAAATACCAAGTTGCAAAAGATGCATATCATATTGAACGAAATATCCTAAAAAAAAATATTGGATATCAAGATCATTTTAATGCTGCCTTTGGAGGATTTAGAAAATATATATTTTATAAAAATAACACAATTAAAAATTATAAAATTTTAAACTCTAATAAAAAAAAAGAATTACTTAAAAATATTTTAGTTTTCTACACAGGCATAAATAGATCTGCAGATAAAATTTTAAATAGAATTGACAAAAAGAACAAAAATAATTTAATTGATGATTTATCTAAACTATCAATTAAATTTGAAAATAATCTTAAAGATATGAATTTAAAATTATGTGGTGAAATCCTAGATAAAAGTTGGAGTTTAAAAAAACAATTGTCTACAAACGTTTCAAATAATTTTATAGATACAATATATATAAAAGGAAAAAACGCGGGAGCATACGGTGGAAAAATACTAGGTGCAGGAGGTGGAGGGTACTTTATATTTTTTTGCAAGCAATCAAAACAACCTGAACTTAAAAAAAAACTCAAAAACCTTATTCCTATAAAATTTAGTTTTGAGGAATATGGAAGTAAAATTATATTTAATGATTAAACATGGAAATTCAGTAACTGTTGCAATGATTACCTTAAATGAAGAGGCTTCAATACAAAAGGTTGTTAATGATATTCGGAAAATAGATCAAAGAATAGAAATATTAATTGTCGATAGCAGCACAGACAATACTGGTAAAATAGCTGAAGAAATAGGAGTAAAAGTTATTAGACAATTTCCACCCAAGGGTTATGGTCCCGCAATGGATTTAGCTCTTAATTCATGCAATAGGGAAGTAATAATAACCATGGATTGTGATGATACGTATCCGACTGATGAAATTGAATTTTTTTCTTCAAAAATTATAGATGAAAATTATGATTTAGTAGAGGGTGATAGATTAGAAAAAAAACCGAAAAATATGCCTATTATCAATTATTTAGCCAATTACTTTTTTGCATTAATAGCTTCAATATTATTTCTCAAAAGAGTTAGAGATTTACATAGCGGGATGAGGGCATATAGAAAGTCAATTATTAAATCACTTCCTTACAATCCAAATGGGGTTTCTCTCCCTGTTGAACTATTACTATGGCCAATAAGATTAAATTATAAAATTTATTTTAAACCAATAAAGTACAAAGAAAGAATTGGTGAAAGTAAATTGGAACCTTTAAAAGCTGCATATTGGACAGTTGTAAGAATATTAAGAGCTAGATTTATTAAAATTAAAAAATGACAAGTTTCTTTATATTAAATTAAAAATTTATATGGAAAATATATTAGTAACCGGTGGTGCGGGATATATTGGTAGCAAAATTTGTTATGATTTAATCGATAAAGGTTTTGAAGTTGTAATAGTAGATAATTTAACTACTGGTCACAAAAAATTAATTAATAAAAATTGTGTATTTTATAAAGTCAATATTGGGGATAAAAAATCTTTATTCAAAATTTTTAAAAAACATAATATTGATAAGGTAATTCACATGGCAGCATCATTAAGCGTACAAGAGTCAATGATTAAACCACAAAAATATTATCTTAACAATGTTTATAACACAAAAAAATTACTTGATGTTTGTGCAAAATTTAAAATTAAAAAATTTGTTTTCTCTTCAACATGCGCAGTTTACGGGGAAAAAAAAAAAAGAGTCAAATCAAATGATACTCCAAGCCCATCTAGTTATTATGGTTTAACTAAACTTTTATGTGAAAAATTAATTGAAACCTACGCAAAAAAATACAATTTTTCTTATTTTATATTGAGGTATTTTAATGTTGTCGGTGCAGATTATAAGCTAAGAGTTGGACCAATTAACAGATCAGGACAACTTTTTAAGAATTTATCAATATCAATTTTAAAAAAAAATAAAAAAATTAATATTTATGGTAAAAATTATAATACTAAAGATGGAACATGCATAAGAGATTATATAGATGTAAATGATTTATCTAATATACATATAAATTGTTTGAAAAAAATTTTAAATAAAAAGTCACTGGTAGTTAATTGTGGATATGGCAAAGGACACTCTGTATTAGAGGTTATTAATCATTTTGAAAACATATCTGGAAAAAAATATACAAAAGAGTTTAAAAAACCTCGAAAAGGTGATATAAGTGAGATAATTTGTTCTCCATCAAAAAATAAATATAATAAAATTATACTAACTAATAATTATAATATAAAAGACTCAATTAAATCATCCTTGAAATGGGAATTTAAGATTAAAAATATGAATAGATTAAAATAATGTTATATTAATTTGCATATTATATTTAATAAAATAATTTAAATAATGAAAGTCGCTTTAATTTTTGGTATTACCGGTCAAGATGGGTCTTATTTAGCTAGACTCTTATTAAAAAAAAGATATGTAGTTCATGGAGTAAAAAGAAGAAGTTCTTCACTGAATACAAAAAGAATTGATGATATTTATGTTGAACCATTCTCAAAAAACCAAAATTTTATACTTCATTATGGTGATATAACGGATGCTTTATCTACTACGAACCTAATTAACAAAATAAAACCTGATGAAATCTATAATTTAGCAGCTCAATCACATGTAGCAGTTTCTTTCGATGTTCCAGAATATACCGCAAATGCCGACGGGCTTGGTCCATTAAGAATATTAGAAACAATAAGAAATTCAAAAAAAAAAATTAAATTTTATCAAGCGGGTACTTCTGAAATGTTTGGTAAAGTCGATCAAATACCTCAGAATGAAAAAACAAATTTTCATCCTAGGAGTCCTTACGCTACTGCAAAATTATATGCACACTGGATAACAAAGAATTACAGGGATGCTTACGGACTATTTGCTTGTAATGGCTTATTATTTAATCATGAAAGCCCTATGAGAGGTGAAACTTTTGTTACAAAAAAAATTGTGAAAGCACTAGTAAGAATTAAAAATAAAAAGCAAAAAAAATTATTTTTAGGAAATATTTACTCAAAAAGAGATTGGGGTCACGCTAAAGATTATGTTGAGGCAATGTGGCTAATTCTACAACAAAAATTCCCAGATGATTTTGTAATTTCATCAGACAAACAGTACAGTATAAAACAATTTATAAATATAGTCTCAAAAAAGCTTAACTTAAAGATTAAATGGATTGGAAAAGGAATAAATGAAAAAGGGATAAATAGTGAAGGGAAAATAATAATTGAATGCAAAAGAAAATATTTCAGGCCTTTGGAAGTTGATAATTTACTTGGAAATTCAAAAAAAGCTCGAAAAATTCTAAAGTGGAAGCCAAAATATAATATACATACACTAGTTGAAGAAATGATAGCTCATGAATTAGAGATGATTCATGAATAATAAATCAAGAATTTTTTTAGCTGGTCACAAAGGATTGGTAGGATCTGCCATTTTAAGGTTATTAAAAAAAAAAAATTACAAAAATATTATTACTAAACCTCATAATAAACTTGATTTATTAGACCAAAAAAAAACTTTTAATTTTCTCAAGAAAAATAAAATTAATGTTGTAATAATTGCTGCTGCAAAGGTTGGAGGTATTAAAGCTAATAATAATTTTAAGGCTGAATTTATATATAATAATTTACAGATACAAAATAACTTAATTCATGGATCTTATTTGGCTGGTATAAAAAATTTATTATTTTTAGGATCAAGTTGCATATATCCAAGAAATTCCAAACAACCAATGAAAGAAAGTTATTTGCTTACCAGTAGTCTTGAAAAAACCAATGAGCCGTATTCTATTGCAAAAATAGCAGGTATTAAAATGTGCGAAAGTTATAATTATCAATATAAAACTAACTATAAATGTTTAATGCCTACAAATACATTTGGACCCAATGATAATTATGATACTCAAGAATCTCATTTTATACCTGCTCTGATAAAAAAAATAATAATTGCGAAAAAATTGAACAAAAAAAGTATATTATTGTGGGGAACAGGTAAATGCAAAAGAGAAATTATTTATGTTGATGATATTGCGGAGGCAACAATTTTTTTTTTAAAGAGGAATACAAAAGATACATTTATAAATATTGGCTCTAATTACGAAATGACAATATCTGGCTACGCAAACTTAATAAAAAAAATTATTTATCCAAAGTTAAAGATTAAATTTGATAATAATAAGTCTTTAGATGGGGTAAAAAGAAAATTAATGGACTCTTCATTAGCAAGATCATATGGGTGGAAACCAAAACATGATCTAAACAATTCAATTATAAATTTATATAAAACACTAAAAGCAAAAAATTTTAATGACTTTAAAAAATCCTAATTTTAAGGCAATTATAATATTCTTCTTTCCAATTTCTTTAATTCTAGGATCTGCGTTGGTTAATTTAACCTTAGTTGTCGGATCACTATTTTTAATTTATCAAAGCTATAAAGAGAAAATAGATTTTTTAAAAATTATATGGGTAAAAATTTTTTTTTTATTAATTATATATCTGTGTTTAATTAGTTTTTTTGCTGAAAACTTTTTTTCATCTTTTAAATCTAGTATTTCTTTAATAAGATTTATATTATTTAGCCTATTTATATTTTTTTTTATCGTAGAAAAAAATTTTGAAAAACTTAAAAATTTTATTACATTATTATTATTTTTTGTCTGTATAGACGTAAATATACAATTTGTATTTGGATACGATATTTTTGGTTTTCCATCTGAGGGATATTCTGATGTAAATTATGATATATTTAGCCATTGGAAAAATAGTGAAGTAAGTGTTGGTAGACTATCTGGACCTTTTAAGTCAGAATTAATACCTGGAGCTTTCATCTCAAGTTTATCAGTTCCACTAATATTTTATAAATTTAAAGCTTTAAAAACAAAGAATTTATTTGGCAAACTTAAAACCATACTCCTAGTTTGCTTATTTTTAGAGTCCACAATTATTACTGGAGAACGATTGTCAACTTTACTTATTTTGTCATGTATTTTCACTTCTATGATTATTTGTTTTAATTTAAAAAAAACAATTTTTATTGTTGCAATTTTATCATCTAGCTTATTTTTGTTACCAATATCAGAAAATAATTTTTTAAAAAAAAGATGGGTAGAAGCTTATAATATTTTACTAAACGTAAATGAATCTAGTTATGGACGAATATATTCCTCTGCATATCATGTTTGGAAAGAAAATAAATTATTTGGAGTTGGATTAAAAAATTATAGAATTAATTGTCAAAAAATTTCAGACCCAAACCCAGCTAGTCCTCACCCATTTTGTTCACCTACACATGCACATAACCTATATTTTGAGCTTTTATCAGAAACAGGATTTATCGGACTTATTATTTATTTATCTTTTTACTTAAGTTTATTAATTTTTTTACTGAAAAATCTTAATCATAAAAAAAAAAATAAAGTCATTTATTACTTTGGCTTTGGAAGTTTATTTTATTTGTTCTTTAAGCTATTACCCTTGCCAACTGGTAGTATCTTCTCAACTTGGAACGCTTCAATTTTCTGGTTTCATGTTGGAATTTCTTTAAGTTTTTTATGTAAAAGGTCTTATTTTTTAAATAAATAATTATTTACAATTTATAATTATTAATTATAAGTGTGCTGCCTGGTAATTATTGCGAAAGGGTAATACCCGATCCCATTCCGAACTCGGAAGTCAAGCCTTTCTGCGCCGATGGTACTTAGTCTTAAGACTTGGAAGAGTAGGACGTTGCCAGGCTTGTCTAAAATGAAACCATACATCGTAATTACTGGAGGGGCAGGTTTTGTAGGCTCACACCTAATAGAATATTTAATAAAAAAGACAAAATTTAAAATAATTAGTTTAGATAACTATTCAACAGGTTCAAAAAAAAATCATATTAAATCAAAAAAAGTTAAATATTTAAGAGGAACAACATCTAATATTAATTTAATACTTAAAAAATATAAAAATAGAATAAACTCTTTATTTCATTTTGGAGAATTTTCAAGAATATACCAGAGTTTTAAATATTTTAATGATTGCTATGAGTCAAATACCATTGGTAGCAAAGAAGTTTTTAAATTTTGTTTGGATAATAAAATAAAACTTATTTATTCAGCAACATCTGCAACACTTAGTAAAAATGATGAAAACAAAAACTTATCACCATATGCTTTTACAAAGTTTAATAATTTAGGACTATTAGAAAATTTGAAAAATTGGTTTAATTTAAGATTCGAAATAATATATTTTTACAATGTTTATGGTGAGAGACAGATTAAAAAAGGGAATATGGCTACTGTTATCGGAATTTTTGAGCATCAATATATGCAAAATAAACCACTTACACTTGTTAGGCCAGGAACTCAAACTAGGAGATTCACTCATATTAGTGATACTATAGAAATTTGTTTTAAAGCGTGGAAATTAAATAAATGTCGACATTATAGCATAACAAACAAAAAATCTTACTCAATTAAAGATGTGGCAAAAATGTTTGATACTAAAGTAAGATATTTGCCACCAAGAAAAGGAGAAAGATATGCATCGGCACTAACTAATATATCAAATAATAACAATGTAATTAGATATTATGGAAAAATAAATTTGAAAGATTATGTAACTTCGTTTATTAAATCAAAAAAATAATAATTATGAAAATTGCAAGCTCGTTAAAATCACTCAAAAAAAGAGACTTAAATTCCAAACTAGTCAGAAGAAGAGGAAGAGTTTATATAATCAATAAAAAAAATCCTAAATTTAAAGCACGCCAAAAATAATATGGATAATGAAAGTCATAAAAATACATGGAATAATTTTACCAAGTTTGTGCTATGGGGATCAATTGCTGTTGTTATTATATTAATTTTAATGGCTTTATTTCTGTTGTAAGATGATTATTGGATCTGTATCTGAAAACTTAGATTTTGAAAAAAGAGTAGCAATAACTCCAGAGGTTGTAAAAAAATATAAATCTATCGGTTTAGATGTACATTTAAGTAAAAATTATGCAACTCATTTAGGAATAAAAGATGAAGAATATGAACAAGAAGGAGTAAATATTTTTTCAGATAATAATCAAATAATCTCCAATTCTGATGCTATTTTGCAAATAAATATTTTAGAAGATGACAACTTACACAAGCTTAAGGATAAACAAATCTTAATTGGTGTCTTAAATGCTTATAATAATGAAAAAAAGTTAAAAGAATTGACATCAAAAAATATTAATTGTTTTTCGCTTGAACTCTTGCCTAGAATAACAAGAGCGCAATCAATGGATATATTGTCTTCGCAAGCAAATTTAGCTGGATATAAGGCGGTAGTAGATTCTTTTGCATATTTTCAAAAAGCAATACCTATGATGATGACTGCAGCTGGGACAATTTCAGCTGCAAAAGTTTTAGTTGTTGGAGCCGGAGTTGCTGGGCTACAAGCAATTGCAACTGCAAAAAGAATGGGCTCAATTGTTTTTGCTACAGATGTTAGAATAGCTTCTAAAGAACAAGTTGAAAGTTTGGGTGGCAAATTCTTAGTTGTTGAAGGATCAGAAAATTTAGAAACAGAGAGTGGTTATGCAAAAGAAACTTCTGACGATTTTAAAGAAAAACAAGAAGAATTATTGAAAGAAACTCTAAAAAAAGTCGACATAGTAATTTGTACAGCATTAATACCTGGAAAAAAAGCTCCGATAATAATAAAAAAAGATATGATTGAAGTGATGCAAAGTGGTTCGGTGATATATGATCTGGCGGCTTCACAAGGTGGTAATTCCGAATTAACAAAAGTTAACCAAATAATTGATAGTAATGGAGTTAAAATCATGGGCGAAGCAAATATTTTAAATAAACTTCCAGTTTCTGCCTCTAATCTATATGCAAAAAATATGTATAATTTTGTGAATAATTTATATGATAAAGATAATAAAAAATTTGAAATAAATCTTGAAGATGAGATAATTCAAAAAACGATGGTGAAATAATGGAAATTGATCCTTTTATATTTAGGTTGAGTATATTTATATTATCAATTTTTGTTGGTTATTATGTTGTATGGAGTGTAACGCCATCTTTGCATACACCTTTGATGTCTGTCACAAATGCTATTTCATCAGTTATAATTGTAGGCGCTATTATTGCAGCATTATCAGGATCCTCTGCTAATAATATATTTGAAGTTTCAAATATCTTTGGTTTTCTTGCTATAATTTTAGCTGCAGTAAATATTTTCGGTGGGTTTTTAGTAACCCAGAGAATGCTTCAGATGTATAAAAAGAAGAAAAAATAATATTAAATGTCAGCTAATTTATCAGCATTGTTTTATCTTATCTCAGGTATTTTATTTATCTTAGCCTTAAGAGGCCTTTCATCTCCAGAAACATCAAGACAAGGTAACTATTTTGGAATTGCAGGAATGGCAATAGCTATAATTGTAACATTTTTATCTGTTGGCAATTTTGGAACTGGCTTTATATACGTACTAATATTTCTTGTTTTGGGTGGATCAGTCGGAGCTTTCATTGCTTTTAAAATACCAATGACTGCAATGCCAGAACTTGTTGCTGGCTTCCACAGCTTGGTAGGACTTGCAGCTGTTTTTGTTGCGATTTCAGCCTTTTTAAAACCTGAGGCGTTCAATTTAGGTACTATTGGAGATATAAAATTAGCTAGTTTAATTGAAATGTCTTTAGGAGCCGCTATCGGAGCTATAACATTTTCCGGATCAATAATTGCTTTTTTAAAATTAAGAGGAATAATGTCTGGTTCTCCAATCACATTTAAAGGTCAACACTTGATTAACTTGATTTTAGGTTTGACAATAGTTTTTTTGATTTATTATTTGTGCTTGTCCCAATCATCAAATATTTTTTGGGGCCTTGTTGCAATATCTTTTTTAGTAGGAATTTTATTAATTATACCTATTGGGGGAGCAGACATGCCAGTTGTGATATCTATGCTAAACTCATATTCTGGTTGGGCTGCTGCAGGAATTGGTTTTACTCTGGAAAATACAGCTCTAATTATTACAGGAGCTTTAGTAGGGTCTTCAGGAGCAATTCTTTCCTATATCATGTGTAAAGGGATGAATAGGTCATTTTTCAATGTCATACTTGGAGGCTGGGGCGCATCAGAACAGTCATCAGGTACAAAGAAAGATGAACAAAAACCTGTTAAAAATGGCAATGCCGATGATGCAGCCTTTTTGATGAAAAATGCCTCTTCAGTTATTATAGTTCCAGGATATGGAATGGCAGTTGCACAGGCACAACATGCTTTAAGAGAAATGGTAGACTCATTAAAAAAAAATGGAGTTAAAGTTTCTTATGCAATTCATCCAGTTGCCGGAAGGATGCCAGGCCATATGAACGTATTATTAGCAGAAGCTAACGTCCCATATGATGAAGTTTTTGAATTAGATGAAATAAACAATGATTTTGCAAATTGTGATGTTGCATATGTTATTGGTGCTAATGATGTAACAAATCCTGTGGCCAAATCTGACCCTCAAAGTCCCATATATGGAATGCCTGTATTAGATGTTGAAAAAAGTAAGTCGGTTCTATTTGTAAAAAGAAGTTTATCACCAGGATATGCAGGTATAGACAATGATTTATTTTATAGAGATAATACATTGATGCTTTTTGCAGATGCAAAAAAAATGACTGAAGAAATCGTAAAGAGTTTATAATTGACTAAAATTTTCTGCGATATTGCTGATAAAAAAATAATTAAAAAATTTAACAAAAAAAAAATAGTAAAAGGTTTTACTACTAACCCTAGCTTGATGAGGAAAGCTGGTGCAAAAAATTATGCTCAATACTCAAAAGAAATATTAAAAGCTACAAATAAACCAGTATCATGTGAAGTATTTGCTGATGATGAGAAAAATATGGTTTTGCAAGGCATTAAGATTAGCAAATGGGGTAAAAATGTATATGTAAAGGTTCCAATAACAAACTCAAAGGGAAAATTTATGGGTAAAGTAATTAAATTTTTAAATAAAGAAAAAATAAAACTAAATATAACTGCAGTATATCATTCAAAACAAACTAAACAAATTTTAAAAGTGATAAATAAGAAAACAAAAGTTATAATATCAATATTTGCAGGAAGAATGGGGGATGTTGGCAAGGATCCATTGCCTCAATTTAAAGAAAGTATAAAATTGAGCAGGAATTATAAAAATGTTGAAATTCTCTGGGCAAGTACAAGAGAGCCTTATAATTTTTTGCAAGCTAAAGATTTGGGCTGTCACATAATTACTGCCCCGCCTCCAATAATTGAAAAAATTGAAAAATTTGGAAGAAGTTTTAATTATTTAACAAAAGAAACTGTAAAAGGTTTTTTGACAGATACTAAAAAATCAAGATTCAAAATCTAAATTGGTTGCGGGGGACGGATTTGAACCGCCGACCTCAAGGTTATGAGCCTTGCGAGCTACCAGGCTGCTCCACCCCGCGATAATTAAATCCTATTTTTTAACTTATTAAGTTTTTTTACTCTTTTTATATTTTCTTGGAGAATTCTCTTTTTTTTTTCAGAAGGCTTCTCATAATTATTTTTAAGCTTAATAATTTTAAAAAAACCATCTCTCTGGAGCTTTCTTTTTAAAACTCTCAGCGCTTGCTCAACATTATTATCTTTAACTTCTATTTTAATAACAACCTCCAAAAAGTGCGATTAGTTAGCATTTTGAATTATATTTGTCTATATTTTAAATTCAATTTTTACGAGATAAATTTAATTTTTCCTTATCCTTTTTTTCTTTTTCTATTTTTCTCTGAGCCTTTTCTATTGCTTGAACAAGTTCTTTTTGAGCAAATAGTCCCATAGCAACAGGGTCTTTTGCATTCAAACTGTTATAATTCCAATAACTTTTATTTCTAATAGAGCTCACTGAATTTTTTGTTATGCCTACCAATTTTGCAATCTGAGAATCCTTTAAGATAGAATGATTTTTTATAAGCCAAAGAGCCGAGTCTGGTTTATCCTGACGTTTCGATAGTGGAACATACTTTTTTACTTTATTCTCAACATTTTTGACCTCCACTTCATCATCAATTATGTTTAAAGGACGACTCTCATCTTCTGAGGAAAGCTTAATTTCATCTTTAGTCAGTTGTCCAGATATAATTGGATTATATCCTACAATTCCCTTCGCAACTTCTCCATCTGCGATACCTTGAATTTCAACTTCATGCAATTTACAAAAATTGGCAATTTGTTTAAATGTTAAAGATGTATTTTCAACAAGCCATACTGCTGTAGCCATTGGCATTAATGGAGCTTTTGACATTAGCTTTTTTTCTCTGATCTGAAATTTTCGAATTTTTTGTTGAATTTACTAATTCTACCTTTGTCTAAAATTTTTTGTTTCCCTCCAGTCCATGCTGAATGAGATTTTGGATCTATCTCTAACTTTAGAACATCATTGTCTGATCCCCAAGTAGAACGTGTCTCAAATTGAGTACCATCAGTCATTTCAACTTTTATGACATGATAATTTGGATGAATATTTTTTTTCATGGGCTGCGTTATAACAAAATTTATTTTAAAAACAATTAAAACTTGTCCAATTTTTTTATCAATTTTTCGAAAATATTTGTATTTCCTGCCCTTATATCGATTTTATTTATGTTAAATTTGTTAATATTATTAACTTTACCCCCGGCTTCCTCAATAATTATTTTTCCAGCGGCTACATCCCACAAATTTATCTTATTATGAAAATAACCATCAAATCTTCCACACCCTACATATGCCAAATCTAGAGCAGCGCATCCAGTGTTTCTTAAATTTAGTTTTGGATGATTAAATTTAATACCTTCATTATTAGTCGCAAATAAACTTTCATCTATACTAATTTTGCTTGAAACTCTAATTCTACTGTTATTTAAATATGAACCGTTATTCTTATCCGCATAAAAAATTTCATTTTTAATTGGATCAAAAATGAGGCCAGATATAATTTCACCATCTTTTTGAAGTGCAACTGAAATTGCAAAATGAGGAATTCCATGCAAGAAATTTGTAGTACCATCAATTGGATCAATAACCCAAAATATATTTTTTGTTTTTTTATAAATTATTCCACTTTCCTCTGTTATAAATGAGTAGTTTTTTTTTGATTTACTTAACTCTTCTATTAAAACTTTCTCGACTCGTTTATCTGTTTTAGTTACAAAGTCTTTAGGCCCCTTTTTTGAAACTTGTAAATTTTCAATTTCACCAAAATCTCTAATAATAATTTTTGAAGCTTTTTCACAAGCTTTGATCATTAAATTTAGTTCTGGAGATATCGTATTCATTTAAATTTTTTTCACATAATCCATTGTTCTAGTATCAACTACAACTGTATCGCCACTTTCTATAAACGGAGGAACTTGTATGTTTAATCCATTATTAAGTGTTGCTGGTTTATAAGATGATGAAACAGTTTGGCCTTTTATAGTAGCATCAGTTGTATCAATTTTACATGTAATTTGGTTTGGAAGAGTTACATTTAGAGGTTTCTCATTGTAAAAATTTATACTTACTTCTAAATTTTCAGTAAGCAACTTGCCTTTCTCACCTAGAATGTTCTTATTTAAATTAATCTGTTCAAATGTTTGAGGATTCATAAAGTAAAAATCATTTTCGTCCATATATAAAAAATTATATTTTATTTCATCTAGTGAAGCTTTTTCTATGGTTTCGCTTGATCGAAATCTTTCATTTAGTTTAGTATTTTTAATCAGGCTTTTCATTTCAACTTGTGCAAAAGCGCCACCCTTTCCTGGCTTGACATGATTCGTTTTCATAACTTCCCATAAGTCATCTTTATGCTCTATAATCATTCCAACTCTTATTTCTGTAGCATTAATTTTCATTTTAAATTTTTTATTGCTTGATGTGGTTTGTATTTTTTATTATTCCAAATGTAGCCAGAGATAGCCAAAAAATCAGCTTTATTCAATAATAGTTTTTTATAATTTTTTTCATTTATTCCACCAATAGCAACAACAGGTATTTTAATTGACTTTTTAATTTTACTTAAAGTTCTAATATCTGCTTTATGTATAACTTTCTTAGTTCTAGTTTTATAGAATGCTCCTAAGGCAATATAATGTGCACCATTTGATGAAGCATATTTGGCCAATTTAATTGAATTATGACATGTAACTCCAATGATTTTATTTTTTAAAATTTTTTTTGCCTTCAAAATATCCATATCTTTTTGACCTAAATGGCAACCATCAGCATTCACTTTCTTTGCAAGATAAGGATCATCATTGATAATTAATTTTACATTATTTTTTTCACAAATTTTAAGTATTTTCTTTGCAATTGTAATTTTTTTTTTAATACTTTCCTTTTTAAGTCTCAATTGAAAAAATTTTACCTTATTCGATTTAAAAACAAGATTTAAGATGTTGTAAAATGATTTATTTATTATTTTAATAGGTGATATTAAATAAATAAATTTTTTATTGCGATTTTTCAAAACTTTTTGACCATTTCCCTTTTGCCGCCATAGAACACATTCTAGCTCTATGATCGAAAATTGTCTGGGTTCCGACTATATTATTTATATCTTTTGACCAAAATTTTAGTGCACTTTGTTGTAGAGCTCTTCCATAAGAATAAGTCATTATAAAATCTGTATTATTTTTGATATTAATTTGATTAAGGTTTGCAGTTGCCTCTATTTCTGTTTGGCCCCCAGAGAGAAAAGCTATGCCTGGGACTGATGAAGGTACATTATTTTTTAAACAATCTATAGTTAGTTCTGCTATTTCTTCACTGGAAATTTTTTCACCAGAATTTTTTCCTGGTAAAATCATGTTTGGTTTTAATATTGTTCCTTTTAAATCAACATTATTTAATTCTAACTCTTCATAACATTTATTTATTACTTCAGATGTTTTCATCAAACAATCTTTAGCAGAATGATCGCCATCCATTAAAACTTCGGGTTCAATTATTGGAACCATTCCTGCTTCTTGAACTAAAGCAGCGTATCTAGCCAACGCATGAGCATTTGCCGAAATAGATAGTTTGCTAGGATATTTATCAGAAATTAAGTAAACACCTCTCCATTTTGTAAATCTTGCTCCCAGTTCATAATAATCATTAAGTCTTTCTCTTAAACCATCTAAACCTTCTGTAATTTTTTCTTCTTTAGATCCTGCCAATATTTTTGCTCCTGTATCAACTTTAATCCCTGCTATTGAACCACTTGAGTTTATTAGTTCAGGTATAGTTTTTCCATTAGATGTTCTTTGCCTTATTGTTTCATCATATAGTATTACTCCACCTATACATTCACTCATTGATGAAGATGAAAAAAGAGTTTGTCTAAAAAGGAGTCTATTATTTTCGTCAGAATATACTTTTACTGCGTCTAATCTTTTTGTCATTGTGGCTGTACTTTCATCAGCTGCAAGTATACCTTTGCCATTTGACAATATTTTAAGAGCTATTTTGTTTAATTCAGACATTTAATTTAATGCTTTTATACCAGGGAGAACTTTGCCTTCAAGATATTCTAAAAATGCTCCACCTGCAGTTGAAACAAAATTAAATTTATCTTTCATGTTTAGTGAGTTAATTACCGCAACCGTATCGCCTCCACCAACAACGGAAAATATTTTGTTCCCTCTATTTGCTATATATTTTGCAACTTCTAAACTTCCTAATGAAAAATTCTCATTTTCAAAGTAACCTAATGGTCCGTTCCATAATATTGTCGAGGAATCGTTAATAATTTTTTTTATTTCAACTAATGTTTTTGATCCTACATCAAGTATCATATCATCATCTTCAATGTCTTTAAAATCTTTTTCAAAAGATTTATCGTTCAATTTTTTTCCAATTTTAACATCTTTAGGAAAATATATTTTACATTTATTTTTTTCAGCATAGGTGAAAATTTCTTGAATTATGTTATCAATATTTTTTTCATATACAGAGCTACCAATTTTTAAACCTTTGAATTTCAGTATATTATTTGCCATAGCACCAACTATTATAATACTGTTAAATTTTGGTATTAAATTTTTTATTATATTTATTTTCGAAGATATTTTAGATCCACCAATTATACATGTTATAGGCTTTTTTATTTCAGAAGTTATCTTGTTGAGAGCATTTACCTCTGCATTAATTTGAATTCCACTGTACGATGGAATATACCTTGTTATTTTTGATACAGAAGCATGATCTCTGTGTGAACACGAAAATGCATCATTAACATATATTTCACCTAGACTTGCTAATTTCTTTGAAAATTTATCATCGTTGGCTTCTTCTCCAGGATAAAATCTAATATTTTCAAGTAGTACCAACTCTTGATTTGAATTCTTAAAAATGTTTTCTTTATTTAAATTAAAAATATTTTCTTTAAGCAACGATACTTCTTTTTTAATTTTACTTTTAATATACAACGATACCAATTCTAGAGAAAGTTCCTTAACTATTTTACCTTTTGGCCTTCCAACGTGAGAAATTATGATAATCTTTGCTTTTTTTTTTAATAGAAATTCTAGTGTAGGCATAACCTTATCAATTCGGTTAGAATCAGTTATTTTTCCATTTTTTATTGGAACATTTAAATCAAGTCTAAGAATTACTCTTTTATTTTCAATATTTTCTATATTTTCAATGGATTTCATTATTTGATCTTGCTTACATACTCAGCAATATCACACATTCTATTAGAGAAACCCCATTCATTATCATACCAAGCTGAAATTTTACCCATTTTATTACCAACTACATTAGTAAGTGATGAGTCTATGATAGCAGATGCACTATTATGATTAAAATCAACTGAGACTAGCTTCTCATCTGTAACATTTAGAATATTTTTAAGCTTCGTTTTAGAAGCTGAAAATAAAGAATTATTTAACTTTTTTACGGTAATATTTTTTTTTACATTAAATATAAATTCTATTAATGAAACATTTGGTGTTGGCACTCTCATTGCTACTCCCTCTAGCTTACCTTTCAATGAGGGTATAATCTCACCAATAGCTTTTGATGCTCCAGTAGATGTGGGTACAATTGATTGACTTGCAGATCTCGCTCTTCTTGGATCTTTGTGAGAATTATCTAATATTCTTTGATCACTTGTAAAAGCATGTATGGTTGTCATAAAACCATTAAGAATTATAAAATTTTTATTAATTACGTCTGCAACAGGAGCTAAACAATTTGTTGTGCAAGAAGCTGCTGAAATAATACTATCATTCTTCTTGATCTTCTTATGATTTATGCCAAAAACTATAGTTTTATCTGCCATTTTACATGGGGCTGATACAATAACTTTTTTTACCCCATTTTCTATATGTGGCATTAATTGATCTTTAGAATTAAATTTACCTGTACACTCAAAAACATAATCTACACCATATTTTTTCCACTTTATGTCATTAATTATAGAATGTTGCGTGTAAGATATTTTTTCTTTATTTATTTTTATGTAATTTCCTCCAGATTTTACTAGAGAACTAAAATTACCATGAATTGAATCATGTTTTAATAAATTTGCACAAATTTCAGAGCTCGATCTATTATTAATGTGTTTGATAATTATTTTACCTTTGTAATTTTCATAAATTGACCTCACAATCATTCTGCCAATTCTTCCCATACCGTTAATGCCAACTTTTATTGTCATTTTTTTAAATAAAATTTAATTTTTTTAATAATTTTTTCACTACTTAAACCAAAATGATCATAGACTTTTTTATAAGGAGCGCTTTTACCAAAGTCTTCTACTGAAAAGGGCAAGCCTTTTTCAATATATTTTTCCCAAGGCATTTTTGATCCTGCCTCAATTGAAAAAGTATTTTTGCTTTCTTTTAAGATTTTATCTTTATAGTTCTTGTTTTGTTTGTCAAAAATTTCTTGGCAAGGCATTGATATTACTTTTGAATAAATTTTTTCTTTGGCTAATTTATGACTAGTCTCAATTGCAAGATTAACCTCTGATCCTGAGGCTAAAATAGTTAAATTTATGTTTTTTCCGGTCCTTATAACTTCGTAAGCTCCCATAGAGCATTGATTTTTTTTGCTAAAGCTATTTCTTATGGGTTTTAAGTTTTGTCTGGTTAAGGCTAATACGCTAGGTGTTTTGTTGCTATTTAAAGCAATATCCCAACATTCAATTGTTTCAGTTTGATCTGCTGGCCTTAAAACATTTAGGTTTG
>CACPFN010000016.1 GCA_902633185.1 uncultured Pelagibacteraceae bacterium | reverse complement strand
TATTTAATCCTCCAGGTTTTAAAATTCTATGAATTTCGCTATTAAGTTTGTCCAAATCTTTCTGGGTTAAAGCCATGCAATAAAGCATATGTGAATAACAAGCTTCAACTGAATTAGTTTCAAATGGTAAGTCTTCTCTTATGTCAAATTTTAATGTTGAAATTGAAGATATTAGATTTTCTTTTTTTATTTTTTCATTGATAATTTTAATTCCATTTTCACTATAATCTAATGCAGTAACATTTATCGAATTTTTTCCAAAGTAAATGCTATCTCTTCCTAGGCCTGCTCCTAACTCAACAATTTTAGAACAATTGTTTTCTTTGAAAATATTTAAAGCTTTTTTTGCAGGTAAACTTGGTTCTAAACCAAACATCTCAGGCTTATTTGAGAAATTAGTTTCCCAATGCTGAGATTGTCGGTTTAAAATATTTTTATCCAATTTACTTAGAGGGATCTGGGACCTTTCTTAGATAAGGTTTTACAGTTTCCCATCCATCTGGATATATTTTTTTAGCTTCGTCATCTTTAATCGCTGGCAAAATAACAACATCCTCTCCCTTTTTCCAATTTGCAGGAGTAGCTACTTTATGTTTAGCTGTTAGCTGCATAGAGTCTATTGCACGCAAAATCTCTAAAAAGTTTCTTCCAGTTGCCATAGGATATGTAAGATATAATCCAATTCTCTTATCAGGTCTGATTACAAAAATAGTTCTTACAGTTTCATTATCAACTGCAGTTCTACCCATTGATGTTGTGCCAGCATCTGCTTCCAACATATTAAATAATTTTGCTACTTTTAAATCTTCATCAGCAATAATTGGATAATTTGGTTTTGTACCAGATACATCTTTAATATCATCTAACCATTTTTTATGATCCTCTACCCCGTCAACGCTTAAACCAATTACTTTGACATTTCTTTTATCGAACTCATCTTTCATTAAACCTAAAGCACCAAGTTCTGTAGTACAAACTGGTGTAAAATCTTTAGGGTGTGAAAAAATAACTCCCCAACTATCACCTAACCATTCGTGAAAAGAAATATCTCCTTCAGTTGTTTTAGCTTGAAAATCAGGACACATACTATTTATTTTTAACATTGTCTCCTCCTTATAAAAAAAATATTATATGAAAGATTGTTTTACTAAGCAAACTTTTATAAAGTTAGGTATTTATGATATTTGAACAACTTTTCGATCAAAAATCTTCTACGTACACTTATATAATTGCAAGTGGGGAAGGTAGAGAAGCATTAATAATTGATCCAGTCATTGAACATTCTGATGAGTATTCAACTATATTAAATAATTTAGATCTTAAACTTGTAAAAGTAATTGATACTCACATTCATGCTGATCATATCTCAGCATTAAATGAATTAAATAAAAGAACAAACTGTATAAGAGTTATGGGAGAAAAATCTAAATCAGAAGTGATAGATCTAAGAATTAAAGATGGTGAAAAAATTAAAGTTGAAGAAGTTGAACTTCAAGCAATTTATACTCCTGGTCATACTGACTGCTCTTATAGTTTTTTGATGAATGATAGAGTTTTTACTGGAGATACACTTTTAATAAATGGAAGTGGTAGAACAGATTTTCAAAATGGTAATGCTTACGATGCTTATGATTCTATATTTAATAAATTATTAAAATTACCCGAAAAAACTCTCGTATTTCCAGCTCATGATTATAATGGCAAGAAATTTTCCACTATTGAAAATGAAAAAAATAATAATCCAAGATTACAAGTAAGTTCAAAGGAAGAATACGCGGATATAATGAATAATCTAAATCTTGCAAATCCAAAAATGATGGATGTCGCAGTGCCAGCTAATGTAAAAGGGCTTACTTTAGACAATATTAATTAACTTTAAATTTCAACATTAATAACTATATAGGCAGTTCATGAATGACTATTTGCAATCAATTATTGATAGGGATCCAGCAGCAAGATCAAAGCTAAGTGTAATTTTAACATACCCTGGCGTTAAGGCTGTATTTTTTCACAGAATTGCAAATTTTTTTGCTACTGCAAAATTTGATCTTATTGCAAGAATAATTTCTCAATTTTCAAGATTTTTAACTGGTATTGAAATCCATCCAAGAGCTAAGATAGGTAAAAATTTATTTATTGATCACGGTATGGGCGTTGTTATAGGTGAAACATCTGACATTGCAGATAACGTAACAATTTATCATATGGTTACTTTAGGTGGAATATCTCCAAGCATAAACTCCAATGATCAAAGAGAAATTAAAAGACACCCTACTCTTCATGATAATGTTGTTGTTGGTTCAGGAGCGCAGATTTTGGGGCCTGTAGTTGTAGGGAAAAATGCAAGAATTGGAGCTAATGCAGTTGTAACAAAAAATGTTCCTGAAAATGCTGTTATGGTAGGAATACCTGCTAAGAATGTTGGTACAGCAACTGAAGAATTTAAACCTTATGCTGTTACTAATGGCAGTGAGGAAAAAGAATAATGAAAAATTACAAGGATGATTTTATCCAATCAATTGGAAATACTCCTTTAATAAAACTAAAAGCTGCATCTGAAATAACTGGCTGTAACATTTATGGTAAAGCCGAATATTTAAATCCAGGAGGATCTGTAAAAGACAGAGCAGCTCTTGCTCTTATAAAAGACGCTGAGGAAAAAAAATTAATATCTAAAGGTGGAACAATTGTTGAAGGTACAGCTGGAAATACTGGGATTGGATTATGTTTATTAGGAAATTCACTAGGTTACAAAACTATTATTGTAATGAACGATAATCAAACTCAAGAAAAAAAAGATACATTAAGAAATATTGGTGCAGATCTAAAATTAGTTCCACCAAAACCTTATAAAGATGAAAATAACTTTGTTAAAGTTGCTGCTAGAATGGCTGAAGAGCTAAAAAGTTCAAATAATCACGGAGTTGTTTGGGCTAACCAATTTGATAATACCGCAAACTCTAAAGGTCACTACCATACAACGGGTCCTGAGATATGGGAGCAAACGGAGGGAAAAGTTGATGGATTTGTATGTTCTTCTGGAACTGGTGGAACTATTGGTGGAGTAAGTAGTTTTTTAAAAGAAAAAAATAAAGATATAAAAATTTATCTATCAGATCCAAAAGGATCATCTCTTTACAATCATATTGAAAACGGAGAGCTAAAAGCTGAAGGTGGATCAATAACTGAGGGCATTGGATCCAGCAGAGTAACTGCTAATTTTGCAGAAGCAAAAATAGATGGAGCTTTTTCAATTGAAGATAAAGAATCTTTGCCAATACTATATGATTTAATCAAAAATGAAGGTTTAAGTCTTGGAACAAGTTGTGGAGTAAATATTGCAGGTGCAATTAGATTAGGGAAAAAATTAGGACCAGGTAAAACTATTGTCACTATTCTTTGCGACAAATCAGACAGATACAACTCAAAGATGTTTAATAAACCTTTTTTAATTGAAAAAGGTTTGCCTTATCCCGACTGGATATAATCACGCATACCAGCACTGTAATAAAACCATTACATTTTTAATTTAGAATGAATAATAATAATCTAATAATTAAAGGAATTTTATGAACGCAAAAGAAGTAGTAAAAAAAGGATATGAACTTTTTGGCAAAGGAGATATGGAGGGATTTATGGAAATGGTACATGATGATATCACTTGGATTTATCCTGGAGATAAGCATCCAATGTCAGGAACTCATAAAGGCAAAGAAGCATATATGAAAACCATGATGCAAGTTCCAGATCTATGGAGTAATTTTTCAGTAACCCCTGATATGATGATAAGTGAGGGGAATAAAGTGTTTGTTAAAGCAATTGCTAAGGCAGATGGCATGGATACTATTTTTGGTCATTATTTTGAAGTAAGCGATGATGGTAAACTGACATTGTTTATTGCGTTTGACGACACATTGAGCATGTTCAATGCAATGAAAAAGTAATAGTTTATGAAAAAATTATATTTTTTTTTAATTATCATATTTATGTCGAGCACAGCTTTTGCTGAACAAGGACAAATTAAACAAAACGGTTTTTTTGCAGGTACATCAAAGGTTTTAGGTGACGATAAAGGTAATTTTACAATTATCTATGATGGTATGTTGGGTTTAAAAGCATTAGATGGAACGACTTTTGGAGATAAATCTTCAATGAGATGCGTAGGTTCAATAGTTGTTTTTGCAGGAAAAGGATATGAAAGTGGTACTTGCGTAAATAAATTTGAAGATGGTGGTACAGCAACTTCACAATATAAAGGTGTTTTTGGAAAAATGTTGAGATGGAAATATGTAAGTGGAACCGGGAAGTATAAAAATATTTCAGGTGGTGGAACTGCAACTATAAAAAGTATGAATTCTGCACAAGAAGGTATTGTTCATTCTTACAATGAAATTACAGGAAATTACAAGTTAAACTAATTAGTATTTGTTCAGATTTAAATAATTGAAAGGAAAAAATGAAAAAAACAATTTTAGTATTAATATTAAGTTTATTTACAGCTAATGTTTACGCAGATAGCCATGTAAAGAGAATTTTATCAACAAGTCAAACAGGAATGGGAAATGATATTGTATACCCTACAGGAAAAGCAAAAATAACAGCTTTTGAATTTACTGTACCTGTAGGAGCTCCAGTAACTCCTCATACGCACTCATTTCCAGTTCTAATTATGATTCAGCAAGGTGAAATTGAATTAATTCATGAAGGAAAAACCCAAGTATTCAAAGCTGGTGATGCATTTGTTGAAGATGTTGGAATTGTACACGAGTCGAAAAATATTGGAAATGTTCCAGTGAAAGCGATTGTAGTTGCAATTGGTGTCGAAGGACAGAAAATTATGACACCGGTAAAATAAAAAGGAAAAAGAAATGATCATAAAAATAGAAGAAAATATAAAATCATTTTCATCTTGGATGAATATGGTAAAGGCGAATGCTGAAAAAATTAAAGGATTTGGTGCTACGATTATTTTTGCAGGTGTATCAAAAGAAGACCCTACAAAATTTACTGTAATCGTTAAGTATGCAACCATGGAAGGTTTTGAAGCATTTAAAAATGACAAAGAACTTCATGCAGCAAGAGCTGAAGCAGGCGTGGATTTAGATTCAGCAAAGGTTACACCGATGCATGAAGATTTTATGGAAAATTTTAGTGGATAAACAATCAATATAAAGAAAGGATAAAATATGGAAACAGAAACACTAGTAGTAGCTCATTTAAAAGAAGGTATGTTAGAAAAATTTATGGGCTTTATGCAATCAGATGCTGGTATGGCAGAAAGATCGAAAGTTGCAAATGTATCAAAAACAATTGGAACAGTTGCACCTGACAAAAAAACAGTAATGTTTAAAATTTTTGTGACTGATAAAGCTGCTCTTAAAGCTTTTATAGATGGAAGCAATCCAGTATCAGCTCCAGTTATGAAAGAAGTTATGGAAAGTTATAGTGTCTACGAATTAAATAAAGTAGATATGTAATAATTTTTGTAATAAGGTTTGTAATGCCTTCAGGATATATCATATTAAATATTAATGTGTTAAATCCTGAAAATTACAAAGAGTATTTGGAAAAAGCTCCTCCAACTGCTCAAATGTTTGGTGGCGAGTACATAATAAGAGGTGGCGAAAATGAAGTCATTGAAGGTGAGTGGAAATATCCAAGAACTGTTGTAATTAAATTCCCATCTTATGAAAAAGTTTTTGAGTGGTACAATTCAGAAATATATAAACCTATCAGACAAATTAGATTAGATAATACAGTATCAAATACATTAATAATTAAAGGAGCATAAAGGAGAAAAAAATGTCAATATTAGAAAAATATAGTGCTGCAATTAAAAATAAAGATGAAGCAGCAATGAACGAACTTTTGCATGATGATTTTAAATTCACAATGCATAAATCAGGGAGTGTTTTAACTAAAGGTGATGTTATCAAATGGGCAATGAGTGGTGATATCAAGCAAGATAAAACTAGAATTGTTTATGAAAATGATGAAGTTGGTGTTCACCATGCGTTCGTAACATTTGATGATGGTAATGTAGAAGCAGTTATGGCAGTCTACAAATACCAAGATGGTAAAATGATTAGTTTAGAGACTGGTGCAACGCCAATGTCAAAATAAGTGGACAACATAGATTTTTATTTTTCTATCGGAAGCACTTATACTTATCTTTCGGTTACTCGAGCACTAGAAGCAGAAAAACAACATCAAATTAAGTTTAACTGGACTCCTTTTAGTGTGAGAGCAATAATGAAAGAGATGAACAATGTTCCCTTTCCTAAAGAAAAAAAAATAAAGTAGATTACATGTGGAGAGACATAGAAAGACGAGCAAAAAATTATGGATTTTTTGCCAAAACACCAGTCCCTTACCCTTTAACAGAATTTGATTTAGCTAATAAAATTGCAATATTAGGTTTAAAAAATAATTGGGGTGTAGATTACATTCAGCTTACGTATAAACGATGGTTTCAAGAAGGAAAAGAGCCTGCTGTTGAACCCAACTTGAGTGAAATCTGCAAAAAACTAAGCTTAGATAAAGAAAAGATTGTTTCAGAGGCAAGCTCTGAGGAAATAAATAATATTTATTTATCAAATACAGAAAAAGCTAGAAAAAATAAAATATTTGGAAGTCCGTCATTTGTTGTAAAAAATGAAATATTCTGGGGAGATGATAGAATGGAAGATGCAATCAAATGGTCGAAGGCAAATGAATAATATAACTGCTTATATAATTTTATTAATCGCAGTAATTCTTGGAACAGCATCTAACAGTTTTGCTAAAAGTGCTCAAGGTTTTACATTATTAATACCTAGTATAATCACAGCAGTAACAATTGTTGGATGCATGTATACTTTGTCTTTAGTTATGAAAAGTATACCAGTTGGAATAACGTATGCCTCTTTTGCGGGCCTATGTATAATTGCTACAGCTGCTGTTGGTGTTATAAAATTTAATCAAGTACCAAATTTTTATACAATAATTGGATTGATTTTAATTATATCGGGTGTCTTAATAGTTAACTTATTAGGAACAAATAAATGAAACCATTATCTGGTTATATTTATTTAGTATTAGCTATATCAACAGGAATTGCCGCAAATAGTTTTGCTAAAATTTCAGATGGATTTTCAAAATTAACTCCAACGATATTATCAATAGCTTTTATGTGTATAACTATGTATGGACTTGCAAAAGCTATGTCTATGATACCAGTAGGTTTTACTTATGCTACTTATAGTGGGACAACAGTGGCTGCTATTTTAGTCTTCGGGATGATTAAATATAATCAGATACCAAATATATACGGTTTAATTGGAATTTTTTTAATTATTATTGGTGTTGTAATGGTTAATTATCTTGGGAGAATTAATTAGCTCTTATTAAGTAATAAAATTAGTACACCTATTACAAATATAATTATCCCTAAAATTTCTGTAATTTTGACTTTTTCTTTAAACATATACTTTGAAGACACATAACTAAATAATAATTCTATTTGGCCTATAGCTCTAACAAATGAAGACTGTATTAATGTAAAAGCATAAAACCAAGATAATGTTGCAAGAAATCCAGCTAACCCTGCTGTCAAACATTCGTATTTGTTTTCATATAATTTTTTAAACTGTGACTTTTCAAATATAATTAAATAAATAGTAACTAATGTTGTTTGTATAACTAAACCAAAAAATAGTGTTGCTATAGCTTTTTCAAAGTTATTACTAAAATTTTCCAATGTTAATGCTGCAGCTCTAAAATATACAACGCTTAAACCTAAGAATAGTCCTGCTGATAAACCAATTAAAGTTGTTTTTGAAAATAAGTTTTTTAGAAATAAACTTAAATCTTTAATCGAAAGTATAATTACTCCAATTGTAGATACGATAATACCTGTTATTCCAAATTTATTTAATTTGTCCCCTATTATCAAATATTCAAAAATCGCAACCTGAATAACTTCAGTTTTGCTCAATGAAGTTCCAACTACAAAATTAGCAAATCTAAATAAATAGAGTAAAACAAATGTAAAAATTATTTGGAAAATTGAACCTAATAATACATTAAATATAAATTTTTTTTGACTAAGGATTTCAGGAATTACATTTAAGTCTTGAAAATACAAAAAAAATAAAATTGTCCCAAATGGTAATGCAAAAGCAAATCTTACATAAGTAGATGCAATAGTTGATACTTTTTGATTAAGTTTTTTCTGTAAAGTTGATCTAAGATTTTGAAAAAAAGCCCCAGAAATAGCTACAATTATCCAATTCATTGATGATTATTAATATTGTATTTAATTTTAAAGTCGACTTAAATAGTCTCATTTAACAAAAAAGAGGGAAATAACATGAAAATCTTTAAAAGAATAATATTTTCTCTAATTTTCGTTTCTTTTGCCAGTGCAAGTTTGGCTGAAACAAAAATGAGAATTACACTTCAATTACCATTAAAGGCTCACTTAGGTCAGAACCTTTTGGTATTTAAAAAAGAATTAGAATCAAGATCAGACATTAAAGTAGAGATTTACGACTCTGCACAACTTTACAAAGATAAAGAGGTTCCACAAGCTGTAGGTTCAGGAGCGATCGAAGCTGGTGTTGCATCTATAACAAGATTTGCAGGAACTAATCCTGAAGTTGATGTTTTCTATCTTCCATTCTTATTTGATTCAGAACAAAAAGTAAGAAAAGCAACTCAAGCTGGATCTGAGATAAGAGCTATTCTTGATCCTGCAATAGCAAAGACAGGAGCAGTTCCACTTTATTATCAAGCTTATGGATCAGCAATTATGTTATCCAATGGTGGTCCAATGAAAACTCCGGCTGATTTTAAAGATAAAAAAATTAGAGTTTTTGGAAAAACACTTGGAGCTTTTGTGAGTTCTTTAGGTGGTAAACCAGCATTAATATCTGGATCTGAGCAATATTTAGCTTACCAAAGAAATACTGTTGATGCAGGTATGACTGGTGTATCTGGTGTAAAGTCTAGAAAATTATATCAAGTAATGGATACTTTAACAGTTACAAATCATGGCGATATCGAATTCGTAGTTGTTGCTAATGACAAATGGCTAAGCTCATTAACTCAAAAACAAAGAGACGCTATAGCTGAAGCATCAAAAGTAGCTGAAAAAGCTGTAAGAGATGACATGGCTAACATCGAAGCTGGTGCTTACAAAGAAGCAAAAGCAAATGGAATGAACATTGTAAACCTAAGTAGTTCAGAAGTTTCTGCTCTTAAAAAAGCATCATCATCTGTTATTGATGATTACATATCAAGAACAGGTGGAGCTGGTGGAGTTGGTGATCAACTTGTAAAAGCTGCAAACAAACTTTAAATCATATAAATACCCCGCACTTAAGTGCGGGGTTTTCAAATGAATACCTACGACAAAATTGTAAAATACTCTGGCTATTTGGCTTCATCGTTATTTATTATGATAGGCTTTATAGTTTCTTATGAAGTTATCATGAGATACATATTTAATTCACCTACTATTTGGGTTAATGAAATTTCTCGATTTTTACAAATTTGGGCTACTTATTTAGCTTTAACTTATACTTTTCATAAAAATGATTTTATCAGAATAACAGTTATATATGACAAAGTAGGAGATAAAGGAAAAAAGATATTAGATTTAATAAGTGCAATATTCATTTTAATTTTTAGTGGATTTGTACTTTATTATGGATGGTTAATTGCTTACGACTCTCTAAAAGTTGGGAGAACAAGCTCTACAATTTTAGATGTTCCATCCTTTCTTACAGAATTTGCGATACCATTATGTTTTGCATTTTTGTTATTAAGAGTGCTTTTCGAAGTACCTAAATACATCAAAGATATAATTAAATGACAGTAGCAATAATCTTATTTTTGTTATTTTTTGTACTTTTTTTAGGAGTGCCAATAGCATTTGGTTTAGGTTCTATAGGATTGGGTTTAATGTTATTTGGAGATATTTCTCCTTTAATGATCCCACAAACTTTTTACAGTGTGGCAGATAACTTTATTTTATTAGCGGTTCCGATGTTTTTGATGATGTCTAATATATTGTTAAAAGCAGGTGTTGGTGAAGATCTTTTTAATTTTGCTCAAAGCTGGGTTGGAAATTTTCCAGGTGGCTTAGCAATAGCAACTATTGTTTCTTGCAGTATTTTTGCTGCTATATCTGGATCATCAGTGGCTACTGCTGCAACAATCTCAACTGTAGCATTTCCTGCAATGATTAATAGAGGTTATCACAGAAATTTTACTTTAGGTATTTTGGCAGCGGGTGGAACTTTAGGGATTTTAATTCCTCCATCAATTCCAATGATTGTTTATGCATTTGTTGTTGAAGAGTCTGTACTAAGTATGTTTCTTGCAGGAATTGGGCCAGGAATAGTTTTAGCATTATTTTTTATTATCTTTTCAGTTTTTTACGTGAAATTTTTTAATAAAGAAGTTCAAAATGTATCCAGTACTTTAGAAGAAAAAATTAAATACACAAAAAGAGGTTTACCAATATTATTAATGGCCTTCATCATGCTAGGTGGAATTTATGCTGGAATTTATACACCAACAGAAGCAGGTGGTATTGGTTTTTTAATATCATTTATCTATGTTGTGGCTAAAAAAAGATTAGATTTTAAAGGTTTTATCGAAGCTGGTTTGGAGACAATGAAAACTACAGTTACTATATTTATAATTATTGCAGGAGCTAAAGTTTTTGGTAAAGCAATTTCTCTTTATAGAATTCCTCAAGATTTATCATCTTTCATAGTTACTAATATTAATGAGACTGGTTTATTTATACTAGTTGTTTGTATTACTTTGTTAATCTTAGGATTTATAATGGAAACTCTTTCATTAATTTTAATCATGATGCCTATATTTTCGATTTCAATCGCTGCAATGAATATTGATTTAATTTGGTTTGGAATAATTTTTACACTAATGATTGAGTGTGCATTAATTACACCACCTGTTGGACTAAATATTTATGTTCTCCAAGCAATTGGTAAAGCAAAAATGTCAGAAATAGCTAAAGGTGTGATACCTTTTGTCATTATAATGTTATTTACAGTATTTGTTATTTACTTATTCCCTGACCTAGCATTATATATACCTTTTAAATTATAAATATGTTTTCAAAAATAAAATCAAAAGATAAAGCAGAAAAATTAAGACAACTATTAAATGGACCAGAAATAATTGTAATGCCTGGATGCTTTGATGCATTATCAGCAAAATTAATTGAAAGAGAAGGTTTGAAAGTTGGATTTATGTCTGGCTTCAGTGTTTCATCTACAAAACTTGGTATGCCAGACACAGGTTTAATATCTTTTTCTGAAATGGCAGAACAAGTAAGAAATATATGCAATGCTACATCAATTCCAATAATATTTGATGGGGATACTGGATATGGAAATTCAGTGAACGTATTTAGAACTGTAAGAGGATATGCGGATGCAGGAGCAGCTGGTGTGATGATTGAAGACCAAAAGTGGCCAAAAAAATGTGGTCACACAAAGGGTAAAGATGTTGTCGATCTTGATGAAGCTAACTCAAGAATTAAAGCTGCGGTGGATGCAAGAGAATATGGAAATAAAGATATCTTAATAATGGCAAGAACTGATGCCATAGCAACTAGAGGATTAGATGATGCAATTAAAAGAATGCAATCATTTTCAAAACTTGGTGTTGATATTTTATTTATTGAAGCTGTTAAAAATAAAGAAGATATGAAAAGAATTATTAAAGAAGTTCCAGGTCATCATATGTTAAATTTGATCGAAGATGGTGAAACTCCATTATTAGAAATTAATGAAATAGAGGAAATTGGATATAAAATTGCCGTAATGCCTCTAACCTTAATGAGTGCATCAGTAAAAACGATGCAAGAATGTTTGAATAATATGAAGAATAAAGTTTATAACAAAAATGTTTCTAAATTTTCAGACTTAAGAGATATAGTTGGCTTCAACGAATATTACGATATTGAAGACAAATATAAATAATGTTTCCAAAAAAATTTTCTAAAATTCTTTTCGTTTTTTTTATGGGTTTAGGAATGAGTTTGTTAATGACCCTAATTATTACATTTATAAATACAGGTTATGATGAATTTTATTATAAAAGATTTTTCAAAGCTTGGTCTATTAGTTTGCCAGTTGCATTAGTTGCAACAACTTTTGTTGCACCATTGGTTAATAAATTAGTGGAAAAAATTACTAAATAGAGAGGATGTCATATGAGTGAAAATATAGCTTTTATAGGAGTTGGTAATATGGGAAACCCAATGGCCTGTAATTTAAAGAACGCAGGGAAAAAGGTTAAGGTTTTTGATGTTTCTAAAGAAATGATTGATAAAGCCATTGAAAATAATCTTGATGTTGAGAAGGATTTTGGAAAACTAATCAATAGTGAAACGTCTGTTGTAATCACTATGTTACCCGAGGGAAAACATTCAAAAGAAGTTTATTTAAAAGAAAATGGTGTTCTAGATAAAGTTTCTAAAAATTGTCTACTAATAGATTGTTCAACAATCGATATAGATACCTCTAAAGAAATAGGAAAGAAAGCAAATGAAAAAGGTATTAAGATGATTGATGCACCAGTAAGTGGTGGAGTGATGGGTGCACAAAAAGCAACTTTAAATATTATGGTCGGTGGATCAAATGATGCATTTAATCAAGCTTTACCTATTTTAAAATTAATGGGTAAAAACATATACCATGCTGGAGAGATAGGAAGTGGAAACGGTGCAAAGATTTGTAACAATATGTCTCTTGGAATAACAATGATTGCTGCTTCAGAGTCATTAATGTTAGCAAGAAGATTGAATATAGATATCAAGAAAGTTCATGAAATTATGAAAAATGCTTCCGGAAATAGTTGGCCTATTTCAGTTTATCCACCTTTACCTGGATTAATTGAAGGAACTCCATCTAACAATAAATATAAGCCAGGCTTTTCTGCAGGTATGATGAACAAAGATTTAAAACTTGCAAATGAATGTGCTAAAAATGCAAATGCATCTACTCCATTAGGAGAGATGGCATTAGAAATATATTCAAAGTTTTGTAAGGATGGAAACAGTTCGAAAGATTTTTCTGCTATATCAAAGGTAATTGGTGGAGATGCTTGGGATTATCCAATAGAATAATTACCAAGAGGAATTTGGACTCTCCAAAAATTTTAACTCATCTGGTGTAGATTTTCTCCCCATAACTTTATTTCGATGAGGATATCTATGAAATCGTTTAATTGCAGCGGTATGATCTTTCCAAAATTTTTTTATCTCATTATAGTTTGGATGATTAGATAAATAGTTATCTAACAATTTATATGCTCTATCATGATCTATAACTTCTTCACTGTGAATGTATGGCAATAGCATGAAAAAACGTTGATATTCATCCATTTGATCAAGATACCCGTTATAGACTGCATCATTTACAATCAGTCTTGCTTTATGATCAAACTCAAAAGCTTTTTTATCATCTCTATATAAATTTCTTGAAAATTGATCTAATAAAATAACTAAAGCTAGAGTGCTTAATGGTTCATCTTGCCAATCATCATATTCATTTAAAGTAGCTTTTTCATGATCATCTTTGAATTTGTCTCTAATTAATTGATCAAAATTATCATCTCTTTTAAATCGCTTTTCAACGACCATATCATCAAACCAAAAATCTAATATTGCTTTGGCTCTATCATTCATAAACTTTGTCAACTTTTACCTGATATGATTCAACAAGTCTGTTAGTTTCATTTGCCATTGCAACAACTGCAATAAGTTCACTTAACATCTCAGTAGTAGCACCTTTAGATTTAGCAGCGATACTGTGAGATTTAATACAATACTCACAACTATTTGTCATTGAAACTGCAACATAAATAAGCTCTTTTGTCATTTCATCCAAAGCACCTTTTTTCATCACTTGCTGTATAGAAGTCCAAGTTCTCTCTAAAGTTTCTGGGTTGTTAGCTAACATTTTCCAAAAATTGTTTATGTAGTCAGTATTTCTCTTCTTTTTTATATCCTCAAATACCTCTTTCACTTTTCCTGTAGCATCAGCTTCTTCAATCATATTAAAAACTGCCATTTCACCTCCTTAATTGTAAATTGTTTCTATTTTAGGCATTAATCTTAATAATTCCTTAGTATATTCATGATTTGGATTTTTAAACAACTCTTCTGTCTCAGAAACCTCGCATAGTTTTCCATTCCTTAAAACTCCAATGTCATCACACATTTGTCGTACAACTGGTAGATCATGACTTATAAAAAGTATAGTTAAATTAAGTTGTTCTTGTAAATCTTTAAGTAAATTTAGTATCTGAGCCTGAATACTCACATCCAAAGCAGATGTTGGTTCATCACAAACTAATAATCTTGGTTTTGTTGCTAACGCTCTTGCAATAGAAATTCTTTGTCTTTGTCCTCCCGAAAACTCATGCGGATATCTTTCAGCTGAAGACTTAGATAACTCTACCGAGTCTAAGAGATCATTTATATATTCATTTAATTCATTAGATCTAATATTTGCATCATGTAACTTTATAGGTTCAGCAATGATATCTTTAACCTTAAGCCTACCATTCAACGAAGAGTATGGATCTTGAAATATCATTTGAATTTGTTTTCTGAATTTAAGTAATTCTTTGTTACTTTTTATATTATTAATACGTACATCATCGAAATAAATTTCACCTGAGGTGGGTTTAAATAAATTAACAATCATTTTTGCAATTGTAGTCTTTCCACTACCACTTTCACCAACAAGTCCAAAAGATTTTCCTTCTTGTATATTAAATGAAACAGTATCAACTGCTAATACATTATTTTGAGATTTTTCTGTAAAAAAACCTTCATTAAAAGTTTTAGAAAGATTTTTTATTTGAACTAAATCTTTTTTTAAAATCTCTCTTTTATTCCATCTGTTTAAAATTTTTAAATTAATATTTTCCTGGTTATTATTTTCTTTCTCAATAATTTTAAATCTGGATATCTTTTTATTTGTGGGAGGAACAGAACTAACTAAACTTTTTGTATAAGTTTCTTTTGGTTCTGTTAATATTTGCTTTGTTGTTCCCAATTCTACCAAATTACCATTTTTCATGACAGCAACTCTATTGGTAGTCTCTGCTATAACTCCCATATCATGAGTAATTAATATAACTGCTAAATTTCTTTCTTTAGTCAGTTTTTTGATAAGTTCTAATATTTGTGATTGTATTGATACATCAAGTGCAGTTGTGGGTTCATCTGCAATTAACAACTCCGGTTCACAACATAAAGAAAGCGATATAACAACTCTTTGTCTCATGCCTCCTGAAAATTGATGAGGGTAATCATTAAATCTTTTTTCAGCATCTTTTATGCCTACTTCTTTTAAAAGATTTATTGATTTTTCTTTTGCTTCTGAGTTACTGAGGTTTAAATGAGTTTGGATTGTTTCAATAAGTTGTTGTCCAATTGTTAAGATAGGATTTAAAGATGTCTGAGGATCTTGAAAAATAAATCCAATTTTTTTTCCTCTTAAACTTAGAATATTTTTTTTATTTTCATGAATATTTATGTCGCTTAAATAAATTGATCCTTCAGATACTTTCCCTGGTTCGTCAATTAAATCAATTATTGCATTTGCTACAGTACTTTTTCCAGACCCAGATTCCCCAACTAATCCTACAATTTCTCCTCTTTTTATCTCAATATTAATATCTTTTGCAGCATGAACTGTCTCTTTTCTCAATTTATAATCCACACTTAAATTTTGTATTTTTAAAAAACTCATTTTTTCAATTTAGGATTAAGAGTGTCTCTCATCCAGTCTCCTAATAGATTAATGGAAAAAGCCAAAACAACTAAGAATATTGCTGGAAAAAAAGTTATCCACCATTCACCAGAAAATAAAAAGTCATTTCCAAGTCTTATTAATGTTCCTAAAGAAGGAGTAGTTGGAGGAACGCCAACACCTAGAAAACTCAATGTGGCTTCTGCAATTATTGCTAATGCAAGACCTATAGTTCCAATAACAAGTACCGGTCTCATTATATTTGGAAGAATATGTTTAAACATTACTATAAAATTAGAAACTCCAATAATTGTTGAGGCTGAAACATAATCTTTATTTTTTTCAACTAAAGTTGCTGCTCTTGATACTCTTGCAAACTGTGGCCACTCTGAAATACCAATTGCAAAAATTAAAACATATATTGCCATCTCGTCATGAAGTTCACGCGAAATTATACCTCGAGCAATACCATCAACCAGAAGAGCCATCAAAATACTTGGAACTGTTAATTGAACATCAGTTAATCTCATAACAATCATTTCATACTTGCCACCAAAAAAACCAGCAGTAAGACCTAATCCAACTCCTAAAATTAAACTAAATAAAATTGCTGAGAAACCAACAATCAAAGATATTCTAGATCCATAAAGAATAGTTGATAACATATCTCTTCCTTGTCCGTCAGTACCAAGTAAAAATTCTACTTTTCCATCACTAGTCCAAGATGGTGGAGTGAATGCATCCATTAAAGATAAAGATGATGGATCGAATGGATTATAAGGTGTGATAAATTCTACAAAAAATGAACAGAAAAATATTATTACTAATAAAATCGATGAAACTATTGCTGTAGGAGATTTTATAAAACTAAAATAAATTTCACTATCTTTTATTTTATCCCAAGTTGTTAAAGCTTTATTATCCACTAGCTGAATCTCCTTTAACTCTAATTCTTGGGTCTATAAAGTAATACAAGATATCGACTATAAAATTTATCATTACAAAAACGAATGCTATAAATACTAAATATGCTGACATAATTGGAATATCTACAAACTGAACAGCTTGAATGAAAAGAAATCCCATACCTGGCCATTGAAATACTGTTTCCGTAATAATTGAAAATGCAATTAATGTTCCAATATTTATACCAGCAATAGTTATTACTGGAATTAGTCCATTTTTAAGTGCGTGCTTATAATTAATGCTTTTTTCATTAATACCTCTTGCTCTTGCAAACTTTATGTAATCAGTCTGAAGTATTTCCATCATTTCTGCTCTAACGAGTCTGATTATATAAGTCATTTGAAAAAGGCTTAAAGTAACTGATGGTAATATAATTGCTTTTAAACCTGAGATGGTTAAAAAGCCTGTCGACCAAAATCCTAGATCTACCACCTCGCCTCTTCCAAACGATGGTAGAACGCCCAATATAACTGCAAAAAGATAAATAAATAAAATACCAATTACAAAAGTTGGAAGAGAAACTCCTAATAAAGAAACTGCTAAGATAAAATCACTCAAAAAACCTTTTCTTTTTATGCCTGTATATACTCCCAATAAAGTACCAGAAACCAATGCAATTAGAGCAGATATTAAAACTAATTCAATTGTTGCAGGTAATCTTTCAATGATTAATTCTGATACAGGTCTTCTTAATTGATAAGATATTCCAAATTCTCCTTTAGAGGCATTAATTATAAACCTAGTAAATTGTACATGAATTGGGTCCATTAAACCCAAGGTTTCTCTTAACTCAGCTCTTTCTTCATCTGATGTTTCCTCACCCACCATGTTATTTATTGGGTCTCCTACAAAATTAAAAAGAGAAAAAGATACAAAAGCTACAACAAGCATAACCATTGCAGATTGAAACAATCGTTTAAAAAAATACTTTATCAATTTATGAAATTTTATTTTTATACAAGCCCTTTAGTTAAAAAGGGCTTGTAATAAATTGTTTAGTCAAAGCTCGCAAAACGGAATAACGGCTCGTTATTCGGTCTTATCGGAACATTAACATCTTTTTTTGCAGCCCAAGATATAACTTGGTGATGTAAAGGAAGATAAGAAATATCATCTTTTACTATTTTCCAAGCTTTAGCTATTGCAGCATTTCTCTTATCTAGGTTAACTTCACCTTCCATAACTCTTATCGCAGCATCTACATCAGAGTTACTAAAGTTAACTCTGTTCCAGCTTGCTCCACTTTCATATAAGTAATGGAAAACATAATGACTATCTAAAGTTGGAACTCCCCAACCTAACATATAAAAGTCACCTTGATTATCTTTTAGTTCTTTAAAGTGCTTACTTTTTGTTTGGGCAAATAAATTTACTTTAACACCGATTTTACCTAACATACCAACAACAGCTGTGCATATAGCTTCATCATTTACATATCTGTCATTTGGACATCTAAGCTCAACTTCAAATCCGTTCGGATATCCAGCATCAGCTAGAAGTTTTTTTGCAGCAGCTACATCATAAGGAAGTCTTTTATCAAGTTCTTCTGTGTATCCGTTAACACCTGGAAAAGTAATTATTCCAGCAGGTTCACTTAAACCTCTCATTACTTTTTTCTTAATAGCTTCAATATCTATAGCTTGATAAAGAGCTTGTCTAACTGCTTTCTTTTTAAATGGGTTATCACCTGTATTACCTGTTCTAAGTTTATCTGCTCCCTGATCCATACCAAGGAATATAGTTCTCATTTGAGCAGTGCTTTCAACTTTGTGAGCAGGTGAATTTTTAATTCTAGCTAAATCTTGCACAGGTGCATCAGTAACAACATCAATTTCACCAGATAAAAGAGCTGCAACTCTAGTAGCTGCATTTTTTATAGGTAGTAGATGAATTTCTGTTACTTTGTCATCTTTCATAGTACCCCACCATTTTTTATTACGTTTGAAAACTGTTTTAGTATTTGGTTCTCTTAATGTAATTTTAAATGGTCCAGTTCCCATAGCATTTGTAGCTGAAAATGTTTCTTGTCCAGCATCCCAGTTCTGCGCCATGACTGCAAAATTCTTTTCACTCCATTTTTTTGACATTATAAAAATGTTTGAAAGTTGGTTTAAAAGAATTGGATTTGGTTTACTTGTTGTAATTTCTACTGTGTAGTCATTAACTGCTTTTACACCTGATACTGTACTAATATATTCTTTAAAATCAGATGTTCTTTGTTTTGCTCTTAAAATACTAAATACAACATCTTCAGATGTAAATGGAGTTCCATCAGAAAATTTAACATCTTCTCTTAATTTAAAGATCCAAGTATTAGGACCTTGAGTTCTCCACTCTGTTGCTAGTTGAGGTCCAATTTTCATATCTAATCCTCTGGTAACTAGAGCTTCGTATACTTGTCTAGATACTTGAGTGGTAGGACCTTCGTTTTGAGCATGAGGATCAAGTGTTAAACTATCACCCTGCATTGACCATTTAATAGTTTTTGCAAACGCTTGTGTTGGAGCAAAAGCTAGAAAAAAAGCCAATAAAATTTTTATA
>CACPFN010000015.1 GCA_902633185.1 uncultured Pelagibacteraceae bacterium | reverse complement strand
TACATGTCAGATTCATTGAGATGTCGAAACATATTTAATTCTGTTAGAGATCATTTACTGAGAAATGAAAATATGAGTAATTATAGGTTTACTATGGCGACAAGCTATTTAACATCTATTTTTTCTACTCCTACTAGTTGGCCAAAATGGCGTTATGACCAAAGTATTCTTGAGGAATTAGTTAATTTGGTAAAACTGGAAGTTGTCTTAAGACCAACCCCAGATCTTGCTTTTAAGGATAACGTAAATCCAGTTTCATGCAAAGGTGGTCTAGAAACTGAAAATAGTGAGATTATTGTCTCAATGAAATACAACTAAAAAGTTAGGTTTTTAACAAAACTGTAATAATTCTGTAATATTAAAGATTCAATAAATTTATACGAGTCAGGCATCTTTTAATTAATAAATAACGAAAGGATTAAAGATAATGAAAAAACTAACTATAGTGATTGCTTCTTTAGTTGCTTTATCAATAGCAACTGTTGCTCAAGCAAGAGATCAAATTAAGATAGTTGGTTCGTCTACAGTATTCCCTTACGCGACTGTTGTTGCTGAAAGATTTGGTGGTTCAGGATTCAAAACTCCTGTAATCGAGTCGACTGGTACTGGTGGAGGAGCTAAACTATTCTGTGCTGGTGTTGGTGAGCAACATCCAGATATTACAAATGCATCAAGAGCTATGAAAGACAAAGAGAAAGCCCTATGTAAGAAAAATGGTGTAAATGATATTGTTGAGATCGTAATTGGTAACGATGGTATTACATTAGCTTACAGCAAAGATGCAAAACCAGTAAACTTTACTAAAGAACAATTATATTTAGCATTAGCTGCTCATACAGTAGTTGATGGTAAGTTAGTTCCAAATATTTATAAAACTTGGGACCAAATTGACCCTAGCTTACCAAAACAAAAAATTTCAGTAATGATCCCACCAGGAACATCAGGAACTAGAGATGCTTGGAATTCTTTAGTAATGAAAAAAGGTATGACTAAAGAAGCTAAAGCTCTTTATAAAGCAGGTTTTGAAGCTGGAAATAAAAAATACAAAAAACCACAAAAACTTTACAGAGAAGATGGAGCTGCTATTGAAGTAGGAGAAAACGATAGTTTAATCATCCAAAAGTTAACTCAAGATAAAGATATGTTTGGTTTCTTTGGTTTCAGCTATTTCTTAGCTGCTAAAGATAAATTACAAGCTGCTAGCATAGATGGTGGACAACCCTCTCTAGCGAGTATTCAAGACTACAGTTATGCAGTTGCAAGACCATTATTTTTCTATGTGAAAAAAGCTCACGTTGGAGTAATCCCAGGATTACATGAGTTTGTGAAAGAATTCACAACTAAGAAAGCTATTGGAAAAGGTGGTTACTTAGCAGATATTGGTTTAGTTCCATTAGACTCTAAGTTGTATAAAACAACTAGAACTAATGCTACGAAGCTAGTTGCTATGGGTAATTAATTATTACTCTGTTAACAAATAATTAAAAAAGGGGTCTTTTTAGACCCCTTTTTTTTGAAATAAGAGTAAAGTCCTCAATAAAGGAGATTCTTTGAACTTAATATTGTTTATATTTATTGTTCTTCTGGGTTTCACAAGTTATTATTTTGGACGTAAAAAAGCATATACAATTCAATCTACAAATAAAAGATTAACCGCATTACCACAATTTTATGGTTATTATCTTGCAATTTGGTGTGCAATACCAGCTTTTATAATTTTTTCTTTATGGGCAATTTTTGAGCCCACAATTGTAAAACTATTAATCTTAAGTGATTATTCAAATCAAGGTTATCTTGATGATGAATTAAATTTAATTTACGAAAAAACAAAAGCATTGTCTCGAGGACAATTTACCGGAGAAATTACACCTTTTATTGAGGCTTCAGCTGAAAAATATTTAAGTCTTCGATCAATAGCTCAAAGTTCAAAAGCTGTTATAGTATTATCTATAATTATTGCCTCTGTTGCTTACGCTTATAAAAAAATTTCATCTAATTCTAGAACAAGAGAACCAGTTGAAAAATTTTTGAAAGCAGTTTTATTTACAGCTTCTTTAGCTGCAATATTAACTACTGTTGGAATAGTATTTTCACTTATATTTCAAACTATAGATTTTTTTAAAGTAATTCCATTATTTGATTTTGTCTTTGGAACTCATTGGTATCCTGCAAAAGCTTTTGTTAGAGATTCTTCAGAGGCTTTAGATCCGACAATGTACTCCGATACTTTTGGAGCAGTCCCTATTTTTGCTGGTACTTTTTTTATTGCTTTCATAGCTATGTGTGTTGCTATTCCTATTGGACTAATGAGTGGAATTTATTTGGCTGAGTATGCATCAGTTAAAGTTAGACAATACGCAAAACCTTTAATTGAAATTTTAGCTGGTATACCAACAGTTGTTTATGGATTTTTTGCTGCTCTAACAGTTGGACCTTTTTTAAAGGAAATAGGTAATAGCATGGGTTTAGACGTTTCAGCTGAAAGCGCTTTAGCGGCAGGCGGAGTAATGGGCATTATGATTATACCATTCATTTCAAGTTTAAGTGACGATGTGATTACAAGTGTACCTCAAAGTTTAAGAGAAGGAAGTTATGCCATGGGAGCAACCAAATCAGAAACAATAAAAAAAGTTATTTTTCCTGCAGCATTGCCTGGTATAGTTGGATCTATTTTGCTTGGTGTTTCAAGAGCAATTGGAGAAACAATGATAGTTGTTATGGCCTCTGGTTTAGCTGCTAATTTAACTTTAAATCCATTAGAATCTACTTCAACAATTACAGCGCAAATTGTTGTAATATTAATTGGAGATCAAGCTTTTGGCGACCCAAAAACGCAAGCTGCATTTGCTTTAGGTATGTCATTATTTTTAGTAACGCTCTGTTTGAATATTGTGGCCTTAAGAGTAGTTAAAAAATATAGAGAAAAATATGAATAAAAATAAAGAACAATTATTAAATAAAAGATATAAAGCTGAAAAGAGATTTCGATTATACGGTCAAAGTGCAATTTTTATGGCACTTTTATTTTTAACAATCTTTATTTTTAAAATTTTTTCGACAGGCTATTCAGCCTTTCAAAAAACTTGGCTTATTGTTCCAGTTACTTTTGATGCTGAATTAATGATGTTAGAGCAAAATCCTTCTAAAGAGGATTTAAAAGATGCTGATTATTACGATATAGCATTAAAATCAATGGCTGATTTGGATCCAAATGCTAATGAGGATCAAGAAAATGAGCTGAAGAGAATGGTCTCTTACTTTTTCGAAAGAGAGATTAAAAGGGAACTTTTAAACGACCCTTCATTAATTGGAAAAACTAAAGATGTTTATTTAACTGCCTCAGATGATTTAGATCAAGTATTTAAAGGCAATTATCCAAGAGATTTACCTGAAGATCAAAGAAGAGTTACGGATTATCAATTAAAGATTTTTGATCAACTTGTAGAACTAGGAAAAGTTGAAAGTAAATTCAATTTAAGTTTTTTTACATATCCTGATTCAAGAGAAGCTGAATTAGCTGGTATAGCAAGTTCATTTATGGGATCAATATTTTCTATACTTGTTTGTTTAATGATAGCTTTTCCTGTGGCAGTTCTAGCAGCTATTTATTTAGAGGAATTTGCTCCTAAAAACAGATTTACTGATTTTATTGAGGTAAATATAAATAATTTAGCAGCAGTACCTTCAATTGTTTTTGGTCTTTTAGGACTGGGTATTTTACTTGCTGTATTTCAATTACCTAGGTCAACACCTCTAGTCGGTGGAATAACTTTATCGTTGATGACTTTACCAACAATTATTATTGCTTGTAGAGCATCTTTAAAAGCAGTTCCTCCAAGTATAAGAGAGGCAGCACTTGCAATGGGTGCTAGTAAAATGCAAACTACAATGCATCATACAGTTCCGTTATCTATGCCAGGGACTTTATCCGGTACAATAATTGGTTTGGCCCAAGCTTTAGGCGAAACCGCACCTTTGATATTGATTGGCATGGTGGCTTTTGTAAATACAATACCAGGATCTCCTTTAGATCCAGCTGCAAGTTTGCCAGTGCAAATTTATATTTGGGCAGAGAGCGCTGAAAGAGGTTTTGTCGAGAAAGTTTCTGCCTGTATTATGGTTCTATTAGGATTTTTAATTATAATGAACTTATTTGCACAAATAATTAGACATAAATTTGAAAAAAAATGGAGTTAAGATGATAAAGATAAATTCAAAAAATGTAGATGTTTTCTATGGAAAAAAACAAGCTCTATTCAATATAAATTTAGATATTGAAGAAAATCAAGTTACAGCACTGATTGGGCCTTCAGGTTGTGGTAAATCTACTTTTTTAAGATGTCTAAACCGAATGAATGACGTTATTGATATATGTAGAGTAAAAGGGCAGATTATAATTAATGATTTTGATATCAATGATAAAAGTTGTGATGTTGTTAGATTAAGAGAAAAAATTGGTATGGTTTTTCAAAAACCAAATCCTTTTCCTAAAACTATTTATGAAAATATTTCTTATGGTCCAACAATTCATGGTATGGCTCAATCAAAGAATGAAATGGATGAAATAGTTGAAACTAGCTTAAAAAAGGCAGCATTATGGGAAGAGGTGAAAGATAGACTTCATGAACCAGGTACTGGTTTGTCTGGTGGTCAACAACAAAGATTATGTATAGCAAGGGCAATTTCAGTTAAACCTGAAGTTATTCTAATGGACGAGCCTTGTTCTGCTTTAGATCCTATTGCTACAGCTCAAATAGAAGAACTAATTGATGAGTTAAAAAAAGACCATACTATTATAATAGTCACTCACTCAATGGCACAAGCTGCAAGAGTTTCTCAAAATACAGGTTTTTTTCACCTTGGAGAATTGATAGAACATGGTTCTACTGATAAAATATTTAAGAATCCAGAAAACAAAAAAACTCAGGATTATATCACAGGGAGGTTTGGATAATGACCGAAGCACCACATACAGTAAAGTCTTACGAAGAAGAACTTAAAAATTTAAATAGCAATATAATTAAAATGGGTGGATTTTGTGAAGAAGCTTTGGGTAAAGCTATTCAAGCAATTACTACAAGAAATAGTAATAATGCTGAGGCAGTAATTAAAGATGATGAAAAAATTGATAAATTTGAGACTTTAATTGAACAGCAAGTAGTAAATTTAATTGCTTTAAGACAACCTATGGCCATAGATCTTAGAGAAACAGTCACTGCTTTAAAGATATCTTCTGACCTTGAGAGAATAGGTGATTTAGCAAAAAATATTTCTAAAAGAACTCTTTTGTTAAATGAAAATTTACCAAAAAATTTAGTAGATGCTATTATAAGAGTATCTTCGGATGCTCAAAAACAATTGAAATCAATATTAGATGCATATTTAGAAAGATCTTCGAGTATGGCAATTAATGTATGGGAAAGCGACGAACAAATTGATGATTTAACAAATTTATGCATGCAAGAAGTGATTAGATATTTAAAAGATAACGAAAATAACTTAAGTGATGGAACCCACTTATTATTTGTAACTAAAAATATAGAGAGAATAGGTGATCATACAACCAACATTGCTGAGCAAGTATATTATTTAGTTAAGGGAGAATATCTAGAGGGTGATCGACCAAAAGGCACAGAACCTATTGTTACTGGAGAAAAGTAAAATATGTCGGCTCACATTTTTATAGCTGAGGACGAGGCTGCTATAATAACTCTACTAAAGTATAACCTTGAAAAAGAAGGTTACAAAGTAAGTTTCTGTGAAAATGGTGAAGATGCGCTTAAACAAATTAAAGATAAGCTTCCTGACTTAATATTAATGGATTGGATGTTGCCCGATTTGTCAGGCGTTGAAATATGTAAAAATTTAAAAAAAGACAAAAAGCATAATGACATACCAGTAATAATGTTAACAGCAAAAGGCGAGGAGGAGGACAAATTAAGAGCTTTTGATACAGGTGCAGATGATTATGTAACAAAACCATTTAGTCAAAAAGAACTTAATGCAAGAATTAAATCTTTACTCAGAAGATCAAAACCACAATCCACCGTTGATGTTGTTGAGTTTACAGATCTAAAAATAGATAGAATAACAAAAAGAGTTTATAGAAATAACATTGAAATATCTTTAGGACCTACAGAATTTAAATTATTAGATTTTTTTATCAAAAATCCAAAAAGGGTATATTCAAGAGAACAACTCTTAAACAATGTTTGGGGAGAAAATATTTACGTTGAAACTAGAACTGTCGATGTGCATATCAGAAGATTAAGACAGGCTATTAATATAGATAATACTAAGCCTTTAATTAGAACTGTAAGATCAGCAGGTTATTCTTTAGAATCTTGAAGGTCTTTAGGTCTAGTAAATTCTTTAATTAAACCATTTCCATCTAATTTATTCCATTCATTAAAATCAAAATAAATTTTTGCAAATGCCGATGTCGGAAATTTGTAGTTTAATAATTTAAAATGGTTGTTGTTGTGATTTTTTGTCAGTGATCGTATTAGATTTCTAACAGTAGGTTCATGGTTAATTAAAAGCACTGATTTATATTTTTTTGGTATTTTTTTTATTATATCTATAATTTTATCTTCACTTGATAAGTATAATTTTTTTGAAGAAATAATTTTTTTTGGTTTATCTATTTTTTTTAATAAAATTTTTAGGGTTTTCTTTGTTCTTTTTGATGATGAAAGTAATATGTAATCAAACTTATAATTTTTTTTAACAAAAAATTCACAAATCTTTTTTGCATTTTTCTTGCCACGCTTACTTAATGGTCTTTCATGATCATCAAGATTTGGGTGGTCCCAGCTAGATTTTGCATGACGCATAACGTATAATTTAAGCATAAATTTTAAATATATGACTGCATTAAAAAAACAAGATAAAGAAACACTAAAATCTAAATACATAAATAGAGAGCTGTCTTGGCTAAAATTCAACGACAGAGTTCTTCTTGAGGCCCAAAATTTTGAAAATCCTCTTTATGAAAGAATTAAATTTTTATCTATAGCTGGATCAAATTTAGATGAATTTTTCATGGTTCGTGTTGCAGGTTTATATAGTCAAATCAAACAAGATGTAGATTCACTTAGTTCTGATGGTCTTACTCCTGATGAACAAATGAGTGAAGTTATTTTGGAAACAAATAATCTTCTTAATAAACAAAATAAAATATATAGAGATTTAATTCTTCAATTAAAAAAAGCAAATATAAGTATAGTTAAACCTGAAAATTTAAGTAAACCTGAACAAAAAAGATTATTTAAAATTTTTAATGAAGAAATTTACCCTCTGCTAACCCCATCAGCAATAGACCCAGCTCATCCCTTTCCATTTATTGCAAATCAAGGAAGAGCATTAGTTATGAGATTAAATAAGAAAAATAAAAAAAGGACTTTAAATACAATAATAGTAATTCCAAAAGCTTTATCAAGATTTATTGAAATAGATGGAAATAAAAGTTTTAAAAAATTTTTAATTATAGATGATGTTATAAGTTTTTTTGCCTCTGAAATATTTCCTGATCATGATTTAGATAAAAAAATGTTATTTAGAGTTATAAGAGATAGTGATGTAGAAATTCAAGAGGAGGCCGAAGATTTAGTAAGATCTTTTGAATTGGCTTTAAAAAGAAGAAGAACAGGTGACATAGTACGTTTAGAAATTTTAAAAAATAGTAATAATGACTTAATTAAGTTTATAACCAATAAGTTAAACGTAAAATCTGAATACATCTATGAAATTGAAGGCATTGTTGGAATTCAAGATATAGACCAAGTTTGTAAAATTAAAAATTCTAAATTAAGATTTAAAAATTTTAATCCCAGGGAGGTTGAGAGATTAAAGGAGTTTAATAATAATTTTTTTGATACTATAAAAAAAAAAGATTTAATAGTTCATCACCCTTTTGAAACATTTGATGCTGTCGTTGAGTTTTTAAATCAAGCTGCATATGATAAAAAAGTTATAGCAATTAAACAAACTCTATACAGAACAACGCTAGATTCTCCAATTGTTAAAGCATTAATAACAGCAGCTGAAAATGGAAAGACAGTAACCGCTTTAATAGAGATCAAAGCAAGATTTGATGAAGAAGCAAACATTCAACTTTCAAGAAGTTTAGAAAAGGCAGGAATTCAAATAGTTTATGGTTTTGCAAAATATAAAACACATGCAAAATCATCTTTAATATTAAGAAAAGAGCAGGGAAAAATTCAAACTTATATACATCTGGGAACTGGCAATTATCACCCAGTTAATGCAAAAATTTATACTGACTTATCTTTATTTAGTTCTGATAAAAAATTAGCAACTGATGTGGAAAAATTTTTTAATTATGTAACTGGTTATTCAAAACCACGAAATCTTAGTAAAATATCTATATCACCAATTAATCTTAGGGAAACCTTGAACAAATGTATTGCTAACGAGATTACAAATGTCAAAAAAGGTAAAAAAGGTGAAATATGGGCCAAAATGAATTCCTTAGTAGATCCAGCGATAATTGATAAATTTTACGAAGCTTCAAATGCTGGAGTAAAGATATTTTTATTTGTAAGAGGTGTTTGTTGTTTAAGACCTGGAGTTAAAGATAAATCTGAAAATATAATAGTTAAAAGCATGATTGGAAGATTTTTGGAACACTCAAGAATTTATTGTTTTGCAAATGGAAAAACAATGCCTAGTAGAGATGCAAAAGTTTTTATTTCATCAGCAGATTTAATGCCAAGAAATTTAAATCGAAGAGTAGAACTTCTAGTTCCAATTGAAAACCAAACAGTCCACGAACAAGTTCTTGATCAAATTATGTTAGCTAATTATTTAGATAAAAACCAAAGTTGGGAACTTGATGCTAGTGGAAATTATAAAAAAATTAAATATAGTGAAAATGATTCTTTTTCAGCCCATGATTATTTTATGAATAATCCTAGTTTATCTGGAAGAGGTAAAGCTAAATTAAAAATGAAACCAAAAAAATTAAATTTAAGATTAATTAAAAGTGGAAATTAAAGTTTTAAAAAATAATCAAAATCTGAAATTAAAACCTGCTAAATTAGCAGTAATTGATATAGGTTCCAATTCTATCAGGATGTTAATCTATGAAGATTTTAACTCATCTCGTGTGCCTTTTTTCAATGAAAAAGCCGTTTGTGAACTTGGTAAAAATTTAGATAAGTCAAGAAAACTTAATAAATCTGGTGTGGATTATGCCCAAAAAGTATTGAAGAGATTTTCAGAAATTTTAAATGTTTCCAAAATTGTTAATTTAAAAATAATAGCAACTGCTGTTTTAAGAGAAGCAACAGATTCAAAACCCTTTGTTGAATACGTAGAAAACCTTTTTAAAAAAAAAATAGAAATCTTAAGTGGTGACGAAGAAGCAATTTGTTCAGCTGAAGGTGTTAAAATTGGATTTGATAATGTAGATGGGTTAGTTGCTGATCTTGGTGGAGGAAGTTTAGAATTGGCTAGAGTTGAAAATGGTTTGATTACTAATAAAACATCTTTTCCTTTAGGTGTTTTAAGACTACTTAATAATCCAATTGTAAAAAAGAGAAACCTTTCTAAATATATAAAACAACTTTTGAGAGAAGAGAAATGGTTATCTAAAAAAAAATTTCAAAATTTGTATTTAGTTGGAGGAACATGGAGAGCTTTATTTAAACTTCATCTGTTTCAAAATAAACATCCTGTCCATATAATTCATCAGTATTCAGTAAATTATGAAACTATATCATCATTTGTAGAAAAAATAGCATCGTTTAATAAAGCAAAACTAAAAACAGTTGAATATATATCTAAATCTAGAACACCTTATCTACCATATAGCTCTATTATTTTAGATGAGATCATGAAAGTCACAAATCCAAAAAACATAATTTGTTCTATAAGCGGTATTAGGGAGGGATCTTTGACGAAAGATTACTTTAAAAATATTGATAACTCTCAGGTTTTTGAAAAATCATTAGAATATATTTCTAAGAAAAGAGGTGATTTGGGATTAACTTACAAAAAGTATTATGAATTTATCAAACCTGTATTTGATGGTAATGAATATTTTAATGAAAAATTACTTAACTTAGCTTGTGTTTTAAGTCATATGGATTGGGGACTAGGTGCTTTTCAAAAGGCAGAATTAGTTTTTCAAGAAACATTAAATACCCCTTTATTGAGACTTTCACATAAAGAAAGAATTCAAATAGCTCTTTCATGTTATTGGAGGTACTGCAGTATTAAATACAATCCAAAAATAGAATATTTGACTTTTTTAAATAATAATGAAATTTTTTCTAGCAAACAAGTTGGTGCAGCCTTAAGATTTGCTCACTCACTAACATCTATTTCAACTATCTTTTTAGAGGAATTTAAATTGTATAAAAGAGGCAACTCTGTATTTTTAAAAATTCCAGCACAACATCAAGAAATAATTTCTAAACAAGCCACAAAAAGATTTAAAGCTCTGGCGAGAGAATTATTTTTAGAACCAAGAGTAATTTATTCAAATAATTAATATATAATTTAATTTATTACAACTCACAGGTTAGTGATTTTTCTTCTTTAATATATTTTTAATTTTATTGAAACATATCTTTAATCCAAATGTAATATTCTTCTGTGATTAAATTGTAAACATTAAACCCCTGAAATACGCTCGGTATTATTATTGAGCGTATTTCTTTTTATAAAACAAATACATTCCTATATGAGATGCATTGTTAAATTTACCATTCTCAATTAATTTAATTATTTGATGATCTGAAAATATGTGGATTTTAATTCCTTTTTCAGGCTTTAAAATTTTAATAAGATTATTACAAAAAAAACCAGTAATTTTAGTGGTGAGTCGACCTGGTTCAGAATAAAATGAAGTAATTTTTCTCAATTTATTTCTTGATTTATATCCTGTTTCTTCAATTAATTCTTTTTTAGCAGATATTAAAGCTGTTTCATGTTTTTCAATTATACCAGATGGAAACTCAAAATTAATTTGATTTATAGGAATTCTTTTTTGTGAAACCAAAATATACTTGTTCTTAATTTTGGGTATTACTATTGAAAGGTTTGAGGTTTTTAAAAAATGATAAAATTCTTTTTTTTTAAATTTTTTATTAATTAATTTAATATTGTTTGTTAGTTTTAAATTTTTCAATCTTTTTTTAAGAATAATTTTTTTGCGATATAAACAGCAATTAACATACCAATTAATTCTGCAATTATATAAAAAGGAGTGTTTAAATAACTTATACCAGTAAACGACTCTGTGAATGTTCTTGCTATTGTTACAGCAGGATTTGCAAAAGAAGTTGAAGAGGTAAACCAATAACCAGCAGTGATATATAAACCTACTGATCCAGCAACAGCTAATTTACCTGATTTCATTGAACCAAAAATAATTAAAATAAGACCCAACGTAGCAACTATTTCAGAAGTAAAAATATAAATCCCATTCCTCGACTTTGTTGATAATTCAAAAACCTGATGTTCAAAAAAGAAATTAGCTAATGCTACACCTAGTAAACATCCAAGTATCTGAGCAGAAATATAAAAGGGTAAAAGGTTTTTTTTTAACTTTCCTGTAATTGTCATAGCAATACTTACAAATGGATTGAAATGAGCCCCAGATACATCAGCAAATACTGTTATTAGCACAAACAATCCAGCTCCTGTTGCCAATGTGTTGGCTATTAGCATTACTGCTATATCATTAGTTAGATTTTCTGCCATTAAACCTGATCCAACTATGATCATGACCAGAAAGCAACTTCCAATAAACTCTGAAAGAAAATATCTATTTTTATTTTTCATCTATCCAATCTTTAATTTTATTACTTATAATATTGAAAGTTTTTCTAATGATTATTTGCTTTTCTTCGTCATTTGCATTTTGAAGTTTAGCTACCGGATCTTCTATATCCCAGTGTATAATTTGATTTTTATCAGGCCAAATAGGACATACCTCATTATTTGCGTTGTTGCATACTGTTATTACATGATCCATTTTTAATTCTTTATTAATAAATTCTTCAAAGTTTTTAGAACTATAATTAGTTAGATCATAACTTCTATTTTTCTCTAAAAAACTTTTAACATCTTCATTGATTTTTCCAGATGGATTACTACCAGCACTGAAAGCATTAAATTTATTTGAGTATTCGTTATTAATAATACTCTCAGCAATAATGCTTCTCGCTGAATTTCCTGTGCATACAAATAAAATATTTTTCATTAAAAAATAATTTTATAAATACCAATTACAAATAATGGAATTTGTAATCCAAAATTAGTTAATATGGCCTTATCTTTTAATAAAAAACCCGATATTGTCCATCCAACTACACCAAGACCATGAAAATATATATTAATTGGATATATATTTAAATTTGTAAGCAATATTCCGGTTAAGACTAAAAACGTACTTATCCATTTGAGATATTTTTTTAAAAACATAAAACTCCTTTCTCTATACTTATGACAGTTATGTTAAAGATTTATTAAAATTATTATTTTATATTAAATTGATTATGTATCTATGGATAAAATATCCTCCGATTAGCAATATTAAACCTGTAATATAAATTATAAAAAAATTCATATTAAAAGATTTTGCAAAAAAGAAGGGTACAAAGAATAAATAACTTGCTGGTACTGCAATAAATATACTTTTTGTAAACATTACTGTTTTTTCTGTATCATTATGCTCATAATACGAAAACAGTATCGCTATTAGTGATACCAACGGTAATGCAATAATAAATCCAGCGAGCTTAGGATTTTGACCAGCCAACCAGCTAGAAAATGCGATAATTAAACCCCCAGCAATAACTTTAAAAAGAAAGAATAACATTGTTGTAAATATTTATAGTTATATACAAATTATTTAACAGAACATTTTTTGCAAAGCCCAAAGAATTCAAGATTATATTTATTGAATTTCATACCCGCTTTGTCTTGAAAATTTTTTAAATATTTTGAAAGTTTGCTGTCACTAATTTCACTTACTTCTTCACAGCTTTCACATATTGAGAATGCTGTTGCCTTTGAAATCTGACAATTTGAATTTTTGCAAGCAACGAAAGCATTTCTACTTTCAATTTTGTGAATTTTTCCAATTTCAACCAATTTATCAAGCGCTCGATAAACCTGAAGAGGGGCTTTAATACCTTTTTTTTGTACATTATGTAAAATTGAATAAGCTTTTATGGGCTCATTTACTTTTTCAATGTAATCAAGAACTATTTGTTGATTTTTTGATAGTGTTTCCTGTTTAAGCATAATTTTTCTTTTATCAATTTCCCATTAGTTTTTCAATTGGATCGATTGTTTAATTCTAAACAAAGACAATATAAATAAAAATAATGCTGCAGCAATTATTGATGGACCCGAAGGAGTATTGAATTGCAATGAAGAAAATAAACCCATGATTACTGATAATAATCCTCCACATATAGAAAAAATTACCATCTTTTTGGGAGTATCTGATATGTTACGAGCCATAGCCGTTGGTATAATTAACATCCCAGTTATTAATAAAAGTCCTACAATTTTTATAGAAATTGCAATTATTGCTGCCATTAAAATAGTAAATATTGCTTTTGCTCTATCAGGATTTAATCCTTCTGCTTCTGCAAGTTCATAATTTACTGTTGAAGCAAATAAAGGTTTCCAAATTATTTTTAATACAATTAAAATTATTGCTCCTCCTCCCCATATAATTATCAAATCATCAACATTAACAGCTAATATGTCTCCAAATAATAGTCCCATGATATCAAATCTTATAAATGAGAGAAAACCAATTACCACTAAGCCAACTGCTAATGCTGAGTGAGCTAAAAGACCAAGTAAAGCATCACCGGGCAAATTAGTATTTTTTTCAAGTTTAACTAATATGATTGCTATTACTGATGAAATGATAAATATCGAAATTGCTATATTAATTTCGAATGCCAATGCCATTGTAACACCAAGTAATGCGGAATGTGCTAATGTATCTCCGAAATAAGATAATCTTCTCCAAACTACAAAGCAGCCCAAAGGACCTGTTACAAAAGCAACACCTATACCAGCAATTAAAGCTCTTATAAAAAAATCATCAAACATTTAATTTTTTTTTATATCTCCATCATTTGAATGAACATGATCATGCTTATGTTCATATATAGAAAGAGTTTGTGAAGCTTGTTCGCCAAATAACAGTTTATACTCATTATTCATTGCAACGTCTTTTGGTGTTCCTGAACAACACACATGGCCATTTAAACAAATAACATGATCTGTTGCTGTCATAACAGTATGCAAATCATGAGAAATTAATAAAATTCCACAATTTAATTTATCTGCTATTTCTTTTATTAATTTATACAATGCAATCTCCCCAGTAAAATCAACTCCTTGAACCGGCTCATCCAATACTAAAAGATCAGGTTTTTTTGAAACTGCTCTTGCAAGAAGCACTCTTTGAAATTCTCCACCAGATAAATTTCCTAAATTCTGGTTTTTAAGATGATCTGCACCCGTTAATTTTAAAGCTTCATTTATTTTTTCTTCATCGAGTTCATCTGTTAAAACCATAAAATCACTCACTTTAAGTGGCAATGTCCAGTCAATTGAAATCTTTTGAGGAACATATCCAATTTTATCAGTAAATTTTTCTACATTGCCTTCTATATTCTTATGAAGTCCTATCGCAATTTTTGCAGTTGTGCTTTTGCCAGAACCATTTGGCCCAATTAATGTTACTATCTTTCCTCTTTCAACAATTAAAGAAACGCCTTTTACAAGCCATTTATTCCGTTGTTTTAATCCAACTTCAGTTAATTTTACTAATACATTGTTCTCAATTGTCATTTATTACCTTGACTTATTAATGTTATATTATTACACAATGTTATATTATAACAATTAACACTAAATTAAATTATGAAAAACTTAAAAAAATCAACATTAATAATTATAATATTATCTTTTTTAGCTCTTTTTACATCAGCAAAAGCAGAAATAAAAGTTGTAGCTTCAATTAAGCCTATACACTCTTTAGCTAGCTATCTGATGGATGGAGTTGCTAAACCAGACCTAATAGTCGATGGATATTCTTCACCACATGGATTTCCGTTAAAACCATCTCATGCAAAGATGTTACAAGAAGCTGATCTTATTTTTTGGGTAGGTGAAGATCTAGAAAACTTCATGGAAAAACCATTAGATTCAATTGCAAAAAAAGCTGAAAAAATTGAATTAATGGAAATTAAAGGTCTTAATAAATTAAAATTCAGAGAACGAAATATTTTTGGTGATCATGATGATCATGACGATCACGGACATAAAGAAGATGGCCATAAAGAAGATGATCACGATGATCATGACCATAAAAAGAAAGATGGACATGACGACCACGATGATCACGACCACAAAAAAAAAGACGGTCATAAAGAAGACGACCACGATGATCATGACCATAAAAAGAAAGATGGGCATGACGATCATGATGACCATGGACATAAAAAGAAAGATGACCATGATGACCACGATGATCATGCAGGACATGAAGGTCACCACCACGGTGAGCATGACCCACATATTTGGTTAGATCCAATGAATGCTAAAGTTATATTAAATGAAATGGCAGAGCATTTAATTGAAAATGATGCTAAGAACGCATCAAAATATAAAAGCAATTTAAAGAAAGCACTAAAAGATATTGATAAACTTGTTAGTGACGTCTCTTCTGAATTAAATCAGAGTGTTGCATCAATTGTTTTCCATGATGCTTACCAATATTTTGAGAAAAGATTTAATGTTAATATATTGGGTGCTTTTACAGTTAATACAGATGTAATGCCAGGAGCAGAACAATTGGTTGAAATCAGAGAAATAATTGAGCATGATAAAGTAGCTTGTGTATTTTCTGAACCACAGTTTAATCCAAATATCATTAAAGCTGTAGCAAAAGATATGAATATTAAAACTGGTGTTGTAGACCCATTAGGAGCTACTTTGGATCCTGGAAAAGACTTATATTTTGATTTAATCAGAAATATGTCTAAATCTTTTAAAGGTTGTTAATTAAAAATTGAACTTTTGCCGTAAATAATATCTAATATTATTTATGGCAACCGTTCCTTTAAGTTTAGAAGAAATTTTTCATTTAGCTAAAAAAACATTAATAGCTAACGGATGCGATGAAGAAACAGCAGATACTTTATCTACTTTAATCAAAAATGCTGAAAGAGATGGATCATTATCTCATGGTCTATTTAGATTACCCGCTTATATATCTGGTTTAAAAAGCGGAAAAATTAATGGTAAGGCTAGACCAGTGATTTCAAAATTAACCCCAAGTGTTGTTAAAGCAGATGGGAAAAATAGTCTTGCCCCAATGGTTTTAAAATATGGAATACCAGAACTCGTAAAAGCTGCAAAAGAAAATGGAGTTGCAGTTTTAGCAATCACTAATTCTCATCATATGGCTGCTATGTGGCCTGAGACTGAAGCAATAGCAGAGCAAGGACTTGTTGCTTTTGCCTGTACATCATACAAGCCAGCAGTTGCACCAGCAGGAGCAATTAAACCTTTATTTGGAACAAACCCAATTTCATTTGCTTGGCCAAGAAAAAATAAACCACCTGTAGTTTATGATATGGCTACTGCATCGATGGCCATGGGAGAGGTTCAAGTTGCAAAAAGAGAAGGGCACAAGGTCCCAATAGGAACTGGTTTAACTAAAGATGGAAAAGAAACAACAGATCCTGGTGAAATAGCAGATGGTGGAGTTTTGTTGCCATTTGGCGGCTATAAAGGCTCAGGAATAGCAATGATGGTCGAATTACTTGCTGGAGCCTTAGTTGGAGATAATTTTAGTTATGAGACGGCTGAGAAGGATACAGATGATGGTGGACCACCAAGTGGTGGAGAGTTTATTTTAGCTATATCTCCTGACAAATTAACAAATTCTGATTGGGATAGTCATTCAAATAAATTCTTTGAGAAAATGAAATCAATGGGAGAGGTTAGGTTGCCTGGTGAAAGACGTCACAAAAACAGATTAGATACTGGACCTAGAAATATTAATGAGGAACTTGTTAATAAAATAAAATCTTTAAGTTAATTCAATTTCAATTGGTGTGTGATCTGAAGGTTTTTGTCTTCCACGAGGAAATTTGTTAATTTTAACATCTTTCACAAAATTTATAATTGAGTTTGAAACTAAGAAATGATCAATTCTCATGCCATTATTTTTTTGCCATGCACCGCTTGTGTAATCCCAAAAAGTATATCCTTCTTTATCAGGGTGGATATATCTATATGCATCATGAAAACCTAAACTTAATAATTCTCTTAATTTTTTTCTTATCTCAAGTCTAAATAATGCATCATTTTCATATCCTTTAGGATTATGAACATCTTCTACAGATGGAATTATATTAAAATCACCACCAATAATTATATTTTCTTTTTTTTTTAAATAACCTTTTAACTTCTTAATTAAACTTTCTAGCCAATATAATTTGTAAGTATATTTTTCTGTATCAACAGGATTTCCATTGGGTGTGTATATGTTTATTAATTTAATAGTTTTTGATTTATGTTTTAGATCTGCAGTAATAATTCTAGATTGTTTATTTTTGTCTTTAAAAATATCTTTTTCAATTTTGTCTAATTTTTTTTTAGAAATTATCGCAACTCCATTATATGATTTTTGACCAAATACATAATTCTGGTAATTTGATTTTTCAAAGTCTTCGTAAGGATAGTTTTCATCTTGAGCTTTGATCTCTTGCATCATTAAAATATCTGGTGAATATTTTTTTAAATACTCTTTAATATTTTCAATTCTTGCTCTTACAGAGTTAACATTCCAGGAACTAATTATCATTAAAGCGAGAAAGATACGCCACAACCACAAGAAGATTTGCTTTGCGGGTTGTTTATTTTAAAAGAATCTCCGATTAATTCTTTTACAAAATCAACTTCAGATCCTTTTAGTAAATCTGCCGATGTTTTGTCAATAAGGATATTATCTTGTTGTAGATCATCATCCTTAGCAGAGTTATCAAATGAGAAATCATATTGAAATCCAGAGCATCCACCACCTTTAATAGCGATTCTAAAAAATGACCCTTTATCTTTTGATGAAAGAAGATGGTTTATCTGCTTTATAGCATTATCTGTAAATTTAATTTCTTTAATCATAATTAAACATTGATAAAAACAGTATAATAATATTTTGCCATTTTTAAAGAATGAAAAATTACTCAAAATTAGGAACATTTGCATCAAAAGGTAGACTGTTCAGAGAAGCGAGCAATCCTTTCAGATCACCTTTTCAAAGAGATAGAGATAGAATAATTCATTCTACCTCATTTAGAAGATTGAAGCACAAAACCCAGGTATTTGTGAATACTGAAGGAGATCATTATAGAACCAGAATCACTCATTCCATTGAGGTTTCACAAATTGCTAGAACAATTGCTAAATACTTAGGTTTAAATGATGATTTAGCTGAAACATTAAGCTTAGCTCATGATTTAGGTCATACCCCTTTTGGTCATGCAGGAGAAGAGTCCCTAAATGAATGTATGTATGAATATGGTGGATTTGACCACAACCTTCAAACACTTAGGATAGTAATGTTCATTGAAAATAAATATTTTAAATTTGAAGGTCTTAATTTAACATTAGAAACGTTAGATGGTCTTATTAAACATAATGGTCCGGTAACAAAGCTAGTCAAAATAAATAATTTAATTGGTTTGAAAAATTTAAAAAATAAAATTAATTTTTCAAAAAACTCCTCACTGGAGGCTCAAATTGCATCTATATCCGATGACGTTGCATACAATAACCATGATATTCAAGATGGAATAAAAGCAAAATTATTTAAGTTAAACGATCTTAAACAAATCTCTTTTTTTGATGAAATTTTAAAATCATATAAAAATAAATTAAAGAGTGAAAATAATGATATTCTTGTATATCAAACTATAAGAGACTCTATAAATTTAATGGTTCAAGACTTAATAAAAACAACGACAAGAAATATTTTAATGAACAAAATATCTACAAAAAAAGATGTATCGAATAAAAAAAATCAAATTGTTGATTTTTCCAACAAATTAAAAATAACTATAAATGAGATTAGAGATTTCCTTAGAATAACTATGTATAATAATAAAGATGTATTAAAAAAAAATAACGAAGGAAAAAAGATAATTAAAAAGCTTTTTAGCATAATTAGCAAAAATCCAAAAAAGTATATTAAAACTAAATATTTAAAAACTAACAAAGAAAGAGCTATATCCGATTATATTTCTGGCATGACAGATAGGTACGCCATACAATTATATAGAGCATCAAAATGAATATATTTGAGGAATACTTAAATAAAATTTTAGATAAAATTAAATTAGCAAGTGAAGAAAAGCTAATTTTATTACCTGAAAGTTTATCTGGTATAAATGTAGATATACCTCCTAAAAAATTTAAGTGCGATCTGTCAACTAATGTTGCAATGGTTTTATCTAAAACAAATAATGAACCACCAATTAAAATTGCTGAAAAATTAAAAGATATTATTTTTAAAGACGATAATAATATTGAGAAGATAGAAATAGCAAAGCCTGGATTTATAAATATTATTTTAAAAAAAGAGTTTTGGACTTCATTTCTTTTAAATATAAATAATCTTAATAATTTTGGTGCAGAACTTAAGGGTTCTAAAAAGAAACATTTAATTGAATTCGTGTCTGCAAATCCCACTGGACCATTACACGTTGGTCATTGTAGAGGTGCTATTCTAGGTGATGTTATCTCTAATTTGTTAAAATTTAACAATCAAGAAGTTGTAAAAGAATATTATGTAAATGATCATGGCAATCAAATTTTACATTTTACTAGATCTGTATATTTGAGAATAAAAGAAAAATTAGATAATCAAACTTTTCCAGTAGATGAGGATGATTTATATCCAGGAGAATACATCAAAGATATAGCCCAACATATTATAGATAATAATAAAGATTTACAATTTGATGATTATGAAAAAATAAAGTTAACACTTACTAAATTAGCAATTACAGAGTCACTTAAACTTATTAAGACAAATCTAAATAATTTGGGAATTATTCATGATAATTTTGCGAGCGAGACTGAAATAGTCGAAAATAAAGAGGTTGATAAGGTTATTGAGAAACTTAAAAAAGATAAATTTGTATATATAGGAAAAATAAAAGCTCCTGAGGGAGAAGACACAACTAATTGGGTAGAGAGAGATCAGTTACTTTTTAGATCAACAGATTTCGGGGATGATAAAGATAGGGCATTACAAAAATCTGACAACACATGGACTTATTTTGCTGGAGATGTTGCGTATCATAATACAAAACTAAACAGAAAATTTGATAAATTAATAAATATTTTAGGAGCGGATCATGCAGGTTATATAAAAAGAATTACTTCTGTTGTTGAAGCATTATCTGGAGAAAAAAATAAATTAATTTGTAAAGTAAGCC
>CACPFN010000014.1 GCA_902633185.1 uncultured Pelagibacteraceae bacterium | reverse complement strand
AATATTGAAAATCACATTGAATTTGCAAAAGTTTTTCAAGTAAGTTCAAAAAAAACAAAAAAAATTAAAAATTTGTATTTTGATTTAGAAAAAAATATTGGCGATACTAATTTTTTAATTTCTAATGTTAAAGTCAATAATCTTGAAAAAAAAGAATTACAAAATCAAATTTTTCAAGTAAAAAATATTCAAAATTTAAGATCACATATAAGGCAAATTATTAACTAGCTTGGATTAATCATTTTTATTGGATCAACTAGCAAATCATAATCTTTCTCTATAATTAAACCTGATTTAATTGCCTCATCTTTAAGTTTTGTATTATTTTTTAGAGCATTTTTTGCAATTTTTGCAGCATTATCGTAACCAATTTTTGGTGCTAGGGCAGTGACTAGCATCAATGAGTTGTCCAAGTGTTCTTTAATTTTCTTTTTATTGGCTTTTATGCCTTTGACACAGTATAGGCTAAAATTTTTTACGCTATCACCTAAAATATCAATTGATTGTAAGATGTTATAAGCAATTAGAGGTTTGAATACATTTAATTCAAAATGTCCATGACTACCTGCAACAGTTATACCAGTGTGATTTCCAATAACTTTAGCGCAAACCATGGTGACAGCTTCACATTGCGTAGGATTAATCTTTCCAGGCATAATGGAAGATCCAGGTTCGTTTTCTGGTAGCAAAAGTTCACCATAGCCTGCTCGTGGTCCTGAACCTAAAAATCTTATATCGTTTGAAATCTTCATCAGAGCAACTGCACATGAATTCAAAGATCCAGAAAAATTTACTATTGCATCATGAGCTGCTAATTCTGAAAATTTATTTGGAGCAGGTCTAAAATTTATTTTACAAAATTTTTTTATTTCTTTAATTATCTTTTTATCAAAATTCCTACTTGAATTTATGCCTGTTCCTACAGCAGTTCCACCCTGCGCTAAATAATAAATATCATTTAGACAATAATTTATTCTTTCTATACTTTTTTTTACTTGCTCGTGATATCCAGAAAATTCTTGACCTAGTGATAAAGGTGTAGCGTCTTGTAGATGTGTTCTTCCAATTTTAACTATTTTTTTAAATTCTTTACTCTTTTTTGCCAATGAATTTTCTAATAATTTTAAACTCGGTAAAAGTTTGTTGATAGTTTCAACTGCAATCGAGATATGCATTGCAGTTGGAAAAACATCATTAGTTGATTGCGATTTATTAACATGATCATTTGGATGAACAGGTTTCTTTGATCCCTTTTTACCCTTCATAATTTCTATTGCTCTATTTGCAATTACTTCATTAACATTCATGTTTGTTTGAGTACCAGAGCCTGTTTGCCAAACTTTTAATGGAAAATTTTCTTTCATTTTGCCACTTATAACTTCATTTGATGCTTTAATTATTGCTCTTGAAATTTTGGGTGAAATTAATCCATCTTTTTGATGAACTATAGCGGCACTTCGCTTAATAATTGCAATAGATCTTATTATTGATTCTGGTACGTATATTTTACCAATATTAAAAAATTTTTTTGATCTTTGAGTTGAAGCACCCCAATATTTATCATTTGGAACTTTTATGCCACCTATAGTATCAAATTCTTTTCTTGTTTTCATTTGTTTGAAAAAATAATTAAATAATTTATATACTAGTTTTTATTAATCTTACAGGAGTAAAATGACAAATTTTCAAAAAGTAAAAAATTTTATGGAGACTTTTGGGCAAGAAGTTAAATCAAGACCATCTTTGAGTTCTGATAAAATAAATAAGCTCAGGTACAATTTGATTAAAGAGGAATTAGATGAGTTTAAACAAGCTTTAGATAATAATGATATCTTAGAAGCAGCTGATGCTTTAACAGATATTTTATATGTAACATATGGAGCAGGACATGCATTTGGAATTGATTTAGACGCGTGTTTCGATGAAGTTCAAAATTCTAATATGAGCAAAATTGGATCAGATGGTAAGCCAATCTTTAACGATCAAGGTAAAGTAATGAAAGGTCCGAATTATTTTAAACCAGACTTATCTAAATATATCAATTAATTCGAAGCCAATCTGGTTTTTTAACTTTTATTTTGGCAGAACCACAATTTAATATTTTATCAAAATCAAATTTTTCGTTTTTTATTTTGATTATAGCGTAGGGGTAATCGTCTTTAATTAATACTTTTCCTATTTCATCTTTCTCAAAAGAGATCACATCTCCTTTTAGATCACCTTCTATTACTTCAATTGGAAAAAGACGTTTATTCAACTTATCTTTTAATTTAATCCTAGCGGTATTTTCCTGACCCACGTAACAACCTTTTTTAAAGTCTATTGCTTTCAATTTGTCAAAATTACACTCAATACCAAAAAGTTTGTTTTGAAGTTTATCAGTATTTTTTTGTGGAATACCAATTTCATGACTTAATTTGTAATATTCATTTTTATCTGCACTTTGAAGCCCAAGTTTTTTTAATGATAAATATAATTTTTCTAAGTTAGTCACTATTCTTGCTCCAAGCTCTATATTTCTAGGATCTAAAAAAATACTATCCTCTCTAAATTTAATTGTACAACCAGCATTAGAATTTGAATTTTCCATGTCCAAAAATTTTTCTTTACTAATAACTGCAATAACAAATTCATTACTTAAATTTAAAATTTCTACTTTTGATCTTAGTTTGTATAAATTTAATTGATTAAATAAATTATCTATATTTTTTTTCTCACAATCTAAAAAATATCCAGACTTGTGTTTTAATATATTGAAGTCATACAAATATTTTCCCTGTGGAGTAAGTAAAGCAGAATAACATGAATTTTTTTCATCTACTTTGTTGATATTATTTGTGACTATATTTTGTAGAAATTCTTTACAGTTTTCACCCGAAACATACAATAGTCCTCTGTCCTCTAAGATATAAACGTTATTTTTTTTCATGATTGATCAGTTTAAGATAATAATATAGTAACGATTTCATAAAATGTTAGACCTTATTATAAAAAATGGAGAGTGTTATATCGACGGAAAAATTACTAGGACTAATGTTGGAATTCAGAATGGAAAAATCTCAATAATTGGTGATTTAAACAATGAACAAAGTAAAGAAACTGTTGATGCAAGCAATTTATTAGTTTTACCTGGTTGCATGGATACCCAAGTTCATTTCCGTGAGCCTGGATCAACTAATGCAGAGGACTTACATACTGGAAGTAAGGCAGCTATTGCTGGTGGTATAACAAGTGTATTTGAGATGCCAAATACAAATCCCCCAACAGCAAATATGAAAGAATTTAATAACAAGTTAAGTCTTGCTAAAAATAGGATGTATTCAAATTATGCTTTTTATTTTGGAGCAACTCCTGATAATTCAACTGATTTAGCAAAGCTTAAAGGTTTAGATGGATGTTGTGGAGTAAAGCTTTTTGCGGGTTCCTCAACTGGAAATTTATTAGTTGATAAAGAAGAAGATATTGAAAAAGTATTCCAAAATACTTCAAAAATAGTTGCAGTTCATTCTGAAGATGAAGAAATAATTAATTTGAGAAAAAAATTAATTGAAAAAGGCAATGTTCATACTCATCCTGTATGGAGGAACGAAGAATGTGCAATGTCATCTACAAGAAGGATTATTAGGATTGCTAAAAGACTTAATAAAAAAGCACACATATTACATGTTACAACAAAAGAAGAGGTAGATTTCCTTTCTCAAAATAAAGGAAACATAACTTTTGAAATTACTCCACAACATCTAACAATATATGCACCAGATTGTTATGACAAGCTTGGTACCTTTGCACAGATGAATCCTCCTTTAAGAGACAAGTCTCATTATGATAGATTGTGGTACGCTATTCGAAATAACTATAATGATACTATCGGTTCAGACCATGCACCGCACTTAAAAGAAAATAAATTAAAAGAATATCCTCAATCACCATCTGGAATGCCAGGTGTGCAAACATTATTACCTGTAATGCTAAATCATGTGAATGACAAAAAACTTACTTTAGATCAGCTAATCAAACTTCTTTGTGAAAATCCAGTTTCAGTATTTGGTATTAAAAATAAGGGATTTATCAAAAAAGATTATGATGCAGACTTTACAATAATAGATATGAATAGAACAATTGAAATAAAAAACGAAAATATTCACAGTAAATGTGGATGGAGCCCGTTTGATGGTTATAAATTTAAAGGTTCACCTGTTTATACAATTATTAATGGGGATATTAAAATGAAAGAAGATGAAATTTTAGGGGATCCATCTGGCAAACCAATTCTTTTTGATTGAGTTATATAGTTTTAGTTGAATACATGTTTACAAGTGTTACTCCAACAACGATTAGAAACATACCCAATATAGCTTGCCAACTTAAAGATTGTTTAAAAAATATATAGCCCAATATTGCAATAGTAAAAATACCAAGTCCACTCCATGTTCCATAAACAATTGCAATTGGTAATTTATCAACAACAAACGTAAGTAAATAAAAAGCAGATAAATAAAATCCAGCCAAAAATACTGTTGGTGTTACTTTTGTGAAGTTTTGTGTGACAGGAAGAAGCATTGTTCCACAAACTTCAAAAATAATTGCTCCTACTAAAAAAAGATATGTCTTAAGCATTATTTTAAAATATTGCTATTTATCAAGTTTTCTTTTATCTCATCAAGAATTATAGGATCATCAATTGTTGCAGGCATTTTATATTCTTCTTTGTCAGCAATTTTTCTAATTGTTCCTCTTAAAATTTTTCCAGATCTAGTTTTGGGTAATCTTTTAACAACAATTGCTATTTTAAAAGCTGCAACAGGTCCAACTTTATCTCTTACCATTTGTACACACTCTTTTGAAATAGTTTCATTATCCTTGGAAACTCCTGCTTTTAGAGCAATTAAACCAATTGGTAATTGTCCTTTTAGCTGATCTTTTATTCCTATCACTGCACATTCAGCAACAGACTGATGTTCAGACAAAACTTCCTCTATTGCACCAGTTGAAAGTCTATGACCTGCAACATTTATTATGTCATCTGTTCTCGACATAATCCAAATATATCCATCATCATCAATATGCCCTGCATCGTAAGTTTGGTAGTAGCCATTATAATTTGACATATAATTTTCTTTATATCTCTCATCTGCATTCCACAAAGTTGGGAACGTACCTGGCGGTAATGGAAGTTTAACCACAATATCTCCCATCTCATTTGGTTTAGCTATTGTTTGATCGGGTTTAATTATTTTTACATCATAACCCGGGACTGCTTTGCAAGCGGATCCATATTTTGTTTCTTGCATTTCAATTCCGGTACAATTCGAACTTATCGCCCAACTTGTTTCAGTTTGCCACCAATGGTCAATTACGGGAACTTTAAGTAAATTCTCAGCCCATTTAATAGTATCAGGGTCTGCTCTTTCACCTGCTAAAAATAATGACTCAAATGAACTTAAATCATATTTAGAAAAAAACTTACCTTCTGGATCTTCTTTTTTTATTGCTCTAAATGCAGTTGGCGCTGTGAATAAAGATTTAATTTTATATTCTGAGATTATTCTCCAAAATACTCCAGCATCAGGAGTACCAACAGGTTTGCCCTCAAATAAAAGAGTTGCACAACCTTTGAATAATGGAGCATAGACAATATAGGAATGTCCTACTATCCAACCAATATCACTTGCTGACCACCATACATCATCTTGATCAATGTTATAAATATTTTTCATTGTCCATTTAAGAGCAACTATGTGACCACCAATATCTCGAACAATCCCCTTTGGAATACCAGTGGTTCCTGAAGTATAAAGGATGTAAGCATAATCATTGGCACCCATCTCAACACAATCTTTATCATCTGCTCCAGATTGTGCTTCATCCCAACTTATTTCTAATGGTTTATTTAATTTTACCTCGTGTCCTTTTCTTTGAAATAATATTACTTTTTCAACTTGGTGTTTTGCTAATTTTAAAGCCCCATCTACAAGTGGTCTATATTCAACTGTTCTTCCAGGCTCAAATCCACATGATGCTGTAATTAAAATTTTAGCTTTACTATCATCAATTCTGCTAGCTAATTCATTTGAGGCAAAACCACCGAATACAACAGAGTGAATTGCTCCAATTCTCCCACATGCAAGCATTGCAACTACCGCTTCTGGTATCATCGGCATATAAATTATTACTCGATCTCCTTTTTTAACTCCTTGCTTATCTAAAGCGCCTGCAAATTTTGAAACTTTTTCTTTTAATTCTTTGAAAGTGAACTTTGCTTTACTTTCTGTTATAGGACTGTCGTAGATTAAAGCAGTTTTATCACCCCTTCCTTGATCAATGTGAAGGTCTAAGGCGTTGTAGCATGTATTTGTTACACCATCTTCAAACCATTTATAGAAAGGAGGGTTGTCTGTTTTTAAAATCTTAGTTGGTTTTTTGAACCAAAACACATCTTCAGAAACTTTCTGCCAAAATTCCTCAGGATTTTTTAGAGATTCGTCGTAAATTTCTTTGTAATTTCTATTCATTTTGATTTGCTATTTGGTGTCATTTTTCTATTGAATTTATGCAACAGGTTGTATTTAATTTTAAAAAGTCAGTAAAATCAACACTTATAACGCGGCAAAAAGTCTTCAACAAACTAATTTAATTTGATATTAAGCCCCTAACTTTGGAGAAACCTTTGTGGTTTGTCCGTAGTTTAAATTTAAACTAAAAAAAACTAACGAGAGGGAGTTTTTTATGAAAAAACTTAAAATGTTTGCATTAGCAGCAGTGGCTCTATTTGGTCTTACTGGTGCAGCAAACGCAGCAACTGCTATGTTAGCTTCTGACGACTTCGTTGGGATTTCCTTTTGGGTAATCGCAATGGGTATGGCAGCAGCTACAGTATTCTTCTTCATGGAAAGAAATACTGTTGCAGCAGGCTGGAAAACTTCAGTAACAGTAGCTGGTCTTGTAACTGGTGTTGCATTCATTCACTACATGTACATGAGAGATGTATGGGTAATGACTGGAGATTCTCCAACAGTATATAGATATATTGATTGGTTAATCACTGTACCATTACAGATGATCGAGTTTTACTTAATTCTAGCAGCAGTTAAGAAAATCCCAGGAGCAATCTTCTGGAGATTATTAATTGGTTCGCTTGTGATGTTAATTGGTGGATACTTAGGAGAAGCAGGTTACATCAATGCTATGCTTGGTTTTATAGTCGGTATGGCTGGATGGATCTACATCTTATATGAAGTATTCTCTGGTGAAGCTGGAAAAATTGCAGCTAAAACTGGAAACAAGCCATTAGCAACTGCATGGGGTGCTATGAGAATGATCGTAACAATCGGTTGGGCTATTTACCCATTAGGTTACATTTTTGGTTACCTAGTAGGTGGAGTAGACGCTAACTCATTGAACGTGATTTACAACTTAGCAGACTTCATCAACAAAATTGCTTTTGGTCTAGTAATCTGGTCAGCAGCAGTTTCACAAGGTGGAGCACGAGCTAGATAATTAGCTTTTAATATTAAAAAGAGGCGGGTATGCTAAAACATACCTGCCTTTTTTTTTGGACTAAAAATAGAAAATGCTAAATTTCAAAAATTTGCCGCAGTCGCAAATTAGTTTATAAGAATTATTTATTAAATATGGCAAAAATCAAATATATAGAATTTAATGGTACAGAACACGAAGCAGATGTTGCAAACGGTCTTAGTGTAATGGAAGGTGCTATACAAAATGATATTCCAGGCATAGATGCAGATTGTGGAGGTGGAATGTCATGTGCAACTTGTCATGTATATATTAATGATGACGTATGGTTTAAAAAATTACCTGAGAAAGAAATGGGTGAAGATGACATGTTAGATCAAGCCTTTGAACCCAAATCTAATAGCAGATTAAGTTGCCAATTAATCGTCTCTGATGATTTAGATGGATTGACAGTCCATATGCCGGAGAAACAAATTTAATGATTAAAACAGATGTAGTCATTATTGGAGCAGGACCCACAGGTTTATTCTGTGCACACCAATTAGGGATAATCGGATTAAAATGTGAAATTGTAGACAATTTAGATAAAATTGGAGGACAATGTATTGAGCTTTATCCAGACAAACCAATTTATGATATTCCTGCAGTTCCTAAATGTACAGGAGAAGAGCTTACAAATAATTTAATTGAACAAATAAAACCTTTTAATTTTAACTTTCATTTAAGTGACAGAGTTCAAGAATTAAAAAATGAAAACAATAAATGGTTAGTTAAAACATTAAATGGAAAAGAATTTGAAACACCTAATATTGTCATAGCAGGTGGCGTAGGTTCTTTTGAACCAAGAAAATTCCCAACTAAAAGTGCTGAAAAGTATGACGGAAAATCAGTTTTATATTCAATAAAAGACAAAACTATTTTTAAAGATAAATCAGTAGTTATTTTTGGAGGTGGAGATAGTGCTCTTGATTGGGCTATAGAATTATCTAATTCATCAAAAGTAACACTTGTTCACAGAAGAGATGAGTTTAGAGGAGCTCCCGCAAGTGTTCAAAAAATAAAAGAATTAAGTGATAATAAAACTATTGATTTAATTACTAAATATTCAATCAAAGATGTTAAAGGAAATGGTTCATTAGAAAGTGTCGAAATCAAAAGTGAATCAGGTGAAAGTAAAGTTATAAAAGCTGATTATGTCTTAGGTTTTTTTGGATTAATAATGCAATTAGGACCAATCGCGGAGTGGGGTTTAAATTTAGATAAAAAAACAATTCCTGTAAATACTGAGAATTTTGAAACAAATAAAAAAGGAATATTTGCAATTGGGGATATCTGTACTTATCCAGGCAAATTAAAATTAATACTTTCAGGTTTTCATGAAGGAGCTTTAGCTGCAAGAGGTTGCTTTAAATATGCAAGACCTGATGAAAAATATAGATTTGAATTTACAACTGCATCCAGCACTATCAAAGATAGATTGGGTGTAAAAGAATGATCGAACTCTATACTGCTGATACCCCAAATGGATGGAAAATTAGCATAATGCTCGAGGAAATTGATTTTAAATATAAACTTACTAAAGTTAATCTGAGTGGAGATCAATTTAAACCAGAATTTAAAAAAATAAGTCCATTTAATAAAATACCTGTAATTATAGATCACGAGAACAATAAGACCGTATTCGAGTCTGGAGTTATACTTATGTATTTAGGTGAGAAAAGCAAGAAACTCTATCCTGAAGCAGACAGGCTAGAGATAAATCAGTGGTTGATGGCTCAAATGGCTATTGTAGGTCCAATGATAGGCCAACATCATCAGTTTCATTATTATCATCAAGGAAAAAGTGAGTGGGGTGAGGAAAGATACTTCAAAATCACAAGAAAGATTTATGAAGATCTTGAAGCTAGATTGGCTCAAAGTAAATTTTTAGCAAATGATAAATACTCTATTGCTGATATTGCTACATGGTCATGGATTGCAAGACATAAAAGACACGACATTGGATTAAATAATTTTGAAAACCTATCTAGGTGGTTTGTTCAAATTGCTGAACGTCCAGCTGTAGTAAAAGGATTTAAAGCACTCAATAAAGATGCTGAAATAGATTTTCCTTAATCGTCAGCGTAAACTTTTTCGTCTTTTTCGTGTTTTTCTTGAGCTGCAATGCAAAGGGTTGCAACTGGTCTTGCCATTAATCTTTTTAAACCAATAGGCTCACCAGTTTCTTCGCAAAAACCGTAAGTTCCATCCTGAATTTTCTTTAATGCACCATCTATTTTAGAAATTAATTTGATTTGTCTATTAATAGCTCTCATCTCTACATTCTTTTCAGTGTATGAACTTGCTTGATCAACTATGTCAGCTGATGCACTATTATCATCCATGGACGCTTGAAAAATCGCCTCGTTATTAGATCTCTTTAAATCTTTTTTCCACTCCATTAATTTCATCTTAAAATACGCTAAATGTTTAGCACACATATATTTCTCTTTTTCTTTTGGAGTATAAGTTTTTGAAATTCTTACCATACCTAGCTATTTTGAGTTGGAGAATATATTCATGAATAAATGAGTGTCAAGAACGGTTTATTCATATACATTGATGAAAATGGCCTTAAACAAAAGAAATATAAATAATATTTTTTATATTTTTGTAACGACTCACTTAATTCTATGGACAGTTGTTCCAACTATAACAAACTCAAATTTACCTTTGGATACAATTGAAGCTTTGGCTTGGGGTAGTAATTTAGATTGGGGATTTAACAAACATCCTCCATTAAGTGCGTTTTTTCCAGAAGTTTTTTTTCAAATATTTGGGCCACAAGATTGGGCTTATTATTTTTTAAGTCAAATTTTTGTAGTGATATCTTTTTTCATTATTTTTAAATTATCACAGGAAATTCTTAATGATGGCACTTTGAGTTTGTTATCAGTTTTTCTTATTGAAGGGATATACTTCTATAATTTCACAACTCCAGAATTTAATGTAAATGTTTGCCAATTACCTTTTTGGTGTTTAACCGTTTATTACACTTGGAAAATATATATTAGTAAAAAAATTGAGCTCTATGATTGTATTTTATTAGGAGCTGCAGCAGCCTTCGGCATTTTATCTAAATATCTTTTTATATATTTATTAGTCGCAATACATTTATTGTTTGCATATTTAATATTTTTTAAAAAATCAAAAAAGTTTGATTTTAAATATTTAGTTTCTTTAGAAGTATTTTTTGTAATTTTAATCCCACATATAATTTGGTTATTCAATAACGATTTTATTACAATTAAATATGGTTTTGCTCGTGCAGGTTTGGATGAAGGGCAAATAATTAATCATCTTAAATATCCACTGGTATTCTCATTAAAACAAATTGGTATTTTAATACCATTTTTAATTTTAGTCTGGCTACTAATAAAAAAAATTCCAAAAAAATTTAATTTAAAAGATGAAAAACTTTTATTTTTAATATTTATTAATGTGGTCCCAATTGTTCTGGTTTTTATGACATCTCTAATAACTGGATCAAAAATTAGAACTATGTGGATGACACCTTTTTACCTATTCTTTGGAACTTTATTTATTTACCTTTTGAAAACTCAAATAAACATTAAGAAACTAAATTCTTTTTTAATAGGATTTATATTTTTATTTTTGTTATCTCCAATTTTATACGGTTATGTCTCAATATCTCAGACAGATAAAAGAACCGATTATCCTGGAAGAGATATAGCTATAAAAGTTCAAATGGCATGGTACGAACAACATGATGAACCTATTAAATATGTGCTTGGTGATGAATGGGCAGCTGGAAATTTATCATATCACATTAATTCAAGGCCTATTTGGAAAGGCTTCGTTACTAAGGAAAAATTGAATTCATTTGATAAATATATGTGTATTGATAAGATTTGTGTTGGATCGTAGATATGAAATTCAATAAAAACATACTATTCATCGTCTTTATTGTTGTAATAATAGAGTTGTCTGGACATGGAATTGTAGCCTCTTTATTGAGGTTGCTTGCAAGTTAAATAAATGAAAATTACTATTTTAATACCAGTTTACAATGACTGGAAATCAGCTTCAAAATTAATTGAAGAAATAAATACAATTGTAAAAGACTTAGATGCAGAATTTTCTCTTGTTATTGTCAATGATGCATCAACTGAGGAAAAACCAACCTCTATCTCCAATACAGAAAATTTATTATCGATTGAAATTTTAAATATTAAAAACAATCAAGGACATGGAAGATGTATTGCAACAGGACTTAAACATATATTTCAAAATAAAGAATTTGATTATGTAATACCAATGGATTCAGATGGTGAAGATAGACCTGAAGAAATTAAAAGTTTTCTTGAATACATAAAATATGACGAAGGAAAACCAATTGTTGGAGAAAGAGTAAAAAGATCTGAAAATTTCATTTTCAAAATTTGTTATCACTTCCACAAAATAATCACTTATGTATTTACTGGTAATTCGATAAAATTTGGAAATTATACGTGTCTTCCAAAGTCAACTGTTGAAAAATTAATAAACGATAAATCTACTTGGTGCAGCTTTTCTGGAGCATTGGCAAAATTAGAAAAGGACAGATCTTCCTCTCCATCTATAAGAGGAACAAGATATTTTGGTCCTTCTAAAATGAGTTTTAAAAATTTAATTAAGCATTCTTTAGCAATCATAGCTGTTTTTAAATCTACAGTTATTATTAGATCAATTTTATTTTATGCTATTTATTTAATTTTAATGGCTGATTACATAAGTGTTGTTACAGCTATCCCCTTAGCTTTAATTATCGCATTTGGATTATCAGTTGTAATGATTGGTAGAAGAGAAAATCTAGAAGAATTAAATAATTCTCTTAGCAATATTGAAAGTATTGATACAATTAAATAACTTTTTTAAGCTCTAATTGTTGGCAAACTATAAAAATCAGCTGTATCTATTTTTGAGTTATAATCCCTTTTCATGCTCCAGGACTTTCTAACCCCGGCACTTGCAAGACTTAATGTCGACCTTCCATATCTATAATTCGTATTATCAATTGATCTCATAAGTCTATTAATTCTCTCATCTTTTGCAGATGAAAATAAATTTTCATTATTTTCCGCATCTGTTAACCCGGTTAGCATAACTCCTGCTTTTTGATAACGATGTCCTTTCCTAAAGATTACTTTTAAGACAGATAAAGCATTTTTTACGATCTCTATACTATTGTTAGTTGCTATAGGAAAATCAACAGTTCTGGAGTTTGAATAAAAACCAAATTGTTTTTGAAATGGACTGGTTCTAACAAATACCATAACTGCTTTTGCAACAAGGTTTTCAGATCTTATTTTCTCTGATGCATTTAAACAGTAACTGGCAACAGCTTCTTCGAGTTCTTGAAATCTTTCTATTCTTTTTCCAAATGATCTTGATACTACGCAGCTTTTTCTTTTTGATGCAGTTTTTTCTAAATCAATACAAGGCACACCTCTAAGCTCCATTGCAGTTCTTGAACTTAGAACATTTGAGGATTTTTTAATCCAGGTGTTTGATTTATTTTTTAATTGTTTAGCATTATAAATTCCATTTTTTTGATAAAACTTTGTCATTTGTCTTCCAACGCCCCAAACATCATTGATATTAATTTTTTCTAGAATAGGATCAAGATTTTCTATTCCAATTAAACTTGTAACACCTGATTGTTTTTTCTTAGCTATATGATTTGCAACTTTGCTTAAAGTTTTAGTTTTAGCTATTCCTATACTCGTTGGAATACCAGTCCACTTTAAAACTGTTTCTCTAATTTCTCTTCCAACTTGTTCTACTTCATTGTCAGAAAAATTTGATAAATCCATAAACGCTTCATCAATTGAATAAACTTCAATATCAGAGTTAAATCTTTTTAAAGTTCTCATTACTCTTCTAGATAGATCTCCATACAAAGAATAATTTGATGAGAATACTTGTACATCATTTTTGATAATAATATCTTTTGCTTTAAAGTAGGGCTCACCCATTTTAATTCCCAAAGCTTTTGCTTCAGTAGATCTTGAAACTATACAGCCATCATTATTAGATAAAACTACAACAGGTTTTTTCCTTATTTTTGGATTAAATAGTCTTTCACAAGAAACATAGAAAGAATTACAGTCAACTAGTGCTAATTTTTTAGTGTACTGAATGTATGACATAGGTGACTACTCCCCAAATAAAAATATCTTGTTCTTCATTAATTAAAATTCGATCAGAAAATTCTTTAGATCCTGACGTTAAAAATTGTTTATCTTTTTCTTTAACTAAAGTTTTAACAACGAGTTCATCGTGAACATTTGCTATGACAGTTGAAAAATTTTTTGGAGTTAAGCTTTTGTCTACAACTAATAAATCACCATCATTTATTCCAACATCCACCATTGATTTCCCTTGAACTCTTATTATGAAAGTTGCTGGAACATTTTTGATTAGATGTACGTTTAAATCTATATCTTCTTCTATGTAGTCAGTTGCAGGGGAAGGAAAACCAGCTCCTGCTTTGTGTAAATAATAAGGTATTGTTAGCTTCATAAGTGTTCTTGTTTTGTTCTTATTAGTACATGAGTTATACAATAGTGTCAATTAGGTTGTATTTTGAGTCTGTAAGTGAATCAAAAGTGAATCAAAACGTGAACATCCAAAACCATATTTTGTGCTATTGTGGATAACTTAAACCATTAGTAGTCTATGATCTAAATTTAATTATAAAAGGAGAATGGTATGAGTTCAATTGAAGTTAAAAGTTTTGATAATCCAGATGAAAGCAATACCAGTTTCAACAATGCTAAAATGGATATCGTAAAAGTGGGAGATCAAAGAGTAATGAGATTAGTTTTGCAGCCAGGATGGAAATGGTCACAAGATATTAAACCAACTGTAGGCACTGATAGCTGTAAAGCAAAACATCTTGGAGTAATAGTTTCAGGAGCAGTTTGCGCCAAACATGATGATGGAACAGAATTAACATATAAAGCAGGTGATGCATATTCAATTGACCCAGGTCATGACGGCTGGGTAGTTGGTGATAAGCCAGCAGTTGTTTATGAGTTTCATGGAAAATGGGGAGAATAATTAATGCCGAAACTAACATGTCATTGTGGATGTGTAGAAGCAGAAATTAATGTTCCAATCAATGAATTACCAAAAATTGTGAGATGTAACTGTTCTATATGTAAAAGAAAAAATGCAACAATGGGAATGGTTAAAAATGAAGATTTTAAAGTTACTAAGGGAGAAGATAAATTAAAACTTTATCAGTACCATACGAAAGTTGCTAATCATTACTTTTGTATTGAATGTGGAATTTACACACATCATAACCCAAGAAGTGCACCTGCCATGACTGGATTTAATTTAGGTTGTGTAGATGAAGTTAAAGTCGACGATTTAAAAAATATTGTTTTCTTTGATGGTTTAAACCATCCACTTGACCAAAAATAAAATTAAATGAATTTAGTTGAGGATTGTTTAAATAAAGTAAAAAAAGAATGTTATAAGTTTATTAAAACACAAGAAACATCTTCTGATAAATTTAAAAACAAAGACAAGATGTTAAGACATTATCTTGTCCCGATGAGTTTCTGGATTGCAAAAAAAACAAATTTTAAGAAACCTTATATTGTTGGTTTAACGGGAGGACAAGGAACTGGAAAAACTACTATAAGCTCTATCTTAATGATAATTTTAAAGAAATATTTTAAGTTAAAAGTTTTCAAAATATCAATTGATGATATTTACAAAACAAAGAACGATAGAATAAAGTTATCAAAGAAAGTTCATCCATTATTATTGACAAGAGGTGTACCCGGGACCCATGACATAAGTTACATGTCTAGCTTTATTAAAAAAGCAAACTCTAGAAAATTTAAATCAATTATATTACCCAAGTTCGATAAGGCAATTGATGACAGATTTACAAAAAAAAATTGGTACAAAGTAAATAGCAGACCAGATGTAATTATTTTCGAAGGTTGGTGTGTTGGAGCAAGACCTGAAAACTTAAAAACATTAAAAAAAAGTGTAAATATTATGGAAAAAAATGATGATAATAAATTAATCTGGAGAAAACACGTTAATGACCAGCTAAAAAAAGGATATAAAAAACTTTATAGTAAGCTCGATTGTTTATTATTTTTAAGGGCAGAAAATTTTAGTTTATTACAAAAGTGGAGAGTTATTCAGGAAAAAAAACTTAAATTAAAAAATAAGAATAAAAAAACAAAACAAAAAATTATGACAAAAAAAGAAGTTTTAAAATTTATGCAAACTTACCAGAGAATTACTCAGAATATGTTTAAATATGCGCCAAAATACGCATCTATAGTTATTAAATTAAATTCTAATCATCAAATTAATTCTGTAAAGTACAACTAATGAAAAAAATAATAATAATAATTTTTAGTTTTTTTTGGTTAACAGCTCAATCGCTTGCTGTCACATTATATGAAGCATTAAATGAAACTTATAACAATAATAAACAATTAAATGCTGAGAGAGAAAATATAAAAGCATCAGAAGAAGATCTAAATATTTCCAAAGCCGATTATATGCCTTCTTTGAGTTTAAGTGGGTCCAAGAGCCTTGAAGAAACAAATAAACTTACAAATCAGAGCGGTGGTGATGCAACAATCAGTGATGTAGACCCATTCACAACATCCATAAAATTAGAGCAAACCTTATTGGATTTTGGAAGAGACCTTAATTATGAAAAAAATTTAATAGGTTTAGAACTTGCAAAAGCAAGATTATTTAAAAAAGAACAAGATGTTCTTTACAGTGCCATAGAAGCCTTTACATCCGTAATTTTATCAAGAGAAAAAGTTGCGATTAATAGACAAAATTTAGACTTACTTATTAAACAACTTGAAAATGATAAAGTTAGATTGGATAGAGGACAAATAAAAACTGCAGATTTATCACAAACTGAATCTTCTCTTGCTGGAGCAAATGCCCAACTAACTCAGGCAAGAAGTGAATTAATGATTAACAAATTAAATTACGAAAATATTATTGGCAAACTCTTAAATACAAATGAATTAAAAAAGACAAACAGAGCAATTGTAGGAGTTCCAAGTGAACTTAGTACAGCAATCAATTTAGCAAGAGAGAACAACCCAGATATAATGATCGCTAAAATAGAATTAAATCAGTCCGAAATGGATATTGCAATTGCTGAAAGTGACTTAAAACCTAGCGCATCTTTATCTTTAGAAAGATCATATGCTGAGGATTTTAGTTCAACTTATGACCAAAGAGAAAAGGATACACTTAAAGCAACAATTAGCTGGCCATTTTATTCAGGTGGAAGTAAACGTGCAAAAATAAACAAGAATACAAATCTTAAAACTAGAAAAATTTTGTTATTTGAGGATGCAGTAAAAACAACTGAAAAAAATGTTGGAAGCGCTTGGTCGAATCTCGAAGCATCTAAAAGTTTTTTAAATTCGGTAAGATCTCAAGTTAGAGCAGCAAAAATTGCTAACGAAGGAATAGCTGCAGAGTATGAAAGAGGTTCAAGAACAACGCTAGATGTTATTCAATCAAACTCTTTGTTGTTGGCTGCAAAAATTTCCCTAGCAGAATCTGAGAGAAATAATCTTATCGCTCAATATAATGTTCTAAAAGCCATTGGCTTATTGAATAGCGAATACCTAAAACTTAAGTAATTTAACGATTTTAAGCTATTTTAAGAAATATATTGCCAATGAGAACAAAATGTGTACATTTAATTTCATGATTCGAGTGTTAAAAAAAGCAAAAAAAGAGGCAAAAAATGACTAAAAATAACCTAAAAGTGGTGAAAACCGCAAAAGATAAAGAATTGGAAAACAAAGAGAAAAATAAAGCATTAGACGCAGCAATCAGCCAAATTACAGATAGCTTCGGAAAAGGCTCAGTAATGAAGCTTGGTGAACAAAAAGCTATGGATGTTGAGTCTATCTCAACTGGATCTTTAAGCTTAGATCTTGCTTTAGGAATTGGTGGATTACCAAAAGGAAGAATTATTGAAATATATGGACCAGAGTCTTCAGGAAAAACTACATTAGCATTGCAAGTAGTTGCAGAAGCACAGAAGGCAGGTGGTATTTGTGGTTTCGTTGATGCAGAACATGCTTTAGATCCAGTGTATGCAAAGAAATTAGGTGTAAATACTGAAGAGTTACTAATTTCTCAACCAGACACAGGTGAACAAGCTTTAGAAATTACTGATACATTAATTAAATCTGGCTCAATGTCAGTTCTTGTTGTGGACTCTGTAGCTGCATTAACGCCAAGAGCTGAAATTGAAGGCGATATGGGTGATACTCATGTTGGTTTACAAGCTAGATTGATGTCTCAAGCATTGAGAAAATTAACGGGCTCAATTTCACGAACTAATACAATGGTTATTTTCATTAACCAAATTAGAATGAAAATTGGTGTTATGTTTGGAAGCCCAGAAACAACATCAGGTGGAAATTCTTTAAAATTCTACTCATCAGTTAGAATGGACATTAGAAGAATTGGAGCAATCAAAGATAAAGATAATATCGTTGGTAACACAACAAGAGTTAAAGTTGTGAAAAATAAAGTTGCTCCACCATTTAAGGTTGTTGAGTTTGACTTAATGTATGGAAAAGGAATTAGTAAAGTAGGGGAACTAATAGACCTAGGTGCCAAAGCAGATATCGTAGAGAAATCTGGAGCTTGGTACGCTTACAAAGGTGAAAAAATTGGTCAAGGTAGAGAGAATGCGAAACTTTACCTTGAACAAAATCCTAAAGCCGCTGCTGAAATTGAAATGGCAATCAGAGAAAAGGCTGGTGTGATCTCAAAGAAAATTGAGGGAAATCCACTAAGCGAGGAAAAAGTAGAGGCTCAAAAAAAAGAAGAAGAAGTTCCTACTAAAAAAAATTAGCAGATAACTTTTAGTTATTAAAAAGGCGCTCGAATGGGCGCCTTTTTTCCCTTCAGAGGTGTAGACATCAATAGAAAAAGCTGTATTTTAACAAAATATGGCAAAAACATTAAACGAGATTAGATCAACTTTTCTAGATTATTTTGAAAAAAATGATCACAAGATAGTCGAGTCTAGCAATTTGGTTCCAAATAATGATCCAACATTAATGTTTGCAAATTCAGGCATGGTCCAGTTTAAAAATGTTTTTACCGGACTAGAAAAAAGGGATTATCAAAGAGCTACTACTTCTCAAAAATGTGTGAGAGCAGGAGGTAAACATAACGATCTTGAAAACGTTGGCTACACTCCAAGACACCATACATTTTTTGAAATGCTTGGAAATTTTTCTTTCGGAGATTACTTCAAAGAAAGGGGAATTGAACTTGCTTGGAATTTAATTACTAAGGATTTTGGATTAAATAAAGATAGATTATATGTAACTGTATTTCATGAAGACGATGAAGCCTTCAATTTTTGGAAGAAAATAGCGGGTTTTAGCGACGATAGAATTATTAGGATAGCAACTTCAGATAACTTTTGGTCAATGGGCGAAACGGGCCCTTGCGGACCTTGTTCAGAGATATTTTATGATCATGGAGATCATTTAAAAGGTGGTTTACCCGGAACCAAAGATGAAGATGGCGATAGATATATTGAGATATGGAATTTAGTCTTCATGCAATTTGAGCAAGTTTCAAAAGATAAAAGAATTAATCTTCCAAAACCTTCTGTAGATACTGGAATGGGTTTAGAAAGAATTGCAGCATTACTTCAGGGCACACATGATAATTACGAAACAGATCATTTTAAAAAATTAATTAGTTCGATTTCTGAATTTACAAAAGTAAAACAAGATGAAAATAATTTATCAAGCTTTAGAGTAATTGCAGATCACTTAAGAGCTAGCTCATTTCTCCTTGCAGAAGGAGTATTACCTTCAAATGAAGGTAGAGGCTATGTTCTTAGAAGAATAATGAGAAGAGGAATGAGACATTCTCATTTGCTAGGTTCTAAAGAACCAGTCTTCAATAAAATCTTTGATACATTGAAAGATGAAATGAAAGGAAATTATCCTGAATTAGAAAGATCAGAGACTTTAATTAAAGAAACATTAAAAATGGAAGAAGAAAAATTTTTAGTATTACTTGATAGGGGAATTAAAATTTTGAATGATGAAATTTCAAAAATAAAAAAAGTTTTACCAGGTGAAGTAGCATTTAAATTATATGATACTTATGGTTTTCCACTAGATTTAACAGAAGATATTTTAAAAAATAAATCTTTGACTGTTGATCAAAATAAATTTGATGAGCTAATGAAAAAGAGCAAAGAACTTGCAAAACAAAACTGGAAAGGTTCTGGAGATGCTTCAGAAGAAGAAATCTGGTTTGGTATAAAAGATAAAATAGGACCTACAGAGTTTCTTGGATATGAGTTTAACCAATCCGAAGGAGTGGTGCTATCAATAATTAAAAATAATAAAGAAGCACAAAATATTTCAAATGGTGAGGAAGGAATAATTATTACTAATCAAACCCCTTTTTATGGAGAGTCTGGTGGACAAGTTGGAGATCAAGGAACAATTGTATCTGGTAATTCAGTATTTGAGGTTACAGATACTCAAAAAAAACTTGGAGATCTGTTTATACATCATGGAATTCTAAAATCCGGTGAGATTAAGATTAAAGATGTTGTAGAAATGAAAATAGATATTGAAAGACGTAACAATCTTAAGGCATATCATTCTGCAACTCATTTATTACACGAGTCTTTGAGAAGAACATTGGGAAAGCACGTTATGCAAAAAGGGTCTTTGGTTGCGCCTGATAGACTAAGATTTGATTTTAGTCATATGAAGCCAATTACAGAGGATGAGCTAACAATTATTGATAAATTAGTTAATGAATACGTACAAAACAAAACTGATGTAACTACAAGAATTATGACACCAAAAGCTGCCATTGAAAAAGGTGCTTTAGCTTTTTTTGGTGAAAAATATGGAGAAGAAGTGAGAGTAGTTTCTATGGGAGCGGAAAATAACTCTTACTTTTCAACAGAATTATGTGGTGGAACACATGTTAAAAATACAGGTGATATTGGAAAATTTAAAACTGTTAGCCAATCCTCAATAGCTGCTGGAGTTAGACGGATTGAAGCTTTAAGGGATAAACAACTCGAAATATTTTTAAAAAATAAGGAAAAAATGTCAAACCTTTCTGCACAAAGGGATGAAGACAGTATTAAAGAGGTGTCTGCTCAAATTATTAAATTAGGTGGAAAACCAAATCTAGAAAATAAAGATACGAAAGGATTGATTAAAGACCTTAATAAACAATTAGAACAATTAAATGTTCAATCAGTTTTAGCTGATAAAACAAAAAACATAATTAAAGATGAAAATATAAATGGCACTCAAGTTAGATTACAAAAAGTTCAAGATTTATCTCCAAAAGACCTAAGAAAACTTGTTGATGCAGGTAAAAAAGAATTAGGTGAGGGAATAGTAGTTGTATTTGCAAATAAAGAT
>CACPFN010000013.1 GCA_902633185.1 uncultured Pelagibacteraceae bacterium | reverse complement strand
AAAAGTTAAAGTTTCTTTTTGATAAAACTCATCAACAATATCATTTTTTGAGAAACCCAAAGCTTGTAACAATGTAGAGACTAATATTTTCTTTTTTCTATCTATTCTAAAATACAACAAGTCCTTAACATCAAATTCAAAGTCTAACCATGAGCCTCTATTAGGTATCACACGACAATTAAATAATAATTTTCCACTTGCATGCGATTTTCCCTTATCATGATCAAAAAAAACACCAGGACTTCTGTGCATTTGGTTCACAACAACTCTTTGAACTCCATTAGTTATGAAAGTTCCACTATTTGTCATCATGGGTACTTCGCCCATGTAAACTTCTTGTTCTTTCGCTGATAATATATCTTTTGTATTATTTTCTTGATCTATTTCATAAACAACAAGCCTTAAAGTGCATTTAAGTGCTGCTGAATAAGTTAAGCCTCTAGTTATACATTCCTCAACATCAAATTTAGGCTTTTCTAGTTTATACGATACATATTCTAAAGTTGCTTTATCATTTAAATCCTCAATCGGGAAAATGCTTTTAAATACTCTATCAAAACCTTTTACTAGATGTTGTTCTACATCTTGTTTAAATTCTGTTAACTCTTTATAAGAGTTTTTTTGAACTTCGATAAGGTTTGGAATAGATAAGCTTTCTTTTAACTTACCAAAACTTTTTCTTATATTTTTCTTTTCTGTAAAAGATAATTGCATCTTGACTACTGATTAAAAAATATTAACCAGTAAAAAATCCTATCTAATTTATTTTAGTTCTACTTTTGCGCCAGCTGCTTCAAGTTTTTGCTTAATCTCTTCTGCTTCTTTTTTGTTAACACCTGTTTTGACTTCTTTTGGTGCACCTTCAACTAAATCTTTTGCTTCTTTAAGTCCTAAAGCTGTAATCGCTCGTACCTCTTTAATGACATTAATTTTTTTATCACCTGCAGCTGTTAACATGATGGTAAATTCATCTTTTTCTTCTGCTGGTGCTGCCCCACCTGCTGCTGCTGGAGCTGCTGCTACTGCTGCTGCTGCAGTTACTCCCCACTTTTCTTCAAGTTGTTTTGAAAGTTCAGCTGCTTCCACAACAGTTAAACTTGATAAGTCGTCTATAATTTTATTTAAGTCAGCCATATTAAATCTTGTCCCTGGTTATTTTTTTGATTTTTCGAGCGCTAAAATAGCGATTTTTGACGCCGGCGCAAGTAAAATACTTGCTAATTTTTGTGCTGGAGACCTTAATATTCCCACTATTTTAGCCCTAGCCTCATCTAATGAAGGCAAAGTAGCTACATTTTTGACGCCAACAACGTCTAAAATATCAGAACCCATGATTCCACCTAGAATCTTTAAATTTTCATTTTCTTTTGAGAAATTTGTTAATATTTTTGCAGAGGTTATTGCATCTTCTGACAAAGCTACTGCTGTAGGACCTGAAAACAAGTTCGAAAGATCTTTGCATCTTGTTTTTTCTAGAGCCAATTTAGTTATTCTATTATTTGTAATCTTAAATTTTATACCATGTTCTCTCATTTTAGCTCTCAATTCATCGAGCTGATTCATCGTTAAACCTTGGTAATGAGTAACAATTACAGCTTCAGACTTTTCGAACTGATTTGTCATATCAGATATATACTGTTTCTTTTGTTCCTTGTTCATCATAACTATATACTCTTGTCTAATTTAATTTTGTAAGAAACACCCATCGTTGAAGTTAAGAATGCTTGTTTAATCAAATCTCCCTTAATTGTATTATTTGATTTTTCCTTATCTAATGCATCAATTACAGCATTAAAATTCATTATTAACTTTTCATCTGCAAAAGATTTATTTCCTATACTTAAGCCTATATTTCCATCTTTATCATTTCTTATTTCTACTTGGCCGGATTTTGCATCAGTTACAGCTTTTTTTAAATCATTAGTTACAGATCCCAATTTTGGATTAGGCATTAAACCCTTTGGACCAAGAACTTTTCCTAATTTTGAAAGTTTAATCATCATGCCGGGTGTACATATTAATTTTTCAAAATTTATATTTCCTGACTTAATTTCTTCTATAATTTCATCACCACCAACAATTTCGGCTCCAGCATCTTTTGCTTCTTGAGATTTATTCTCTTCACAAACAACGCCAACTTTTACGTTTTTTGAACTACCACCTGGTAAATTAATAACTGTTCTAATATTGATTTCATTTTTTTTTTGTTTATTATTAATCTGTAAACTTAGATCTAAAGACTCATCAAATTTTGTTGTACAATTCTGTTTTAGAATAGGAATTAATTTTTCCACTGCTTCAGATTGCAAATCTCTAGTTTTTTCAGGTAATTTTTTATATCTTTTTGATGACATTATTCTACTACCTCAATACCCATAGATCTTGCTGATCCGGCAATAATTTTTGCAGCTTCATCAACATCATGAGCATTTAAATCTGCCATTTTTTTTTCAGCTATTTCATTTAGCTGTTTCTTTGAAATTTTAGCTACAATATTTCTACCAGGTTCTTTTGAACCACTTTTTAGTTTTACAGCCTCTTTAATAAAATGAGATGCTGGTGGTGATTTAATTATAAAGTCAAATTTTTTGTCTTTGTATACCGTAATAATTACTGGGACAGGTTTACCTGCAAAAGATTTTGTTTTTTCATTAAAAGCTTTACAAAAGTCCATTATATTAATCCCTCTTTGACCTAGAGCAGGACCTACAGGAGGAGCTGGATTTGCTTGACCACCCTTTATTTGCAACTTTATATATCCACTTATTTCTTTTTTTGCCATTAGCTTGCTTTCTCTACTTGACTATACTCTAAATCAACAGGTGTTGGTCTTCCAAATATTGATACTGATACTTTTAATCTTAATTTATCTTCGTCTATATCTTCAACTAAACCACTGAACGAAGCGAAAGGTCCATCAATAACCTGAACTTTTTCACCAACATTGTATTCAACACCCGACTTAGGTTGTACTACACCATCCTTAATTTGACCAAGAATTTTTTCAATTTCTTTTTCAGATACAGGTATTGGTGTTCCCTTTGTTCCTAAAAAGCCGCTTACTTTTTTAAGATTTTTAATCATATGATAAATTGTATTATCCATTTCACTCTTCAGCAAAACATATCCTGGAAAGTATTTTTTTTTTCTTTGAACCCTTTTTCCTCTTTTAACCTCTGTAATATCATGAGTAGGAACAATTATTTCCTCGATTTTATCTGATAGATTTGCTTTTGTTGCTTCCTCCTTGATTTCCTGAGCAACTTTATTTTCAAAGCTAGAGTGAGATTGTACAATATACCAATTTTTCATTACAGATTAACCTTTAAAACTAATTCTAAAAAAAATTGAAGAACTTGGTCTAATAAAAGAAAAAATAAAGCAGCTACAATAGCCATAGCAACAACCATTAATGATCCTTGTATTACCTCTTTTCCTGTAGGCCAAGTAACCTTAAAAGCTTCTTGCTTTACATCTTGTATAAATTTTAATGGGTTCTTCATAATTTTAGTTTGGCAGGAGCGGAGGGAATCGAACCCCCAACCTCCGGTTTTGGAGACCGGCGCTCTACCAATTGAGCTACACTCCTATGGAGTTTACTCTATAATCTTAGTTACTACTCCAGCTCCTACTGTTCTACCACCTTCTCTTATAGCGAAATTTAACTTTTCAGCCATCGCAATTGGTGTAATTAATTTTACTGTAAATTTAGCATCATCACCTGGCATAACCATCTCTGTACCAGCTGGTAATTCTACTTCACCTGTCACATCTGTTGTTCTGAAATAAAACTGAGGTCTGTACTTTGTGAAAAAAGGTGTATGTCTTCCACCTTCTTCTTTTTTCAAAACATATGCTTGAGCTTCAAATTTAGTATGTGGGGTAATTGAACCAGGCTTACATAATACTTGACCTCTTTCTACGTCAGTTCTTTCAACACCTCTCAACAATGCACCAATATTGTCTCCTGCTTCACCCGAGTCTAAAAGTTTTCTAAACATCTCTACACCAGTGCAGACTGTTTTTTTTGTATCTCTAATTCCAACAATTTCTATTTCATCACCAGTTTTGATTACACCTGACTCTACTCTTCCCGTTACAACTGTACCTCTTCCTGAAATTGAAAACACATCCTCAACAGGCATCAAGAAATCTTTATCTTTTGGTCTATCTGGTTGTGGAATAAATTCATCTACAGATTTCATTAGTTCCATTATAGAATTTTTCCCAATTTCATCATCTCTACCTTCAACAGCAGCTAATGCTGAACCTTTGATAATTGGAGTTTTATCACCAGGAAATTTATATGAAGTTAATAAATCTTTTATTTCCTCTTCAACAAGTTCAATCATTTCTTTATCGTCAACTTGATCAACTTTATTTAAGTAAACAACTATAGCAGGAACACCAACTTGTCTTGCTAAAAGAATATGTTCTCTAGTTTGAGGCATTGGGCCATCTGCGGCATTTACAACTAAAATTGCTCCATCCATTTGTGCAGCTCCTGTAATCATATTTTTTACATAATCTGCGTGTCCTGGACAATCTACGTGTGCATAGTGTCTTTTCTCTGTTTCATATTCTACGTGAGCAGTTGAAATTGTAATTCCTCTTTCTTTTTCCTCAGGAGCTTTATCAATTTGATCATAAGCAGTAAATTGCGCACCTCCGGACTCTGCTAAAACTTTTGTGATCGCAGCAGTTAATGTTGTTTTACCATGGTCAACATGACCTATAGTTCCAATATTACAGTGCGGTTTATTTCTTACGAACTTTTCTTTTGACATTACTTGTTTACCTCTTTTATTTTTTATTCTTAATTTAATTTTTTGGAGCGGGTAAAGGGAATCGAACCCTTACATCCAGCTTGGAAGGCTAGCGTTCTACCATTGAACTACACCCGCAACACCCAAGTACACTCCATGTTATATAAAAAATTATTGACTGGTGGAGGGGGAAGGATTCGAACCTTCGAAGACCGAAGTCAACGGGTTTACAGCCCGCCCCATTTGACCGCTTTGGTACCCCTCCTTAACATAATTTCAGGGGGAAGCACCCCATGTTCAATAAAGCTTTAAACAACATGCGTTTTATATATTTTTATTGTACAAATGCAATACGTGAAATATAGGAAAATAGCTTAAAAAATAGTGCAAATTCAACAATTATCATGAACAAATCATCTTTTTTTATAGTTGGAAAACATGCGGTTATTGAAGCATTAAAAAATCCCAAAAGAAAAGTTTTGAAAATTTTTCTCACTGAAGAGAGTAAAAAAAATATTCACAGAGTAAGTTCAAGAAAAAATCTTCTTAAAGATATAAAAATTTATTATAAAACTCGAAAAGAACTTGATAAATATTGTTCGAAAGATGGAATTACTCATCAAGGATATGTTGCTGAAATAGAACATTTTGAAAAAAATAACTTAAAAGAATTTATTAAAATAAAGAATAATTTAACTTTTGCTTGTTTAGATGAAGTGACAGATCCCAGAAATATAGGCTCTATAATTAGAAGTGCTGCATCCTTTGATATAGATGGAATAATTATTAAAGAAAGGCATTTTCCATCAGAAAGTAAAATGATGTATAAATCTGCCAGTGGATGTATGGAGCACATAAATATATTCGAGGTATCAAATATAAATACCGCTCTTAAATTCTTAAGGGAAAAAAATTTTTGGATTTATGGTTTTGAGGCAAATAGTGAGAAAAAGTTTAACGAAATTAAATGGGATGGAAATAATATTTTACTATTCGGTTCTGAAGGATTTGGAATGCGAGAACATACAAAAAAATATTCAGATTTTTCAGTAAAAATAGACATAAATAAAAATATTGAAAGTTTAAATATCTCTAATAGTGCTGCAATAGTTTTTCATCATATAAATCAATATAAAAATAAAACTTGATAATATTAAAAATCGTAATACAAAACTCTTAATGCCCTTGTAGCTCAGCTGGTAGAGCAATTGATTTGTAATCAATAGGTCCGCGGTTCGAGTCCGTGCGGGGGCACCATTAACTTACCTCATTTCTTAACTGTTCAATTTTAATTTTTTTCTGAAGACTTCTATTTTTATCAAATATTAAATTAAATTTAATTTTTTTGTTAGTTTTAATTGATATTAATTTTGCATTCCTTACCTCAATATTATCAGCAACAGCACTTATGGGTCTCTTTATATAATTTAAATTCTTAATTGTAATTTTAGATTTATCACTTACTATTTTTCCTTTCCACCTCCTTGGTCTAAAAGCACTTATTGGACTTATTGATAATTTATTCGAATCTATGCTGAGAATAGGACCGTGAACTGAAAGATTATAAGCTGTGCTACCTGCGGGTGTTGACACCAAAACACCATCAGAAATTAGATGTTTTATAATTTGTTTTTTACCATTTGAAATAGTTAATGATGCTGTTTGTCTACTTTGTCTAAGAACTGAAATTTCGTTAATTGCTATACATTTTCTAATAGTATTTGATTTATTTTTTACACTCATTTCTAAAGGAGATATTGAGACTAATCTTCCTTTAATTAAATTTTTATAGTTGGTTTTTTCAGAAAATTTATTCATAAGGAAACCGTAGTTTCCAGAATTTATCCCATAAAAAGGTTTTTTGTATTTATTATATTTTTTTAAAGTTTCGAGCATAAAACCATCTCCACCTATCACAATTATCAAATTAGATTTTGACAAAGAATATGTCTTTATTCTTTTTAAGACAGCATTTTTAATCTTAGAAGATCTAGAATTTTTGTCTGAAACTACAAAAGGATTAAACACTAGTGGTGCCCTCGGCCAGACTCGAACTGGCACTCCCAAAAGGGCAAGGATTTTAAGTCCTTTGTGTCTACCAATTTCACCACGAGGGCATGAGTTATTTTCATGAGTATTTATGCTAATATTTATAATTGAACAAGTTTAATAAGTAAAATTTTTTTATTTTATCTCTCTGGTTTCTAGTTTGTTTCTAGTTATCCTATAAAGTCCCAGAACCCAGAATCACGATCCCTAAAAGTTTTTTCATTTTATACAATTAGCATTAAATCCAATTAGATTGTCTATGCCATACTTTGGTCTTTTGGCTAAATAAGTAATATCTTTTTCATGTTTTATTCCAGTTACCATTTCCATTAAGGTATCAATAGCTAAAGCCTCTTGATGTGTGTGCTTTCTAGCATTATGTTTTTTATATTGATTATTTTTTTGCTTACCATCGTATTTTCTTGAGGAGAAACTTTCATAATCAGTGATCCCTAAATTTAATACTTCTGCTGCTTTAGTAATTCTATTCATAACTAGGTCTGGAACTTTAGCCCCCCAATTTTTAGCTAAATAGATGTATCCTAAAGCTGAATTTAAACCATAAGAGTGATACCATAGGGCTCGAAACCCTCTAAAAGAATTATTATTGATATAGCCATCATCATAAAACACTTCCTCTATATTTTTAAATCTAAAATTGAATTCTTTTGCTGCTAGTTTTTTATTGTTTGTCCAATGAGCATAAGCTAAGTTTGGAATTCCTCCGTTTCCCATTGCATAAAATCCTTTTTCTTTCTCTAAAAATTCTTCAGGCTTAATAAATTTTTTATGCATTTTTTTAATATACTTGTTAACAATTTTAATTTCTTTATCACTTAAGTAATCTTTAAGATAAATTGCTATTAGCAAATAATTTGTAAAAGCATCCCTTGCAAATTCATATGCATGATACCAGCAAGGTGCCTCGGGATTTCCATCTTTCCAACATTTTGGTTTCTTTTTTAACTCTTCTTTACCGATTGTATCTAGTAAAACATTTGCTTTAGCTATTTTAATCAATATTCCTTTAGCGTCATCAATGTCAGTTTTATCATTATTACCAATTGCATTATGGGTAGCAACAGCAAACATGCTCATTGGACCAGTTAGATTTAAGTGATTTACACTTCTAGAATTTCCCAGCGCCCATTCACTCATCCAATCTAAACGTATTAAGCTTTCAATTCTAGCTTTTTTATATTTGGATTTAAAAGTCTCACCACCCACATATGAGCATGACTTAATCTTATCTGTATAAAAATGTTTAGGAAAAGATATATCTTTAGATTTAACTTTTGCTTCAGCAGATAAGCATAAAAATATGCCAAATAAAGTTAAAAGAATTTTTTTCATTATTAAAATTATATTATTTCATCTCTTTAGTTTCTAGTTAATTTCTAGTTTGGTAGAATTTATAATTCATATTGCAATAAAAATAATTAAAGTTTTTTTAAAATTTAGAATTTAATGGGATTTAAGACTATATGAGACTGTGTGAGACTATAAATTTACTCTACCCTATGTTTTTTAAGTCCTTTGTGTCTACCAATTTCACCACGAGGGCATTTGTAAAATTCATCCTTATATATATTAAAATTTATATCTCAACTATATTAAATTGTATTGATATTCTCTAGCTTCAATTATTTGTTTTGGTAAATTAAGCTCAACATCATCTAAACTTATAAATTTATCTTTCTTGATGTCTTTTTTTAAGATAACATTATCAGTATATCCCATAGGTAAAATTCTTTCTTGTTTAGATCTTTTGGATGAAATCAACCTTCCTCTTGCACAATAACCCCCTTCTCCATCAAGTTTTTGTCCTGCTTTTAAATCTTTTTTTGCGACACTAGCTATTTCAGCATTAAAATTTTTTGTGTGACCTGTAGCCTTATTATCAAGGACTATGGAATAAATTGATTGAGCTAATTCTAATCCAATATAATGATAGGGCCTCCAAATGGCTGAATAACTTCCCGAAGAGTCAGTTACCATTCCATAGTCTTTAAAACAGTTTTTCACATACTCATTTTGAGCTTTAATAACTATATACACTCCCCATCTAAGATCATTGGGGATATCTTTTTTATCTAAATCTATACTTGAAATAACCTCTACTTGACCAGAACAATCTAATAAACCTCCTTCAGATTTTGGAATTAATTTTTTAGCAATGTCATAAACTCCGATTGGAGGATATGTTAATCCACTATTTGGGCATTTTAAGTCTGTAGCATTACTAACAGCACACATTTCTATGGATGATTTATCCCCACATAAAAAACTATTAAACATTTTAGGATTCATCCCAGATTCATTTTCAGCTCTTTCTTTAGTTAAACCATAATGTCCCCAAACAGTTTCTGGTGTCGAATATTCAAACGATGGATGATATTTTGTTCCTTTACCTGCACATATAACTTCAAAACCATTTAATTTTGCCCATTCAATTTGTTCTAATATTAATGATGGTTGATCACCATAAGCCATTGAACAGATAACATTGTTTTTTCTTGCTAAATCAGACAAATACTTTCCACATAAAACATCTGCTTCAACATTAACCATTATTACATGCTTTTTGCTTTCTATGATTTTCTTTGCATGTAATGTGCCTGCTATAGGGTTGCCTGTAGCTTCAATAAATACATCAATTTCTCTATCTAAAACTTTATCTAAATTGTCTGTAAAATTTATCTTTGCTATAGTTTCGCTAGATAATCCACTATTTAAACAGTTTTTTTTTGCTCTCTCAATATCAAGTTCTATGATTGAATCTATAATGATTTTGTTTAATTGATTATATTGAGCGAGAAACATTGAAACAAACTTTCCACAACCAATAAAACAAATTTTTATAGGTTTTTCGAGATTTTGAAGCTTTGAGTATAAATACATTAAATTTTCCTATTAAGTTATAAATAAAATTATTGATTTGTGTAATATTAATTTTTTATAATTTAAATTTAAGAATTTATAATGAAGTACGTCAAAATAATTGGTTTTTTTGCTATAATTTATCTAGTATACTTAGGCTTTAGTAGTTTCATGGATGACAGTTTAGAAGTTGCAGAAAAAGTTAATAAAACCCTTGAAGTAGATAAAATAAAAAAATCAAACAATAAAGAAGTTGTAGGCTTAATGATGTTTTTGGGCAGTCCACCCCAATTAAAAGAACACCTTATGATGCCAAGCAATGAAGATTGTTTAATTAAAAAAGAAATTGCAGAAATGACTTCATCTGCACTTTATAAATGTATGTTAGTTGAAGCTGAAGTTAAAGAAAATAAAATTGTAAGTATTGTTAAAGAAATAAAAATTATAGAGTAAATTATATCACAAAGACTATAAACCAATAAGACGATAAGCCAGACAATATTGTGGCAATAACACTTCTAGAAAAGAAACCAACAATTAAAGCAATTATTGCACCATAAATTTTTGGATCTGTGATTTCTACAAACAAACCAAAATCATTAAAAAAAACACCAGGAAATATTATTGCTGGAAATACAGCTGCTGGAACATAATTAAGAACTTCTTTAACTTTTGTTCCAAGCATTTCTCTATCAATTAGAGCGACCATGGCCATCCTTGAGAAATAAGTTACAATTCCAGAAATAATAATTGATAACCAGGTCATTTTTTCAGCCTTAGCATTATAAAAGCTGCGATTAAAGCAACAATTGGGGATAATATTATGTAAGATTTGAATGGGGCATCAAATAACATTAGTGAAGCAAATCCAGATACCAACATCACAAAAACATGATCTAATTTTCTTAAGTCATTTACAATAATCGCTAAAAAAGTGAGAGGGATCGCAAATTTTAAACCCAATTCTTCAGGAATAAATGAGCCCAATATAATTCCACTAATTGTGGATAGCTGCCAACAAAACCAAAGTGTTACTCCCGTGCCTAGAACATAATAATGTGGATTAGATAAATTTTTATTCTGTTTAATGTACTTGTTAGACTCTGCAAAACCTTGGTCTACAATAAAATAAGATATAAATAATTTTTTTATAAAACTTAGTTTTTCAAGATATTCGGATAAAACTGCCCCATATAATAAATGTCTAGAGTTTATTACTCCAACTGATGTAATAGCTACTAATGAGGAGGCTCCACCAGACAAAAGTTGCATAAATATTATCTGTGAAGCACCACCAAAAATGATCAAAGAAGTTGCATAAACTAAAATTGGATCAAAACCTAATTCAACGCCTATAGCTCCAGTTATAATTCCAAATGGAATTACTGATAACATATGAGGTAAAACAGCAACCGTACCTTTAAAAAATATTTTTGATTTTGAAAGCATTAATTAAAAATTCACTAAAGCTTTTTTGAGATATTTTTGATCTAATTTACAATCTTTATAGCCTTGCTTAACAACGTTTAGATATCTTTCAGTTGGATATCTAAAAATTGTTTTTTTAGGCATGATATAAGTCATCACGGTATTGTTGTAATACTTAAAATACAATTTTTTATAAAGAATTGGATAATCTTCATAAATATCAAGTTTTTTTTCATCACTTTTTGATATCTCATACAATCCACCAGGGACAATGGAATTATTTTTCTTTTCTATATCTGCTGCTCGATACTTGCTTCTGAAATTAAGTGTATATCCTTTTAAATTTATTTTTTTAATAAATTTCGAATCTTTACATCTTCTTTTCATTTGAAAATGATTTAGATTACTTCCGTAAGCAAAATAAAACATAATTATCTCTCAACTATTTCAATTTCTTTATCTTTAACAAACTTAAGTATTTCTGAATTACATTTATCAATTTTTGTTTTATCTACTGATCTCACAACGATTGATACCCCTAATTTTCCAGCTTTAAAAAAAGGATAACTTCCGATTTCAACTTCAGAATTATTATTTTGGACCTCTGTTAAAGATTTAGCTATTTCACTCTCAACAGTTCTTAGGTTTATAGTCTCACTTAATATTGGTTCTCCACCAATCAGAAGATTATTTAAACTACCAAGCATTGCTTTCATAATAGATGGTACACCTGGAAGACAAAATACGTTTTCAACATAGAAGCCTGGAGCTCCGCTAGATGGATTTAAAATTAAATTAGCACTAACAGGCATTTTAGCCATCTTTTGTCTACCTTCATTAAATTCACCTGGCTTATAATAATTTTCTAATATTGAAAAAGCCTCTTTATGGAAACCATATTCAATATTAAATGCTTTAGAAACAGATTCTGCTGTAATATCATCGTGAGTTGGTCCTATTCCACCTGTAGTAAAAATATAAGAGTATTTTTCTCTTAATTCATTAATTGTATTTATAATAATACTTTCATCATCGGGAATTACACGAACTTCTGCAACAGGTATACCTAATGAATTTAACCAAATTGCTAATGTGCTTGTATTAACATCTTGTGTTCTGCCCGATAGAACTTCATTACCGATAATTAAAATACCAGCATTTATCTCTTTTTTATTTTGCATATGTAAATATAAGTAAATTTATATGAAATTTACAAATAGCCTTATTAAAGGAAAATTATTAAAAAGATATAAGAGATTTTTCGCTGATATAAAAGTAAATAGCAAGATTATAACGGCACATTGTCCTAACACTGGATCAATGCAAGGACTCTTGGATCAGGGTAATGAAGTTTTAGTTACAGAACACAATGATCCAAAAAGAAAGTTAAAATTTACATTAGAAATTATTAAAGCAAAAAAAAGATACGTTGGGGTAAATACTCATAGAGCAAATAAAATCGTAAATCATGGATTAGAAAATAAATTAATATCAGAATTTAAAACTATTAAAAATATTAAACCAGAATATAAATTTAGTGATGATACGAGATTTGATTTTTTATGTGACGACAATTTAATAGAGGTAAAGAATGTTACATTGTTTAGAGAAAAAGATATCGCAGAATTTCCTGATGCAGTAACATCAAGAGGAACAAAACATCTAAATATGTTAATTAAATCAATTAAAAAGGGATATAAGCCGTATGTCTTATTTTTAACGCAAATTCAAAATATAAATAATTTCAGAATTGCAAAAGATATTGACCATATTTATTTTGAAAACTACAAAAATGCAAAAAAAGCAGGAGTAAAATTTCTCGCTTATAGATGTAAATTAAGTTCTAAAGAAATTAAAATTGAAAAAAAAATTAATATTTTAGATGATTGATTATAAAGAAAAATTTGAAAAGATGAGAGTTGCTGGCAAGCTTGCATCTAAAACTTTAGACATGCTTACAGATTATATTAAACCAGGTGTATCAACAGATAAAATTGATAAATTAGGTTACGAGTTTATAAAAGATAATGGAGGTTATTCAGCTCCATTATTTTATCGAGGGTTTGAAAAATCACTTTGTACATCTTTAAATCATGTAGTTTGTCATGGAATACCTTCTAATAGAATTTTGGAAGTAGGTGACGCAGTTAATGTTGATGTAACAGCAGTAGTTGATAATTATTATGGAGATACAAGTAGAATGTATGAAATTGGAAATGTTCCAGTTAAGGCAAAAAATTTAATCGAAGCAACATATGACTCATTGATGAAAGCAATATCTATTTTAGAGCCAGGTAAAAAACTTGGTGATATAGGATTTGAAATTCAATCTTATGTTGAAAGTAAAGGTTATTCAGTTGTAAGAGATTTTTGTGGGCATGGAATAAGCGATTTATTTCATGAACCTCCTAATATACTTCATTACGGATCTAAAAATACTGGCAGAGAATTAATACCTGGTATGACTTTTACTATTGAACCAATGATAAATTATGGGAAATATGACACAAAAGTTTTAAATGATGGGTGGACAGCAGTAACTAAAGATAAATCGTTATCAGCACAATTTGAGCACACTGTTGGTATCACTGAAGATTCATATGAAATTTTCACAGAATCTGTTAAAGGTTATACGAGGCCCCCATATAATTAATGATATCAAGATATTCTAGAAAAGAACTTGTCAATATTTGGTCTGAAGAAAACAAATATAAGATTTGGCTGGATGTAGAAATCGCTGCAGCTCAAGCTATGGAAAAATATAAAATTATTCCTAAAGGTGTTGCGTCATTAGTTAAAAAAAAAGGTAAAATCAAAGTTAAAAGAATTCATGATATAGAAGCAAAAGTTAAGCATGATGTAATTGCTTTTTTAACATCAATTACTGAACAGGCGGGTCTTAAAGCAAGATACCTTCATCAAGGAATGACTTCATCTGATGTTTTAGATACAACTTTAAATATTCAATTGGTTCAATCAGGAAATCTTTTATTAAGAGATATTGATAAAATTTTATCTGTTCTAAAAAAACAGGCAAAAAAATATAAACTAACACCATGTATTGGAAGAAGTCATGGAATTCATGCGGAACCAATTACATTTGGTCTAAAATTAGCATCATTTTATGAAGAATTTAAGAGAAACAAATTAAGATTAAAAGATGCAATAGAAAATGTATCAACATGTGCAATTTCAGGAGCAGTAGGAACGTATGCGAATATAAATCCTAAAATTGAAACTTATGTTGCAAAAAAATTAAAATTAAAAGCTGAGCCTATTTCAACTCAAATTATACCAAGAGATAGACATGCACATTATTTTGCAGTTCTTGGGATTATTGCTGGATCTGTCGAAAGAGTTGCAACAGAAATAAGGCATTTACAAAGATCTGAAGTTTATGAATTACAGGAATACTTTTCAAAAGATCAAAAAGGTTCTTCTGCTATGCCTCATAAAAAAAATCCAATATTAAGTGAAAATCTCACAGGACTTGCAAGAATGGTAAGAAGCTATGTAATTCCAGCTTTAGAAAATATTTCTTTGTGGCATGAAAGAGATATTTCTCATTCTAGCGTTGAAAGAAATATTGGTCCAGACGCAAACATAACTTTAGATTTTGCTTTAGTTAGGTTGTCAGGAATTTTAGAGAAAATGATTGTTTATCCAAAAACAATGATAAAGAATTTAAACTTAACAAGAGGTCTTGTTTTTTCTCAAGAGGTAATGTTAGAACTTACTAAATCGGGCTTTGCTAGAGAGAAAGCGTATAGATTAGTTCAGTCTCATGCAAAAGCTAGTTTTGCAAAGAATACAAACTTATTGACACTTTTAAAAAATGATAAATCGATCACTGGTAAAATAAGTGAAAAAAGATTAGATAAAATCTTTACATATGACAAACACTTAAAAAATGTAAATTATATATTTAAAAGAGTATTCAAATAATGAAAAAAGGAAAAAAATTATACGAAGGTAAAGCAAAAATAATTTTTGCAAGTAACGATAAAAAATATGTTATCCAACATTTTAAAGATGATGCAACCGCATTTAATAATCAAAAAAAAGCAGTTATGGATGGTAAAGGAATTTTAAATAATAGGATTTCTGAGCATATATTAACACAGTTGAACAATGTTGGTATCAAAAATCATTTAGTAAAACGTTTAAATATGAGAGAACAACTGGTTCAGCATGTTGAAATTATACCTATTGAATTTATTGTAAGAAACATTGCAACTGGATCATTAACTAAAAGATTAGGCATTGAAGATGGGACAGTCTTAGATAATCCTTTAATAGAGTATTGCTTAAAAGATGATGATTTAGGAGATCCCTTATTAAGCACTGAACATATCTTAGCTTTTAAGTGGATGGAAAAAGATGAATTAAACTTAATTAACAAAGAATTAAATAGAATTAATGATTTTCTTCAAGGCATGTTTAGAGGTGTTGGAATTAAACTTGTAGATTTTAAAGTAGAATTTGGAAGATATGAGAAAAATGGAAAAAAAGAGATCATACTCGCAGATGAAATAAGTCCAGATACCTGCAGACTATGGGATGTAAATAGTGATAAAAAATTAGATAAAGATAGATTTAGAAAAGGCCTTGGTAATCTAATTGAGGCTTATCAAGAAGTTGCAAGAAGATTAGATATACTTCATGAACAGTCAAATATTAGACCATTAAAATACACCAAACCACAAGCAGTAAAGATTAAAAAAAAATAATGAAAATTAAAGTAATTGTAACTCTTAAAAATGGAGTTTTAGATCCTCAGGGAAAGGCTATTCAACAAACACTTAATGGAATGAACTTTGGAAATGTAGAAGATGTAAGACAAGGTAAATATTTTGAAATTGAAGTTAAAGAGAAAGATGAAAAAAAAGCAAAGTCTTTGGTAGATGATATGTGTAAAAAACTATTAGCCAATCTTGTTATTGAGGATTACAAAATAGTTTAATAAATGAAATCATCAGTCATTATTTTTCCAGGATCAAATTGTGATAGAGACATGGATGTAGCTCTAAAAAAATTTGGTTTTAAAAATCAAATGGTTTGGCACAATGATCAATCTATTCCAAAATCAGATTTGATAGTATTGCCTGGTGGCTTTTCTTATGGTGATTACTTAAGGTGTGGTAGTATTGCTTCTAAATCAAAAATTATAAAATCAGTAATTGATTTTGCTAATTCTGGAGGTCTGGTATTAGGTATTTGTAATGGATTTCAAATTTTAACTGAAACAGGCTTACTAAAAGGAATTTTACAACAAAATAAGTTTCTTAATTTCATATGCAGGAATGTTTTTGTAAAAGTTAAAGATAAACAAAATAAATATTTTAAAGATTTAAAAAAAAATGTTTTAAAACTTCATATTGCTCATAATGAGGGAAATTACTTTTGTAATGATGATGAATTAAAATCATTGGAAGATAATAATCAAATAGCTGTAACGTATTGCGGAGAAGATGGTTCAGAAAATGAAACAACTAATCCAAACGGAGCAATTAAAAATATAGCTGGAATATTTAATAAAAATAAAAATGTATTGGGAATGATGCCTCATCCAGAAAGAATGATAGATAAGTATTTGTCAGGTGAAGATGGTTCATTATTTTTCAAAAATATCTTGGATAATTTTAAATAATGGAAGTTACAGAAGCAGTTGCAATAGATCACGGATTAAAAAAAGAGGAATTTTCTAAAATATGCGAACTTCTTAAGAGAACACCTAATTTAACCGAGCTTGCAATATTTTCTGCAATGTGGAACGAACATTGTTCCTATAAGTCTTCTAGAAAACATTTAAAAAAAATGCACTCCAAAGGAAAACAGGTCATTCAAGGACCAGGAGAAAATGCTGGTGTCATTGATATTGGAGATGACGATGCAATTGTATTTAAAATTGAAAGCCACAATCACCCTTCGTTTATTGAACCTTATCAAGGTGCGGCAACTGGAGTTGGTGGTATCATGCGGGATGTATTTACAATGGGAGCAAGGCCGATAGCAAATCTAAATTCAATTCATTTTGGTTCACCACAACATAAAAAAACAAGAAACTTATTAAGAGGAGTTGTTAAAGGGATAGGTGGATATGGAAATTGTATTGGAGTTCCAACAATTGCTGGTCAAACAACTTTTGATGAATCTTACAATGGAAATATATTAGTAAATGCCATGACTCTTGGTTTAGTAAATAAAAATAAGATTTTTTATTCAAAAGCAGCTGGATTAGATAAACCAGTAATATACGTAGGTTCAAAAACTGGAAGAGATGGAATTCATGGTGCCAGTATGGCTTCAGCAACTTTCGATGACAAAATCGAAGAAAAAAAACCAACAGTTCAAGTTGGAGACCCATTTACTGAAAAATTATTACTTGAAGCATGCCTAGAATTAATGGCTGACAATTCTATTATAGCAATTCAAGATATGGGTGCAGCAGGATTAACATCTTCAAGTGTAGAAATGGCATCAAAAGGAAATCTTGGAATTGAATTAAATCTTAGCGAAGTCCCTTGTAGGGAAGAAAAAATGACACCATACGAAATAATGTTATCTGAAAGTCAAGAGAGAATGCTTATTGTTCTTGAGAAAGGAAAAGAAGAACATGCGAAGAAAATATTTGATAAATGGAACCTAGATTTTGCAGTTATAGGTAAAACAACTAATTCAAAAAAAATAGAATTAATATTTGATAATAAAAAAGTTGCCGAAATACCAATTGATCTTCTTGCTGAAAATGCTCCAATTTATGATCGTCCTTGGAAAAAAACTAAATTACCTCAAAAATTAAAATTTGATAAAGATGAATTTAAATCTCTAAAACTATCAGATTGTCTAAAGAAGATTTTAAGTAATTCAAATATTTCAGATAAAAAGTGGATATGGGATCAATACGATCATACGGTAATGGGTGATACAATTCAAAAACCTGGAGGTGATGCTGGTGTTGTTAGAGTTCACGGGACCAATAAAGCGGTAGCAGCATCAGTAGATTCATCCGCACTATATTGTTTCTCGCATCCATTAACTGGAGGAAAACAAATAGTTTGTGAGAGTTATAGAAATCTTATTTCGGTAGGAGCTAAACCTATTGCTATTACAAATTGTTTAAACTTTGGAAATCCAGAAAAAGAAAAAAATATGGGTGAATTCGTAGAATGTGTTGAAGGAATTACAGAAGCAAGTAAGTATCTAGATTTTCCAGTCGTATCTGGGAATGTATCATTTTATAACGAAACAAAAGATAAAGGCATAAAGCCTACACCGACAATTGGAGGTGTTGGACTAATCTCTGACTATCAACAAATGCTTACTATGGATTTTAAAACTGAAGGAAACTTAGTTTATGTAATTGGTAAAACTGATGGGCATTTAGATCAAAGTATTTTTGCAAGAGAGATTTTAAATGAAAAAAAAGGTCCACCACCGACTGTTAATTTATTTAATGAAAAAAACATTGGTGAGACTGTATTAGATTTATCTAGGAAAAATCTTATTGTGAGTTGCCATGATGTATCATTAGGTGGAATTTTAACAGCATTATCAAAAATGTGTATTAAAGGAAAAAAGGGGATAGAAATTAATTCACTTAAAGGTTTAACAAATAAATATGAATATTTCTTTGGTGAAGATCAGGCTCGTTATATTATCGAAATACCTAAAGCTAATTTGAAGAAAGTAAAAGAGATTTTAAACAAATATTCAGTACATTTTGATGATTTGGGAATAATAGATGGCAATTCCATTAAATATAATGATGATATCAATTTGCCTATTGAAGAATTAGCAGATGCACATAAATATTGGTTAAAGAAGTATATGGATAGCTAATGGCAATGGATTTAAAAGAAATTGAAAGCTTAATTAAAGAAGGATTACCTGACGCAAAAGTTGAAATTCAAGATTTAGCAGGTGATGGAAATCACTATTCTGCTACAGTGACATCATCTGAATTTTCAGGTAAAAGTAAAATAGAACAACATAAAATGGTATATAATTCTTTAAAAGGTAAAATGGGAAACGAGCTTCACGCTTTAGCAATTAAAACAAAGGAAATTTAAATGGAACAAGAAACAAATGATTTAATTAAAAGTGAAATTGAAAATAACGATGTATGTCTATTTATGAAAGGTACACCTGATGCACCTCAGTGTGGATTTTCAATGGCAACTTCAAATATTTTAAAAGTTCTTGAAGTAAATTTTAAAGGTGTAAATGTTTTAGCAGATCAAAAGTTAAGAGAAGGTATAAAAGTATTTAGTGATTGGCCAACCATTCCTCAATTATATGTTAAAAACGAGTTTATTGGTGGATGCGATATCGTAAAAGAAATGTATGAGAGTGGAGAACTTGCTAAACTCTTTGAGTCTAAAGGAATAAATTTTAAATCAAAAAATTAATTTAAAACTTTTTAATCATTGAGATTTTAGCGTTTTTATCAAGATTTTCATTAAATTCTTGGTCTAATTTGAAATTGAAATCTAGGCCATAAATATTTTTTGCAACATTAAGTCCAGCAGAAAAATCTTCAGTTCCTCCAAATTGCATTGCATATTCTGTTTCACGTTTAGATTTAAAGTTTAAACCAAATGAAAATGTATCCGTATGTTCGTGTTTTTCACCTTGAATACGTTTGTAGCTAGTGTTGATTGATAAGTTATTTTTGGAGTCGTAACTAAAACCAACTTCAGATGTTAACATATAATCTGATATTGTATCTTGTGTATAGGTATAAGTTGTGCTGGTATCAGACACGTAATTTAATTTAGTTACAGACGAGTCGGAAAAATCTAACCCAAATTCAATTAAGCCAAATGGTTTTATTTTACTGTCATTGAATTTAACAAGATTATTTACATCAAATCCTAAAGATAAAAGTCCACTTTTTACTTCTTGATCATCATAAGAAAGAGCGTTCGTTCCAACCTCTTGGTATCCCTCAAGTTCTGTATATCCAAGATCTACTCTTAAAGCTGGAACTAAATTAAAGTTTCCTTTGTCAATTGTTTTTCCAAAATTAACCGATCCAAATATTTGATTTCCATCTCTTGAAGCAGTTAATGTATTAGAATCAGACTTTCGCTCAATATCGCTTTTAATTTTTCCAATTCCGATTGATCCTTCGATAAAATTATTATCGTCTAATGGTCTTGTTCTGTACATTGAAATATTATAATTTTTGCTATCGATACCACTTCCGTTAGATCCTATATCAGTATCGCTTTGCCCATATTGAATAGCAAAACCATAAATATCATTATCATTTATTTTTTTATCAAATCCAAAAGCAATACCTTGGCTATCTATTTCCTTTTCAGATGATGCGCTAGTATCACCAATTTTAGTAACACTTATTGAGCCTTCTGACCAAGTAGACCAATTATCAGACAAATTTAAATTTTCATTTATATCAATCGATGACGTAATAACATTTGATAATGATGCAAGCATTGCATTTGAAAATTGAAATTTAATATTCTGGTTGGTTAAATTAGTTTCTTTTCTATGATGTCTTAACCATTGCATACGATTAATTACTGGAGTTGTAACGTATTGCAAAATTCTCTTTGGTGCTTCTGTTTGTGCTTCAATTGATCCAACAACATCTTTATCGGTCAATGGATCAATAGATGAAGTAGTTTCACCTGTTGTAAAGTTAAGAGTGGTAGAATTAGTAAACCCTGCATAAGACGCGCTATCAACATCATCAAAAGCGGTAGCAGCAATAGTAATATAATAACTAGTTTCCCCATCTAGTGTGCTTGAGGGGTTAATTGTAATAATGGTTGAACCAGAACCGGATACCAATCCGCCTGCAACATTGATTGTCTCAACGGTTGAATTATCGGATGATTTTTTAATTAATATATTTCCACTTTCAGCATCAACAGCTTCAGAGAATGTCAAAACAATATTATCATTTACT
>CACPFN010000012.1 GCA_902633185.1 uncultured Pelagibacteraceae bacterium | reverse complement strand
ATTTTCTGAACTTAAATTTATAGGTCTATCATCTACTAAATCAAAATTAATATTTATAAATTTTCTATAATTATTTAAATTAATTTTAGTCTCATTTGTTTTAAAATTTCCTGAGATTTCGAAATAATTATTAATTTTTTTAACTCTTATTTTTTCTGAAACAATGAAGAATTTATCAAAAGATAATTCTATTTCATTTAAATTTATAAGACCCTGATCTATAAAAAAATCAAATTTAACATTTTCAATTTTTGATTGGTTAGGTAATTTTATTTCTGCATCTGTTACTGATCCATTGAAGGTATATTGAATATTTTTGGGACCTTTATTATCAAATGTTATATTAGATATTATTTTTACTTTACCCTTTTTAATTTGTTTTAAAATTAAATTTCTTGCTAAATTAAATTCATATTCATTTATAAAATCAACAAATTGATCAATATCATTTTCTTTAGAAATTATTGATATCTCGGAGATTGGGTTTTTATTGCTTATATAGTCAAAAATATTTAGATCAAACTTTATATTTTCTAAGTCAATATTTTTTTCATTAATTGCTATTTGAGAGTCCAAGGTAAAAATCTCGAATTCAAAATTAGATGGATTTAATTTAAAATTTACTTGATTTAATTTTAATTTTATCTTTGGATCAATCTCTTTAACTTTTTTATTTATTAAACTATTAAAATTATCTGTTCTAATTCCAGTTGTTGTTAGATATATAAAAATTGCGACTAAGATGGTTATTATTGAAATTACAATTATAGAAATTATTTTACGCATTTAATTTATATAAAGAACTTTCTAAAAAATTATCTATTTCTCCATCTAATACTTTTTCAGGACTAGAACTTTCAAAATTAGTTCTATTATCTTTTACCATTTTGTAAGGGTGCAATACATATGATCTAATTTGATGACCCCATCCAATCTCTGACTTTGAATTTTCAAGATTTTCATTTTCTTTTTCTTTTTTTTTTAACTCATAGTCATAAAGTCTTGCTCTTAACATATTCATGCAAGTTTCTTTATTTTTGTGTTGTGATCTTTCATTTTGACATTGTACCACAATTTTTGTTGGCAGATGCGTAATTCTTACTGCACTATCTGTTGTGTTGACATGTTGACCTCCTGCGCCACTAGATCTGTATGTATCTATTCTTAGATCTTTTTCTAAAATTTCAACATCAATATTTTCAGATATAACTGGGTATACCCAAACACTTGCAAAACTTGTATGTCTTCTAGCACCAGAGTCAAACGGAGAGATTCTAACAAGTCTATGTATTCCTGATTCATTTTTTAATAATCCGTTTATGTAATCTCCACTTACTTTAATTATTGAAGATTTAATGCCAGCTTCATCACCTTTGTGTTCGCTGATAATTTGTATTTTGAAATTTTTTTTTGTTGCCCACTTCATATACATTCTTCTTAACATATCAGCCCAGTCTTGACTTTCAGTTCCACCAGCACCTGCATGAAATTCTAAATAACTATCAAATGTATCATTATCATTTGATAGAAAACATCTTATTTCAATTTGTTTAATTTTATTAAAGAGTATTTTTATATTTGAGATTGTATCTTTAATCATTTCATCGTTATGTTCCTCAATAGCTAAATCATAAATATCAAATAAATCTTTACTTTCATTTGATGTTGTTTCGTAATTATTTAATAATTTTTCTAAATTAGTTTTTTCACGTAAAACTTTTTCAGCATTTTTTTTATCCTGCCAAAAATCTGGTTTTTCTATTAAATTTGATAATTTAATTATTTTTTCTGAAATCTTAGTCTTTTCAAAGAAACTCCTTTATTCTTTGATTTATTTTTTCTATTTCTGATTTAATATTTAATATTTCCTGATCCATTAATAAAATTTTAATATATTTGTTGTATTTAATCTACTATCAAAATTATTAGATATATTATCTAGTTTATTATCATTTCTTTTAAATGACTCGATTATGGCTAACTTGGTTTTGGGATTCGCTTTTTTTCCAGTTTTTACATCTATAACCATCATATTTATATTGTCTGCAACTTTAAAAGGTCTCGCATTAAAAGTATTTGCTGTTTTTTTTATGAATTCTTTAAACACTGGCATTGCTGTTTTTGAACCTGTTTCGAATTTACCTAAACTCCTTGGATTATCATAGCCAATGTATACACCAACCACTAAATTTGATGTAAATCCTATAAACCAAGTATCTGTATTTTTGTTTGTTGTTCCGGTCTTGCCAGCTAATTCAAGTTTTAATTCTCTTAAACCTTTCCCTGTCCCTCGTTCTATAACACCTTTTAACATAGAAGTGATCTGATAGGCAGTTTGTTGAGAAAAAATCTGCTGATATTTATTCTTAATAATTGGGTTACTTTTTCCCTCATAAGATATTAAATCACAATTTTCACAATATCTTTTTTCATTATTAAAAATAGTTTTTCCTTCACTGTCTTGAATTCTGTCAATTAATATTGGATTGACTAATTTGCCGCCATTTAAAAAAGAGCAATAAGCGCTTGTAATTTTTAATAGAGTTGTCTCTGCAGAACCCAACGATACTGACATAAGCTCATCAGGACTCTCATATATATTTAATTTTTTTGAAAAATTTATAATTTTGTCAATACCTAGCTCTTGTGCTATTCTGACTGTCATTAGATTTCTTGATTTCTCAATACCTGTTCTTAATGTTGATGGTCCATAAAATTTTTTACCATAATTTTCAGGTTTCCACATTTTTAAGTCATTCCCTTGATCTAGCACTATAGGCGCATCTAATACTAGTGTGGTTGGTGAAAAATTATTTTCTAACGCCAAAGCATATATGAATGGTTTAAATGCAGATCCAGGTTGACGCTTTGCTTGAGAAGCTCTATTAAATTCACTTTTTTTGAAACTAAAACCACCTGACAACGCTAAAACTCTTCCACTATATGGATCCATAACAACAATACCTCCATTAGCTATCGGAAGTTGTTTTAAACTATAGTTACCATTAATTAACTTTTTTACGTAAATTATATCTCCATTTTTAAATAACTTTTTAAAATCCTTTCTCGTCCAATCAATATCATTAAAATTAATAATTCCATTAGTTCCATTTTGAGTTTCGATCACTGTCTCAAATTTATCTATTCTAGTGACAACAGCCAATTCCCACCCTAAAGATTTTTCTAGATTTAGATCTTTAAGATCATTTATCCAATTTTTATGTTTTTTTATATTAGATAAAGGTCCTCGCCAGCCTTTTCTTTTATCAAATTCTTGTAAACCATTCCTTAATGATTGAGTTGCAATTTTTTGTAACTCTAAATTTAAAGGTGTCTTTATATTAAAGCCTTGTTTGTATACTTTATCATATCCGTATTTATCAATTACTTCTTTTCTAACATCTTCAACATAATATCTTGAATCTTCTAAATAAATTCTCTTTCTTTTCTTTAATTTAATATTAGAGTTTATTAAATTAAAATATTTGTTTTGATCAATAAATCCATTGTCCAATAAATTTTTTAAAACTAGATTTCTTCTAAATTTCGCTAACTCCCTGTTTTTATATGGATTATATTTGCTTGGTGCTTTTGGAAGAGCGGCTAAAAGTGCGGCCTCTCCATAATTTAGTTCGCTTATTGGTTTATCAAAATATCTTAAACTAGCTGATGCTATACCATAACTGCCTTCCCCAAGGTATATTTGATTTAAATAAAGCTCTAAAATTCTTTTTTTTGAGAGAACACGTTCAATTCTAAAAGCCAAAATGGCCTCTTTGATTTTTCTGTCAATGCTTACTTCATTAGTTAAAAGAAAGTTTTTTGCTACTTGTTGTGTAATTGTAGAAGCACCTTCTAATCTTTTTGAGTATAGTATATTAAATAAATTATTTTTGATTGCTCTTATAACGCCTTTGGCATCTACTCCAGGATGGTCGAAAAAATTTTTGTCTTCCGCAGATAAAAAAGCATTAATTACTGTTTTAGATATAGCTGAATAAGGAACAAATATTCTTTTCTCAGAAGAAAAATCACTAACTAGTAAACCATTTCCTGAATACAACTTGCTTGATACTGGAGGTTTGTAACTTTTAAGATATTTATAATCTGGTAATTTGTTAGAATAAATCCAAAGAATAGAGATTATTGAAGCCAAAAATAGAATAAATGATAATAATCCAAATATAATCAATTTTTTAAAAAACTTTTGCATTTTAGTTTAAATATCTTGTGAATTTGTTATTCTTAAGGCACAGAATTATTAAATAAACTTATGAAAAAATCATTAAAACTATGTCAAAAAATTTATACATCGATGCATCGCATCCTAATGAAACAAGAGTTGTTCTTAAAAATAATAATCATATCGAAGACTATGAATATGAAAGTATAAATAATACTTTAATTAAGAATAATATTTATCTTGGAAAAGTAAGCAGAATTGAACCCTCTTTGCAAGCAGCATTTGTTGACTTTGGAAGGGATAGACATGGTTTTTTGTCATTTAATGATATTCAATCTGATTATTATCAGCTTCCTTTAAGCGACTTAGAAAAAATAAAACAAGAAGAAGAGAAAGTTAGAGAGGAACTTTCAAAAGAGAGTGAAAATATTGAAGATAAAATTCTTGAAGGAAAGGAAGAAATTAAAATTGATGATCCTGTAGAAAAAAAAGAAGAAAATGAAAAGAGTGAAATAAATACTAAAAAAAAATTTCCATCAAAGAGATATAAAATCCAGGAAGTAATTAAACCAAATCAAGTGATTTTAGTTCAAGTATTAAAAGACGAACGAGGGTTAAAAGGAGCAGCACTAAGTACTTTCATTTCAATTGCTGGGAAGTATATAGTTTTAATGCCTAATACTGCAAAAGGTGGGGGAATTTCTAGAAAAATATTTAATCCTGGAGAAAGAAAAAAAATTAGAAATATATTAAATGAAATAACTATTCCTAAAGAAATGGGGATTATTGTAAGAACTGCCGGCTCAAATAAAACAAAAAATGAAATAGAGAATGATTTAAAAAATTTAATTAAAGTTTGGGATCAAATTAAAGATAATGCGCTAAATTCAATTGCTCCATCTTTAATACATCAAGAAAGTGATATCATCAAAAGATGTATAAGAGATATGTACGATGATGATACTCAAAATATATATGTTGAAGGAAACGAAGGTTATCAAAAAACAAAAAATTATTTGAAATTAATGATGCCAAATCAAATAAAAAAAGTAAAAAAATATAGAGATAAAGTGCCACTTTTTTTCAAAGAAAATATTGAAAAAAAATTATTTGAAATTTTTGAGACAGAAGTAAAATTAACTTCTGGAGGATACTTAGTAATAAATCCAACTGAAGCACTGGTATCGATAGATGTAAATTCAGGCAAATCAATAAAACAAAAAAATGTTGAAAGTACTGCTTTTGATACAAATATTGAAGCAGCTGAAGAGATTGCGAGACAAATAAAAATAAGAGACTTATCTGGATTAATTATAATTGATTTTATCGATATGCTTAACTTTAATAATCGAAGACAAGTTGAAAGAAAATTAAAAGAGAAGTGTAGAAATGATAGAGCTAGAATTCAAATTGGTAGAATAAGCAACTTTGGATTACTAGAGATGTCTAGACAGAGATTGAGGGAAAGCAATGTTAAATGGCATATGAAGTTAACAGATGAAACTTTTGTTTTGAAAATTCTCAAATTAATAGAAATTAAATCTCTAGAACATAGTGCAAAATTAGTTGAATTAACTATTAATGATAAAATTGTGAAATATATAACAGACCACTATAAGGAGGTAGTAAAATACTTTGAAAAAAAACATAAAGCAAAAATTAATTTAAATACAAATAACGATTTAAATTTAGAAGATTATATAATCGAGTTTAAATCAAAAACAAAAAAAGTATTAGATAAAATAGATAAAGTAGAAAATCTTAAAGCTATTAAAATTGAAATAAAAAAAGAAGATAATTTGATTAACAATAAAGGTAGAAAAATTTTTAAAAAAAGAAAATTTAGAAAGAAATTTTATAAGAAGAAAGCTAAATAATACCTTTGTTGGTTGTGGATGCTGATCCAAATAAATTAGGACTAATTCTCCCTGATAAAAATGATTTCCTTCCAGAAATGACTGCAAGTTTCATAGCTTCTGCCATCATAATAGGATTTTTAGCTCTTGCGATTGCTGTATTAATCAAAACACCGTCACAACCTAATTCCATTGCAATACTAGCATCTGATGCCTGACCTATACCTGCATCAATTATTAAAGGTAATTTAGTTTGTTTCCTTATAATTTGAATATTAATTTTATTTTGAATACCAAGTCCTGAACCAATTGGAGCAGCAAGAGGCATAATAGCTACGGCACCAGCATTTTCTAATCTTTTAGCCATTAAAGGATCATCATTGCAGTATACCATTACTTTAAATCCTTCTTTAGTCAGTAATTCTGTAGATCTTAATGTTTCAATCATTTCGGGGAATAGATTTTTTTTGTCACCTAATACCTCTAATTTTACCAATTTCCATCCTCCAATTTCTCTTGCCAGCCTTAATGTTCTAATTGCATCTTCAGCATTAAAGCATCCAGCAGTATTTGGTAAATAGGTTGTTTTTTTTGGATTTATATAATCCATAAGTCTGGCTTTATTTTTGTCTGAAATATTTACTCTTCTCACTGCAACAGTAACAATATCTGCTCCTGAAGCTTTGATTGCATTAGCGCATTCTTTAAAATTTTTATATTTACCAGTTCCTACAATTAAACGAGATTTAAAATATTTATTTGCTATCTTTAATTTTTTTTCAATCATTACCCTCCTCCAATAAAATGAACTATTTCAATTTTATCACCTTTTTTTAAGTAAATTTTTGAGATTCTTTTTTTATCAATTATTTTTTTATTTAATTCTATAGCTATTTTATTAAGTGGAATTTTTAAAATTTCTATCAAACTCTTAATGGAAAAATTAGGAATAACTTGCATTTGTTTACCATTTACTGTTATTTTTATTTTATTTTTAATTTTCATAGATTATAAGAACTTCGTGAGCAAAATATTAATTATTAATGGTCCTAATCTTAATCTAATAGGTGAAAGAGAACAATCACAATATGGTAGCAAAGATTATAAATACTTAGAGGATATATGTAAGAAAAAATCTACAGAATTAAATTTAAATCTTGAAATGAAACAATCAAATGTTGAGGGGGAGATTGTAGATTTTATACAAAGTGCTAGAAAAGACTTTAATGGTATTATAATTAATGCAGGTGGATATAGTCACACATCAGTTGCCATAAGGGATGCTCTCGATGTATTCAAAGGTAAAATAATTGAGCTTCATATATCAAATATTTACAAAAGAGAGGAATTTCGTCATAAATCTTTAATAAGTGGTGTAGTTACAGGAATTATTTGTGGATTAGGGATAAATGGATATATTTTAGCCATAAATTCTATGCATGAAATGTTAAATGAAGATAAATAAAAATATAATTAAAGAGCTCACTGAATATTTAAATGAGTTTAATCTTACCGAGATAGAATACACTGAAAAAGATGTAAAAGTTAAAGTATCAAAATCATCTGGAACAAATATAGCTGCAGTCAAAGAAATAAAATCAGAAATAAAATCGGAAAATATTAAACAAGATAATATTAGTGGGACTGAAGTTCCTTCACCTATTATAGGAACAGCTTATTTAGCACCAGAACCGGGTGGAAAAAAATTTGTAGAAGTTGGAAAAAAAATTAATAAAGGCGAGACAATAATGATTGTTGAGGCTATGAAAACAATGAATCACGTACCGTCTCCAATAGCTGGTACTGTAAAAAAAATTTGTGTAGAAGATGGTCAGCCTGTTGAATATGGACATACCATAGCAATAATTGAATAATAATGTTCAAAAAAATTCTTGTTGCTAATAGAGGTGAGATAGCTGTTAGAGTCATAAGAGCTTGTAAAGAATGGGGTATACAAACTGTTGCTATTCATTCTGATGTTGATAGAAATAGTATGCACGTTCGATTAGCTGATGAAAGTATATGTGTTGGTCCGCATCAAGCTGCGAGTAGCTATTTAAATATTCCAGCTATTATGTCTGCTATTGAATTAACAAATTCTGAAGCTGTCCATCCTGGATATGGTTTTTTGTCTGAAAATTATGAATTTGCAAAAATCCTTGAACAGAACAAAATTAAATTTATTGGTCCATCATCTTCATTAATTAAAATGATGGGTGATAAAATTGAAGCAAAAAAAATTGCAAAAAAATATGGTCTTCCAGTAATTGAAGGATCTGATGGAGGTGTGTCTGATTTTAAAGAAGCAAAAAAAATATGCAAACAAATTGGATATCCTGTCTTAATAAAGGCAGCAGGTGGTGGTGGTGGAAAAGGGATGAAAGTTGTTACAAAAGAAGATGAATTTGAAAGCTTATTTTTAACAGCAAAAACTGAAGCAAAAAAATTTTTTGGTAATGACGAGGTATATATTGAAAAATTTTTTCAAAATCCGCGACATATCGAAGTTCAAATACTGTCTGGTAAGAATGGAACTGTGCATCTTCATGAAAGAGATTGTTCTATTCAAAGAAGACATCAAAAACTGATTGAAGAGACACCTAGTCCTTTATTAAATGATGAAATAAGAAAAGATCTTTTTGATAAAACTGTAAAAATGGTAAGTCAAATAGGTTATGAAGGTGCTGGAACGGTGGAATTTATTTTTGAGAATGGAAAATTTTATTTTTTAGAAATGAATACTAGAATACAAGTTGAGCATCCAGTAACAGAAGTTGTAACAGGAATAGATTTAATAAAAGAACAAATCTGGATTGCATATGATGGAAATACTGCTTTAAAACAAGAGGATATTAAGCCAAGAGGTCATGCAATTGAATGCCGAATAAATGCTGAAGATGTGAGTAAGAATTTTCAACCCTCGCCAGGAGAAATTACAATGTGTCATCAACCGTCAGGTTTTAGAACTAGAGTTGATGGAGCAATATTTCAAGGATACAGGGTGACTCCTTACTATGATAGTATGATTTGTAAAGTGATATGTCATGGAAGAAATAGAACTGAAGCAATTCAAAGAATGAGAAGATCTCTTGATGAATTTGTAATAGAAGGTATCAAAACAACTATAGACTTACATAAAATACTTTTAAATCACAAAAAATTTATCAACTCGGATTTTAATGTAAGTTGGCTTGATAAAGAAAAATTACTTTAAGAATAACACTTTTTTAACCAAATATCGTAGACAGGATGGTCAAAAGGTCTAATTGAAGGAGATGAGGAAAACGTCCAGTCATTAAAGATGAATACTTTATTCTGATCTTTATTAACTGTATCTCTTACTTGCATATATGCTGTGACTTCAGGGTCATCATCAAATTTTGAATTATTACATTTTAATATGTTTATAGAGAGATTTTTAAATCTATATTCTTTGCCAACTTCAACCTCGACAATGTCACTTTGAGAATTTACTTTATCCAATATTGTTAAAACTGCAAAATTTTCTGTTTTTGGTTGATTTTCACTTAGAGAATTGATCATTAATAAATAATAAGTAAAAAAAATAATTATAAAAATTTTAGCTTTTCCAAGAATTGTATTTTTTGTTTGAAACATTTTTACTTTTGTTTTTATTTGGATGATAAGAATTTTCTGTTCCCGTTTGATTTGGCATATGTTCTTTTTGCCAACTATATTTGTCTAATTCATGACTATTTTCAATTTTATTTCCCGTACGATGTATCCAAGAGTACCATTCGCTAGGTATTTTTGATGCTTCAACTTCTCCATTGTAAATAACCCATCTTTTTCCTGATTTGCTCTCATAATATTTATTTCCTGAATTATCTTCTCCGACTAATTTTCCAAAAAAAAAAGTATTTAACCTTGTGCCAAAAGTTTGTTTATTCCACCACGTAAAAATTTCTTTAATCATTTTAAATTTTTTTACAATTTATAATTGTAAATTTACAATTAGACTATAATTGAAAAATGTATATACATAAAACTTACCAAGATTCAAATTACAAATAGGATTAAAATGGCAAAATATTTAGTAGAGACATATTATACATGCAGCTTTAAAGTATCTCATTATTTAGATGATATAAATGAGGAAAATCTTAACAATTTAGAGAAAAAAGAGGATGGAAAATTTGAAATTATTGATGTCAAACTTGATAATAGAAAGACAAAGAACCTTCAAAATAATAAAAGTGGTAAAGTCGAAATAGCCTCACAATCAATTAGTAATCAAGATATTAAAAAAAGTAATATATCTAAAACAGTTGATGAAAGTTTTAAGAAAAATATAACTGATAACATAGGCAAAAGATTTAGTATGCCTGATAGAAGAAAAGGTTATATACAAAAAGCCTCAATAGGTGACCATAAAGTATATTTGCATACTGGTGAATATGAAGATGGTAAAATAGGAGAAATTTTTATCGATACCAGTAAAGAAGGCGAGCTAGTAAAGGCCCTAATGAACAATTTTGCAATAGCAATATCATTAGGACTTCAGTATGGAGTTCCACTGGATGAATTCGTAAATGCATATTTAGACACGAAATTTGAACCTTCTGGTAAAGTTTATGGAAATGATCGAATAATGAGTGCGAGTTCAATATTAGATTATATTTTTAGAGAGCTAGCAATTTCTTATTTAAATAGAGAAGATTTGGCTCACACCCCATCTATAACTGGAAACTCTGATACGAATGAAAGTCAAGATAGCGAAGATCAAAATCAACTAATTAAACTTGTAAAAGATATTACAAGCAAAGGATTTGTTAGAAACGATTATAAAAAAAAACTAGTAGATTTATCAGATATAAGAATTAATCTTAAAGGAAAAAAATAATTATTTTTTTCTTTTTAAAAGATTAAGTTCTTTAAGTTGATTATCATCTACTTCAGATGGAGCATTCATCATTAAATCCTGGGCATTTTGGTTCATTGGAAACATCGTTACCTCTCTAATATTTTTTTCTTCTGCTAATAACATTACAATCCTATCTATTCCAGGCGCAATACCGCCATGAGGTGGTGCTCCATAACTTAAAGCATTAATCATACCACTAAATTTCTCATTCACTGTTTCTTTAGAGTATCCAGCAATTTCAAATAATTTATACATTAAATCAGGTTTATGGTTTCTGATTGCTCCAGAAGACAATTCAATGCCGTTACAGACAATATCATATTGGAAAGCTTTTAGTTTCAGGGGATCTGAAAGATCTAAATTATCAGTATCACCTTGCGGCATAGAAAAAGGGTTATGACTAAATTTGATCTTTTTAGTATTTTCATCTATTTCAAATATTGGATAGTCAACTACCCAACAAAATGAAAAAACATTTTCGTCAATTAAATTCAATTCATTTGCTATTTTATTTCTCGCATTACTCAATAATTTCTCAACTTCAGATTTATTCCCACAAGACATAAATATTGTATCACCTACCTCAGCATTCATTTTTTTCATTATCTCTTTCAGAGACTCCTCAGAAAAAAATTTTCCCACAGGTCCTTTGGCGCTCAATTTATCCGAATTTTCAATAGAAAAATATGCAAGACCGGAAGATCCTTCATCTTTTGCCCATTTGTCAATTCCATCAAAAAAACTTCTTGGTTTTTCAGATGTTTTTTTTGTAACAATTCCTCTAACTATAGATCCCTTTATTACTAGTTTTTTAAATATTTCAAAGTTAACATCATCTCTTTTAAAAATTTCAGTAATATCTTCTATTTCTAAAGGATTTCTCAAGTCTGGTTTGTCAGATCCATATTTCAACATAGCTTCATTGAAAGGAATTCTTGGAAATTTTTCATGGAGTAACTTTTTATAAGAAAATTTTTTGAATAAATTAACAAATAATTCTTCAACAATTTTAAATACATCCTCTTGTTCTACAAAAGACATTTCTAGGTCAAGTTGATAAAATTCTCCTGGACTTCTGTCCGCTCTTGCATCCTCATCTCTAAAACACGGCGCAATTTGAAAATATTTATCAAAACCAGACACCATTATTAATTGTTTAAATTGCTGTGGCGCTTGAGGTAAAGCATAAAATTTACCAGGGTTTAGTCTACTTGGTACTAAAAAGTCTCTAGCACCTTCTGGACTTGATGAAGTTAATATAGGTGTTTGATATTCTAAAAAACCATATTTTTGCATTTCAGATCTAATGAATGAAATAATTTTAGATCTTAAAATAATATTATTATGAATTTTATTTCTTCTTAAATCTAAAAATCTATACTTTAATCTAATTTCTTCAGAGTATTCTTGATCTGAAAAAACAGGTAGTGGTAATTCCTTAGTTTTTGCAAGTATTTTAAACTTTTCAATTCCTACTTCAATCTCTCCGGTCTTTAAATTTTTGTTAATTGTATCTTTTTCCCTCACTAAAACTTTCCCTTCAACTTGTAGTACAGTCTCTAATGGAAGTTTTTCTATTTCTTTAAAAATTTTTTTATTTTCATCAATTACACATTGTGTTAGTCCATAATGATCTCTTAAATCTAAAAATAACAGATTTCCATGATCTCTTTTTTTATTTATCCAGCCTGATAACTTTATTTTTTGATCTTTGTTTTTTAAAGTTAGTTCTCCGCAAGTATGTGTCCTATATTTACTCAATTTATTATCTCTTTAATTATTTTAAAGTTAATAGATTTCTTTTTCTTTAAACTCAATTCATCAATCTTATATATAAATTCATGCATTTTGCTATATGATCTAGCAATTCTTTTAACAATATAATCTATAATTTTAATATCTAATTTAATTTGCCTATCAGAGAAACTTTTTAAAATTATTGCATAAATCAACTCATCATCTGGCTGTTCAATTGTTGCGATAATACAATTTTTTAATCTTGATACTAAATCTGGAAGTGTAAATTTCATTGTATCTATTGGTTTTTTCGATGAGATTAACAAATATTTATTATCCTGTTCAACTAAATTGAATATTGAATAAAGAAGCTTTTCGTCAAAACTTTCTTCTAAGTCTTCAATTATTATATTATTTGAAAGTTTAATTTTTTTTAAAATCTCATCTTCGATATCTTTGCTATATAAATATAAAGCGTTACTTTTTTTTTTAAATATATTTGATAAATGTGTTTTGCCAGAATATTCTTCTCCAGCCAAGTTAACAATTTTTTTTTCCCATTTAGGCCAAGCTTCTATAATATTTTTTGCAAAATAATTACTTTTAGATACATAATAATCATTTTCATCAAAACTTTCAGCAATTCCAAAGTCTAAGAGTTTTTGATCTAATTCCCTCATTCTATATTCCAAATATCACTAGATGAATTTATATTTATATCATTTACTTTTAAGGTATTGAGAAATTTTTCAGGATTATTATTATAAATTATTTTATATATAATTTCTTTACTACTCATTTTTTCTATTTCATATTCATATACAAAATCTGATTGATTTAATATATTTTCTAATTTATCAGAAATTATGAAATTGTTGTTTTTTATTGAAATTTTTATGGGGATTGTAATTGAAGTATTGATTTTATTAATTAGCTTCCACTTATCTTCGTATAAATTTTTTAAATTTAAGATAATTTGATTTAATATTTTATTGTTCTCATAATTGATATTATTTTGATTTAAATTAAAATTAAAGTTTGAATTTGAGAAACTAATTTTTGAAAAAATTTGTAAATTTTTTTTATTTTTATAAAATATTACAACAAAAATATTATCGAAGTTATACTTGTTCGTAATCTCAGATAAGTCATCGTTCTCAATATTATTTTTTATTCTTTGAATAAGACGAAAATTTTCAATATTTTCGTCTGGTAAATTATAATTTAATAAAAAGTAATTTTTATTAATATTATTCCAATTGTTATAAAAATAATTTTGATCAAAATATTTAAGCTCATTATTTTGCGTATCAATTAAAATTGGTATAAGAAGTACCTCTGTATCTTTGGGAACTGAGGAAATAACATTTTTTTTTCTAATAAATGATAATAATTTTTTTTTGTCAAACTTAATCTCAAAATCAACTTCATAGTTATTATTTACAAATCTTTCATTTGTTATAGAAAAATTATCAATCAATGATCTAATTTTATTGTTTGGTACATCTTTAAATAAATTTTTATCTTTACTTTCTACAATTCTAAAAATTAATGTTTTAAATCCTTTTTTGAAACCCTTATTTATAACTTCATCTTTATTAAAATTTGTATCGTATTGTTCTTTAATTTTAATATTTTTGACTGTGTAATTGTCAGCAAATACTTTAATTGTGGAAAACTTGATAAAAATTAAAATCAAAAGTAAAAAAAAAAAGTATAAGTGAATATTAATTTTATTTTTGATTAAAAACATAATTACAATATGAGATCTAAAAATTTTACATATGAAAAAAGCGGTGTTAGCATAAAAAAAGCAGATAATTTTATTAAATTTATATCCTCAAGCACAAAAAAATCAAAAAAAAGTGGTCATTTTAAGAATATTGGAGGATTTGGAGCGATTACGAAACTACCAAGCAATTTAAAAAACCCATACCTTGTGACTAGCACAGATGGAGTTGGTACAAAAATTGAAGTTGCAAATCAGCTAAATAAGTTTGATACCATTGGAGTTGATCTTGTGGCAATGTGTGTTAATGACCTTATAGTACAAGGTGCAAAGCCTTTACTTTTTTTAGACTATATTTCAGTTGAAAAAATTGATTCAAATAAATTAAAAAATATAATTAAGGGAATTATTAGTGGTTGCAAATTAGCTGGCTGTGAATTAGTTGGTGGTGAAACCGCGGAAATGCCAGGAACATATTCTAAAGGAAAATTTGATATTGCGGGCTTCTCTTTAGGCGTAGTTGATAAAGATAAAATATTATTAAATAAAATAAAAGAAAAAGATTTAGTGATAGCAATACCCTCTAGTGGACTTCACTCTAATGGATTTTCCTTAGTGAGACATATTATAAAGAGAAAGAATATTAATTTAAAAAAAAATATTTTTTTGAAAAAAGAATTATTAGTTCCGACAAAAATATATGTAATGCAAGTACTAAAATTAATTAATAAAGATTATTTAAGTGCTTGTGCGAATATAACGGGAGGTGGCTTAGAAGATAATATTAAAAGGATAATTCCTGATAATTATTGTGCTGAAATTAATTTAGAAAAAATAAAAACTTTGAAAATATTTAGATGGCTTAAAAATCAAGGTATAGATGATCAAGAAATGTTGAAAACTTTTAATTGTGGCGTTGGTTTTTGTTTAATAGTCAAACCATCAAATTATAAAAAAATAAATAAATTTTTTCCAAAAAAATTTAAACCTTATATCATTGGAAAAATTACGAAAAATTCAAAAAAAGTAAAGTTGAGTGGAAAAGTTATTTGGTAAAAAAAATACTGCTGTCTTCATAAGTGGTAGAGGTAGCAATCTAAGGTCACTAATCAAATATTCAAAAACAAAAAGATCTTTAATTAGAATTGTTTTAGTTATCTCTGATAATTCTAGAGCAAGAGGATTGAAATATGCAAAAAAAAATAAAATTAACAATATTTTTATTAAATATTCTAATAGAAGAAGTTTCGAAAATCGTTTGTTACATTTGTTAAAAAGAAATAAAGTTGATATAATTTGTTTGGCTGGATTTATGAAAATACTTTCAGGCAGCTTCATTAAAAAATTTTACAAACCAATACTTAACATTCATCCATCTCTTCTACCTAAATATAAGGGATTAAATACACATAACAGAGCAATTGAAAATAAAGAAAAATATTCAGGGGCGACAGTTCATATTGTTAATGAAAAATTAGATTCTGGTAAAATTATACTACAAAAAAAAATAAAAATTCTAAAATCTGATAGCGGAAAAAGTTTACAAAAAAAAGTTTTAAAAATTGAGCATGCACTATACCCAAAAGCAATAGTTAGATTGTTAACTAGTTATTAAAAAAAAATTCTAGTTCAATCTTTGCATTTTCAAGGCTATCTGAACCATGAACAGAGTTTTTATCAATTGAAATACCGTATTTTTTCCTCAATGTGCCTTCTTCTGCATTTTCTGGATTTGTTGCTCCCATTAACTTTCTATTTTCCATAACAGCATTTTCTCTTTGTAAAGTCATGACAACAATAGGACCTGAAGATAAATAGGCACACAAATCATTATAAAACGGTTTGGATTCGTGTACTTTATAAAATCTTTCAGCTTCTTCTTTAGATATATGAATTTTTTTTTCCTTTATTATCTCAAATCCTTTATTTGCAAATTCCTGCTTAATTTGATCTTGCAGATTTCTCTCCACTGCGTCTGGTTTAATAATGGAAAGAGTTTGTTCAATATTACTCATAATTATTTTCAATAAATTTATTTAACAATCTAACTCCATAACCAGTTGCTCCACCAGAGTTAAGTGCACCTCCATATTTTGAAAATGCCATACCTGCAATATCTAGGTGTGCCCATGGAGTTTTATTTATAATAAACCTTTGTAAAAATTGTGCAGCTGTAGTAGATCCGGCTCCGCCTACGTAATTAATATTTTGCATGTCTGCGTTCTTAGAATTTATTAATTTATCAAAATTTTCGTTTAAAGGCATTCTCCAAAGTTTCTCATCAACGCTTTCTCCAGCTTCTATTAATTGTTTTGATAATTTATCATTATTTGAAAACAAACCTGCATACTCTGATCCAAGAGAAACTATTATAGCTCCAGTTAAAGTTGCCAAATCAACTATAAATTGAGGATTAAATTTTTCTTCTGTAAATGTCAAAGCATCTGCTAAAACTAATCTACCTTCAGCATCGGTATTTAAAACTTCAATAGTTTTACCACTATAAGATTTTACAATATCCCCAGGTCTTTGAGCATTTCCACTCACCATATTTTCCACAAGACCAACCACTCCAACAGCATTAATTTTTGATTTTCTCAAAGCTAATGTTTTCATTAAACCAACAACAGTAGCTGAGCCTGCCATATCGTACGTCATGTCTTCCATAAACTTTGCAGGTTTTAATGAATAACCTCCAGTGTCAAAACATACGCCCTTTCCAACAAATCCTAATGGTTTAGATTTATTTTTTGCGCCATTCCATTCTATTGTAACTAAATATGATCCTCTAATACTTCCTTGACCTACGCCTAGCAAAGCATTCATACCCATTTTTTTTAATTTTTTTTGATCGTATATTTTAATTTTTAATCCAAATTTTCTTAAACTAGTTATCCGTTTTGCATATTCATCTGGATGAAGAACATTTCCCGGCTCAGATACGAGATCTCTTGTCAGAAAAACACCCTCTAAAAGTGAATTTAATTTGTTTCTAATTATATTCGATTTTTTGGATTTTTCTCCAATAATATACAATTTGTTATTTTCATTTTTTGTTTTGTCAGTTTTATAAACGTTAAATTCATAAGACTTAAGCTGTGCGCCATGTAAAAATTTTTCTAATTGAATATTAGTAAGAGAAGATGAATTTGATATTAAAAATGATCTTTCAATTTTATTGTTTTTTAAAAAAATATATAATTGTGATCCAAGCTTCTCATAATCTAAGGAGTTTTTGGACTTCGTACAATTTACAAAAATATAATTTTTGCCTTTTATGTTTTGAATAAAAAATTTTTTCTCTAAAAATAACTTATTTACAAATAGTGATTTATTTAAAGTTTTAAGCTCTTTGTTTTTAGAAACTTTATCTTTTACTAAAATAACCTCATTATCTTTAGCTTCTTTCGGTACTTTATTTATAAAATTTAAATTTAGCTTCATTTTTTTGAAATATTTAATAGATATTGTTGTATATTTAATAAAATACTAATTTCAATGAATAAATTAATATTTCGTAAACTATATTTTGATATATTTACTTTTTTTATACTTTCTTGTCTAGCAATAACATCAATTGTATGGGTTGCTCAGGGCGTAAATTTATTAGACATAGTTACTGAACAAGGTCACTCATTTAGAGTTTACTTTGTTTACTTGCTTTTAAGTTTGCCAAAAATATTTTCAAAATTGATCATTTTCGCTTATTTTCTGAGTTTGTTTATAGTTATTAGCAGATATGAAAACAATAATGAAATATTAGTATTTTGGATAAATGGAATAAAAAAGATTACTTTTGTAAACTTTATATTCAAAGTTTCATTTATATTTGTAATTATTCAGTTACTGTTTAATCTATTGATTGTTCCTTACACACAAAACTTAGCTCAATCATATCTTAAAAGTTCCTCAATTGATTTTTTTCCAAAATTAATACAAGAAAAAAAATTTTCTAGAGTTTCAAATAGATTAAATATTTTTGTTGAAAAATATGAAGATAATGGATTGTTGAAAGGAATATATATTAAAGAGAATTTAAAAAATGGTGGTAATAAAATCATAATTGCGAGAAAAGGTAAACTTAATCAAAATGACGGTTATAATTTTCAACTATATGATGGAAAAATTATAAATTTAGATAAATCAGGAAATTTTAATTTAGGATTTGCTGAGACCACTTACCAATTATCGGATATTAATTTTAAAACTCGAAAAGGAAAAAAATTAGGTGAAATAGAAAGCTCTTTTTTATTTTATTGTTTAAAAAAAAATATTAATAATAGAAAAAATAATTCTTTGAGATGTGGTGAAAAAAATTCTTTTTTAATTAAAGATATTTATGAAGAAGTTTATAAAAGAATTATAAATCCAATATATATAATTATTTTATCTTTAATAAGCTCTCTTGTAATTCTAAAAGCAAAAATAATCAGAATCGCAAAACTTGCAAAATTTTTAATATTTTTTTTAGGTTTTACAATTATTGTTATGTCAGAGTTAACTTACAAATTAATAAACTTAAGCATACAGTTTGAGGTTATATCACTTCTATTGCCTATCATTTTAATATTAATATTTTATTTTTATATTTTAATCAAAAGTAATTTTAGACCTAGATATTTATGACTTTAAAAAAATACCAATCTTATTTAGCTAAATTATTTATAAATAAGTTTTTAAAGACAAGTTTAGTATTTTTTTGTGTAGTGATTTTAATAAATTTTTTTGAAGAAATAAGATTTTCCGAAAAACATAGTATTGAAATTTATAATGTATTTTATCTTTCAATATTAAATGCTCCATCATTAATTTTTGAAATTTTGCCATTTATATTTTTTGTATCCATAATATTTTTTTATTTAGAATTAAGTGAAAAAAATGAACTAGAAATTTTCAATTCAAATGGAATAAGTAATTTAAAAATTGTTTTCCTCTCAGTTTTAATAACACTTCTTATGGGTATATTTATATTGTTATTTTACTACACTTTATCGTCAAATTTAAAAAGTTTATATTTAGACGCTAAAAATAGGTTTTCAAATTCCAATCAATATTTAGCTGTTGTAAATAATGATGGTTTATGGATTAAAGAAGAAATTGACAACAATCTTTATATAATTCATGCAAAAAAATTAAAAAAAAATAAATTAAAATATTTAACAATTAACGAGGTTTCAAAATATTATGAAAGTGATAATACAATTGTTGCTGAAAGTGCAGATATATTATCTAAAAATTGGAAATTAGAAGATGTTTCAATTTTAAGTAAAGGTGGGATAACTAAGAAGTTTAAAAGTTATGTCTACAATTCATCTTTTGATGGTGAAATTATTTCAAATTTATTCTCAAATTTAAACGCTTTAAATATATATGAGCTACACAATCTCTCTAAAAATTACTTAAGTATAGGATATTCAAACACAGATATAAAGATACACTTAAATAAAATCTATAGTATGCCAGTATTTTATGTTTTAATGACTATCTTAGGTTTTATAATTATAAATAAATTAAAAAGCATAAAATCAAAATTTTTTGTTATAATTTTTGGTGTATTAGTGTCTGTTATTGTTTACTATTTAAATTATTTTTCAAGTTTACTTGGATCTAATGGTGTATTGCCAATATATTTATCAGTATGGGTTCCTCTTCTTATACTCTTTTTAATTTGCAATATTGGTTTGTTAAAAATAAATGAAAGTTAGTAAATTACTTATCATAATATTAATATTTAAAGCATTTACTAATATGCTTTATTCAGAAGAAATAAAATTTAATTCAGAAAAAATGGATATAAAAGATGAAGGTAATTTAATAATTGCATATAATTCAAATACATACATACCCAAAGATAACGTAAACATTATTTCTGAAAATGTAATTTACAATAAAAATAAAAATTTAATTACTTTTACAGATAATGTTTTTTTTTATGATAAAAAAAATAATGTTGTGATTGAAAGCAATAAAATTATATTTGAAAAAAATAAAAATTTGATATTTAGTGAAGGTCCAACAAAATATAACCTCAAAGATCAGTACAATATTAAAAGTGAAGATACTTATTTCGATAGAACAAAGAAGATTATCTTTGGAAATAAAAAAGCAATTATTAAAGACTTGGAAAAAAATATTTTTAATCTAGAGGAAAAATATAGAATTCTTATTGAAGAAGAAATTATAAAATCAAAAAAATCGGTTATTTTAGATAAAAATGAAAATACTTACATTTTTGAAGATCTGGTTTTAAATTTAAAAACAAATGAGATTTTAGGTAAAGAGATTAAGATAGAGTTTAAAGATTCATTTTTTGGTAATGTGAATAACGATCCAATACTAAGAGGAAGAAGTTCATATTCTAATGAACAAGAATTAAAAGTTTACAAAGCAGTATTTAGTACATGTAATATTCAATATAAAAAATGTAGGGGATGGGAAATAAATTCTGATGAGTTTAAACATGATAAAGAAAAAAAGATATTTGAATATAAAAATTCATGGTTAAAATTGTTTGATTATAAGTTATTTTTCACTCCATATTTTAATCATCCCGATCCTACTGTTAAAAGAAAATCTGGCTTCCTGACTCCGTATTATGGCACATCAGATAGCCTAGGCACTCAAATTAATTTTCCTTATTTTAAAATAATAGATATTGATAAAGATATTACATTTAATCCTAGATATTATGCTGATAAAAGCTTTTTATTGCAAAATGAGTATAGACAGGCATTAAAAAATTCTAATATTTTAAGTGACTTTAGTTTTTTAGTTGGAGAAGCAGGAACTAAGGGACATTTATTTTATAATCAAATAGGAAAGTTAAATAAATATACTAATTTTGAATTAAATATTCAAAATGTTAAAGGTGATAATTATTTAAAAACTCACAAATTAAAAGACAACTCTTCAATAATAGCAGATGATAGTGTTTTAGTTTCAAATTTAGATTTAAACTGGGAATTTGCAGATTCTAGTTTAGATACTTCCTTTAAATTATTCGAAGACTTATCAAGAAATTATCATGATAGGTACCAATATGTTTTTCCAGATTTTAATTTTATAAAAAGTATTAATATTCCTAGTAGTTATAATGGTAAATTTAATTTCAATTCATATGGTTATAACAAATTGTATAATACGAATGTAACCGAAAGTGTTTTAACTAATGATTTTCTTTTTTCATCAAATGAATATATTAGTTCTAATGGAGTTGCTTCAAATTTTAATTTGTTATTAAAAAATTCAAATGATTATTCAAATAATTCCACAAATTTTGAAGACAATTTGAATTATAATTTATTTGGATTATTTAAGTATGATGCCAGCTTTCCTTTACAAAAAAGAATGGAAAATTATACTCATTTTTTAAAACCGATAATTTCATTCAGATATAGTCCTAATGGTAATAGCGATCTATCTGAAAAAGATTTGTATTTAAACTACAACAATGCTTTTGGAATAAATCGAATTAGTGAGAGTTCACAAGTAGAAGGAGGAGAGTCTATTAATTTAGGTTTAGAATTTAAAAGAAAAAATAATAGTGGGCTAGAAATATTGGACTTAAAACTAGCAAATATATTTAAAATGGATGAAAATTATAGGATGCCAACAAAATCAAAATTAAACAATAAAAGATCTGATATTTTTGGTGAGATTAATTATAATTTAAGTAAAGAAATGAAAGTTGGATATTATTTTTCATATGATAAAGATCTAAAATATTCAAATCGTGACGAGTTAAGCTTTGATTTAAACGTAAATAATTTTTTAACTAATATTTCATATTATTCAGAACATAATGATCTGCCAAATGTTGAGACTGTTAAAAATTCAAATAAATTTTATTATAATAATGAAAATTCTTTTGGATTTGATGTGTCTAAGGATTTAAGCAATAATTTTACTCAATACTATAACTTAATGTATACTCATGAAACAGACTGCATATCTTTTAACTTAAACTATAATAAATCTTTTTATAGAGATGGAAATTTGGAACCTACAAAATCTTTGTCCTTTTTAATTAAGATTATACCATTCACAGAATTGGGTGTCCCTAATTTAGGAGACTTAATAGACAATTAATTTATATGTTTAGAATTTATATTTTGATTTGTTTATTTTTTTTTACGTTTAAATTATACGCTTTTAACTCAAATATAGATATTAAATTTAAAATAGGTGATGAGATAATCACAAATATAGACATACAAGACGAGGAAAATTATTTAATATTTTTAAGACCAAAACTAAGTTCATTACCTAAAAAAGAACTTGTTAAAATTTCAGAAAATTC
>CACPFN010000011.1 GCA_902633185.1 uncultured Pelagibacteraceae bacterium | reverse complement strand
GTCAGCTTGTTTAATATTACTAACTTTATTTTGTTCAAATTTTTTAAATAAGTCAAAATCCCTTGGTGGTCCAATGTGGTAAAATTTTGCATTTAGAAAGTTTTCCATTAAATATTTTAATGAAGCTTCTCCAGAAGTGTATACATGTTCATGAAAATTTTTGAGCCCCATTTTTTTTAAAAATTCATTAACTGTAGAATTTGGTCTTGGCGCGTTAGTAAGCAAAACGAACTCTTTGTTGTTTTTTTTCAAATTTTCTAAAACTTCAATAGAGTCCTCAAAAATTTTTAAACCATTATGGATCACTCCCCATATATCGATAAAAAATAATTCGTAACTGTTTATCTTTGATCTCAATCCATCTTTGTCTAAGTTTTGGGGCATACTTGAGGTATAGCTTAAAAATTAGCTAAATTCTTGAGTTTTTTAGACCATAATTTTTATTCAAGATCTTGAAAATTATTAAATATGTCTCTATATGACTGCTAATTTAAAGGAGAATTCGTATGAAGTTTAAACCGTTACATGACCGTGTTTTAATAGAAGTTTTAGATAGCAGCGAGAAAACTGCTGGTGGCATAATTATTCCAGATACAGCTCAAGAAAAACCTCAAGAGGGTAAAGTTGTTGCTGTCGGCGGAGGTGCAAAAACTGAAGATGGAAAACTAATTCCTATGGATGTAAAAGTAGGTGATAAAGTTTTGTTCGGTAAGTGGTCAGGAACAGAAGTTAAAATTGATGGTAAAGAGTACAGCATAATGAAAGAGTCTGACATTATGGGTATTGCAACAGGTAAATAAATAGTAAGGAGAGTTTAGAATGGCTAAAATAGTAAAATTTGATTCAGATGCTAGAGCATCAATGTTAAAGGGAGTTGATATACTTGCCAACACTGTAAAAGTTACTCTTGGACCAAAAGGAAGAAATGTTGTTATCGACAAATCTTATGGTGCACCAAGAACAACTAAAGATGGTGTTTCAGTTGCAAAAGAAATTGATCTTGATGATAAGTTTGAAAATATGGGTGCACAAATGGTTAAAGAAGTTGCTAGCAAAACTAACGATGAGGCTGGTGACGGAACAACAACTGCAACAATTTTAGCTCAAGCAATTGTTAAAGAAGGTTGTAAGTATGTAACAGCAGGAATGAACCCAATGGATGTTAAAAGAGGGATTGATGCTGCTGTAGATCATGTAAAAAATAAATTAATTTCATCAGCTAAAAAAGTAAAAGATAGTGATGAGATCGCACAAGTTGGTACAATTTCAGCAAACGGTGACAAAGAAATCGGTGCAATGATTTCGAAAGCTATGCAAAAGGTAGGTAACGAAGGTGTTATTACTGTTGAAGAAGCAAAAGGAATTGAAACAGAACTTGATGTAGTTGAAGGTATGCAATTCGATAGAGGATATTTATCTCCATATTTTATTACTAATGGTGACAAAATGACTACAGAGTTAGAAAATCCATTAATTCTTCTTCACGAGAAGAAATTAACAAATCTTCAACCGATGGTTCCGTTGTTAGAGGCTGTTGTACAAGCAGGTAGACCATTAATGATAATTTCAGAAGATGTCGAAGGAGAGGCACTAGCAACACTTGTTGTTAACAAACTAAGAGGTGGTTTAAAAGTTGTTGCTGTTAAAGCACCTGGTTTTGGAGACAGAAGAAAAGCAATGTTAGAAGATATTGCAATTCTTACAGGCGGACAAGTTATCTCTGAGGATTTAGGTATTAAACTTGAAAATGTTAAACTCAATGATCTTGGTTCTGCGAAACGTGTAAAAGTTGATAAAGAAAATAGTACAATTGTAAGCGGAGCAGGTAAAAAATCTGATATTGAAGCAAGATGTGCTCAAATCAAGGCTCAAGTCGAAGAAACAACATCAGACTATGATAGAGAAAAACTACAAGAGAGACTTGCAAAGTTAGCAGGTGGTGTAGCTGTAATCAAAGTTGGTGGTGCTACAGAAGTCGAAGTTAAAGAAAGAAAAGATAGAGTTGAGGATGCATTAAATGCTACAAGAGCAGCAGTTGAAGAAGGCATTGTTGTTGGTGGTGGATGTGCATTGCTTTATGCCTCAAAAGAACTTGATAGTCTAAAAGTAAAAGGTGATGATCAAAAAGCTGGTGTAGAAATTGTCAAGAGTGCTTTGCAAGCGCCTATTAGACAAATCACAACAAATGCAGGTGTTGATGGATCAGTAGTTGTTGGTAAATTATTAGAAACCAACAAGCCTAGTAATGGTTATGATGCACAATCAGAGCAATATGTTGATATGTTTAAAGAAGGTATTATCGATCCAGTTAAAGTCGTGAGAACAGCACTTCAAGATGCTGCTTCTATATCTGGGTTATTAGTAACAACTGAAGCCATGGTAGCAGATAAACCAGATGAAAAAGATGCTGGTGGAGCTGGTATGCCTCCTGGAGGAATGGGTGGTATGGGCGGCATGGGTGGAATGGGAATGTAACACCAATTTTACTCAGGAAAAAATTCAAAAAGGGCAGTTTTTACTGCCCTTTTTTTTTGAATTGAAAAAAAATATTTTGAATATATAAGAACGCGCAAATGACAACATCAATACGTAATATCACCATAATTGCTCACGTTGACCATGGAAAGACTACTTTAATTGATAACTTAATGAAACAGAGTGGTTCTTTTAGGGAAAATGAAGTTGTTGATGAAAGACTAATGGACTCCGGCGAACTTGAAAAGGAAAGAGGTATTACAATTCTTGCCAAACCTGCTTCCATAAATTGGAAAGATTCTAGAATTAATATTATTGATACACCTGGACATAGAGATTTTGCTGCAGAAGTTGAAAGAGTTCTTAGTATGGCTGATGGTGCATTATTGTTAATAGATTCAGCCGAAGGGGTAATGCCTCAAACTAAATTTGTATTAGCAAAAGCACTTAAACAGGGCCTTAAACCAATAGTAGTAATAAATAAATTAGATAAAGCCGATCAAAGAGCCGATGAAGTTTTAAATGAGACTTTTGATTTATTCGTAAGTTTAGACGCTAATGAGGAACAATTAGACTTTCCAGTTATTTATGCAAGTGGAAGATCTGGCTGGGCATCTAATGAAATAGATGGTCCAAGAGAGAATTTAAATCCATTATTAGATTTAGTAATAGATCATGTTAAGCCAGCTGAATTTGATAAATCCAAGCATTTTGCAATGCTTTCGACTCTTTTATATGCTGATAGTTTTTTGGGTAGAAGTTTAGTTGGTAGAATTTCTCAAGGTACTGCAAAAGCAAATCAACAAATCAAGGCAATTAATCTTGATGGAGAAAAAGTTGATGAGGGAAGGTTGACTAAAATATTTAGATACGAGGGAACTAAAAAAGTACCAATAGAAGTTGGCGAAGCTGGAGATATTGTAGTTATCGCTGGATTAGAAAAAGCAAATGTTGCTGATACCATATGTGATATTGAGGTAGATACACCAATTCAAGCAACACCAATTGATCCTCCAACGATGTCAATTAAGATTACAGTAAATAGTTCTCCATTAGCTGGAACTGAAGGTAAGAAACTTACAAGTACTCAAATTAGAGAGAGATTAGTTCAAGAGGCTCAAAATAATGTGGGAATTACTTTTTCAGAAAATGACAATAAAGACTCATTTGAAATAAGTGGTAGAGGTGAATTAATGTTAGAAATATTATTAACACAAATGAGACGTGAAGGATTTGAAATGACAGTAAGTCCTCCTAGAGTTTTATTTCAAAAAAATGAAAATGGTGAAAAATTAGAACCTATTGAAGAAATTACTATGGATCTTGACGAAGAGTTCTCTTCAAAAGTTATTGACTCGATGAATAAAAGGAAAGGAAAGTTAATAGACCTTAAAGATACTGGAAAAAATAAAAAACGATTAATCTTTCATGCACCAACTAGAGGTTTAATGGGATACACTAGCAGATTTCTTACTCTAACTAAAGGAACAGGAGTAATAAACAGAATATTCCATTCATATGGTAAATTTGAGGGAGATATGGAAGGTAGAAGAAATGGTGCATTAATCTCTATGGAGCAAGGAAAAGCAGTAGCATTTGCAATTTATAATCTACAGGCAAGAGGAGAAATGTTTGTTACTCACAACGATCCAGTTTATTCAGGTATGATTGTAGGATTGTCACCTAAACCTGGTGATATGATTATAAATGTTATGAAAGGTAAAAAACTTACAAATATGAGGACACAAGGAACAGATGAAAATGTTGTTTTAACTCCTGTAAGAAAGATGTCGATTGCTGAGCAATTGAGCATGTTAAACTCTGATGAAGCTCTAGAAATTACACCAAATTCATGCAGATTAAGAAAAGCTGTGCTTGATCCTCATGAGAGAAAAAAAATCTCTAAATTATCAAAAGCTTCTTAAAAAAATTATTATTCAGATTTATTTTTGGTAAATGGCAGCCACTTTTCAAACGCTGATTTACTAGGTCCGTCATATGGAATCGAGTAAGAGTTTGTTCTTGTCAATACTTCAATACCTTTAGAAAAAACAAAAATAAAAACTATAACAAAAACAATTGTCATGATTTTAAATGGATCAAAATTTTTTGTCTTAAAAACACTAACAGCTTTTGCTTCAGCTCTATGAAATTGTTTAAACGTATAATAAACAGCAAATATTAAACCTATATGAGCAACATATGTCCCTGCCCAACCAAATGCAAAAGTGGCATATGAAAATACGTATAAACTAAATACTGTTGTCCATATAAAACTTAAAACTAATAATATTTGTAGTCTCACAGTTTTTGGAAGTGCTCTTAAATCATTTTTACTATCGTCAAATAGTATATTTGCCGATTCTTTCATCCAATTTTTTATAGACATAATTTATATTTACAATTTTTATTCAATATTAACAATCGACTAATTGTCCATTAAAAACATTTACTTAGTAACTTTATCCACAATATAAATTCCTAAAGCTACAGCGGGACCTATTCCAAATGCAAATATTATAGTGCCCAAACCAACAGTTCCTCCCAAATACCAACCAGATATAACAGCTGAAATTTCCAAAGTAGCTCGAATTAAAGCAATAGGAAGTTGAGTTTTTTTTGTTAGACCTGTCATCAATCCATCTCTAGGACCAGGACCTAAATTTGCAATTAAGTATATCCCACTTCCTAGACCGACAAGCAAAACAGAAAATACAGCAAGAATATATTTTGAAAAAGTAGCTAAAGGAGGATCAAAAAGAAAAAGTGTCAAATCAATTATCGCTGCTATAATTAAAATATTTAGAATTGTACCAATTCCTGGTTTTTGCTTTAGTGGAAACCAAAACCCTAAAACAATAATACTTATTATGAATGTAGATAATCCGATCGAAATATTTAATATGTTTGATAACCCTTCTGCAAGAACAGACCATGGAGAATTACCAGTAGTAGAAACTAGTAAAAGACCCTCTCCCAACCCAAACAAAGATAAACCAACACATAAAAGTAAAAAAGTTGTAAATTTAGGTTTTAAATTTAAAGGTTTTTTTGAGCTCCAAGATTTTGAGGGGATATTTTTAATGGTCAAAAACATAATTCTTAAGACTATTTATCTTTTAAACATAAAAATTCTATATAAAGTTCAAACAAGTTAATTAAAATAATATGAAATAATGAGAAAATTCTTAATAATATTGTTAGTTTTATCTCCTCTTTTTTTGCAAGCACATACTGACCACTATAAAAATTATTCAAACATAGAAATGGAAATTTTTAAAGATGATGAAAGAATTGGAGAAAGTATTTTTACATTTAAAAAAGAAGAAAATAAATTCATTGTAAAAAATAGAACCAAATTTGAAGTAAAATTATTGGGTGTTACAGTATTCTCTATAAATAGTAGAAGTACTGAAGAATATATTGAAGACCAATTAGTTTCATTTAACTCAGAAACATTTCAAAACAATAAGAGGAAATATGTAAATTTAATTTTTGATGAAAAAAAAGAGAAGTTTATAATTGATGGATCATCATATAAGGGTGAGGCGGATAAAGAAAATATAATCGGCCATTGGTGGAATCATAGAATTTTGCAAACTGAGACACAAATAAGTCCATTATCTGGAAGTGTAAAAAAACAAAACATAGAATTTTTAGGAAAAGAAAAAATTAAACTTTATAATAAAGAGTATGACGTAGAACATTTTAGACTATTTTCTACTGACCCAAATCTACCTGATGATAAAAAATTAAATTTTGAAATATGGTATGATAAGAAAAAAGCATTGATTATAAAAATAGCTTATAAGAGAATGGGTTTATGGGAATATAGACTAAAAAAAATTCAATAATTATTTTCCCGCTACTGTCATTTGATTAATCAAAAGTGTAGGTGCATTTGTAGAGTACTTCATCTCTAGATCGTTTGCCAAAGTAATATTCTTGAACATTTCCTTAAAATTTCCAGCAATAGTTATTTCACTTACTGGGTAAGTTAATTCTCCATCCTCAACCATAAATCCTGACGCTCCAACTGAGTAATCTCCTGTAATAATATTGCCTCCATGGCCTATAGTCTCTGTTATGTATAGAAACTTCTTTTCTGAATTTAGCAAATCCTTAAAACTTAAGGTACCGTTTTCAAAGTATAAGTTTGTTGTTCCTCCAGACCTACCATTAGATTTTAAATTTAACTTTTTACCATAATAAGTATCAATTAAATAATTTTTTAAAATGCCATTCTCAACTAGTTTCAGAGAATTTGTTTCAACGCCCTCGCTATCAAAATTTTGAGAACCTAATCCTTTTTCAATTTTTGGATCATCGATGATATTAATTGAATTTGGAAAAACTTCAGAATTGATTTGATCTTTTAAAAAAGAAGTTCCTCTTGCAATAGCACTCGCACTTATTGCACTTGCTAGTGTACTTAATATTCCTTTGGAAATTCTTTTATCGAATATAACACCAATTTTTTCACTCTTGATTTTTTTTGGACCTAACTTTTTTATTGCTTTATCGGCAGCTATATTTCCAATTTCGTCTGGTTTCATCATATCTTGCAAGAATCTTGTGCTACCAAACTCATAATCTCTTTCCATTGCACCATTAATTCTTGATACAGCTACACATGAAGATGAAAAATTTGAGGTTTTGTATCCACCTAAAAAACCATTGCTGTTTGCGAGTATAAAATTTGTTTTATTTTCGGTAAAACCAGCTTCAGTATTAACTATTTTTTCGTCCTTTGATGCTGTCTCTTCAACTTTTTTTAAAAACTCAATCTTTTTGTCATTTGGATAATGTGTTTCATCATAGAGATTAAGGTCTCTTATCTCTTTAGACATTAAATCTTTATCTGGTAACGAATTATTTTCATCTGATGGAGTGATTTTTGTAGCATCAATACAACGTTCTATTAGTTTTTCTAAGTTTGATTTAGATAAATCTGATGAATTAATGCTTGATTTTTTTTTCTCTATATAAGTAGTTAAATTGACAGCAAAACTATCTGCTCTGTTTGACTCGTCTAATTTTTTGTTTCTAAAACTAACATTTTCTGAGACAGAGTGAATTACTTTTACACCAACATCTGTGGCTCCTAGTTTTTTAGAGTTTTCGATACAATAAGACGCTATATCTTTTAAAAATTCCTGATCCCTTATCATTTAGATTAAAGTTTTGTTCCACCAACAGTCATCTTATTTATAAGAATTGATGGCTGAGCTACTCCTACTGGAACACCTTGTCCAGCTTTCCCGCATGTTCCAATACCTGGATCTAATTTCATATCATTACCCACTAATGAAACTTCTTTTAAAATTGATGGTCCATCTCCAATTAATGTAGCACCTTTGATTGGTGATGCAATTTTACCATTATTAATTTCATATGCTTCTGTGCAGTTGAAGACAAATTTTCCTGAAGTTATGTCTACTTGCCCTCCCCCAAAACTTACAGCAAAAATACCTTTATCAACTGAACTAATCATTTCATCTTGCGAATATTTACCTGACAACATCATTGTATTTCTCATTCTTGGTAAAACCACATGTTTATAACTTTCTCTTCTTCCACTACCAGTTGACTTAGTTCCCATCAAACGAGCGTTTAAACGGTCTTGCATATAGTTTTTTAAAATTCCATTTTCTATTAAAACTGTATTTTCAGTAGGCGTTCCTTCATCATCTATCGTTAAACTTCCTCTTCTTTGATGTAAGGTGCCGTCATCTACAATCGTAACTCCTTCGCTAGCTACTTGTTGCCCCATTAAATTATGAAAAGCTGAAGTTTTTTTTCTATTGAAATCTCCCTCAAGACCATGGCCGATTGCTTCGTGAATTAAAATTGCCGGCCATCCAGGACCTAAAACAACTTTCATTTCTCCTGCTGGTGCTGGTTTGCTTTCTAAATTCACATTTGCGATTCTAAAAGCTTCATCACAAACATCTTTCCAGCTTCCATCTTTTAGATAATCATCATAACTTTGTCTTCCTCCAACCCCATAAACACCTGTTTCTTTTTTTCCATCTTTCTCTAATACGACGGAAACGTTGAATCTCACTAATGGTCTATCATCTTTCAAAACTTGATTATCAGACCTAATAATTTCTATTGATTTATGTTCACCTAAAAAATTTGCAGTTACTTGATTTACAATTGAGCCTTTTGATCTTAAATAATTATTAACACTGTTCAGCAAATCTATCTTTGAGTCGAAAGTCTTGCTTTCAATAGGATTAATATTTTCATAATATTTGCTGTTAGTTTTAGGAATTTCATGATTATAGGTTCCTTTTTTTGACTTTAAAGTATCTTTTAAATTATCACTTGATTTTCTTAATGATTCCTTTGAAATATCATTGGAATGAGAGTAGGCAACAACTTCTCCTGTCACAGCTCTGAAACCATATCCTTGATCAGAGTTATAAGTTGAACTCTTTATTTTATTATCATCTAAAACAATAGACTCAGATTTATGATTTTCTAAATATAATTCTCCGTCATCACAATTTTTTAAGGTTTCAGTAACAATTGCTTCAGCTTGTGATGTATCTATATCTGTTTCTTCAAAGAAATTTGACATTTGAAGAATGTAGTAGTGATTATTAATATATCAACTGCTTATTTGGCACATTTGTAAAAATAAAATATTCAAATATAGTTTAATTATGAAGGTTTTTTTTAACAATTCATGCAAAATCTGCAGAGCAGAAATTAATATTTATAAGAAAGAAAACATAGAAAATTTGAATTGGATAGACATAACTAAAAATAAAAATGCTGAATTAGAAACAAAAAAAACTGATAAAGAGCTTCTAAGAAGACTTCATGTAGAACAAGATGGAAAAATCTATGTGGGTATTGATGCTTTTTTACTTATTTGGAAAAGTATTCCAAAATACAATTTTCTTTATAAATTTTTTAAACTCCCTGTCATTTACCAGTTATTTTATGTTGGATATGAAATTGTAGCGTTCTTTTTGTATTTAAAAAATAAACACCAACTAAACTAATGTTGAATAGCGTATAAAATCTGGGTTACAAAAGATAAAAATATAAAAAAAGAGAAAAATAAAATAAAATACATAACTGTAACTGCTCTGTTTCTCTTTCTTCTTAAAATAACAAATTTTTTATCATCAAGAAAAGAAATGTCTCTATCACCTGGCACTGGATAATCATAACTCCATCTCCATAAAGACGAACCAAATCTTTTATCTAGTTTATTGTAATAATTTACCCAGGCCAATGACCACATAAACATTAAAAATAAAAATGTTAAAGCTAAAAAAGTTGAGAACATAAATATATTAAATTATATTAAATTTTTTTTATATGTCTATCTGGGGAAGTTTAATTGGTGGGATGATCGGTTTTTCTTTAGGAGGACCGTTTGGGATGCTATTAGGTTCCTTAATTGGTGGAAAAGTATCAAGATCAAGATCATCATTTAAATCTTTTGCACAACCTCAACAAGTTTTTGCATTAGCTCTTATAGTTTTATCAGCTAAACTGAGTAAAGCAGACGGTCAGGTTAGTAGAGAGGAACTAATAGCGGTAAAAGATAAACTCAAAATTCCAGAACATGAATTAGATCAAGTTGGAAAAATTTTTAATAAAGCTAAAGAAGAAAGCACTGGTTACGAACAATATGCAAAACAAATAGCTCAGATCTATCAGAGAAATATAAATGTGTTGGAAGAAGTCATTAATATATTATTTTATATTGCAGAAGCTGATGGAAATATAAGTGATCAAGAATTTAGAATGATACAACATGTTTCTCAACTATTTGGTCTTAGTGATGCCCAGTTCAATGGAATAGTTGAGGGTAGGAAATCATCAGATAAACTCAATCCATATGTGGTATTAGAGAGCAAACCTGATGATAATCTTACAGATATTAGAAAAAGATATTTAAAATTAAGTAAAGAACATCATCCTGACTTACTTCTAAGTAAAGGAGTTCCTCAGGAAGTTATTGAGGAAAGTAAAAAGAAAATGAGAGCTATTAATTCAGCCTGGAATCAAATCCAAAAGCTAAAGAGTAATTAAAATTGCTCAGATTCTGTTGAGCCTTCCATTGCTGTTGTGGAGCTCTTTCCAGAACTTATTGTATTGGAAACTGCATCAAAATAAGAAGTTCCAACTTCTCTTTGATGTTTAACACTGGTATATCCATCTTTTTCTCTAGCAAATTCATTTTGTTGTATTCTAGAGTAAGCAGTCATACCTTCCTTTTTATATTTCTCTGCAAGCTCGAAAATTGCAATATTTTGCGTATGGAAACCTGCTAAAGTTATAAATTGAAATTTATACCCCATCATCCCGATTTTAGTTTGAAATGTAGCAATGTCATCATCAGATAAATGTTTCTTCCAATTAAATGATGGAGAACAATTATAAGCTAACATCTTGCCAGGAAATTTTGCATGTATTGCATCAGCAAATTTTTTTGCTTCTTCTAAATTAGGTGTTGCAGTTTCACACCATATTAAATCCGCGTAAGGTGCATAAGCTAACCCTCTTGAGATTGCTTGATCAATACCATCTTTTACATAATAAAAGCCTTCAGGTGATCTTTCTCCTGTTAAAAACGGTTTGTCATTTTCATCAAAATCGTTTGTTATTAATTTCGCAGCGTTGGCATCTGTTCTTGCAAGAATAATGAGAGGAACGTCGGCAATATCAGCTGCCAATCTTGCTGCTTTTAGATTTCGGACCATGGTTCCAGTAGGAACAAGTACCTTACCACCCATATGTCCACATTTTTTTTCACTAGCTAGTTGGTCTTCAAAATGAACTCCGGCTGCGCCAGCTTTTATAAATTTTTTTGTTAGCTCAAATACATTTAACGGTCCACCAAATCCTGCCTCGCCATCTGCAATAATTGGTAACATGTAGTCGGTTCTTTCGCTACTATTCATATCTCCATCTGCTATTTCCATATGCTGAATTTGATCGGCTCTAATTAAAGAATTATTCATTGACTCAACTAATTTAGGTGCACTGTCGTAAGGATATAAAGATTGATCAGGATACATTTCACCAGCACTGTTTGCGTCTGCTGCAACTTGCCAACCACTTAGATAAATCGCTTTTAAACCTGCTTTAGCATGTTGAACGGCTTGGTTTCCCGACAAAGATCCAAGTGTGTTTACATATGGCTCTGTATTTAACAATCTCCAGAGCTTTTGAGATTGCTGTTTACACATTGAATACTCAATTTTAATGGATCCTCTTAACCTTTCTACTTCTTCTGGCTTATAATCCCTTTGTATTCCTGCAAATCTTTTCAACTCGTACGAGATTTTCTCGGCTGACATTATTCCTCCTTTAAAACTAATTCTTTTTACTTTTCGTTATATTCTTCTGTAAACTCATTCATTCCACTTGATCCCCAATCGCAGTGGTCATCTCTTAAATAAACCCCTCTGCTTCTATGCTCCTGGTGCTCTTGGTGATTTGTAGTTTGAGAACTAGTTTCAATGTTTTTTATAGTATTTTTGTCCATGTAAACTTTATAATTTACAATATTTACAAAATCTACAAAAAATGTTAAAAGTACAGTAAATACAATAAATTTTTTGTAAATAATAATTTACAAAGTTTACTATTAGTAAATGATTCAAGTAGGATTAAATATTGGGCCAAAAATAAAAGCTTTTAGGAGACAGCTAGGTATGCAGGCAAACAAACTAGCCTCACAACTTAACATTTCACCGAGTTATTTAGCTTTAATCGAGGGAGGTAAAAGAAAAATTGACGGGGAATTACTTTTAAAAATTTGTGAGGAGTTAAGCATCAACATTAGCGATCTAACAAATAAATCAGATATCAATATGGTCAACACAATTTCAGAATTGCTTGATGATAAACTTTTTGAAGATTTGGATATAGTTGGTCCAGAAGTTAAAGATCTAGCAAATAGTAATCCAAAAATTGGTAAGGCTCTAATAAGATTAGGAGACATTTTGAAAAAAAAAGATCATGAATTGGTAAACAAAATTGAAAAACTTTCAGGAAAAATTGTAGATAATAGAAAAAATTCATTTCCTGGAGAAGTAATTTCAGATTTTTTGCAAGAAAATAGAAATTTTTTTCCAAAACTAGAGGAATTTGCAAATCAAATTTTTGAACAAATAAAACAAAATAATAGAACAAGATATATTGCTTTATGTGATTATTTAAAATCAGAGTATAAAATTGAAGTGCAAGATATAATTCCTGAGGAAGGAAAACCATTCTCAAAAATTTACGATAACAAAAATAGAAAGTTGCTATTGTCTGATTATTTGTCCTTGGAAACAAAGAAATTACATGCTGCAGCTCAAATTGTACAAGAGGGAGCTAGTGATTTAATAAATTCTTATCTTGATACTTTTAATTATCCAAATGAAGAATCGAAAAAATTAACAAAAGTTGCTTTATTAAATTATTGCGGTGCAGCAATTTTAATGCCCTACAAATTATTTCATTCTGAATGTAAAAAACTTAAATATGATTTGGAGTTATTGCAAAATACTTTTGCAACTTCATTTGAACAAGTCACACATAGAGTAACATGTTTGAATGATCCAAAATTACCTGGAGTTCCTTTTCATTTTTTGAGAGTTGATGTCGCTGGTAATATTTCAAAAAGATTTTCATTATCAGGCATTGAAATACCACGTTATGGTGGTGCTTGTCCTCGATGGAATGTGTATTCGGCTTTTTCTAGACCTGGTGTTATACAGGCAGCAGTAAGTAAAATGACTAATGGTGAAAAGTATGTATGTATAGCTAGAACAGTTGAGAAAGGTATAGGAAGATACGGACAAAAAAAAAGTATGTTATCTATTGGACTTGGGTGTGAAGCCAAATATGCAAAAGATTTTGTTTATACGGAAAACTTAGATTTGAATGATAAAAAATCAGAGATACCTGTGGGGGTTTCATGTAGAACTTGTGATAGACTGGATTGTTCTCAAAGAGCTTTTCCACCATTACATAAAAAATTTGATGTAGACATTAATTCTAGAGGAGTATCTGTATATGTCAGTGATTAAAAAACATATAAGTTTTATAATTATATTTTTATTTATCAGTACAAATAATGTGTATTCGGACAATTTAAATACATTGTTTAAAGAATTGCTTAATGCAAAAAATTTACAACAAGCAGAAAAGCTAGAGGATCAAATTTGGAATAATTGGAAAAGACACCCAAACAATGATTATCTGACGAACAAATTAGAGAACGGAACTTATTCCATGTACCATCAGCAGTATAGAATGGCATTAAAACTATTTACAGATGTGATTAATGAGGACCCAAAGTGGGCGGAGGGTTGGAATAAGAGAGCCACATTGCTATTTATATTAGGGGATTATGAGAAATCTTTAGATGATATTGAAAAAGTTTTAGATCTAGAACCAAGACATTTTGGAGCATTATCTGGACGGGCGCAAATATACTTAAGCTTAAAAGAATACGAAAAAGCAGTTGATGACTTGAGAAAAGCAAAGTCAATTTATCCATTAATCAAAAGCGGAGAAAATATTAAGCTAATAGAAAAAATTATCAAAAACCAACAAATTTAATTATTCTTAGATCTTTTTTTTGCAATCAGCTGCGTTAATGAATCTACCATTAAATCTGAGGCTTTAAAAATTTCACTTGGTTTAAATTCATGTGAAATATTTTTTTCTTCATTTGTTTTATCTTCAATAACTATACCTTCGTCTGGAGAATTATTTTTTATATAAATTAGTATTAACCAATCATCATCAATTGTTTCATCCCATTTTACAAAAATCTCTCCAGTTTCAAATCTTCTATCTATGCATCTCAAGATAGACATATGTTTAGTTATATATCTTTTATTAAGTTGAAAAACTAAACTATTTGCACTTCTATAAAAACTTTCAAGTGCAAACTCAATTTTTTGCCTAGCTAAATTATACTCTCTTTCTCTTTGAAGTAATTTTGCTCTATCGTCTCCTTCTTGTGTTTCTACACCTAGTGCCTCAACTCGTTCTCTAATTTTTTGATCTCTTATTTGTTGATATTTTAATTTTAGTTTTTCGATACGCTCTTGTAATCCGGAATAATCTTCTCTCTTTTCTCTTAAAGCTAATTTTTCTAGTTGTTCTAGTTCTTTTACCTCTCTTATTCTAAATTTTTCGATTTGTTTTTCTAATTTTAATTCTTGTAAAAATTTCTTTTGTCTCTCCGCCTGCTCTTTTCTTAGTATGGCTTGTTCTTTTCTTAAAAATAATTTTATATCCTTTGTTCTTTCTCTTTCTAATTTTTGTTCTTGTTTTAACTGGATTTCCTTTTCTTTTAAAAAAGCCGCTTCATCTGCTTTCTTTTGTTTCTCAATTTCGATTTTTTCTTTTTCTGCCTGTTCTATTTTCTCTAGTTTAATTTGCCTTTTTTCCTCAGCTCTTATCTCTTTAAAACGAATTAATCTAAATTCTATACTTTGAAAAAACTTTTGTATTAATTTATCTATAGCCAGTAAATTAAAATTAAATTTGAAAGAAAACTTATTTTTTAAATCTTCCTCAAGTCTAACTGTTCTTGAAATTATACCCTTTTCAGGAATAATCTTTTTTCTAACTTTTTTAATTTTTTTTCTTTGGTTTAATCTTTTTGTCGTTTTTTTTTTAATTTAAATTTTTTTTTTTTAAATTGTGATTTTTTTTTTTAAATTTTAACTTGGATCTATTTTTGGATTTTTTAACGTTTATTTTTATATTTTTTTTTTTAGGTTTTTTTTTCTTTTTTTTCATTTAAGAAATAAAGCTTTATCAGCTAATTTTTAATAAATATAGTCTCTAGTATTAGGAACAGATCTTATATCTTTAGTTAGCTGAAGTTGAAATACAACTTGATCTCCCCATTTAAAAGCCATTTCACAACTTGTAAGATAAAATTCCCACATCCTTAAAAATTTTTCGTCAAACATTTCTAAAACTTTATCTTTTTTTGATAGGAATCTCTCTTTCCAATTTCTTAAAGTGTGGGCATAGTGCATTCTTAAAATCTCAATATCTGTAGCTATTAGTCCAGAATCCTCGATTGGCCTTGCTATTTCGCTTAAACTAGGGGTATATCCGCCAGGGAAAATATATTTTGTTATCCAGGGCTGTGGGTCTCTAGGTGGAAGATTTGATCCAATTGTGTGTATTAGAGCTACCCCATCTTTTTTTAACATTTGAGACACCCTATTAAAATAGGTTTGATAGAATTTTTTTCCAACATGTTCAAACATTCCAACACTAACTATCCTATCAAATTTTTCACTCAATTGTCTGTAATCTATTAATTTAAATTCAACTTGGTTATCTAAATTTAATTCTTTAGCTTTTTCTTGACTATATTTTAATTGATTTTCTGAAAGTGTAATTCCTGTAACTGAAGCTTTTGTTTTTTTTGCAATATCGATTGCAAGTGTACCCCACCCTGAGCCAATATCCAAAACTTTTTGGTTAGGTTGTATATGAAGTTTTTTAATTATGTGATCAATTTTATTTTCTTGAGCAGTTTCTAAAGTGTCATTTTCATTTTTGAAGTATGCGCATGAATATTGTCTTTTTTTATCAAGAAATAAATCGTATAATTTTTCTGAAATATCATAATGATGTGCAACATTTTGTTTAGATTTAACAATTTTATTAAAACTTGTTAAGTATTTTAAAGTTCCCTTTATTTTATTTAATGTCTTTCCATAAATATTAATATCTGCTCTTCCTATATTTTTAAAAGCTATATCAAGAAATTCTGTCAAAGTTCCATTTCTTAATCTTAAAGAACCATTTGTATACGCCTCACCAAAATATAGATCTGGATGGAAAAGTAGTTTTTTATGCAAACTTTTATCTAACAACTGTAATTCTATAGGAATTTCTTTCAAAGGCTTTCCTATAACATACCTGTTAGAATTATAATCTATTAATATAAAGCCATCTTCTTTAAATAAATCGTTTAAAAAATTTATAAGTTTCATTAAGCTGCTTTAAGGTTGTTTATATTAAAGTTTAATTTATCTAATTCTGAAAAAAATAATTTTTCTTCATCTTTGGATAAAAGTTTTAAAGGTGGAATTAAATTTTTAAAATCAGAGTCTTCTGTGCTCATAAATGTGTGCAGGCCTGAAATGAGATTATATTTGTCAAATATATTTCTAACCATACAAAGTTTTTCGTTTGATGTTTGATTTAAATTATTTTTAAATTTGTCATACACATCTCTTGCTAAATAAGAGGTGACATTTGTTGTTGCTGTAATAATACCTGAGCATCCTAATTCTAGGCCCTTCAGCAACTTACTTTCAGATCCAGGCATGACAGAAAAATTTTCAATCTTTAAATTTTCATACAAGTTGTAACTACTATCCTTTACTCCAAGAACATTTTTAGGAAAGCTTTTTGCTAACTTTGAAACACATTCTATGCTAAATTTATATCCAGATAACTTTTCGAAATTATATAAAATTATTCTACAATCTTTGACATTTTCTATTAATTTGGAATAAAAATTAAAAACATCATCATCGTTATATTTATAGTATGCAGGTGGCATTACTAAAAAATTTTCAAATCCAATTGATTTTGAAATATTAAGCAAATTAATATTATCACCCAACGAATTTAGGCCAGTTCCAATAATAAATTTATCTTTATGTTTACTCTTAGGTAAAATATTAATGAGTTTAATTTTCTCGCTTAACGAAATTAATTGAGATTGACCTGTGCTGCCAAAAAATATTACTCCATGGCAACCTTTTTCAATTAGATTTTCAGCATGTTTTAATGTTTTTTCGCAGTCTAACTGTAAATTATTATCTAGTATAGAAAGGCTTGCCGCATAAATACCATTGAAATATCCCATACCAAAAATTTATATAAAAATATAAAATAGTAAAGGTTTTAAAAAGACATGAAAATCTTAGCAATTCAAAACAGAATGGGAATCGGTGATATGGTAATATTTCTTCCATATATAGAAGCCGTTGCAAAAAAATATAACAGTCAAGTAACTTTATTAGTAAAAGAAAATTCAAAAGCTGAACACTTAATTAAAGATAATAAATACATTAATGAAATTATTATTTTAAAAAGAGATCAATCTAAGAAAGGTTTTCACGACGGATTGAACGGATTTTTTCGACTAGTTTCTGATATTAAAAAATATCAATTTGATAAAGCACTAATTTTTAATTCTTCACTTAGATATAAATTTGTTTGTAAGTTTGCAGGAATTAATGATATTTATCAATATCCATTATTTAAAAAAAAAAATCAGCATATTATTGAAGCTGCTAATAAATTATTGAAAAATAATTTTAATCTAGAAATTAAAAGTGACCCAGTTATTGATGTTAAAGATGAAAATATTCAAAAGATAAAGTTAAAATTTAATTTTAGTGATGAAGAGAAAAATATATTATTAGGAATTGGTGGATCGGGACCAACAAAAAGAATTCCACCAAAAGTATTTATAGAGTTTATGAATTTATGTTTAAAAAACTTTAAATGCAGATTTTTTTTAGCTACGGGTAATAAAAATGAAGAAATTGAAATTATGAACGAAATTTTAAATTACCATAAGAATTTATGTACTCCATTAAATGAACTTAGTATTTCTGAAACTTTACCTATAATAAAAAATTGCAATATTGCTATTTGTAATGACTCAAGTTTCAGCCATTTATCTGCTGGGTTAGGAAAACAAACTATTGTTTTAATGTCAGATACCCCACTAATATATGGAAGTTATAGTTCCAAAATGCATCCACTTATACCAGATGGTGTAGAAAAGGTTACTCATGGAACGGAGGGTAAGGAGCGAATAAATCCGTTAAAAATCTTTGAAAAATTTCAGAACTTAATTAGCTAATATTTTTAATAACGTTCTCTTTGGCTTCATTTACCAATGTTGCAATATTATTTAATTCTGGACTTCTATCGGGATGTATTTTTTTCATTATTTTTTTGTAAGATTGCAATACTTCGTCTTTTGTATATTTTTTTTTGGGGTCCAAATTTAAAATTCTATAAGATTCATCAATAGACATTGCTTGAGATGAAACGTTTTGGTTAAATTGGTTAAAATTAAACCTCCCAGAATTTTTCAATACTCTTAAAAGGCCCCATAATCTAAACAATTGAAATAACGAAATACCAGCCTTTGTCTTTATTAACGGCAAAATGGCCAACATAAAAGGTAAAGAAAAAATGTACCTTCCAGCATATGCCATTATTACCGCTAACAATATTGAAGAAATTATAATAAATGTTCTTACAAATTTTGATATTTTTTTTGTTGAAGTTTTAGCAAACCAATTGAGTAAAATATAAAGAATTATAAAGATAATTAGTATTGCAAAAAAAATATTCATAAATTAATTAAATTTAAATGAAAATACCACAGCTTAAAAAAAAACCAGAATTAAAATCTTGTCACAACGTAACCTGGGAAGACGATTATAGTTGGATACATCAGGAAAATATACTTGAGGTATTAAAAGATAGTTCAAAATTAATACCAGAGGTTAGAAAATATCTTGAGGATGAAAATGATTATTTTAGTCATCAAATGTCAGATACAAAGGAAATTCAAAAAGTTTTGTTTGATGAAATAAAAGGTAGAATTAAACTTGATGATGAGTCTCTTCCATTTAAAGATGTAAGATATAGCTACTGGACAAAAACAACAACAAAAGGAAACTACTCTATAAAGTTAAGAAAAAAAATTGACTCTGATGAAATAGAGGAAATTTGGAATGGTGATTTAGAAAAAGAAAAGCTTAAAACAGAGTATTTTGGGCTTGGAGACTTAGAGGTAAGTTATAATGATAAATTATTAGCTTACTCTCTAGATTTAAAAGGATCTGAATATTACACCATACATATAAGAGATATTAAAAATAAAAATCAAATTGGTGAAAAAATTGAAAATACTAGTGGCGGAATAACATTTAGCTTAGATGACAAATATATTTTTTACTCAAAGCTTGATGACAATCATAGACCGAGAGAAATTTATAGGCACGAAATTGGAACTCCTACTAGTAAAGACATTCTTATATTTAGAGAAGAAAGTGAAGCTTTTACTGTAGGCATAGGACTTAGCTCTGATGAGAAGTATTTTTTTATTACGTCATCTGATCATAATACCTCAGAACAGTATTATTTTAAATCAGATGAAATAATTCCAAAACCAAAACTGATTGATAAAAGAAAAAGAGGGATAATTTATTCAGTTAATTCATGGAATGGTAATTTCTATAAACACACAAATGAAGATGCAGAAGATTTTAGAATTGAAAAAACAAATAATTTAGAAAAAAAGATCTGGGAAACATTTATACCTGCACGAGAAGAGGTTTTAATCGGTGGATTAATTTTCTTAGATAATTGGATTATAAGATCTGAAACTTCTAATGCATTATCAAAATTAATATTAAGAAATCCAAAAAATAATAAAGAAGAAGAAATATTTTTTTCAGATGAAAAAGTTATAGTACCCGGTGTTTCGTTAACCCAAAGAAATAGAAATACTGATACTGTTTATTTATCATATTCGTCACCAAAAACTCCTGGAAGGACTTACTTATACAATCTTAAAACAAAAGAAAAAAAATTAGTTAAAGAACAAGAGATTCCTAGTGGCCATAATTCTGATGATTATATAGTTGAAAGATTAGAGTGTGCCTCTCATGATGGAAGGATGGTTCCTCTTACAATAACAAGACATAAAAAAACTGAATTAGATGGTTCAGCAAAATTATTATTATATGGATACGGATCATACGGTAGTTCTATGTCACCAAGTTTTTCTTCAACCAGAATAAGTCTGATAGATCGAGATATTATATGGGTAACTTCTCATATTAGAGGCGGTATGGAAAAAGGAATGAAATGGTGGAAAGAAGGAAAATTATTAAACAAGAAAAATACATTTGAAGATTACATCGCTTCTGCAAAATTTTTAATTGAAAAAAAATTTACGTCTAAAGGTAATATTATTGGAATGGGTGGATCTGCTGGAGGTCTTTTAATGGGTGCAGTTGTTAACCAAGCGCCTGATTTATTTTTGGGTATTGTTATGGCTGTTCCTTTCGTTGACTCGTTGACCACGAACTTAGACCATTCCTTACCATTAACAGTCGGCGAATTTGATGAATTTGGAAATGCTAAAGATAAAAAAGAACACTTTGATTACATATTTTCATACGCGCCTTACAACAATATCAAAAAGATGGATTACCCAAACATTTTGATAACAACAAGTCTAAGTGATAACAGGGTATTGTTTGATGAGCCAGCAAAATTTACTGCAAAATTAAGAGAGTACAAAACCGATAACAATTTACTTTTATTAAAAACAGAAATGAATGCGGGTCATGGAGGAAAATCTGGAAGAGATGGAGCAATTGAAGAGATTGCAGTAGACTACGCATTCGCTTTGAAAATAGCTGGCAAATTAAATACTTGATCTTGAAATATCAAAATTAATTACCATATACACATTGTTAGTCGCCTAATGGGGCTATCAATAAATAAACTTGCTTAATTAAAGGAGGATAATATGACAAGTAAGGATCTATCAATTTTCAACTCACTTCGGCCTTTCTCAATTGGTTTTGACGATATGTTTGACCAATTCGAAAGCATGTTGGGCAATGGTGGTTTAAGTATGCAATCAAACTACCCACCTTACAACATAAGAAGAACTGGCAAAGATAACTACTCAATTGAGGTTGCTTTAGCTGGTTTTAACAAAAAAGATGTTGAGGTAGAGTTTGAAGATAATCTATTAACTGTAAGAACTAAACAAGTTGATAGAAGTGAAAACAAAAACCAAGATGGGGAAATAATCCACAAAGGTATATCGCAAAGACAATTTGCGAGATCATTTACAATTGCTGATGATGTAAAAGTGAATGGTGCAGAGTTAAAAGATGGTCTTTTAACAATTGCATGTGAAAGGATTATTCCGGACCATAAAAAAAAGAAACTTATTGAAATTAAATAAGTACCTTGCTTGTGGGGCTAGTCCCCACAAGATTAAATACATCCGCTAGAGCTAAATCCGATAATGACTCCTGATGCATTCACCTCAAATTTTCTTTCACAAGGAATTCCATATTTTTTTGTTTTGTAGATGAGCATTTCATTTCCAAGTTCATTTACAAAATCTTCTGAAGGTGAGCCTAATTCTAATCTCATCTCATTAACTTCTTTTCCAACGAATTGACCAAATTTCTCGTTCTCTTTTTCAGCCACTTCATCAGATTTCTTTTTAATTGTCTGGCATCCAGTTAAAAAAATTATTGTTAATGTGATGAACAGAGCAATAAACTTTTTTAATAAAGTATTATATTTAAAAGCAATAATCATTAATACATACCTAAAGTTGAATTATGTTAACAATTTGTTCAAAACTTTCATTAAATTGTTTGAATTTAATACAAATTTGAAAAGATAGGAAATTTTAAAGATTATTGAGTTATTGATTTATTATATTAAAGAAATGCTATGGCAACAGACTTAAGAATATCAAATATATCAAAAATATATCCAGGATGTGTAGCTAATGATAATGTATCTCTTCAATTTAAAAGTGGAAAAATATACGCACTTTTGGGAGAGAACGGAGCTGGTAAATCCACATTGGTAAAAATTTTGTCTGGTGTGATAAGCCCAGATAATGGTGAGGTTTTTTTAAATGAAAAAAATTTAAAATTAAGTTCTCCACTCGATGCCAAAAAAAATAAAATTGGAATGGTTTTTCAGCATTTCAATTTATTTGAAACTTTGTCAGTATTTGAAAACTTAAGTATAGATGCAACTGAAGATAACAAAGGTTTAAGGGTAAGAATAAATGAAATATTAAAAAAATATAACTTTAGTATTGACCTTGATGTTCCTGTATTAAATTTATCAGCGGGACAAAAGCAAAAAGTTGAGATTATAAGATGCCTTTTAAGAAGCCCTAAAGTTCTAATCATGGATGAGCCTACATCTGTTTTGACTGAGCAAGAAACAGAAGAATTATTTATATCTTTAAAAAAATTCTGTGATGAAGGAATATTAATTATTTACATTACTCACAAATTAAAAGAAGTTTTGTCTTTATGCGATGAAGTTGCAGTAATGCGAAAAGGTAAGGTAGTATCTGTTAGCCAAACACAAAATGAAAAAGTTGAAACTCTCGCAAATAAGATGGTTGGTCAAAAACTAGCGAAAATTAAGAAAAAAATTAATATTTCCAAAAATAAAGATGAGATATTTAAAGTAAAACATTTAAATTTTTATAGCGATGATCCTTTTGAAACAAATTTAGTTAATCTAAACTTTTCTGTAAAGAAAGGAGAATGTTTAGGTATAGCAGGTATTTCTGGCAATGGTCAAAACGAACTCTTTCAAATTTTGAGTGGGGAAATAATTACACCTGATACATCAATCATTTTTCGAAATAAAGAAATTTCTAAACTAAATCCAAAGCAACGACGAGAGTATTTAATGGCTTTTTCTCCTGAAGATAGAATATCTCAAGCAGCTGTACCTGAATTAAAAATATATGAAAATGTAGCTTTAAATAATTTCAAGTCGTCAAATTTTTTTGAAAAAGGTTTGGTAAATGAAAGAAAAATTAAAGAGCATTCAAAGAAAATATTATCTGATTTCTCAGTAAATACAGACAATGTTGAATTAAAAAGTCAATTTTTATCGGGTGGAAATTTACAAAAACTTATTTTAGGGAGAGAGTTAATTACAGCTCCAGAATTATTAATTTGTTACAATCCAACATGGGGGCTAGATGTGGGTGCAATCAATTATATTCATGAAACACTTATAAAAATTAATGATCAAGAAAAATCAACGATTTTAATTTCTACAGATACGGAGGAGTTATTAAAACTCAGTGATAGAATTGCAGTTATTTATAAAGGCAAGCTTTCAAAAATAATGCCTTCAGAGGAAGTCACTCCAGAAAAATTAGGAGTTCTAATGGGAGGAGGTTCCATTGATTAAAATTGAAAAAAGAAATGATGTACCAATGGCATTATATTTTTTTACTCCTTTTATTGCAATCATACTTACAATTTTAGGTGGTGGTATAATTTTTTATATTTTAGGTTTTAATCCAATAGAAGCACTTAAGTTTTACTTTATAACTCCAATTTCAAATTTATATGGATTCAGTGAATTGCTACTCAAAGCAACCCCTCTTTGCTTAATTGCTATTGGTTTATCATTTTGTTTTAAAAGTAATAATTGGAATATTGGTGCAGAAGGACAATTAACTTTTGGTGCGATTGTAGGAGGTGGAGTTGCTCTTTTATTTTATAATCAAGAAGGTTTTTATATACTGCCTTTAGTTATACTTGCTGGAGCAATCGGGGGAATGATCTTTGCACTTATCCCAGCAATCCTTAAAACATATTTTAATACAAACGAGATTTTAGTTAGTCTTATGTTGGTTTACGTTTCAAAGCTACTCTTAGACTACTTAGTAGTTGGGCCATGGAGTAATCCTGAAGGTTTTAATTTTCCTGAAACAAGACAATTTAGTGACTCATCTAGAATGCCATTATTATTTGAGGGTTTGAGAATTCATGCTGGTATTTTTTTAGCTCTTGCAGCAGTTATGCTGAGTTGGTTTATTCTTTATAAAACCTATTTAGGCTTTCAGATTAAAGTATCTGGTCTAAGTTTAAAAACTGCTAAGTATGCTGGGTTTAAAGGAAAAACCATGATTTTGGTTGTTTTTATGATTAGTGGTGCTTGTGCGGGATTAGCTGGAGTTGGTGAAATTACTGGGCCTATTGGACAACTGCATAGAATGATATCCCCCGACTACGGTTTTACAGCAATTATTGTTGCTTTTTTAGGTCGTCTTAATCCTTTTGGCATAATTTTTGCATCTTTGGTTGTTGCATTAACATACCTCGGTGCCGAAACGACTCAAATTTTTTTACAAATACCAAAATATACCGGCCAAGTCTTTCAGGGTATGATCTTATTTTTTTTACTCGCATCTGATTATTTGCTTTTTTTCAAAGTTAAAATTTTAAATTTAAAAAAAAATGAGCTTAGACATTAGTTTTATAGGAATTCTGATAGGATCAATAATGGCTTCATCAGTGCCATTAATACTTGCTGCTTCAGGTGAATTGATTACTGAAAGATCGGGCGTTTTAAATTTAGGTGTCGAAGGAATGATGATAATCGGAGCAATATCTGGTTTTGCTTTAATGGTAATAACAGACAACCTTTTTATAGCAATCGTAGGCTCTATGTTATCAGGAGTTATAATTTCAATAATCTTTGGATTTTTAACGCAATCTCTTCTTACAAACCATGTTGCAACAGGTTTGGCATTAACTATTTTTGGCATTGGTTTATCCGCAATGTTAGGAAAAAATTTTGTTGGTATCCCTGGAAAAGAATTTCCAATTTTATTTTCAAGTTTAAGAGAAAGTATTCCGTTTTTTGGTCCAATATTATTTGGACACTCTATAGTTTTATATTTTGCTTTTGCTTTACCATTTTTAACTAATTATTTTTTGAAAAAAACAAAATTAGGTTTAATTGTTAGAGCTGTTGGTGATTCGCCTGTTTCGGCATCTAATCAAGGTATAAATGTTATTCTGGTAAGATACTGTTGTATCCTTTATGGAGGAGCTATGTGTGGCTTAGCAGGTGCATATCTATCTTTAATATACACTCCACAGTGGATTGAAAATATGACAGCGGGAAGAGGATGGATAGCTTTGGCTTTGGTTGTATTTGCAACCTGGAGTCCTATAAAAGTTTTAATTGGTGCTTTAATTTTTGGTGGGATTACAATTCTACAATTACATATGCAAGCAATAGGGTTTAGAATACCAGTTCAATTTTTAAGTGCATTACCTTATCTGATGACAATAATAGTTTTAGTTGTAATCTCTCGTGACAGTAGAAAAATAAAACTTAATACCCCAAGTTCCTTAGGAAGAATATTCTATAAGGAAAAGTAATGTTAGCTATTCGAAAATAATTATTTTTTTTTTTTGAATTTTGATTAACTTAAAGCTTCACAAAAAAAATTTAAAGGGGAAATTCAAAATGTATAAAAACTTTTTTAAATATTTAATTTCTGCAATTTTTCTACTTGGGTTTAGTGTAAACTCAAATGCAGATTTTAAAGTTGGTTTTGTCTATGTTGGCCCAACTGGTGACCATGGATGGACATTTCAACATCACGAAGGTAGAAACGCTGTAGAGGCAGCTGGAATAAAAACAACATTTGTTGAAAGTGTTCCAGAAGGTGCTGATGCAGAAAGAGTGATAAGACAACTGGCTCAATCTGGCCACGACTTAATTTTTACAACTAGTTTTGGATATATGGATCCAACTAACAAAGTTGCAAAAGATTTTCCAAATGTAAAATTTGAACACGCAACAGGTTATAAGAGAGAACACTCAAATGTTTCTACTTATTCTGCAAGATTTTACGAAGGAAGAACTCTTTTAGGCCATATTGCTGGAAAAATGACTAAAACTAACACGATTGGCTATATTGCATCTTTTCCAATTCCTGAAGTAATAAGAGGAATTAACGCAATGACTCTTGCTGCACAAAAGGTCAATCCAAATATTAAAACTAAAATTGTATGGGTGTTTACTTGGTACGATCCAGGTAAAGAAGCTGAAGCAGCTCAAGCTTTAATCGATCAAGGTGCAGATGTAATTATGCAACATACAGATAGTACAGCACCAGTTCAAACAGCGGAGAAAGCAGGTGTATGGTCATTTGGTCAAGCAAGTGACATGCAGAGATTTGCTCCTAAATCAATTTTGACTTCAATTATTGATGATTGGGCACCATATTATGTTGAAAGAGCTATTGCTGCAAGAGACGGCACATGGAATCAACAAGACACATGGCATGGATTAAAGGAAGGTATGGTGGCTATGGGACCATATAATTCTGCAATGGGTGCTGACTTAGTTAATGAAGTAGAGCAGCTTCAAAAAGATCTAGCATCAGGAAAAGTGCATTCGTTCACAGGTCCTATATATGACCAAAAAGGTAATATATTAGTTGCAGAAGGGAAAGTTGCTGATGATGGAATGTTAGCTGGAATGAGTGTTTATGTAAAAGGTGTTGAAGGAGATATTCCAAAATAATTTTTAAAAAAAAATTAAAAAGGCCTACTTATATAGTTGGCCTTTTTTTTATGAATGTTTTTTCTTTAAACCATTAATATCTATTTCATCATAATATTCTGAAGGTTGAACTATCCAAGGATCTCCATCTAGTAAAATTGGACAAAAATCTGGAGTAAAAGAAGAGGATTTTTTTTTCCAAAGACAAGCTGTTTTTATTTCTTGAATATGGTTTTTCACTGGAGCATAATTTTTTAACCATTTAATACTTTCATTTAATGTAAGTCCAGTATCAGATAAATCATCAACTAATAAAACATTTTTAAAGTCTTCATTTTTAGCTATAGAGCTTATGTCTCTTGCAAAAATAAGTTCGCCCTGTTTATTTTCTACAGTTTCTCCAGAATAACTTTGAATAACAACATAAGCAGTGGGCAATTTAAATATTCTTGATAGCATATCAATTATAGGTGCTGCACCCCTCATTATTCCGACTAAAACAGATGGTTTGTAATTTTTTTCAATTGTAAGAGCTAACTTTTCAACTGCTAATTTATAATCTTCATAATTGATTATTAATTTTTCTGCCATAAAATTTGGTAACATAAAAAAAAAAAATTAAAAAGGAGAATTATGAAAGGTTACTGGATTGCAACTTACAGTGAAATTAAAGACCCTGAAAGAATGAAAAAATATGCAGATAAAGCAAAGGAAGCTGTATTAAAACATTCTGGAAAAATTTTAGCTCGAAGTGCTAATAACATTGCACTTGAGGGTAGAGAAATGGTTAGAATAGCACTTGCAGAGTTCCCAGACGTGGAAACTGCTAAAAAATGCTACGAATCTGAAGAATATGTTGAGGCAAGAACATATCTTAAAGATAATGTAATTAGAGAACATATGATATTTGAAGGAATGGAATAACTTAGAAAAGGGGCAAATATGAAGGCATATTGGGTGAGTTTGTATACAGAGATTTCAAACCAAGATAACCTAAAAAAATATGGCGAAAATGCAATACCAGTTATAAAAAAATTTGGTGGTACTCCTGTAGTTAGAGGAGGAAAGCTAAAATATTATAGTGGTGATAAAATATTAAGAACCGTAATTTGGGAGTTTCCCAGTTATGACATGGCCATATCTTGTCATGACTCAGAAGATTATTTAAAAGCTTGGTCTTATGCAGAACAAACTACAAAAAGACATATGTTTATTGTGGAGGGTGCTAATACTGAATAGTATCGTCATCAATTGAACGCCACAAATACCAAGTGGCAACCGAGCAGTATGGAGAAAATCTTTTTTGAAGCTTTTTTACAAAAATTTCAGGTGGAAAATATTTTTTTTTATAGTTGTTTGATATTGCTCTTAATAACCCAATATCCTGAACTGGCCAGATATTAGACCTATTATAAGTAAATAACAAAATCATTTCTGCTGACCATCTTCCAATTTGTCTTAAAGTTGATAAGTATATAATTGCTTCTTCATCGCTCATTTTCGAAATTAATCTTGGATTAAAACTTTTATCTTTAAATTTTTGAGACATTTCCAAGATACCCCTTATTTTTTGACGACTAAGACCGCATTTTTTAAGTTGTGATGTTTTAAGCTTTGAAACAATTTTTGGACTAATTTTTTTCTTACATACCAATTCAAATTTTTTGAAGACAGAGTCTGCAGCGGCAACACTTATTTGTTGTCCTATTATACTTTTGCATAAAGAATAAAAGACATCTTTTCTAGTAGTTAAATTATTATCTTTATATTTTTTAATCAATGATCTCATAATACTATCTTTTTTTGAAAGATATGTTCTAGCTTTTTTCCAATATGTCGGTGCCTTACTCATTTCTACTTACCGTTACTTGTTTATTTAAATATATTTCTCTTCGAAATATAATGATTGATGATATTATTACCAGTGAAGCACCCATCAATGTTTTAATTGTGGGAATTTCATCCCAAATAAAATATCCAAAAGATATTGCAAATATTAATCCTAAATATTTAAGAGGTGTAACCAGAGAAACCTCGGATAATTTATATGATTGACTTAATAATAAATTAGCTGTTCCTCCCAACAAGCCAATTGTACATAATAGTAAGAAATCATTGAAAGTTGGCATGATCCACCCAAATGGTATTGATAAAACTCCAACAATTGTAATTGCAAAAGAAAAAAAGAATGAGATCAACCAGACTGGTTCTGTGGATGAAAGTTTTCTGATTGTAATTGCAACGTAAGACATTCCAATACAAAAGATTATTGGAAATAAATAATAAATATTTAAGCTAGAAAATCCTGGTTGGGTAATTACTAAAACACCAATAAAACCAACAAATACTGCGGCCCATCTATATACTCCTACTTTCTCACTTAGTAATAATATTGATAGCAAAGTTGTAAATATAGGTGCAGCAAATGAAATACTTGTCACTGTTGCAAGTGGTAGGTTTCTTAGTGCCAAAAATATTGCAGCTAAAGCTATCAGTCCTGAACAACATCTAATTAAATGTAATCCTGGTCTATTTGTTTTGTAAAAATCTCTAAATCTTGTCTTAGGAACTAAAAAAATTATTGGCAAAATACCAAATAGACCTCTAAAGAACATTACCTGTCCAATTGGATAATCTGATGACCACTTGACTATTACATCCATAAATGAAAAGGCACATATTGATAAAAACATGTAAAAAAAGCCTAATTGATTTTTGGAAAGCATGATAATAACTTTAGATTAATTAAAATTTTTAGCAATGGAAATAGCAACTTTAGCACTTGGATGTTTTTGGGGACCCGAAATAAAATTTAGCAAGTTAGATGGAGTGATAAATACAGAGGTTGGATATTGTGGAGGTAATACTGAGAAGACATCTTATAAAGAAGTATGTTATGGTGACACCAATCATGCAGAAGTAGTTAAAGTTGAATTTGACAATACTAAAATTTCTTATGAGGAAATAATAAGAAACTTTTTTGAATTTCATGATCCAACTACTTTAAACCGGCAAGGTCCAGATGTAGGTACTCAGTATAGAAGTGAAATATTTGTTCATGATGAAAATCAAAATAAAATCGCTAACAAAGTATTGAAAGAAATTAATGAAAAATTTAAAGGTAAAATCGTTACCAAAATATCAAAATCAAAAAATTATAACAAAGCCGAAGATTATCATCAGAAATATTTGGAAAAAAGTTTCTAATGTCACTTATATCAACTGAGTGGCTAGAAAAAAATCTCTCAAATGTAAAAATAATTGATGGCTCTTGGCATATGCCTGCAACAAATAGAAGTGGTAAAGAAGAATTTAATAAAGAGCATATACCAAATGCAATTTTTTTTGATATAGACAAAAATTGTAATAAATCAACCGACTTACCACATATGTTAATGGACATTAGTTCGTGGGAAAATATACTATCATCTATGGGTATATCTAACGAAGACGAAATTGTGATTTATGATAATTCTGATGTTTTAAGTGCTTGTAGAGTATGGTTTAATTTAATTTACTTTGGCCACAATAAAAAGAAAGTACATGTTTTAGATGGAGGTTTTAATAAATGGAAAAAAGAAAAAAGAATAACTTCTGCTAATAATATAATTATTCAAACAACTAGCTATAAAGCAAAAGAAAATAATGGAATGGTTAAGAGCAAAGATCAGATTGACCAAAATATAATTAAAAAAAAATTTGATTTAGTTGATGCGAGAAGCAAAGATCGTTTTAATGGCACAACTCCAGACCCAAGAAAAAATGTAAGAAGTGGTTCAATACCTAATTCAATTTGCTTACCGTTTAAAACCCTTATCAATGACGATTTTACTTTTAAAAGTAAATCTGAAATTTCTTCTTATTTTAAAGATTTATCTTTAAATGACCCAGTAAATGTAGTGTTTTCGTGCGGTTCTGGGATCACAGCATGTGTTTTGGCACTTGCATATTCTCAAGTAAATAATAAGTATCTTCCAGTCATTTATGATGGTTCATGGGCTGAATATGGTAAAATATAAAATATGAAAAGATCAACAAAAATTACAAGCATAATAATAATTTTCTTTTTAATTATAGCTACAGTGATTGTTGGTAGAACAATGATTGGAAATCATTTTAAGAAGAAATTTAGTAAAAGACCACCTCCAGGAATAATTGTTACTGCAGCTGAAAATAGAGTTTTTGAAAATTTAATAAGCACATACGGAACAGCAAGACCATTTAAAACTCAATCCTATAAAATTGAAAAGTATGAGATACTTAAACCTATCAACTTTAATCAAAAAGTAAAAAAAGGTGATGTAATTGCAGAACTTAAAAATAGAAAAATTACTGCTCAGTTTGATGGAACAATTGGAAAAAGAGAATTTTCAGAAGACATCGAAGTTTCAAAATCTTCAATCTTAGTTAATCTCGAAAATACCAGTATTATCTATTGTGATGTAGATATACCTGAAATGTTTGTGCCATTTATTAAAGTTGGTTTACCTGTTGATATAAAATTTTCTGGATACAAGGATAAAACATATAAAGGTCAAGTTGACTCGTTAGCTAGTCGAATTAGTGAGGATACTAGATCATTACCAACAAGGATAAAAATGGACAATACATCTGGTGAAATTTTGCCTGGCTCATTTTTAGAAATTTCAATAAAATATGATACAAGAGAAAGCTTAAGTATCCCAGATACCAGCACAATAGTGGAAGGTGATAATATATTTATCTATAAAGTTGACGAAAAAAATAAAGTATTAAAAACAAATATTGATACCGGTGATAGATACCTGGGTTTTGTTGAAGTTTTAAATGGTCTAAAAGTTGGTGACAAAGTTGTTGCTGAGGGTACAAAAAAAGTCAGACCAAATTTAATAATAAGACCTATAAAAAAGGGTGCTAAAGTAGCTAATCAAAACAAATCTAGTTGGGGTGGAAAAAAGAAAAAAGATACTAAAGAAAACAAGAATGGCATGTTTGCGTGGTTACAAAAATTAAATATATTTAAAAAGTCTGAATCTGAAAAACAAGAAAATAAAAAATAATTAATACATGTATATAACTGAAGTTAGTATTAAAAGACCTGTCGTTGCATGGGTAATGTCAATGATACTAATTATTTTTGGAATTTTTGTATTTTGGGAATTACCTGTTAGGGAATTACCAGATGGTATTCAGCCTCCAGTGGTACAGGTACAAACTGATTATAAATCTGCTTCAGCTGAAATTGTTGATGAAGAGATAACACAAAAAATAGAAGATGTTATAGGAGGAGCGGAAGGAATTAAGAACATTGATTCTAGTTCGCTTAATGGAAGAAGTAGAATAAATATTTATTTTAATACAGATATAGATTTAGATGATGCAGCAAATGACATAAGAGAAAGAGTATCAAGAGTTGCGGACAATTTGCCAGATCAAGCAAACCCGCCTCAAATTTTGAAACAAGCAGCAGGTTTTACAACTACAATGTGGGTTGCGTTATCGTCACCAACTTGGAATGATTTAGATTTGGGTGACTATGCTGAAAGATATCTTATAGATGCCTTTTCGAGTGTGCCAAATGTTGGTAGAATTTTAGTCGGTGGATTAAGAGAGCTAAGTGTAAGAGTTTGGGTAGATCCTATCAAGTTAGCAGCCAATAATCTTACTATTCAGGAAGTCGAGAGAGCATTAAGAAATGAAAATATAAACATCCCCGCTGGAACTTTGGAAGCTAGTAACAAAGATTTAACTCTTAATATTGATAAGTCTTACTCTAATATTGAAACAATCAAGCAGCTTCCTCTTAAGAAAAACAAAGATAAAGTCACAACCCTTTCTGATATTGCAAATGTTGAGCTTGGTCCAGTTTCTGAGAAAACTTTATTTAAAGCTCAAAGAAAAAATGCAGCTAATTTAAAAACAGTTGGGATTGGAATATACGCAAAAAGTGGAGCATCAACTGTCGAACTTTCAAATCAAATTAAAGAGAAAATAAACGTTTTAAATCAATCTTTACCAGATGGTTTAAAGTTAGAAATAGCATTTAATAGAGCAACTTACGTAGGAACTGCAATACAGGAAGTTTATAAAAGTTTAATTATTGCTTTTATTTTAGTCGTGGTAATAATTTACTTATTTTTAGGAAACCTAAAAGCTGTAATTGTACCAGCTGTAGCTTTGCCAGTAAGTTTAATTGGTTCATTTTTAGGTTTATATATATTTGATCTTTCTATAAATATATTTGTCCTCCTAAGTTTTATTTTAGCAATTGGAATAATAACTGATGATTCTGTAATAATGACAGATGCAATTTATACAAGAATTGAAAAAGGAGAAACGCCACTTGTTGCTGCTTATAAAGGCTCAAGACAAATAACATTTGCGATAATAGCTACAACTTTAATTTTAGTTGCAGTTTTTTTACCTTTAATTTTTATTGAGGGTATAGCTGGTACCTTGTTTAAAGAAACTGCAATAGCACTATCTTTCTCAATAGTTGTTTCTTCATTTGTGGCTTTAACACTTTCACCAATGTTAGGAAGTAAGTTTTTAAATAAAAAAGAAAAAATTAATTTTTTTGTAAAAAAATTCAATAACGGATTTAAATCTTTTACAGAATTTTATACCGACACCTTAAAATTTTGGATTAATAAGCAGAAAACAATTTCAATATTTATAATTCTTTTAATTGCAGCTTCAGTTTATTTATTTAACTTTACTAAAAAAGAATTGATACCATTAGAAGATAGAGGGGCTTATTTAATAATTGGTTCTACAGATGAAGGAAGTTCATTCGAGTACACACAAGAAAAAGCCCAAATAATTGAGGGAAGAATATTAAAATTATTACAAGCAGAAGACAGCCCTTACCAAAGATTAATTATGAGGGTACCTGGTTTTGGTAAGTCCGCAACTTCATATAATACCTTTATTATAATTGCACTTTTAGATGAATGGAAAAATAGGGAAAAGAGTACACAAGTTGTTTTAAGAGAAGCTATTGGACAAGTTGTTAGTGTGCCTGAAACGTTTGCATTTCCTATATCACCTCAATCTATAAGAGTTTCTAGCTATAATAAACCAGTTCAAATGGTGATTTATGGAACAAGTTATGAAGAGTTAGAACAAATTCAAAGTCAAATTTTAAGAGAACTAAGAAGAAATAGAAATATGTTTAGAATTGAAAGTGATTACACAAAAAATAAACCTGAAGTAAAATTAATCACAAATAAAAATCGAGCAAATGATTTGGGCGTTTCAATAGAAAATATTGGTAGAACTCTCGAAACATTATACGGTGGAAAGAGGGTTACAACATATAATAAAGAAGGAAGAGAATACCCCATTATTCTTCAGCAGTATTTAGCAGATAGAAGAGATAAAGATGGCTTATCAAAGATTTTTGTAAGATCTGAAACTACAGGAAAATTAGTGTCTGTTGCAAGTTTGGTAGAATTTGAAGAGAAAGGAACTGCTGAATCATTACCTAGATATAATAGACAACGAGCAGTAACTATATCGGCAGCTTTATCTGAAGAATATACATTGTCTGAAGCTATAAAATATTTAGAAGACGTAATGTTGAGAGTTGCTCCTCAAAATCAAATAACTTGGAAAGGTAAGTCCGAAGAACTAAAAGAGACTAGTAACGAAATATTTCTTATTTTTGCTTTGGCATTAATAACTGCATATTTAGTAATGGCTGCTACTTTTAATTCGTTTGTTCATCCTTTTATTATTATATTGACTGTGCCTCTTGCAGTTTTTGGAGGTCTTGTATTCATTTTATTTCTGAATAGTTCGATAAATATATTTTCACAAATCGCCTTGATTATATTAATCGGTATATCCACTAAAAATAGTATTCTTATCGTTGACTATACTAACCAAATTCGAACAACAGGTGCAAAAATTGAGGAAGCATTGATGGAAGCTTGTAAACTAAGAATAAGACCAATTATAATGACTTCATTAAGCACCATGATTGCAATGTTACCCCTTATAGTAGGTAACATAGGTCCGGGCGCAGGTGAGGCATCTAGATTAGCAGTTGGATCAACAATCTTTGGCGGAATGATTATTTCTACATTCTTTACATTATATGTAACGCCAACTATGTATTTAACACTAGCAAAAAACACAAAGAGAATAGATGCAGTAGATCTGGAGCTAGAAAAGCAATTGATTAAAAAATAATATATTTTTTAGTAGTTAAAGATTGACTACATTTATTAAGCTGTTTCTTGAATTTATTTGAATATCCCTCTACTTTTTTTGCCAATACAATAACTTTCTGATTACTTTTATAATTTTTATAATTTCCCCAGCCTTCATGATAAGCAATATATTGTCTGAAAGTATCTTTTTTTGAAACGTTTAAAATTTTTTCTGTTTTATTTGTATACCAGCCGATAAAATCAACGCTATCTTTAAATCTAGTCCTTAAAGCATATTTATTTCCAGTCTCATCTTTGTATTGTTTCCAAGTGCCTTTAATAGCTTGTGAATATCCAAATGAACTAGAAGGTCTTTTATAAGGTATAACTTTAAATAATTTTTGACGCGCAGGCTTAGCAAGCCAATCAAAATCAGATTCCATTTTTATTATTGCTAATTGTAAGTTGATTGGTGTTCCCCACTTTTTTTCGGTTTTTTTTGCGTGTTTATACCAAAGATATCTCTCAGAAAATATTGAACAACCATCTGATGTATTTTGAGGTATCGATGAGCAAGCAGTTAAAAATAATAGACCAAAAAATAAAATATGCTTTCTAAAAAGAATCACAGTTTAATATAAATTATCTATTATTTTTTCTCCATATCCATGGATAATCAAATTCCATACTCCATAAACCTAACTTATTGTTTTTTGCATAAATTTGATCTTTAGAATATTTTTTTTTTGAATATTTTGGATAATCAAAGGCTAATCCATTTCTTACCATGTAAGCTGAAACACTCTCATTATTGATAAAACACTCACCTAAATACCTGCCAAAATGGTCTTTTTGGGGCTCGATTAAACATTTTAATTTTTTATTTATAATTTTTTCTGTAAGAGAATTTTTTGAAATTTTTCCACAATTGAGTTTTTTTTTATTTTTTAAGCAAAACTGTTGCTTTCCTTTAAATTTAGTTTCTGGTGCATCTATTCCTGAAAAACGAATTTTTTTATTATCTAATAAGATTGTATCACCATCAATTATTTTAACGTTATCTGAAATTAGGATTGTTTCTGACAGTAAGTAATTTGTTGCTACAAATGTAAATAAAAATAGAAAACTAACTAACTTCAGTAGTTGCTTTTTCATTACATTCTTGCATTTTTTTTCTAATTTGATCTTGGGATATATTTTTGTTTTTTAAATCTTCATAAAGCTTTCTATAAACATCTTCATCACCTGCCTCAGCAAAATCTGCTTTAATTACATCTTGAATATATTGATTTTTTTTTTCCTCGTCATATCCAAGAATTTGTGAAGCCCACTCACCTAAATATTTGTTTTTTTTTGCATTGATTTTGAATTGCTTTTCCTCATCATGAGCAAATTTTTTTTCAAAACCTTTTTTTCTTTCATCAAATGAACTCATTGCTTTCTACCCTGTTATATTATTTCAAAAATTAAAAATGATATAAGAACACATATATTACCAAACATATCATTTATTTCAAATCATCTTTAGAAAATTATTAGGTAGTAAAATTGCAAAATAATAAAAATTAATTGTAGATAAGTAAAATAATTGTTTTATGATATTCACAGTTAATCTATATTCAAAATCGTAAATGAGTCACTTAATACTTGTTAGGCATGGTCAAAGCGAATGGAATTTAGAAAACAAATTTACAGGATGGGTCGACGTTGAGCTTGCACCACAAGGAAAATTGGAAGCCTGTAAAGCCGGAGAGTTAATAAAAAAATTAAATTTAGAAATCAAACATTTTTATACTTCTTATCAACTAAGGTCGATTGATACTTTAAAACTCATTTTAAATACAATCAGAGTAAAACCAGATAATATGATTAAGGCCTGGCAATTAAATGAAAGGCACTACGGATCGTTGACAGGATTAAACAAAGATGAAATGAGAAAAAAATTAGGAGAAGAAGAAGTTCACAAATTCAGAAGATCTTGGGATAATCCTCCAAAACCATTGAATACAAATAGTCCATATCATCCAAAAAATATAAGTATTTACAATGATATACCCCGTAACCTAATTCCAGATACAGAGTCTCTTAAAGATACTTATGAAAGAGTTGTGCCCTATTTTGTTGAAAACATAGAAAAAAATTTGCAGGATAATATAATTATATCTGCTCATGGTAATTCTATTAGATCACTTTTAAAATATTTATTTAAAATTGATGACAATGAAATTTCTAAACTTGAAATACCAACAGGAAATCCTCTACTTTTGAAATTTGAAAAAAAAAATATAAAAGAAGCTAAATACCTAGATCAGAGTAGATCTAGGGATTTAATTAAATTCTAACCTTTTTGAAGAAGTTTTTCGTAAATATCTTTATCTGTTAAATGTAGAAACTCAATACCACTCTCGAAACCATACAAATTTTCTTTTTTAAT
>CACPFN010000010.1 GCA_902633185.1 uncultured Pelagibacteraceae bacterium | reverse complement strand
TTTATTTCATCTGACGATAAATTTAGTCTTTTACGTCCAAAGTTTTCTGGATCATTAAATGATGGATGTGCACCTATGCTAACACCGTTTTTCTTACAAATTTTTACAACTTGGTTCATGCTATCCTCATCGCCAGCATGATAACCACAAGCAACATTAGCTGAATTGACAATTTCTAGTAATTTTGGATCATTTTCATCTGAATGATGCTTTGATTTTTCGCCTAAATCACAATTGATATTAATTTCCATACTAATAAATCATAAGTATAACATGGTATGATAAAAAATATATTAAATCTTGGTGACGCAGCTTTGTATTGTGACTTTGGAAGTGATGTAAATCAAGAAATTAATTCAAATGTTATCAAATATTTTTACCATATAAAAAAATTAAATTTAAAAGGTATTACAAACTTAACTCCATCTTATAATAAATTAATAATTTCGTATGATTTAAATATACATTCTTTTTTATCTTTAAAAAAAAAAATTGAAAATATAGAGATTAAAGAAAACAATAAATTAGAAAAAAACTTAATCGAAATTCCTGTGTGTTGTGATAATAATTTTGCATTAGATATTAAAAGAGTTGAAAATAAACTAAAATTAAAATCAGAAATAATCCTAGAAAAATTTTTTAGCAAAAATTACTTTTGTTATATGACAGGTTTTGTGGCTGGCATGCCTTTTCTCGGTGATCTTGAAAAGGATATGAGATTAAAAAGATTAGAAACACCAAGAGTTAAAGTTCCAAAAGGTTCAGTTGGAATAACGGAACAATTTTGCAACATATATACTTTTGAAACACCTGGGGGATGGAATATTTTGGGAAATACACCACAAAATATTTTCGACACATCTAATCAATCAAACCCTAATCTTGTTAATCCAGGTGATACAATAAAATTTTATAGAATAACTTTAAATCAATATAATGAAATCAAAAGATAGAAACTACTTTAAAATTTTAAGAGCTGGTATCAACACCACATATCAAGACTTAGGAAGAAATAATTTATACCATATTGGTATTCCTTTTAGTGGAGCGATGGATAAAAGAAATTTTCAATTGTTAAACTCACTTCTACAAAATGATTACAATTCACCGGTAATAGAATTTGCTTATCAAGGCCCGCATTTGAAGTATTTCGGAAAAGATATTTTTTTTTGTATTTCTGGAAATGTATCATTTAAAATTATAACAAAAGAAGGTGTTATTGATGGTAATTCCTACCAATGTTATTTGTTAAAAAATGGTGATGAAGTCGATATTCATTCAACCAACAAGTCTGTTTATGGATATTTTTCGATTAATGGAACTTTTGGTGTTGATTATTATTGGGGAAGCTGTTCAATAAATACACAAGCTCAAATTGGACCAAATAACGGGAATAAATTTTCTAAAGATTTAGAAATTGAAATAATTGATATTAATAATTCTTTTAACAAAAGAAAACTTGATTACTTAGGTAGCACTATTGAAAATATAAGGGTCATTAAAGGCACAAACTATGATTATTTTTCTGAGTCTTCACAAAATAAATTCTTTAAAGAAAGTTTTAAAATTACAAAACTTTCAGACAGGATGGGTATGAGATTAGAAGGTCCAAAAATTCAAAATATCGTTGATCCTAATATAAAATCTGAAGGTTTGGTAAAAGGTGTAATTCAAATAACATCTGCTGGAGATCCAATAATTATGTTATCAGATCATGGGACTATTGGTGGATATCCGAAGATTGCAACCGTCATATCTGCTGACTATGATCGACTGGTACAATTAACACCAGGATCTAATATTAAATTTAAAGATGTAAGTTTAGAGGATGCTGAAACATTATATAAACTTTATCAGATGGAGACTAATAATATTATTTCTCAAATTAAATGAATTTAATTACAAAATTACCAGGACCGCTTTTGATTTTTTTTGGTGCTTTCAGTTTAAGTTTTGGAGGGTTGATAGTCAAATCTTTTGAAGGCTCCACTCTATGGCAGATTCTATTTTGGAGATCAGTTTTTTTTATAATTGTAGTTCTGATCTTTCTAATTATTAGTTATAAGCAAAATTTTATTTCGGCATTTTATAAATCTGGAATCCCTGGTCTTATTGGAGGCATTATACTTGCCTGTGGCTTTAGTGGTTATGTTTTTGCGATGTATAATACTACTGTAGCAAATACTAATTTTATAATTCAAACCCAGACATTATTTTTAGCAATCTTTGGATATATATTTTTAAAAGAAAAAATAAACTTAATAACATTAACTTCTATAGTTTTAGCAATTTCAGGAATAATTTTGATGGTTGGAAGCTCATTAACAATTGGACAAATGAGTGGAAATATTGCTGCTTTTATTATGCCAATATCATTCGCAACATTAATTTTAATAGTTAGAAAATTTCCAAGTGTAGATATGGTTCCATTACAATTTATTGCAGGTGTTATTGCTTTGATCATTGGATATTTTATGTCTAAAACGATCTTTATATCTTTAAATGACATTTTTTTGGGATTTTTAGCTGGTTTTTTCCAACTTGGTTTTGGTTTTATTTTTATTACAATCGGTGCAAGATCTACACCTTCAGCCTTAGTTGGAGTCATAATGTTATCAGAGGCAGTTTTAGGACCTTTTTGGGCCTGGATGTTTATAAATGAAAATCCTCCAACCAGCGTTTTAATTGGTGGTTTAATAGTAATATTTGCAGTTTTAATACAATTTCTTTCACTTATGAAAAAAAAAAGTGCAACAAATTAGAGCTATAAATTTATATTAGTTATGTTATAAGAATTTATACGGGAGAGACTACTTTTGTAGCGCCGAAGGAGCAACCACCCCGGAAACTCTCAGGCAAATGGACCGTACATATTAACTCTGGAAAGAGAATAATTCTCGCCGAAGGAGCAAATCTCTCAGGCAAAAAGACAGAGGGGGCATATAGAGTTAATATGAATATAAAAAAAACATCGTTAAATAATCTCCACATTAAGTACGGCGCAAAGCTTGTAGAGTTTGCTGGATATCAAATGCCCATCCAATATAAAGATGGAATTATACAAGAGCATAAATACACACGTTCACACTCTGGTATTTTTGATGTTTCTCATATGGGTCAATTATTTATATCGGGTGGTGATGATCTTACAAATGATCTTGAAAAGATTTTTCCTGCGGATTTGAAAAAATTGAAAACTAATCAAAGTAAGTATTCATTTTTAATGAATAACAAAGGAGGCATTCAGGACGATCTGATAATTACCAAAACATCTGATGGATTTTTAATTATCTTGAATGCTGCATGCAAGTATAATGATTATGAAGTAATAAAATCTAAACTTGATAATCAATATAAATTAAATCTTGACGAGTCATTGTCATTAATTGCATTGCAGGGCCCCGAAGCAAAAAATGTTTTAAATAAAGTTATACCTGGTTGTGACAGTCTAAAATTTATGAACGGAAACAACCATGTCTATAAAAATGAAAAAGTATACATAACTAGATCAGGATATACTGGTGAGGATGGATTTGAAATTTCTATAAAAAATAGTGATGCTGAAACTTTTGTAGAAAGTTTGATAGAAAATGGATCTAAATTGATTGGTTTAGGAGCAAGAGATACATTAAGAATGGAAGCTGGACTCTGCTTGTATGGAAATGATTTAGACAACGATACAAGTCCTATCGAAGCTAATCTAAAATGGGCAATACCTAAGAGCAGAATTGAGACTGAATTTGTTGGATCAGAAGTTTTAAAAAACCAATTTCAAAGCGGAGTAAAAAAATTGAGAGTTGGCATAAAACCAGACAGCAAAGTAATTGCTAGAGGAAATACCAAAATTTACAATGATAAAAATCAAGAAATTGGGAAAGTAACAAGTGGCACATTTGGACCAAGCGTTGAACATCCAATAGCAATGGGATATGTCGATAATAATTATTCAACTGTAAATACAAAAATATTTCTTGAAGTTAGAGGAAAAAAAATTCCTGCAAATATTTGTAACTTACCGTTTTATAAAAAAAATTACGTAAAAGGGGAAATTAATGTCTGAAGTTAAATATTCAAAAGAACATGAGTGGATTAAACTAGATGGAGAAGAAGCTACAATTGGAATAACCAAGCATGCAACAGAAATGCTTGGGGATATAGTATTTGCTGAACTCCCAGAGAAAGGTTCAAATGTCGATAAAGATGGAACTGCTGGAGTGGTTGAGTCAACGAAAGCTGCTAGTGATGTTTACACTCCTGTTAGTGGAGAAGTTATAGATACAAATCAAATGATAGTTGATGATCCATCAAAAATAAATGAAGACCCAGAAGAGTCTGCATGGTTTTTTAAACTTAAAATAAAAGACAAATCTGAAATGGATAGTCTTATGAGTAAAGAAGAATATGAAAAATTTGCAAAGGAGACATCAGCATAATGTTACCAAATTCAGAAAAAGATTTTATAAAAAGACACATTGGACCTTCTAAAGAAGACCAATCAAAAATGTTAAAAGAATTAAATTATCAATCTATAGATGATTTAATGAATAACACTGTTCCAGAAAAAATAATGTTTAAAGGTGAGCTTAATATCGGAGAATCTAATTCGGAATATGAGGCGTTAAGAAAATTAAGAGCAATTTCAAAAAAAAATCATGTTTACTCAAATTTTATTGGAATGGGTTATTATGGAACTTATACGCCATATGTAATTTTAAGAAATATTTTAGAAAATCCAGGTTGGTATACATCATATACACCTTATCAGCCTGAAGTAGCTCAAGGAAGACTTGAGATGTTATTAAACTTTCAACAAATGATTGTAGATTTTACTGGAATGGATATCGCTAATGCTTCTTTATTGGATGAAGGTACAGCAGCAGCAGAAGCCATGGGTCTTAGTCATAGATTAAATAAAAAAGATAGTAATTTAGTTTTTGTGTCAGAGGATTGTCATCCTCAAACAATAAATGTAATTCAAACTAGAGCCGAACCAATGGGTTTAAAAGTTTTAGTTGGAAAAGAAGATGAAGTTTTAGATCAATTAAAAGAGGATTTAGTTTGTGGAATTTTACAATATCCTGGAACTTTAGGAGATATTAAAGATCCTAGTGAAGCAATTAGCAAAATTCATAAAAAAAACGGTAAGGCTGTATTAGCTTGTGATTTATTAGCATTAGCAAAATTAAAAACACCAAGAGAACTTGGTGCTGATATAGCTGTTGGGAGCTCTCAGCGATTTGGAATACCAATGGGGTATGGAGGTCCACATGCAGCATTTTTTGCAACTAAAGACGAGTATAAAAGATCGATGCCTGGTAGAATTGTTGGTGTGTCGGTTGATAGACATGGTAACAAGGCATATAGATTATCTTTACAGACTAGAGAGCAACACATCAGAAGAGATAAGGCGACAAGCAATATTTGTACTGCACAAGCTTTATTAGCAATTGTTTCAGCAGCATATGCTATTTATCATGGCCCAGATGGAATTAAAAATATTTCTGAAAGAGTTTCTCAATTAGCAAAAAGTTTTGCTGATAAAATAAAACAGTCAGGTTATGAAATTTATTCTGATTATTTTTTTGATACTGTTACAATTATTACCAAAGAAAAGACTGATCAAATTTATAAAAATGCTCTAAATCAGAAAGTTAATATACGAAAAGTAAATTCTGAAATGCTTTCTGTCTCTTTCGATGAAAGAAAAAACGTTTATAGAGTAAATCAATTATTAAAAATTTTTAATGCTGCAGAATCAATAAAAAAAGAGGATCCTTCAGTTAAATTACCTAATTTACCAAAAAATTTATTAAGAACTTCAAAATATTTAGAGCATCCAATTTTTAACTTATATCATTCAGAAACTGAAATGCTTAGATATCTTAAAAAGCTAGAGGATAAGGATATAGCATTAAATAGAACTATGATAGCACTTGGTTCGTGCACAATGAAGTTAAATGCTGCCGCTGAAATGATCCCGATTTCTTGGAAAGAATTTGCAGAACCTCATCCTTTTGTTCCAGTTGAACAAATGGAAGGTTTTAGAGATTTGTTTACTGATTTAAAAAATTGGTTAAGATCTATAACAGGTTTTTCCGGTGTTTCTCTACAACCTAATGCAGGCGCTCAAGGAGAATATGCAGGTCTAATGGTTATAAGAAAGTACCACTTAGATAGAGATGATGCTCATCGTAATATATGTTTAATCCCAAGTTCGGCACATGGTACAAATCCAGCAAGCGCACAAATGGTTGGAATGAAAGTCGTTGTTGTTAATTGTGATAAAGAGGGAAATGTAGATTTCGATGATTTAAAGAAAAAAGTAGAGCAACATTCAGAAAATCTTGCAGCTTTAATGGTAACTTACCCATCTACCCATGGAGTATTTGAGGAAAAAATAACTGATATTTGTGAGTTAGTTCATAAACATGGTGGACAGGTCTATATGGATGGAGCAAATTTAAATGCCCTTGTTGGAGTTGCAAAGCCTGGAAATTTTGGTCCAGATGTTTGTCATATTAATCTGCATAAAACATTTTGTATTCCTCACGGTGGCGGCGGACCTGGAATGGGACCTATAGCTTGTAAAAAACATTTACAAGTTTATCTGCCTAATCATCCAGTAATAAAAGATTGCGGACCAACAAGTGGAATTGGAGCAGTATCAGCAGCTCCTTGGGGTAGTTCAAGTATTCTATCAATCTCTTGGATGTATATTAAAATGATGGGATCAGAAGGATTAAAGCTTGCTACTCAAGTTGCAATTTTAAACGCAAATTATATTGCTCATAGACTTAAAGATCACTTTCCTATTTTGTACAAAGGTGCAAATGGCAATGTTGCACACGAGTGCATAATTGATATTAGAAATATTAAATCTGAAACAGGGGTAACTGAAGAAGATATTGCAAAAAGAATGATAGATTTTGGATTTCACGCACCAACTATGTCATGGCCTGTAGCTGGCACTATGATGATAGAGCCAACTGAAAGCGAAGGTTTATCAGAAATAGACAGATTTTGTGACACTTTAATTAAGATTAAACAAGAAATTGAAAAAATTAAATCAGGTGAATTTGATAAAATTGATAATCCAATTAAAAACGCTCCTCACACTGATACTGAATTATCATCAGATGTATGGGAACATAAATATTCAAGACAAGAAGCAGCATATCCTGCAAGTTTTTTAAAACAAAACAAATTTTGGCCTCCAGTTGCTCGGGTAGACAATGTTTATGGAGATAAAAATATATTCTGCACATGTCCAAGTATGGATGAGTTTAAAGAAGACGCAGCATAGCCTTAATGCGAATTGCAGTAATCGGATCAGGAATTTCTGGTTTATCAGCAGCACAAAAGCTTTCCAAAAAACATCATGTTGATTTATTCGAAAGCGAAGATCATTTTGGTGGTCATTCATATACTTTAGATACTTTAATTAATGGTAAAAAAGTTCCTGTAGATATTGGCTTTATTGTTTTTAATCATGAAACTTATCCAAATCTCATAAATTTTTTTAACGAATTAAAAATTGAAATTGAAAAAAGCGATATGTCATTTTCTGTTTCTGTAAAAGATACAAATTATGAATATTGTGGTAGAGGTTTAAACGGAATTTTTGCAAATAAAGCTAATCTTTTTAATTTAAAATTTTTAAAAATGTTTTTTGATATTATAAATTTCTACAAAAAGTGTGATCAAATTAAAAGTTTAAATGAAGAGATTACTCTTGGTGAATTTCTTGAAAAAAATAAATGGTCAAAAAATTTTATTAATTTTCATCTAATCCCAATGGTTTCTGCTATCTGGTCTATGCCCCCAGTAGAAGCAAATCAAATGCCAATTAAATTTTTTTTAAAATTTTTTCAAAATCATGGACTTTTTAAATTAAAAAATAGACCACAATGGTACACAGTCACCAACAGAAGTAGAACTTATGTAGAGAAAGTATTAACTCAAATAAGTGGAGAATATTTTAAAAATTATAAGATTAGTTCGATAAAAAGAAATAAAATTGGTGTTCAAATATATTACGGTGCTAGTAACGAATTTTTTGACTATGATAAAGTTGTCATCGCTACTCATGCAGACGATGCATTGAAAATTTTGAGTGAGCCGACTGAGGATGAAAAAAAAATACTTTCAAATTTTAAATATAAATCCAATCTAGCAGTAATACACACTGACGATGTATGTATGCCAAACAATAAAAAAGTTTGGTCTTCATGGAATTCCTCAGTTGATAAATCAGATATTAGTAAGACATCATTAACTTATTGGTTGAACTTATTACAAAATCTGAAGACAGAAAAAAATATTTTCTTAACCTTAAATCCTTTTTTTGAAATAGATCAAAAAAAAATCCTACAAAAAGTTACTTTTACCCACCCTTATTTTGATCAAGATGCTTTGAATAATCAAAAATTATTAAAAGAAATACAAAATAAAAGAAATGTATTGTTTTGTGGAAGTTATTTTGGTTACGGTTTTCATGAAGATGGAATAAAATCATCCATTAATATGATTGAAAACCTAAATGATTAAAAATTCCAATATTTACGAAGGTAAAGTAATTCATAAAAGATTTAAGCCAAAATATCATTTTTTTAAATACAACGTTTTCTCACTCTTTTTAGATCTTGATGAAATTAATTTGATACAAAAAAAAATTAAAATTTTTTCTAACAATAGTTTTAATATTTTAAGTTTTTATGACAAAGATCACGGACCTAGAGATGGTAGTGATTTAAAAGCCTGGGTAATAGAAAATTTAAAATCAAACAACATTCAATTTGAAAACATAAAGGTAAAATTGCTTTGTTATCCTAGAATATTTGGTTACGTATTTAATCCATTAAGTATTTTTTTCGTTTATGATAATCATTCAAAAATTATAGCTATATTGTATGAAGTTAAAAATACATTTGGTGAGCAACATACTTATATATTTAAAGTCAACGACGAAAAAATAATTACAAATAGCTGTGAGAAGAAGTTTTTCGTTTCACCATTTATTGAAATGAAAAGTAAATACAATTTTAGAATCCTCAAACCTGAAAAAATGTTATCCGTAATAATTGATCAAAGTGATAAGGGGGGAAAATTGTTATATGCTTCACAAGATGGGGTTGCAAAAGAAATTAACAATAAAAATATGCTTATATCTTATATTTCTCACCCTTTAATGACCTTTAAAGTTATTGCCGCAATTCATTTTGAAGCATTAAAATTGTGGTTAAAGGGAGTTAAGTTAGTTAAAAAAAACATAAAAATAAAAAATAATATTACGTTTGAAAAAAAATGAATTTTAATCTTTTGTCAGATAAAATCGTATTTAGTTCTCTAAAACTAATAAAGCATGGATTTCTTGAAATTCAAAATCATGACAGCAAAATATATAAGTTTGGTAATGAGAGTGAACAATTAAAAGCAAAGATTAAAATTAACAAACCTGGTTTAACACTTCAAATAATAAAATCGGGAAGTGTAGGACTTGCAGAAGCGTACATGCGAAATGAATTTGAAACAGATAATCTAACTAATCTAATAGAAATAACAGCTAAAAATATAAAAATTGTCTATAAATTTTCAGGTATTTTTGATTTATCAATGATTAATAAATTAAAGAGTATTTTCATAAAAAATAATAAGAGTAGAAGTAAGAAAAATATTTCAAAACATTATGATTTAGGAAATGACTTCTTTTCATTATGGTTGGATCCTTCACTTACTTATTCAAGTGCAATTTTTGAAAAACAAAAAGACGATTTATTTTCTGCTCAACTAAATAAATATAAAAAGCTTACAGAATTAATAAAGCCAAACGTAGGAAATAAAATTTTAGAAATTGGCTGTGGCTGGGGTGGCTTTGCTGAATATGTGGGTAAAAATTATGATGTAAAATTAGATTGTATAACAATTTCTAAAGAGCAATTTGAATTTTCAAAAAAAAGAATATTTGAAAATGGATTGAATGAAAAAGTGAATATATTTTTGAAAGATTATAGAGATGTAAAAGACAAATATGACTCTATCGCATCTATAGAAATGATAGAAGCGGTTGGGCAAAATTATTTAGTCAATTATTTTAAAAGTATTAAAAAAAATCTATCTGAGAATGGAAGGGCCGCGATACAAGCGATAACAATCGATGATAGTTTATTTGACAGATATAAAACTAAAGAAGACTTTATACAAAAATACATATTTCCTGGAGGTTTTTTGCCATCAAAAAGAAAATTATATGATTTATCTAGTAGCAACGGTTTAGAAATTAAAAAATATGAGTCATATGGCTCTCACTATTCCAATACTTTAAAAATATGGAGAGATGAATTCCTAAAAAAATGGGAAGAGATTTCAAAACATGGATTTGATAATAAATTTAAACGTATGTGGCATTTTTATTTGTCATATTGTGAAGCTGGGTTTAAATCAAAGAATATAGATTTAATTCAATTTTCCATGCAAAATAAAATTTAATATGATTAACAAAAAATTTTTTAAAGTATTTTTATTGATAATTTTCACAGGATTAATTACAAGCTGTATAAATAATCAATCTATGAAACCAGAAGATTTTAAAGATCAAAAACCAAGACTAATAATTGAAGAATATTTAAGCGGAAACGTCAAAGCTTGGGGTATACTCCAAAACAGATCAGGTAAAGTTACAAGACAATTTTCAGCAGACCTAGACGGTAAATGGGATGGCAAACAACTTATATTAGACGAAAAATTTATTTGGAATGATGGTGAAATACAAAATAGGCAATGGGTAATAGATAAAATTGATGAACATAATTACGAGGGAACTGCAGGCGATGTAGTTGGTAAGGCTAGGGGGTATTCATATGGCCCAGCATTTAAATTTGAGTATGTTTTGTTAGTTCCTGTGAAAGGAAAAAATATCAAAATTACTTTTGATGATTGGATATTTATGCAAGATGAAAGAGTAGCTATCAACAGAGCTAAGATGACAAAATTTGGAATTAAAGTTGCAGAGTTGACTGTGATGTTTGTTAAAGATTAATTTTATTTTTTTTGTAATTTAGTTAATTTCCGTATTAAATAAAAATATAATCGATCAGGTATTATTTTTAAAAATTTAAGGATCAAAGTTAATTCTTTTGGGTAGTGTATTTCAAAATTAGAACCATTAATAAGCCCATCATAAATTTTGTCTGCCGAGAATTCTGGAGTTTTTAGAAAAGGCATCTTAAAATCATTCTTATCAGTCATTGGTGTTTTGATAAAACCTGGAGAAACTAAACAAACCCTCACACCATATCTTCCAAAATCAAAATGTAAACTTTCAGCAAGATTACTTAAAGCAGCTTTTGATGGTCCATAGCCACTTGAGTTAGGTAAGCCTTTGTATCCTGCAATCGAAGATACAATGGTAATAATACCTTTTCCTCTCTCTCGAAAATGAGTTTCAACTGCTTTTATACAATTTAATGTTCCAAAAAAATTTACTTTAAATACGTTTTCAATTTGCTCTACATCAATTTCTTTTTCTTTTTTTGGATCCCAAGTTCCCGTAGAAAAAAAACAAATTTCGATGTCACCAAGTTCCTTTTTTATATTTTCAAAAACAGACTTACACTTTTCCTTATCATTTACATCAAGTGGAAAAGATTTAATATTTTGATGCTTATCTTCGATTTCTTTTAATAAATTTTCTCTTCTTGCAGAAATAGCAACTGTCCATCCATTATTAGCAAATTTTAACGCAAGTGCTTTGCCAATTCCTGTACTTCCGCCGGTGATCCAAATTACTTTTTTATTCATATTTAACTGCTGTATAGTACTTAAATGCTAAAAAATAAAATTTTATCTTTTATTCTCTTTGCAATTACTACGTTTTCAGCTTCATTTATTGGAGGTTTGGTTACTATAAATTTTAAAGAACCTTGGTATTCAAATTTATCTAAACCTCAATACAATCCACCAGATTGGATATTTGGGCCAGTATGGACATTACTTTATTTATTTATGACAATAGCCATATGGAATGCGTGGCATAAAAACACAAAAAATTTAAATATTGTTTTTTTATATTTCATTCATCTTTTTTTTAATACAACTTGGAGTGTTGTTTTCTTTGGTTTCCATAATATTTCTTTAGCAATTTTAAATCTTGTTGTGTTAATTATATTTATTGTTTTATTGGTATTTAAATATAAGAATATAAGTCAATTAAGCATGTACTTGATGATTCCATATTTGTTATGGTGTTGTTTTGCATTGCTTTTAAATATAAACATTTTTTTGATAAACTAATATGGATGATGTTGTAATAGTAGGTGGTGGTATAATTGGAGCTGCAACTGCATACTTTATGTCTAAAGAAGGCAGAAAAGTAAAAGTCATTGAAAGGGATCCAACTTATAAAACTGCATCATTCCCATTATCACTTGGTGGATTTAGACGACAGTTTTTTCAAAAAGAAAATATTCTTTTAGGAAAATTTGCAAGGGAATTTATATTTCAAATACCAGAATTATTGAAAACTGAAAAAAATCCAAATCCAACAGCTAGCATGGTGCCCAATGGATATCTTCTAATGTTTGGACCAGATCATGCAGAAGAGCAATACAGAGCTTTAGAAAATCATAAAGAATGTGAAGCGGGTACAAAAAATATTAAAGGTTCTGAATTGAAAAACTATTTTCCTTACATTAATGAGGAAGGAATTGAAACTGCAACATTTACTGATAACAAGAGTGAGGGATGGATTGATCCATTTTTATTTCATAGCGCTTTAAAGCATAAAGCAATTGATCTTGGGGCAGAATTTATTAAGGGAGAGGTTAAGAGCCTATCTGAAATTAATGCAAAGACAATTATTTCCGCAGCTGGATGCTGGACTAAGGAACTACTTGAAGATATTCCTGTAGTACCTCAAAAACATACAGTCTTTAGAGTTAAATGTCCTAAGCATATTCCAGAGATGCCATTATCCGGGGATCTAACAACAGGAGTATATTGGCGACCAGAAGGAAAAGAATATTTAGCAGGTTCTCCAATTTCAGTTTTTGATGCAGAAGATCTCGAACCTGCATGGAATGATTTTGAAGAATTAGTTTGGCCTGCTCTTGCAAAAAGAATACCAGCATTTGAAGAACTCAAATTAACAGGTGGATGGGCTGGATATTATGATTGTAACAAATTAGATAATAATGCTGTAGTTGGAAAACATCCAAAATATGAAAATGTTTACATGGCCTCAGGATTTACTGGCAGAGGTTTAATGCAAGCACCAGGAATTGGTAGAGCTCTAACTGAATTAATAACTACAGGCAGTTATCAAACTATAGATATTAGTGTTTTCGCAGTCGAAAGAGTATTAAATAGTTCTGCAAGACCCGAGCCCTACGTCTTATAATTTTTTTACGTAAACTCCCATCATCCCATTAAAAAAAGATACGGCAATTATAAGAATTTGACCTTTTAGTGAGTAAAAATCAAATGATGGATAAAAACTGATAGCTATACTCAAAAAAATATAGGTTAATAAAAAGGGTCTATAAAATTTCTTTAAAAACTTCATAAAAATTCTAATTAAATTTTTACAAGCATTTTTCCTATGTTTTTACCTTCTAATAAATCAATGAATGATTTTGGCGTATTTTCTATACCCTCGTAAACAGTTTCTTTAAATTTAATTTTATCTTCTAGTAGCCATTTAGCCATATCGGTTTCAAACTGTTCTCGATCATCTTCATGATCAAAAATTATAAAACCTTTAATAGTTAGTCTTTTTACAAGAACATGAGCCATATTTTTTAAACCAGAGCCAGGATTAGTTGCATTCATTTGGGATATCCTTCCACAAATTACAATTCTTCCAAAGTTCTTCATTTGAAAAATAGCTGACTCTAAGAAATCACCACCTACATTATCAAAATATAAATCAAATCCTTCGGGACAAACTTCTTTAAGATGCAAAACAAGATTTTCAATTTTTTTATAGTTAAACACATGATCAATTTTTAAATCATTTTTCAGCCATTTAACTTTTTCATCAGATCCTGTACTTGCAATTACTTTACAACCCATATTTTTTGCAATTTGACAAACAGTAGATCCAACACTACCTCCAGCTGAAGAAACAAGGATTGTTTGACCTGGTTTTAATTCACCATGTTTAAAAAGTCCTATATAAGCTGTATGACCTGTCATTCCAAGTGGACCCAGATATGTTTGTATAGGAATATTCATTGGCTCAATTTTTTTTAGATCATTGGAATTACAAACAAAGTAATCTCTCATTCCGAAATTACTAAAAACAATATCTCCTTCTTTAAAATTTTTGTCTTTAGACTCTTTAACTATACCTAAAGCATAACCTTCCATCTCTTCACCAATATTAAAGGGTGGTTTATAGTTTTTTCTTTCAGTCATCCTTGCCCTCATATAAGGATCAACTGAAATCCATAAATTTAAAACCAATATATTGTTCTTAGTATCTAAAGATATCTCCTTAGTTTTTATTTCAAAGTCAGTTTCTTTTGGTAAACCTGTAGGGATATAGTTTTTTAAAGCTACAAATTTGCTTGTTACAGGCATTAATTATGATCCCCAAATAATATCAAGTATTCTCTCTCTTTTGCATGCTTTCTTATATTTTAAATAATTTTCTAAATATACTTGATAGTAATCTTGATGTTTATCCTCTGCTTTGTAAAAAATCTCAAATTCTTTAACATATGTGACTACCTTTTTTTTAAATTTCTTTTCTAATCTTTTTATATCTTTATCAATTAAATCTTTCTGATAATCGTTTTCATAAAATGCTACAGATCTGTAGCTGTATCCTTTATCGCAAAACTGGCCATAAGCATCAAATGGATCAATATTAAGCCAGAAATTTTTTAAGAGTTCTTTATAGGATATTTTCTCTTTGTCATAAATTATTTCAACAACCTCAAAATGACCAGTATCTCCATAAGTGACTTCCCTATATGTTGGATTAGCCGTGATCCCTCCTGAGTAACCAGATATAACTTCTTCTACACCTTCCAACATTTCAAAAGACTCTTCCATGCACCAGAAGCAACCTCCTGCAAAATACGCTTTATCTTTTGAATGAGAGAATGATGTCGAGATAAGAAATAATAAAAAAAAGTAATAAAATAACCTCATATACAAAATATATAATAATGAGGGTTTAAATCTATGGTATTAAAGGTAGCTACTTATTTAAGTAGCATACCTTTAATAAATCTATTTTATTTTTTTTGATATTTAGCAGCTTCTTCTGATCCACTAGTTGCAGACCCTTTACTGTAAGAATGCGCACCCATTCCTGCTAATTGGCCATCTTTTACGATCAAATATTGATTTCTAATTTCTTTTCCTTCAAAGAAACATTCCAATATTTCTCTTACACCATCTGCATATCTTGCTTGAGCAGATAAAGATGTACCAGAAGTGTGAGGTGTCATTCCATGATTTGGCATTGTTCTCCATACATGGTCGTTTGGAGCAGGCTGTGGAAACCATACATCACCTGCGTAACCACTTAGCTGTCCACTTTTTAGGGCTTTAGCTATTGCATCTCGATTACAAATTTTACCTCTTGCAGTGTTAACTATGTATGCTCCTTTTTTCATTTTACTTATCATTTCATCATCAAACAAATTTTCAGTTTCAGGATGAAGTGGGCAATTAATTGTAACAACGTCGCAAACTTTTACCATAGACTCCACTGATTCATGAAAAGTTAAGTTTAGTTCTTTTTCAACACTGTCAGGTAATTTATGTCTGTCAAAATAGTGCAAATGAACATCAAATGGTTTCATTTTTCTAAGTGCATCTAATCCGATCCTTCCAGCAGCAACGGTTCCTATATGCATTCCTTCAACGTCATAACTTCTTTGAACAGCATCTGCAATATTCCATCCACCTTCATTAACTATTCTATGTTGATTGTGATAATCTCTAACCATTGAAACAATCATCATTACTATGTGTTCAGCAACTGATCTAGAATTACAGAAAGTTACTTCAACAACATCAATTTTATTATCCATTGCTGCTTGTAAATCAACGTGATCAGAACCTATTCCTGCTGTTATTGCCATCTTAAGGTTTTTAGCTTTTGCGATTCTTTCTTTAGTTAAATAATAAGGGAAAAATGGTTGAGAGATAACAATGTCAGCATCAACAATATGTTTATCCGCTTCACATCCATCTCCATCTTTACTGTTAGTAACAATCAACTCGTGTCCATTACTCTCTAAAAACTTTCTCAAACCAAGTTCACCTGAAACACAACCAAGTAATTGGCCTGGTGTAAAATCTCTTCCTTTAGGCGATGGCAATGTCATTCCATCTGGATATTTCTCCAATTTTGGTAAATCCGACAGAGGATAAGATTTAGGCATTCCTCCTTTTGGATCATCATACAATACACAAAGTACTTTCATTTTTACTCCTATTACTAGCTTCTTAAAGCTAAATTATAAATTATTATTTGAAAAGACTAGCACAAGTTAAATAGGACTAGCAAACAAATTGTGTTTATTTTGGGTAATTCCTTTTAGCAATAAATTTATTCAAGATTATGCCGAAAACTATCACAATAATTGATCCGCTTATAACTGGGGAAATTAAATATTCAAATGAAACTGACCCCATGATCACAATTATAGGATTTCCTCCTGCAGGAGGGTGGGTTACATTAAGAATAATCATTAATCCGACACCTATTCCAACAGCAACAGGTATAATAATATATATCGGAAGTGGAACGAAATTCACAAATATCACACCAACAAGTGAAGTTAAAAAATGACCAAAAAATATATTTTTAGGTTTTGCAAAAGGACTTTCTGGATACCCATAAAGCAAAACCATTGTAGAACCAAAGGAAGCAATCAAAAATAATCCATAAGGTGTTTTATAAGTAAGCAATGACAAAACCCCAATTGTCATAGTAGAAAATATTGCAGCGATAGCAGGTTTTTTAATATCTAAATTATTCATCAATGCTGAGTTTCTTAAGTGCAATTAATGGCATTAATACACAGTTTTTTCTAGATATATTTTTTTTATTAAACAATTTATTAAATTTATTTAGATTTTTTGGCAAAGGTTTAATTTCATTTTCAAAATAATCGATAAGATTTTTTAATAAATAATTAATTTTATTTTTACTTTTTTTGATAAGTTTATGAGATATTAAGCTTGCAGAAGCTTGACAGTAAACACAGGATTTTGTCTGATACCCAATATCTTGTATTATATTTTTCTTAATATTAACTCTCATTTCAATTATATCGCCACAAGTTTTATTTTTATATTTCGATCTATGAGTGTAATCTTTCAATATTTTATTATTAGTCGTGTCGGATGCAATTTTTATTATATCTAAATCCATATTTATTTAATAATATCACTAAAAATTTATAAAAAATAAATTAATTTATGCCTGATTTAAAAAATCCTAAAGTAGCTATTCCAATTGTTTTATTTGCAGGCATACTTTGGTCATTTGGACCATATGTTGTAAGACATATAGACCAACCCGAAACTGTCCCTTGGCAATACTTGTTTGCAAGAGGCATTGTTATTTTTTTATTGCTGAATGTTTACTTATTTCTGGAAGAAGGAATTTCATTTTATAAAAATTATTTTAAAATTGGGATATCTGGAATTATAGGTGGTGTCGGTTTAGGAACAGCAATGATAACTTTTATTTGGTCAATTACTAACACGACAGCAGCAGTAACTTTATTATGTTTAGCTGCAATGCCTTTTATAACCGCGCTACTTGGTTTTCTATTTTTGAAAGAAAAAATTTCAATCACAGTTTGGATATCAATTTTAGTCGCTGCATTTGGTATAATAGTAATGGCCTACGGTAATACCGAAGAAAATTCTTTAATGGGTCTAATTTTTGGATTAGTATCTGCACTAGGTTTTTCAATTTTTTCAGTAAGTCTGAGATGGAGAAAACAAACTCCTAAGTTTACAACTGTTGCTATAGCAGGATTATTTTGTTTTTTATTTTCAACAGTTATGCTTTTAAATAACGATGCAAATTTCTTATCTTCAAATAAAAATGAAGCATTATTTGCCACTCATGGAACACTTGTGTGCATGGGCTTAATTCTTTATTCAATTGGGTCTAAACATATTCCTGCAGCTGATTTAACGCTATTGTCTTTGACTGAAGTAATAGGAGGAATATTTTGGGTTTGGCTGCCATGGCTTGGAATAAATGAAATTCCTTCAACTAATACAATTATTGGTGGCTTCTTTATTTTTTTAGCTATTTTTTATTATAGTATGATAATGCAATCTAATAGAAGATTTATTGGATTAAATTAATTTTACATGGTTCAAAATAATAAGATTGTTAATAGTTGGAATGAATGGGATCCATTAAAACATGTAATTGTTGGTAGAGCAGATGGTACTTGCATTCCAGCGCCCGAACCTGCTTTAGATGCTAAAGTTCCAGAAGACTCTGATATGCGAGGAACTTATGGTCCAAGAACTAAGGACTCTGTTGATAAAGCTAATGAACTATTAGATAACTTTTCAAATTTACTTGAAAAAAGGGGTATAAAAGTTGATAGACCAACACCTTTAGATTTTAATCAACCAACATCAACTCCTGACTGGAAAGCCGAAACTATGTTTGGATGCATGCCTCCTAGAGATGTTTTGTTAACTGTGGGAAATGAAATATTAGAAGCTACAATGAGCTACAGGTGCAGATGGTTTGAGTACCTATGTTACAGACCATTATTAAAAGACTATTATAATAAAGATCCAAATATGAGACATGAGTCAGCACCAAAGCCTAGATTAACAGATGCAGACTATAGAAAAGACTATTTATCAGATAAAATTGGTGTAACAAAAAGACTTGAATGGACAGAAAATAAATACTTTGTCACAACTGAGGAAGAGCCATTATTTGATGCCGCAGATATTCTAAGATTTGGAAAGGATTTAGTTGTACAACATGGATTTACAACTAACTTAAAAGGAATTGATTGGATAAAAAGACATTTTAAGGATCATAGAGTTCATGCTGTAAATTTCCCAGGCGATCCTTATCCAATTCACATTGATGCAACCTTTACCCCAATTAAAGAAGGGTTAATTATTAATAATCCACAACGAAGACTTCCAAAAGAACAAAGAAAATTATTTGAAGATAATGGATGGGAAATTATTGATGCTGCACAACCTGCTCATAATACCCCACCACCACTTTGTTACTCTTCAGTATGGCTATCAATGAATGTTTTAGTTCTTGACCCTAAAACTGTATGTGTTGAAAAAAGTGAAAAATATCAAGCTGAACAGTTAGATAAATTAGGTATGGAAGTTATCCCTGTAGAGTTGAGAGATGCATACGCTTTTGGTGGAGGCCTTCATTGTTGTACAGCCGATGTTTATAGAGAAGGTACTTTAAAAGATTATTTTCCAAAACAATAAAATGAACGCAAAAATTAATACAAAACGCAAAAGAGTGAAATTTGCTTCAGATAATGTGACAGGAGCTTGTCCAGAAGTTTTAGATGCAATTATCAAAGCAAATGATGGTATTGCCCCACCGTATGGTAATGATGAAATTTCAGGTGTGTTACAAGAAAAATTTTCTAAAATTTTTGAAAAGGATGTAATTGTTTACCCCACAGCATCAGGAACTGCATCAAATGCTTTAGCACTTTCTGCTATATCTCCGTCATTTGGAAATATTTATTGCCATAAATTTTCTCATATCAATGTTGATGAGTGTGGAGCCCCTGAATTTTATACAGGTGGAGCAAAACTTGTTCCATTAAACGGTAAAGACGGCAAAATAACAGTTGATGAGCTAAATGATAATATTGGAGGGTTTGGAATTGTGCATCATACTCAGCCATCTATTGTTAGCATAACCCAAGCAACTGAAACTGGTGAAGTATATACTTTAGATCAAATTAGAAATATTTCTGAAATTGCACATAAAAAAAAATTAAAAGTACATATGGATGGCGCTAGATTTGCTAATGCACTAGTTTCATTAGATGTAACTCCTGCAGAAATGACGTGGAAATCAGGAATTGATATATTATCTTTTGGTGCAACGAAGAATGGATGTATAGCAGCTGAAGCAATTGTAATATTTAATAAAGAATTAGTTGGCAACCTACCTTTCTTATTAAAAAGATCTGGACACTTGTTATCTAAAATGCGTTTTGTCTCTGCACAATTAGATGGATATATTTCAAATAATGTTTGGTTAAAAAATGCAAAACACGCAAATCTAATGGCAAAAAAATTAAGTGATGGTCTAGTTTCTAGCAATAAAGTTAAACTTGAATATCCCACTGAAGCAAATGAAGTATTTGTTAAACTCCCAAAAAAAATGATTGATCATTTAAATACAGAGGAATACATGATGAGCAATGAAGAAATGGATGGCAAAACTGTAAGATTAGTGACAGCCTGGAATACGAAAAGCAGTGAAGTAGAAGAATTTTTACAAACGATATCCAATTAAATATGTTACTTATTATAAAAGAAAGGAAAATATGGAAGCTATAGCTGTGCTTGTAATTATATTAATTTATGCAACAAGTACATTAGGTTAATTTGGATTTTTTTTTAAGAATTCAATATAATCAGTCACTTCATTAAATCTTTCATCAGGAATATCTTTATAAGATGATTTAAATTTATTCTTTACACATACAGCTACATGAGCGTATGCATTTCTTCCTTTTGGATGATTTGGATGATCAGGCAGTTGACCATTTAAATAATCGCCAGCTTCCTGCATAATTTTCCAGAGTTTGCTGGAATTAACTTTATTCATTAAATTTAAATTTAGATTAATCTAAAAGAGATTCAACAAATTCCCAGTCGATAAGATTTTCGACGAATTTATCTAAGTATTCCGGTCGTCTGTTTCTATAATCAATGTAATATGAATGTTCCCAAACATCACAACCAAGTATTGGTTTCATATTTTCTATTAATGGGTTTGCTGCATTAGCTGTTTTTGTTACAACTAATTTGTCATTATTCAAAGACAACCAACACCAACCTGATCCAAATTGAGTTATACCTGCTTGTTTGAATTCATCTTTGAATTTTTCAACACTTCCAAAATCTTCAATAATTTTTTTCTCAAGTTTTGACGGAATATTTCCACCACCTTTTGGCTTCATGCACTTCCAAAAAAGATTATGGTTCCAATGCTGGCTTGCATTATTAAATATTCCAGCTTTTGAGTTATCTTTTGAGCTTTTAACAATTATATCTTCCAATGACAGTTCAGCCAAGTCCGTATCTTTTATAAAATTGTTAAGATTTGTTATGTAGGTTTGATGATGTTTTCCATGATGCAATTCTAATGTTTCTTGTGACATTATTGGAGACAAAGCCTCATTAGAATAATTTAGTTTTGGTAATTCAAATGTCATAGTTATTTTTTATAATATTTCCTTGTAAATAAACTTAATTAAGTTGACGCAATTAAATACAAAATTAGTTTTCTAAAGCGTTTTCTTCTCTCATAAGAATGGGTCGACCATCTTGAGCAGTGTTTAAAGGTATAATTTTACCATTGTATCTTGCGCATAACGTAGGTGCACTTCTCACCTGTTCTCCCAAATTTACTTCTAAATCTGCTATAACTAATTCAACCCCTTTCAATATACTCAATATCTTCATTATTCCTCCGTTTTATGATGATGGTTTAAATATTAAACACAAGCCGTTATTACAATATCTCTTTCCTGTCGATCCAGGACCGTCTTCAAAGACATGACCATGATGGGCACCACATTTTGCACAATGGTACTCAATTCTTTTCATGCCAAAGCTATAATCAACCTTAGTTTTAAAAGCTCCAGGAAGAGCTTCTGTAAATGATGGCCAACCAGTTCCACTATCAAATTTTGAACTAGATTTAAATAGTTTAGCTCCACAATTTGCACAGTGATAAAAACCTTCTCTTTTCTCGTAATTAAGAGGGCTTGAGAATGGTCGTTCTGTTGCTTCCTCAAACATTATTTTTTTTTGAGCTTCTGTTAAATTTTGATTAATTATTTTTTTGGTTTCAGCTAATGAAATTTTGTATGGAAAAATACTGTATAATAATGATCCAAATATAGATAATTTTATAAATTTTCTTTTGTTCATAACTTTCTTAATAGATCAATATTATTTCATTTGAATGAGATATTTTGACAGCTTCAATTTTAAATTGGTAGCCCCATAATTAATGAAGCTACCATTAAGATTATTGTCCAGGCACTTTATAGCCACTTGATACTTTTGTTGCATGATTTGCAATATCATTCATTGGTGTTTCCTCACAAATAGCGATATTTTTAAGTGCACCACTACCCTCAGTGGCCATTTTTATAGCAGCCATTTGCTCAAATGTACCATGGGTTTCAACTATAAAGTCATAGGGTCCTCTCAAATATGTGTAAGATTTCATTTCAGCTCCAACACTTTCAGAACACTTTCTAGCAACCTCAGATCTATCTGATCCAGGATCTTTTAAAAAGCCTGCGAATGCTTTCTCTGTAAAATTTCCCATTAAAAAAAATTTAGCCATAGATACCTCCTTTAAATGTATTATAGCACTTAAAATAATTTTTTTTAATATTTTATTGATCTATAAAAAATTTATTCTCTTCCAATTTCCAGTAATTGTGGTGGTTCAAATACTCCACTTTGTATTTCACTGTTTGATATATTTATCATGGATTTGGCAACTATTTCTGCATTTATCGATTTATATTTTTTTAAATCTCCAACTAAAATTGGTGATATACATTTCATGGCAAAAATACCTATTTTTTCTCCCAATCTTTCCTCTATTCTTTTTCCAATTAAAAATGAAGGTCTAATTACAATAAATTTTTTAAAGTTTAGTTTTCTTAATTCTTCTTCAGCCATACCTTTATTTTTTAAATACAAATTTGTTTTTTTTGAACTGGCACCCAATGAAGAAATATAAGTAAAATTTTGTACATTATTATCACTACAAATTTTTCCAATTGCTACAGGTAAATTGTACTCGGTGTTTATATAATCTTGTTTGTTAGGTGTTTTTTTTCTTGTAGTTCCAATACAAAAAAAACAATCATCGCCTTTTATTTCTGGCTTAATATTTTCTAATTTTGTAAAATCTGTTTGAATAACTTCTATTTTAGGATCAATTTTTGAAGTAGAAGATCTTACAAAAACCTTGATTTTTTTATATTTTTGATCACTGGCTAACAATTTAAGTAATATTCCACCAATTAATCCAGTTGAACCGAATATTAATGCTGTTTTCATAATTTTGAACTTACACTAAATTTTCTTAAATTCGTTTAAATTATTTGGTTCATCTATTGGTTCAGTTGAAGGATTAAGTTCTATACCGGCTGGAGTTATCGTTTGTGGCATAGGTGCAAATTGTGAATCTGGGTTATCTCCAGACTCTCTAATTTGCATTCTATATATTCCAAATAAACCAATAAATGAATGAAATATAATTAAAAAAATAAAAAATCCATTTTCTCCTAAAAATTCCATAAATAATGAGCACATAAAAGGACCGCAAATTGCACCAAGACCAAAAACAAATTGTAATCCTGCTCCTGCTGCTACAAATTTTTCTTTTGGTATAAAATCATTTGTGTGTGCAAAAATTAATGCAAACATTGGTAGACTGCAAAAAGAAAAACACATTATACAGATATAAAAAAATATTTTTGATGTAGCTAAACCCGCAGGCATATACATTTGACCTGAAGAAATAATCGCCAAAAAACAAAATAAAGCTGCTCCAAATGTTGTATAAATAATTACAATTCTTCTATCTAAAACATCTGATAATTTTCCTATTGGCCATTGAGATATAGCTCCAGATATAGCAAATAAAAAAGTTACTATTGATATTTCTAAAATACTAAAATTCATCGATGTAGCGTAAACTGCAATCAATGAGAAAACAGCTGAATGTGATATTCCAATTAAAAAAGAACTTACAACACCAAATGGTGATGAATTATAAACTTCCTTTAGCTTCATACCTGATATTTTTTTAAAGTTTGGAGCCTTTCTTTTCGTTAATAATATTGGAACAAGAGACAATGACATAAATAAAGATATCAGTATAAAAGGTTGAAAGTTTTCTGGTTTACTAAAGTTTATGAAAAACATTCCAATCGCCATAGAGGAATACATAACAATCATGTAGATTGATAAAACACTGCCTCTATTCTTATTTGTAGATCTATCGTTTAACCAGCTTTCAGCAATTGTATAAAGACAAACCATGCTAAATCCAGAAATCATTCTAAGCACAAACCATGAAATAGGATTTACAAAAATAGAGTGCAACAAGACTACAATTGAAGTTACGGAAGCAAAAGCTGCAAATACTCTAATATGTCCAACTCTATGAATTAATGATTGTATAATTTTTGCTCCAATAAAATATCCAACAAAATATCCAGAAAATAAAAAACCTGTCGATGATAGACCAAAATTTTCTTTAACTGCTCTAACACCTAAAAGAGTACCTTGAAAACCATGAGCTAGCATTATAAATGCCATACCCATAAATAGAGCCCAAGAGTTTTTTATAATTTTGTTCATAAAATTAGCGGTGTTTATGGGCGATCTAATTTTAAATCAAGACAAATTTGTGACAAAAAGAAAAATAATTTACTTAGAAGAAGATTTTAATTTTAGATAGGAGTGAACAGCTATGGTGAATATAATTACAAGTCCACCAACTATTGTCTCTAGACTAGGCTGTTCTTTTATAACTAACCAAACCCAAATGGGTCCTAAAATGGTCTCTAGAAGAAAAAACAGATTAACTTCCTCGGCAGGTATAAATCTTGGAGCAATCGTCACTAAAACGAATGGTATTGCTACACACAAAATACACATTAAGGGTATATAAATCAGGTCTTTTTCAACTAACTCATAACTTTCAATGAAAAAGAGAGCAAATAGAGCTACTGTAAGCTTACCAACAACTGCTGAAGGTAGCAAATCTCTATCCTTTGCCGACCTGATTATTACCGCGTTGGTGGCGAGTCCAAAAGCTGTTGTTATACCCATAAGATCTCCAAATAAGTTACCCATCTCTAGAGAGTCGTAAAATATATATATTACAGCTACTAAAGTAACGGCTATTGCTATCCAAGTCTTCTTATCTGGAACCTCTTTTAGAAATATTGCACCAAGGATTGCAGAAAGCATGGGTGCCATTGCAATCATTATTAGTGTATTTGCTACATTTGTATTTTGGATTGAAATTATAAATGTAATATTGCAAATCGAAAAACTTATGATGTAAAAAATACCTGCATAACCAACATTCAAAAATGCTTTAATAAAGTTTTTCTTATAAAATATGAGAAGTCCAATTAATACAGCTACAAATGGTATGGCACCTCTATAAAATAATAATCCCCAAGTATCTATAGAAGATAATCTTATAAAAAGTGAATCTGGCGTGATAAACATCACTGCTATAAACGCAAGAGATGATCCTTTTTGCTGATTTGATAAGTTTTTCAACTATAAACCTTTCCAAAAAGTCTTGGCCAAGTTTATCTTAGATAAATCAAAGTATGTTTTTATACCTGTTGGTGATGTTACATTTATATCTCCATTTAACTTTCCATCAATAAAGTCTATTCCTGCAAAGTAAATTCCATCTTTCTTGATTTTTTTTGCAATTATATTTGAAACTTTCAGCTCTTTACTGCTTAAAAATGCGATTTTAGGTTTTGCACCCTTACTCATATTGCTTAATATAGATCCTGATTTTGGAACTCTAGATATAGCTCCACATACCTTACCATTTATAATAAAAACTCTTTTATCTCCAAACTTAATTTTATTTAAAAATTTTTGACACATAATGTGACCATGTTTTTTCAATATTTGTTTTATTTTTAATAAATTAAGCTTTCCTGAAATAAGATTTATATCGTTACCACCATAGCTATGAATGGGTTTAATTATTATCTTCTTATGTTTTCTAAAAAATTTTTTAATTTCAAACAAATCTTTTGTAAATATTGTATCTGTCATATAGTTCTTAAAATTTAAAGAATAAAATTTTTCTGAAATATTTCTTACTGAGGTAGGGTCATTAATTATTTTTGTTTTATTTTTAATTCTATCCAACATTAATGTTGTTGAAATATATTCTAAGTTAAAGGGTGGGTCTTGTCTGATTAAAATATATTTTGTAAGGGATAAGTCTAATTTTGATTTTTTTAAAATTTTATAAAATTTCTTTTTTGAATAATCAATTTTAATAAAATATCCCTCGCTTATAGTTTTTCCTCTTATATTCGACAAATTTTCTGGATTATAATAAAATAATTTATAACCCCTGTTTTGAGCTTCATGAGCTAAAAAAATAGTAGTATCTGTTTTGATATTTAATTTTTTTAAATTATCACCTTGTATAGCAACAATTTTATTGGTCATATAAATCATTCAAATTTTCAGAATTTGAATACTTACTTATTATATTATCAGCATTTGTTTTTTTATTTTTTACAATCTTTTCTAAGTGATCCAAAAACTTAACCTCACTTAATTTTTTTCTATTTAAAAAGTCTCTCTTTTTTAATCCTGATTTAGATATATCTATTAGTCTCTCTGCCCAATAAGCTATATCCTTGCCCATCAAATTTGTTTTTAAGCCATTTCTAGGTGCATTTTTATAAGCTGAAAGCACTTCATTAGCTTCCCAATTTTTAATTAAATCTAAAGTTTCCTCCAGATTTCCATATAGCAATCCAGTGAATAGGGCAGGACCAGCGCACAAACACTCCCATCCACATGCATCCATTGATCTTAATTCGATATATTGTTTTAATCTGTTCTCTGTAAATATTGTTCCTAAATGTATATCAAGATCATTAGTACTAGGAATTTTATTTCCAATTTCTTTTATTTCTCCATTCATAAAGTTTTTAAATAAATATTTTTTTCCAGAAATATATTTACCTTCACTTTGTAAAAATAAGATGGGATAATTCATGATATATTCTGCATATTTTTCAAAATTTACATCTTTTAAAAAAAACTCAGGCAATCCACCTCTAGAAGTTTCTTGCCAAACTTTAGATCTGTAAGATAAGTATCCACTATTATTTTTTTCAACTATAGAGGAATTTGCAAAAAGTCCGATAGATATTGGAACTAGATTATTTGCCAACTTAAATTTTTTTATAAAATCTTCTTCTGAGATATAATCTAAATTTAATTGTGTACCTGCAGTTTTATACATCATATCCAAACTTAGTTTGCCTCCAACGGGCATATCCTTGGTCATAACCTCATACCTTTTTTTTGGATTATTAGGTATATCCTCAAGTTTAGAAATAGGATCATATCCAGAGCTTACTATTTTAAAATCTAATTTTTCAATTACCTGGTTTAACTCAAATAAATATTCATGAGATTCAGCGCAAGCTTCGTGAATATTATTTAATTTTGCACCAGATAGCTCTATTTGATTGCCAGGTTCTAAAGTAATACTTTTACCATTCTTAGTTAACGCTATTGGATTTTTTTCCTCAAAAATAGGTTTCCAGCCAAACTCATATAAATTTTCAAACATTTTTTTGATTTTGGGATAATCAATTCTCGTATTTGTTTTTTTATCAAAAATAAATTTTTCATGCTCAACTCCAATCTTTAAATTAGATTTATCCTTTGAACCTGATTTAAAATGTTCTATTATTTGTTCCTTTGTTTCTATCATTAGCTTATATTGTTTCTTTCTAGATAATCATCGATTTCCTTTATATTACTTAATTTGTTTGAGCAAGTTTGATTTTTACATATAACAATTTTTGCCTCTTTTTCCTCATTATCTAGATATTTAAATGTAGCTCTTGTAAAAAACTTTTTTTGTAAATACTTTCTCATATTAGGATCTAAATTTTGCCTTCCATAAATTGTAAAAGATATACTTTCTTCACATATATCCAATGATTTAACAAAACTAAACATTTGTGCAAAGTTTGAGTTTAAAACTTGATGGAAACTTTTCTTTAAAATATCAATTTTCTCAAACCATATTTTATCGCTAGTTATTATGTATAATTTATTACATAAGTTTAAATATACGCTATTTCCATTCGGTATATTATTATCATTTAGATCTACCGGCTGTACAAAAAGGTCATTATCTAATATTTTATTTTTTTGCATCAATCTTGATTTTTTATCAAAGAAACATTCCCAAGTTTTTATTAAAATATCTTTAGCTTTTTCGATGTATTTATCGTCACCATCTAATTCATAAATAGTTATCAAAAGACTTGCGTAATATACGTAATCTTCCAAGAAAGCGTCAATCTCGGTGTCTTGATAGCAATGGAAAATTTTGTCTGACAGATAATTTTCCAATTTATTTATACTTAAAAGAGTATTCTGTTTTAGTTCTTCATTATCAGTTATTAACGATGAGAAAAGGAGAGTTTCTAATAAAAAACAATTTTGATCAGTTTGAGATTTATCATCAAATAATGGTTTAGCACGTACTTTTCTTTGATTTAATAATGCTTTTTCGATATTTAAGATTTCTTTATTCTCTTCATCGGACAGATTGCTTTTATTTTCTATTAAAATATTATTACCTTCAAAGTTTCCCTCCTCCGTTAAAATATATTTTTTTGCGAATAAATTAAATTTAGAACCCAGAGTATTTTTTAGCTCTGCATAATTCCATACATAATATTTTCCCTCAACACCATCGCTATCGGCATCATATGCAGACCCGTAAAGATCAAAATCATTTCTAAATTCTGAATTAATAAAATTTATAGTTTGCTCTAACTTTTCTTTATAATAAAGATTATTAGTTTTTTGAAAGAACTTGTTTAACAATCCAATATATTGAATATTATCATATAGCATTTTTTCAAAATGGGGGATGATCCAATTTTCATCAACAGTATATCTTGCTATACCACCAGCTAAATGATCATACATTCCTTTTGAAGAAATATTGTAAAGTAAAGTTTCAACGGGTTTAAAGTATTCTTCTTTTGCTGTTTTTAAATAAAAATAAAACATTGCATCAAATAAATAAAATTGTGGAAACTTAGGTGCTCCTTTGAAACTTCCATTATCTTTATCAAGGTGCTGTATAATTTTTTCTAAAAATGGCTCTAATGGTTGATTTAATACTGCTGATCTTTGATTAATTTTTCCAAATATTTCCTGCATTTGAGGGGCTTGATCAAGAATTTTTTGTCTATTTTTATTATATACGTCAGAAACGTTATTTAGAACTTTTTGAAAATCTGGTCTTCCATGCATTTCTTTTGGAGGAAAATAAGTTCCACCGGTGAAAGGAACACCATTTTCATCAAGAAACATGGATAAAGGCCAGCCTCCTTGAGTTCCTGTTAGAATAGATAAACTTCTTTGAAAAACATAATCTAAATCAGGTCTTTCTTCTCTATCAACTTTAATGTTTACAAATTTCTCATTCATTATTTTAGCTGTTTCATCATCTTCAAAACTCTCATGCGCCATTACATGACACCAATGACAACTTGCATACCCAACACTTAGAAATATTGGTTTTTTTTCTTTTTTTGCTTGTTCTAAACTCTCTTTATTCCAAGCTAACCAATTTACAGGATTATCTTTATGTTGCTTTAAATAAGGACTTTTCTCTTCCTTCAGTTTATTAGTCATATTTTCTTTTAAAACTAGTGATGATAAAAAGGTTTTCTATCAAATATCTTTTTCACCATTGGCTCAAACTCTTCTAAAGACATAGATTTGTAATTTGGATCAAAAGAAGATTGGTCATATTTTTCGCAAAAATCAACTGTATCTTGATAGTATTTGTGGTCCCTGAACTTATCCCTGGCGTTTCTATCTCCACCCAAATGATGAGCACTGTAATATGTTTGAAAAAGTCCATGATGAAGGATTATCCAATATGTTTTTTCTGAAACATATGGTCTGATTATTGAAGCAGCATATTGAGAATGATTCATAGGCGCCAAGTCATCTCCTATGTCATGAAGTAAAGTGGCTACAACCATCTCTTCACTTTCTCCATTCTTGTAAGCTCTTGTGGCTGCTTGCAATGAATGTTCAAGTCTAGTTATTTGATAACCTTCAAGAGTTGTAGTTTGACTTGCAAGATATTTAAGTAGTCTATCTGCAGTTTTACGCTCAAAATTTTTTTCATACTTTTCTAATAATTCATAATCTTCTTTTGAACCATTTTTCATTTCAGTAAAATTTACTTTTTTCATTAATTACTCGACCCAGTACTTAATAATGATAATTGTGTAACTTTATCTTCTCCAAGTTCATCAATTATTTTTACCGGATAATCACCAGTAAAATGATGATCAGTTAACTGAGGATAAGCATCATTTCTCTTCTCAAAACCCATTCCTCTATATAAACCATCTAACGTTAAAAATTTAAGTGATTTTGCTTTTATAAATTCTTTTATTTCATCTACTGATTTATTTGCTGCTAATAGTTCTTTTTTTGTAGGTGTATCAACTCCATAAAAATCAGGGTATTTTATTTCTGGACTAGCTATCCTAACATGTATCTCTTTAGCACCATTATCATACAACATTTTTACAATCTTTGAAGATGTAGTTCCTCTTACAAGAGAGTCATCAACTAAAATAATTTTCTTATTTTTAATAACTGAAACATTTGCATTTAATTTTAATTTAACTCCTAAACTTCTAATTTGCTGTGAAGGTTCTATAAAAGTTCTACCAACATAATGATTTCTTATTAAACCTAGATCAAAGTTTATTTTTTTTTCTTCTGCATAGCCTAATGCAGCAGCATTACCAGAGTCTGGAACAGGTACAACTAAGTCAGCATCTAAATTATCTTCTTTTGCTAATTCAGCTCCAAATCTTTTTCGATATTCATAGGCTGTTTTGCCATTTAAAATACTATCTGGTCTTGAGAAATAAATATATTCAAATACACATGGTCTCACTTTTTTTTGAGGAAATGGCTTAATACTTTTTAATTCATCATTTTCTACATAAACAATTTCACCATTTTCAACTTCTCTAACAAATTTTGCTCCGATAATATCAAAGGCACATGTCTCAGATGCAAAAACATAAGAGTTTTTTAATTTTCCTATAACTAGAGGTCTAATTCCATAAGGATCTCTTACTCCAATAAGAGTATTCTGTGTCATCATAACTAATGCATATCCCCCTTGAATTTGAAATAGAGCATCAATAACTTTATCAACTGTCTTTGGTCTTTTTGATTTGGCTATAAGTTTTACTATCGTTTCAGTATCTGATGTTGTGTAAAAAATTGATCCTTCTTCAACCATTTTATTTCTAAGAGTTATTGCATTTGTTAGATTTCCATTATGCGCAACTCCAATTCCACCTGAATTAGTATCAGCAAAGAATGGTTGTACATTTCTTAAAGCAGTTCCGCCAGTTGTAGAATATCTGTTATGACCTATAGCGTAATTTCCTGGCAAGTTTTTTAAAACTTTTTCATCATTAAAGTTGTCCCCAACTAGACCAAATCTTTTTTCAGAGTGATATTTTTCACCGTCAAATGATACTATTCCGCAACCTTCCTGACCCCTATGTTGTAACGCATGAAGTCCCAAAGCAGTTAAGGTTGATGCCTCTGGCGTATTGCTTATGCCAAAGACTGCACATTCCTCTTTTAATTTAGGATTATACATCTTGAACTTTTTCTTTAGCGTCTTCATATTGTTTTTGGTTTGGAAATACCTTTATAAGATAGATACTACCTTTTTCAACCCAAGGAAATGTTAGTGAATCTTTTAAATTTAACGGCCATTTTTTACTATCGTAAACAACATCAATAGCTGTGAAAAAACAAACAATTAAAACATAGCTCTTAGCGATTCCAAAGAAAAATCCAAAAACTTTATCGACCGAGCCTAATCCAGTGTAAGTAATAACTTTACTTATTGCTTTATTTGCTAAAAGAATAAGAAATATTATTAAAATAAATAATATTAAGCCAACAATTATATCAAGAACATATTCACTATCTAAAATACCATCAAAGTAAGGTTTTACTTTTGGAAATAAATAAATTGTTAGAATATATGCCAAAACCCATTTAGCAGCTGATAATAAACTTAAAACAAATCCTTTTCTAGATCCTTGAATTAAAAAATAAATTGTTAAGACAAAAAAAATATAATCAAATAATGTTACTTGTATTAAAAAATCCTGAATTGCTTCAATCATTAATTAAATGGTTTAATTTTAAGCAATAGAGAAGGTAAAAGTGTTAAAACCGATACCATTGCAAGCAACATTGCAATTCCTGTGAATAAACCAAAGTAAATTGTAGGTATAAAATTAGACATTATTAAAATCGAAAATCCAAAAACAATTGTAATAGATGTATTTAAAATAGCTTTACCGACAGTCGAATGACATAATCTTAAAGTACGGTTATAATTTCTTAACTTTGCATATTCTTCTTTGAACCTATAAATATAATGAATACTATTATCTACAGCTATACCTATTGTTATTGCGGCAATGGTTATTGTCATCATATCTAGTGGAATTCCTAACAGCCCTATTAAACCTAATATAAAAAAAGCTGCTATAAAATTTGGTACAACACCTATTAAAGCTAATTTTAGGTTTTTAAAAAGAATTATAAACATTATAAAAATCCCAAGCATAACAAAACCAAGAGTTAAAATTTGAGATTTAAATAAACTTTGTAACAAATTATTAAAAAGAATTAAAACCCCACCTAATTTGAATTCATCTTTTTTTAAATCTAGTTTATTTACTAGATCAGAATTTATTTTAATCAATAAATCATTTCTTCTTAAATTATCTAAAGAATCTTTTATTCTTAAGCTTATTCTAGCTTCAGAGTCTTTTATAGAAATATAGGGATCTACAATCTCTTTTTTTATATTATCTGGTATTTTTGTATACAACACACCCATTTCTAAAGAGCCTAATTCTTTGTTGTTATTTAGTTGAGTGGCAACATCAATAATTGAGGAAAAAGAAAGAACTTTTCCAACAGGCTCTAAAGAGTCTAAATAATTATGAACCTTTTTTATTTTATTTATTTTATCTTTAGTAAACCAATATTTATCATCATTTTCATCTTCGTCTCCCCAATCATCTTCTTCATCATCTGATTTTTGATCATTCTCATTTTTTTTTGGAAATTTCAAAATTACTTCAAGAGGTGTTGTGCCTCCTAATTTTTCATCAATAAGCTTCATTCCTTTGTATATTTCTGTGTTTTTATCAAAATAATTTATAAAACTATTCTCTACCTCAAGCTTTGAAATCCCAAATATACTTAGAAATATAATTATTATTGTCGTTCCAAAGATAGTATTTTGACTTGAAACAGAAATTTTACCAAAAAAATTAGTTATAGCAGAACCTTTTTCTCTCTTAAGTGAAATCTTATTAAACTTCAGTATGTTAATTAATGTTGGCAACAAACTAAAGGTAATAAGAAAGGAAATAATCAAACCAAAAGTCATCATGAAACCAAAGTCAATTATTGGTTTTATTTCACTGAATATTAAAGATAAAAAAGCAAATATAGTTGTCAAGGCTGTATACAAAATAGGCCAGAACATCTTACTTGTTGTTAAAGAAATAATTTTAAATTTGTTTAATCTTGGAAATTGTTTTGATAGCTGAAGATATCTTGTACTAATATGGATATTCATAGCCATAGTTAATATCAACATTAAAGCTATAAAATTTGATGAAATAACTGTCACCTTCCATCCTAAGAGACCTAAAAGACCAGTCATTATGACTACTGAAAAAAAACAACTGCTTATAGGAACAATTACCCATACCAATTTTCTAAAAACATACCATAGAGTTGCAACAATAAAGATAAAAACTCCAAGCCCAAAAACAATTATATCATTTTTAATAAAAGTCATCATGTCATCTGCAATCATCGGAATACCACCCAAATGAATTTTACTTGTCGAACTAAAATTTTTAATAACTTGTCTTATCTCTAAAATATTTTTATGATTTTGTTTTTTTAAATTATCCTTAAATATCTCTTCATCTTCTTTGGTTTTAAATTCTTTGGTTTTGTTCTTTGATTTTAAATAAACTATAATGCCAGATGTTTTGCCATCTTCACTGATTACAAAGTTTCTGAAAACAGGACTGTTCAATATTTCATTAAATCCTCTTTTTTTATCAATCCCTTCTGATCTGAGCGTTGAATAGTTTTGTAGTCTTTCAATTAGTGGCTCGTCAGAGCTACTCAGTAAAGGAATATCTAATAATGTAATTACACTGTGAACCCAATCAAGTTTTTGTATTTCTTTTTTTAATTTTATTAGACTTTTAATAGAATTCTCATCTATCATGCTATTTTTGGGAGTATAAGTAAGAACTAAAAATTCTTTTGCGCCATATCTGTCGTTTATCTCATTAAGATATTTTAAATCAGGATCTCCCTCTATTAGTAATGTTTCAGAAGATGCATCAAGTCTAAAGTTTTTTGAATTATATCCAAAAAAACACAGGCAAATTAATAGTATAACTAAGATTAAGCTTGGTTTTTTTAAAACAATATTTTGATAAAATTTGGCTAACATTAACTATTAGCTTTTATAATTTAATTTAATTATTTTGAATATCCTTAAATTTTGTAAACATCGCTTCAAATTCAAGCATTACGTTACCTGTTGGACCATGCCTTTGTTTTTGAATTATTAATTCAGCTAAATGCGATACTTCATTCATTTTTGCCTGCCATTCAGCATGTTCAACTGTTGCCGGCCTTGGTTCTTTACCTTGTAAATAATAAGATTCTCTATAAACAAACATAACTACATCTGCATCTTGTTCAATTGAACCAGACTCTCTTAAGTCAGATAATTGCGGTTTTTTATCATCCCTTTGCTCAACTGCTCTAGATAATTGAGAAAGTGCAAGAACCGGTACAGCCAATTCCTTTGCTAATGCTTTTAACCCTTGTGTAATTTCTGAAATCTCTTGCACTCGACCATTATTAGAATTAGATGCTCTCATTAATTGAATATAATCAATTACAACCATATCTAAACCATACAGTCTTTTAATTCTTCTAGCTCTATTACTTAAAGATGCAATAGTTATTGCAGGTGTTTCATCAATGTATAAAGGAAGTTCAGAAATATCTTTTGAAGTTTCAATAAATTTATCAAATTGTTCTTCTGATATTTTTCCTCTTCTAATGTCATTTGATTTTATCCTAGATTGTTCTGCAAGAATTCTCGTTGATAATTGTTCTGATGACATTTCAAGTGAAAAAAAAGCTATAGAGCTCTTTTCTCCACTTTCTTGAATTTTTTTCGCTGCATTAAACGCAATATTAGTAGCTAAAGCCGTTTTTCCCATCGATGGTCTTCCAGCAATGATTACAAGATCTGACTTATGTAATCCACCAAGTTTATCATCTAAATCTTTTAATCCTGTTGGAACTCCAACAATTCCCTCTTCATTCTTGTAAGCATTCGAGGCCATTTCAATAGTTTGCCTCATGGCCTCATCAAATTTAATTAATGATGAGCTAAATGATCCTTTTTCAGCAAGATCAAACAGCGACTTCTCATAATTCTCGATTATTTTTTGACCATCGCTGCCTAAGTCGTTTAATTTAGCTTGGTCTATTATATCTCCTGAAATTTTTATTAATTCTCTCTTTACATAAAGATCAAATATTAGTTTAGAGTATTCGATTGCTTGTCTTGAAGATGTGGAAAATTTCGTAATTTTAACTAAATATTCAGGAATATTTAAATCATCCTTTTCTTTTTCGAAATAATTTTTTAAAGTGATTGGATTAGCTAAAAGACCTCCGTAAATTAGTTTTTCTAGTGCTTCAAATATTTTTTTATGAATTGGATCATAAAAGTTTTTATTTGAGACTATTAAACTTACTTCATCAAAAATTTCGTTTGTTAATAGTATTGATCCTATTACTGACTGTTCAGCCTCGATATTGTTTGGCAACTCTTCAGACTTATTTTTAAGAATATTTAGAGATTGAGACATAAAAAAACATATTTTTTTTTAAAAAAAAGACAAATATTTTTATTAGTTGGGGAAAAAAATGTATAATTATTGATTTTCTTCTTGTGGAATAACTTTAATTGTAATTTTTGATTGCACATCAGAATGAAGATTTAATATTACATCAAAAGTTCCTAATGATTTAATTTCTTTAGCAGGCTGAATCATTGAAGGGTTTACTTCTATTTTGTCCATTTCCATAAGAATTTTAGAAATTTCAGTGGGCTTTACAGATCCATATAATTCTTTATTTTCTGTACTAAGTTTACTTATTATAAATTCCTTATTTTTAACTTTTTCATCAATTTCTTTTGCTTGATTTTTTTTATCTTGATCTTTTTTCCCAAGTTCACTCTTAATTTTTTCAACCTCTTTTATATTTTCTTTTGAGGCAAAAAGAGCTTTTTTTTGAGCTATTAAATAGTTTCTTGCGAAACCTCTTTTGACGTCAATTATTTCACCAATCGACCCAACCTTTCTTACGTTTTCTAACAAAATAACTTTCATAATTATAATAAAGCTAGATTTCTAGCTCTTTTAATTGATAAAGACAGATCTCTCTGTTTTTTTTGACTTACGGATGTAATTCTTGATGGTAATATTTTCCCATTTTCTGAGATGTATCTCTTCAATAATTTGACATTTTTGTAATCAATTACTGGTGCACCTTTTCCCGATAGCGGGCATTTTTTTTTAAATTTATATTTTTGGTTCTGAAACACACTAAGCTTTGAAAAATTATTTTGTGAACCCTTTTTTTTTAAGTTTTTTTTCTTCATAGTTTTTTATTTTTTAAAATTTCTTCGTTCTTTTTAAAATAATCTGTTTCTAGATCTAGTTTTTTAACTTTTACTGTTAAAAATCTTAGTAGGTTTTTGTCAATCTTTTCATTTTTCTCAAGTTCTTTGATGGTTTTTCCAGATCCTTCTATTTTAAAATGAAGATAATTTCCCTTTTTATTTTTTTTGATCAAGTAAGAAAGATGCATTAAACCCCAGCTTTCAAATTTTAGTATATTGCCGTCATTATCTTCAATAATCTTGGTGTATTTATCTTGAATTTGTTTAATTTGGCTTGGAGAAGTGTCTTGTCTAGTTATCAATGTGTGTTCGTAAAAGTTCATAAAAATTTATAGAAAAACTGACGATATACTATTATAAATTTTTAATTACAATACAAAAAAAACACTTAATTTGATAAGATTTTTATGTTTTCTGTAATTTTTCCTGGTCAAGGCTCACAATTTGTTGGCATGGGCAAAGAATTTTACAATAACTTTAGTTATGTAAAAGAATACTTTAAGCTTGCGGATGAATTGTTGAAAAAAAATTTAAGCAAAATAATTTTGGATGGACCAAAAGATGAGCTAGACAAAACAGAAAATACTCAACCAGCAATATTTTTAGTTAGTTATTCTATATTTAATGTTATTAAAAAAGAGTCTCAATTTAATATTAATAAGGCAAGTTTTTTTGCTGGCCACTCTTTGGGGGAATATTCAGCTTTATGTTGTGCTGAAGCTATCAATTTTGATCAAACTATAAATCTTTTAAAACGTAGAGGCAAAGCTATGCAAAACGCTGTACCAAGAGGAGAAGGAGGAATGATTGCAGTTCTAGGAGTTGAAATTGATCAAATTAACAAAATTTTGGATGACAATATAAATAATTTTAGTTGTTATATTGCTAATGATAATTCTAATGGACAAGTGGTAATAAGTGGAAAGATTGAATCTCTTGACTCTTTTAGTATCGAATTAAAAAAAAAAAATATAAAATTTGTTAAACTTCCAGTTAGTGCCCCATTTCATTGCCCTCTTATGAAAAATGCAACTATTGAAATGACAAATCTTATTAATGATACAAAATTTACTATTCCTGAAATTAACATTATATCAAATGTAACCGCAACACCTGAAAATAGCACAACAGAAATTAAAAAATTACTTATTGAGCAAATAGAAAAACCAGTAAGATGGAGGGAAAGTATAATAAATATGATTGATAATAACGTTAATAAGTTTGTTGAAATTGGACCAGGAAAAGTCCTATCAGGGCTAATAAAAAGAATTAATAGAAATGTAAAAACAAATCAGGTAAATAATTTATTAGACATAGAAAATATTACAAATGATTGATCTAAAAAATTTAAATGTAATTTTGACAGGTGCAACAGGAGGAATCGGTGGAGCAATTTTGCATAAATTGTACAATTACGATGCTAAAATTATCGCAACAGGAACAAATGATCAAAAATTAAATAACATTCAGGAAAGATATAAAAAAATTATTACTAAGAAATTTGATATTTCGGCTCATTCACAAATAGAAAAATTTATAGATGAATGTAGTGAAATTCTTGGTAATAAGATAGATGTTTTAATAAATAATGCAGGAGTTACTCAAGATAATCTCACAATCAGAATGAAAAAAGATGAATGGGATAAAGTTATAAATTTAAACTTAACATCCAATTTCTTAATCACAAAAAGTACAATAAAAAAAATGCTAAAAAACAAGAGCGGTAAGATTATAAATATAACATCAGTTGTTGGGCACACTGGTAACTTAGGGCAAGCAAATTATGCGGCTTCAAAGGCTGGTTTGGTAGGAATGTCAAAAAGTCTAGCTTTAGAGTATGGAAAAAAAAATATTAAAGTTAATTGCATTTCTCCAGGTTTTATAAAATCTGAAATGACAGACAAAATAAATGAAAATTTTAAAGGAGTATTAGAAGGTAAAATTTCATTGGGCAGATTTGGAATGCCCGAGGATGTAGCTAATGTTGTACTTTTTCTGTCTTCTGATCTATCTGATTATATAACAGGAGAAACAATACATGTTAATGGAGGCATGTATTTTAGTTGACAAAATAATATAAATACTTATTAACAAATTTAACAATTAAGGAAATTATGTCAGAAGATATTTCAAGCAAAGTAAAAAAAATAGTTGCAGATCATTTAGGGATCGACGAAGCTAAAGTCACAGAAGAGTCAAGCTTTATTGATGATTTAGGTGCCGATAGCTTAGATACAGTAGAATTAGTAATGGCATTTGAAGAAGAATTTGGTTCAGAAATTTCAGACAGCGATGCGGAGAAAATACTAACTGTCGGAGATGCTGTTAAATTTATTGAGAATAAAGCAAACTAATTTTACATTTTAATGACCAGCTTTAAAAAGAGCGGGATGTACATTTTATCCTCTCCATCTGGTGCTGGTAAAACTACTCTAGTAAAAAAAATTTCGAAAAATAAGAATTTTTCAGTATCAATATCTCATACAACTAGATTACCAAGACCAAATGAAAAAAATGGAAAAGATTATTTTTTCACTTCAAAAAATAACTTTAAAAAACTTATAAAGAAAGGAGAATTTTTAGAGCATGCAAAGGTTTTTAGTAATTATTATGGATCGTCAAAAAAAAAAGTAATTAGCAACCTTAACAAGGGAAAAAATGTTATTTTTGATATAGATTGGCAGGGAACAAGACAAATAAGAAATAAGAGATTAAAGTATAAATTATTAACTATATATATACTTCCACCATCAAAAAAAGAATTAATTAACAGACTGATAAAAAGAGAAAAAAAAAATATGAAGACTGTGAAAAAAAGAATGAAAGAATTTAAAAAAGATTTATCTAAATGGAAAGAGTACGATTTAGTTGTAATTAACGATGATCTAAAGAAATGTTATGCTAGAATTATGAAAGTAATTAAAAATAAACAAAAAGAAAATTTATATGATTATGAATATATTAAAAATCATGTTAAAAGATTAAATATTTGAATTTTCATAATATTTACAAATTTCAATATATTTTCTTAATGATAAATTTTGAGGCCTCAAATTCAGATCTAATTTTAAATTTATAGCCACATCTTCAAAATTTTTAAAAAGGAGCTTCATTGGTTTTTTAATCATTTTTCTCCTTTGATTAAAAAAAATATTTGTGATGTGTTCTAGGTTTTTGAATTTATCTAATTTTTCATAGTTTGCTTTTGGTGATAGGGTAATTAAGCTACTCCAAACTTTTGGAACTGGATGAAAACACTCAGGTGAAATATTAAATATTTTAGATTTATTCATTTTCCACGAAGATATTATAGATAACCTTCCATAATTTTTAGTATTTTCATCAGCCATAATTCTATCGGCAACTTCTTTTTGAAAAACAAATATAAATTTTTTAAATATTTTATTTAAATTTTTCACTTTTATGAAAGATGTTAAAATTTTGGTTGAAATATTATAAGGTAAATTTCCAAATACCTTGATTGGTAAATCAAAGTTAAAATCATTATAACACTTTAAAATATCATTATTAATAATATTTATTTTTTTTCCAAATTTTTTCTCAAGAAGAACTGTTAATTTTTTGTCTTTTTCAACGACATATATGCTCTTGGGATTTTTTTCTAATATAATTTCTGTCAAATTACCCGTGCCTGGTCCAATCTCTAAAACTATATCCTCAGCTGATAATTCTGCGACATCTACTATTTTAGATAATATATTTTTATCTTTTAAAAAATTTTGTCCTAAACTTTTTTTAGGTTTAATGCTCATCTAATATTTTCCGCAAATTTCATTGCATAAATGAAAGATGAGGGATCAGATATATTTTTTCCAAGCATATCTGAATTAGGACCGTGATCTGGAGAAATTCTAACAAAAGGAAGACCAACAGTTATATTTATTGCATCAAAATTAAATATTGTTTTCATTGGAGTTAAAACTTGATCATGATACATTCCTATAACTAAATCATATTTATTAATATTTTTTTTTATAAAAAATGTATCAGCAGAAAATGGTCCAAAAATTCTAATGCCAGCATTTTTTAAATACTTAATTGCGGGATATATAATTTTTTCTTCTTCACTGAACTTATCTATTGTTTCACAGTGAGGATTTAATCCAAGCACCGCAATTGATATTTTTTTTTTGAAAACTTTTTTGTAAAAGTTATTTAGTCTTATCACTTTATTTTGAATTTTGTCTTTAGAAATATTTCTTGCAACTTTTTTAATAGGAATATGAGTGGTTATTGGTGAAACAGAAAATTTATTGTTGTAAATAAGCATCACTTCATTTGTTGAATGAGTCTTTTGAGATAGATATTCAGTAATACCTGAGTATTGCTTTTTTAAGAAAGTTTTTTTTGAAACAGGTCCATTTATTAATACAAATTTATCTTTTTTATTTCCTATAATTTCGAGGGATTTCTTAAAACAATTTCTTATATATAGATTAGATTTATTACTAATCTTATCAAATATCTTTTTATGCTTAAATTCTATATTAATTAAATTAATTTTCTTCTTTTCTGCATCTTTATAATTTGAAATACTATTGATTGGAAAATTACAATTTAGTTTTTTTAACTGCTTAGTTAAAAGGTTTTGATTTCCTATAATAATTATTTTTTTCTTAAATTTTTTTTTATTTCTAAAATATTTTCCGATTATTTCAGAAAAAACACTATAAGGCTCACCTAATACTATAAGGATATAATCAGTATTCATTAATTTTTGTATTTTGCTCTAATTTTTTATAATACAACATTGAAAATTGATTTAGTTGTTTGTTTCTTTCAAAATTAACTTTTTCATTAAGCTCTTTATCTATATCTATTGTTTGCTTCATTTCTTTTTTGTTGTTTACTTTCAACAATAAATATCCATTAGGGTATTTTATTGGATTTGAAATTTGTCCTTTTTTTAAATTTTTTAATTTATTTACAATTTTTTCTGATAATAAGGTTTCTTTTACCCATCCAATTTCACCACCTCTATTCACACTATTTGATAAACTAAATTTAGATGCAGCAGATTTAAAATCATTATTTTTGATGTATTCTAGAATATTTTTATATTTAGTTTCAAATTTTTCATTACTATTAATTTCAAATAATATTTCTGATAATTCGTATTCATATTTTTTTTTGTTTGAAATATTTTT
>CACPFN010000009.1 GCA_902633185.1 uncultured Pelagibacteraceae bacterium | reverse complement strand
AGATTTATAAAATTCATAAAATGATTAAATGCTCTTGCAAGCTTGTAAGTATTTTTAGGATTAATACTTTTTATTTCACTAGAAATTTTTTTGTATGATTTTTTTTGGATTTTATTTGCTTTTGATAACTTTCTTATTTTCTCAACAAGATTATAAAAGCTTTTACCTTCTTGTTCTTTAATTACATTTCCTAATGAATTTCCTAAAAACCTAACATCCTCTCTTAATGATTTTGTAGGAATTCTCTCGTAGTATAGGTCTCTTTTGATCACAATTTATTATATCAAAAAAGAGATTATATTTGGATTAAATTGCTACTACTTTTGATTTTTGTTCACCAAGAAGTTCAATTGAAAGCCTCATTTCATCACCTGCTTTTAAAAATTTTTGTGGTTTCATTCCCATTCCAACTCCTGGGGGTGTTCCTGTGGTAATGATATCTCCAGGTTGAAGGGACATATATCTGCTAACATATGAAACAATATGATCTACATTAAAAATCATTGTTTTTGTATTACCCGTTTGCATTCGTTCACCATTTAAATCTAATTCCATATTTAGGTTGTTTACATCATTAATCTCATCTTTGGTCACAAGATATGGACCAACAGGACCAAATGTATCGTGCGACTTTCCTTTTACCCACTGTCCCATTTTTTCTATTTGCCACTCCCTCTCACTTACATCATTCACTAAACAATAACCTAAGATATAATCTTGTGAATTTTTTTCTGGAATATTTTTAGCATTTTTCCCAATAACTAAACCTAGCTCAACTTCCCAATCTAGTTTGTTTGAATAGCTTGTAATTTCAATATCATCATTTGGTCCATTGATTGAACTAGTGGCTTTCATAAATACAATTGGTTCTGTTGGTGGTTTTGCTCCAGTTTCCGCTGCATGGTCAGAGAAATTTAATCCGATTGCAATAAATTTTCCAGGTTTAGTTATGCATGAACCAATTCTTGTATTATTTGAAATCTCGGGCTGTGATGATAAATCAATTTGTTTAATTTTTTCAAATGTTTCAAAATTTAAATGAGTTGGATCTAAATCAATTATATGTTTGGATATATCTCTCAACTTTCCATCTTTATCTAATATAGCTGGCTTTTCTTTATTTTTTTCTCCTACTCTTAGTAATTTCATTTCATCTCCAATAATTATTTATAGCTTTTGTATAACGAACTATGATCATAATTACCTAAACCCTTTTTAACAAGTTTATTATACATTTTTTTTACTATTTTAGATAAAGGTAATTCTAACTTTTTATTTTTTGCACAATCAAGGATGTTATTCATATCTTTTAATTGCGAAAAATTTTTTCCTCTTGGTTTAAAATCATTTTTGATCATTCTTAGTCCGTGAGTTTGCAATACTTTACTGTCAGCCCATCCTCCTTTCAATGCTTTGAGAATATTAATTGGATTTACGTTATTTTTTTGTGATAGTTTAATTGCTTCTGCAACAGATCCAATTGTAATTCCAACTATTATTTGATTAGCTAATTTTGCTATTTGACCTGCAGAGTTTTTTCCAACTAAAACAGGATTGCCTAATTTCTTGAGTATATTTAAATTTTTAGAAAAAACTTTCTTATCTCCACCAACCATTATGGCGAGCTCTGCATTCTCTGCACCATTTGTGCCTCCTGAAACTGGTGCGTCTAAAAAATTAATTTTATATTTTTTTAATAATTTTGATAAATTAATTGCTGTTTTTGGATTTGCAGAGCTCATATCTATAACAGTAGATCCTACTTTTAAATTTTTTAAAAATTCTGAGTTGAAGTATATTTTTTTTATAGCCTTATCATCAGATAACATTGTAATTATTAGATCTCGGTCTGAAACAACTTCCTTTAAAGAATTACATACTTCTGCACCAAATTTTTTTAATTTAAGGGCTTTATTTTTAGTTCTATTAAAAACTTTGATTTGATATTTAGATTTTAGGAGATTTTTTGCCATTGGATATCCCATTAAACCTATTCCAATGAAACCAATTTTAACTTTTTTCATATTTTATTGATTTAATTCGCCAGATCTTCCTAGATCAGCAGCTCCTCTTACTCCACTAGAGTCACCGTGAATATGTTTTAATACTTTTGTATTTACAGTGTCGCTAAACACATATTTTTTTAATTTAGGATTTATATTCTCATAAATTTGCTTCATATTTGAAACACCTCCACCTAAAACTATAGCTCCAGGATCAACAATATTTATGACTTGGGAAAGTCCTCTTGCTAGATAGTCTAGATATTGAGAAATAAATTCTAAAGATTTTTCATCTCCATTATTAGCATTATCTTGTATAATTTTAGCATTGAGATTAATTTTAAACATGTCATAAAAATGTCTTGAAAAACCTGGGCCCGATAAAAAAGTTTCTATACATCCTTTTTTTCCACAATAACAATCATGTCTATTCCATTTGTCATTTGAGCCCAATGGCATCTGATTATGGCCCCACTCTCCAGTTATATTATTATGACCATTGATAATTTTATTGTTTATAACGAGACCACCACCGACTCCTGTTCCAATTATTACTCCAAAAACAACATCATCATTTTTTCCTGCTCCATCAATTGACTCCGACAATGCAAAACAATTTGCATCATTTTCTAAAAAAATATTTCGATTTAATCTTAGTTCTAAGTCTTTTTTTAGTGGTCTATTATTTAACCATGTTGAATTACCACCTTTTATACAGTCATTTTCAAAAGAAAGAGCTCCAGGAGAGCCTACACCTACACTACATTTAGATTTATATTTATCCTCTAAATAATTTACTAGTTCACAAACTATATCAAGTGTACCGTTGTAGTTTTTTGGGGTTGATTTTCTTATTCTCTCTAACTCATTACCTTTTTTATCTAATATAATGGACTCTGTTTTAGTTCCACCTAAATCAATACCAATATACATTTTAATATGAGCTTGACTGCTTCCAGATGTTAATATTACCATCTTTTGCAGTTTTATTAATTATTTTCATTTCAGAGGCTGAAAAACTAAGTTTGTTTAGACTTTCCAAATTTTCTTTTAATTGATTTAAACTTCTAACTCCTATTAGAGCAGATGTTACATAATTATTTGATAAAACCCAAGAAATTGCCATTTGAGATAAAGATTGCCCTCTTTTAATTGCAATCTTATTTAAATCAGAAACAATCTTTAAGTTTTTTTTTGTTATTAAAGATTTATCTAAGTATGATGTAATATCACTTGCTCTTGAAACTTTAGGTATCTTTTTTAAATATTTATCTGATAGCATTCCTTGAGCTAAAGGAGAAAAAGCAATACATCCTATTTTCAGATTTCTTATTGTCTTAATTAAATCTTTTTCAATCCATCTATTTATTAACGAATATGATGGTTGATGAATAAACAATTTAATATTTCTTGATTTTAAAATTTTGTAAATTTGATTTGTCTTTTTCGAGGAATAAGATGAAATGCCAATATATAAAGCTTTTCCAGATTTATAAATACTTTCTAAGGCATCTGCTGTCTCTTCTAAAGGTGTATTTGGGTCAAATCTATGTGAATAAAATATGTCAAAATAATCAACTTTCATTCTTTTTAAACTTTGATCACAACTTGCGATAATATGTTTTTTTGATCCCCATTCTCCATATGGTCCTTCCCACATATCATAACCAGCTTTAGATGATATGATGAGTTCGTCTCTATATTTTTTTAAGTCTTTACTTATTATTTTTCCAAAATTAATTTCAGTACTTCCATATGGTGGGCCATAATTATTTGCCAAATCAAAATGAGTAATACCTCTATCAAAAGCGTAAAATAAGATTTTTTTAATATTTGAAAGTGGGGTTTTGGCTCCAAAATTATGCCAAAGACCTAAGCTGATTAAAGGTAATTTTACACCACTGTCACCGCATGTCCTATATAACATATTTGAGTATCTATTTTTAGATGCAGAGTATTTCATAAAAAAAATATTAAATTAAATACATTAATAAGTAGCTCTTCCCCCGCTTAGATCAAACACTGCTGCAGTCGCAAAAGAGTTTTCTTCACTAGCTAAATAAGTTACTAAAGATGCCAATTCATTAACTTTTGCAAACTTATTTCTTGGAATCTTTGAAAGCATGTAATTTATATGCTCTTCGGTCATTTGATCAAATATCCTTGTTTTTGCAGCAGCTGGTGTTACACAATTTACTGCTATATTTTTTAATGCTAATTCTTTTCCTAGAGATTTTGTTAAACCAATAACTCCTGCTTTTGATGTGCTGTAAGCTCCAGCATTAGGATTGCCTTCTTTTCCAGCAATTGATGCAATATTTACTATTCTTCCATAATTATTTTTTTCCAAAAAAGGGACAACTGCTTTGCAACAGTAAAATACTGCATTTAAATTTAATTGAATTACTTTTTCCCATTCCTCAATAGGATATTCTGCAACTGTTTTATTCATACCAGTTATCCCAGCATTGTTTACAAAGATATCTATTTTATTATGTTCAGTCTCAATATCTTTTAAGCTTTTAGAAATCTCTTCAAAGTTACATACATTTACAATTTTATAACTTATGTTTTCTGAATTTATTTTTTCAACGGCTTTCTTTGCTTCTTGTTCATCAATATCCCATATAACAACTTTTGCTCCTGATTGAATGAATCTTTCCGCTATTGCAAATCCAAAACCTTGAGCTCCACCTGTTATAACTGCAACTCTGTTACTTAGATCAAACTTTATCATTTTTTTTCTTTCTCTTTATTAATGGAAAACTTAAAGCAATTAAAGATAAAACAAAAAATGTTAAAGCTATAGGTCTTTGAATGAACATCAACCAGTTACCATCGAAAATAACAAGCGATTGTCTTAAAGTTCCCTCTACTAATTCACCTAAAATTAAACCTATAATTACAGGTACAACTGAAAATCCATATCTTCTCATAAAAAAACCAATAACTCCAAATAATAGCATCAACCAAACATCAATAATTGACTGATTTAAAGAATATGTTCCACAAACAGAAACTGCAAAAATCATTGGCCATAATAATTTATTCGGAACTAGAGTTATTCTTGCAAATATTTTAGCTCCAAAAAATCCTAATACGAAGAATAAAATATTTGCAATTAGCATTGATCCAAATATTCCATAAAGAAACTCAGGTTGCTCTCTAAATAAATCTGGACCCGGTCTTACACCATGTATGATTAATCCTGTAAGTATTACCGCTGTAGTCGCACTACCAGGAATGCCCAATGCTAGCGTTGGAACCATAGCTCCTCCGGTAGCAGCATTATTTGCTGCTTCAGCTCCAGCTATTCCTTCAATTGATCCTTTTCCAAAATCCTCAGGTTTTTTTGACCATCTTTTTGCTTCAGCATATCCTATTAATGATGCAACAGTTCCTCCCTCTGCTGGTAAAACACCAATGAATGATCCTATGCCGCTAGATCTAATTATTGTTTTCCAAGTTTTTTTATAATCATCGATTGATGGAAGTTTAACTGCCTTTAAAGCTACTCTATTAAATATTTGATTAATTAAAGTAGATTGAGTTAACATTTCACTAATAGCAAACAAACCTACTACTACTGGAATAAAACCAATACCTTCAGTCAATTCATTAATTCCAAATGTAAACCTATCTATAGATGTCATAAAATCTTTACCAACAGTTGAAATTAGAATTCCAAAAGCACCAGCAATTAAATTTTTAATAGGACTACCTTCGCCAATTGATGCAAGCATAGTTAATCCAAAAATTGCAAGAGCAAAATATTCAGGTTGACCAAATTCGTAAGCTAAATTTGCAAGTAGAGGTGCAAAAAATATAAGAACTACAACACTAGCAATTCCACCAATTACGCTTGAAACAGTAGCCATACCTAAAGCTCTACCAGCTTCTCCTTTTTGTGCTAAAGGGTAACCATCTAAACATGTAGCTGCTGCTGCAGGCGTTCCAGGAGTATTTATTAAAATTGCGGTAATCGCACCTCCATAAGTTCCTGCACAATAAATTGCAGTCAGTAATACAATTGCAGATAATGGATCTAATGTCATCGTAAATGGTAATATTAAAGCACCGCCTGTTGTTGGTCCTAGTCCAGGAAGAACTCCAAGAATTAATCCAAAAATTGTTCCAAAAAATAAAACAATTAATAATTTATAACTAAATAAAGGAGCAAAGATTAAACCTAAATTTTCCATTTTATCCGTAATAAAGATTTGTAATAATTCCAGGTGGAAATCGTAATCCTAAAATTGTTTCAAAAAATACAAAAACAATTAAAGGAAATATAATTGATACCATTATTAAATAGGTAAGTCTTCTTTCTCCCCAAAAGTAAGAAACTATGATTGAAAGTAATGCTATGCCTAAAAAGAAATCTAAAAATTTTGAAACAGTTATAAAAACTACAAATGAAAGTAAAGTGATATAAAATGAATTAGGCAATTTTTTTTCATTTTTCCAAGGATTTTTAAGAGAAATAAAATAAGTTATTAAAGTTAGTACAATAATTAAAATTAATAGGGCCTTTGGAAATGTTGCTGGCTGGATACCTCTATTTAATATAGGAGGCACTATATCAAAAGTAAACGTAAAGTATAATAGGATTGAAGAAATTACTATTATTACAGCTGATACAATGAATGAACTTTTAAGAAAAAGGGACAAACTTTTGTTTGTCCCTTTTTCTTTATGTACATCATTCATTTAAATGTACAAAATTTATTAATTAATGTAACCCAATGCTTTGAGTTGAGCTGTCATTTCAGCAAGCATTTCTTCCATTTGCTTGCCCCATTCATCTGCACCTACAACACTAGTCTCATCAAGACCAATTTCTGTTAGGAAATTTTTATAGTAGTTGTGGCTCATAGCTTTCATCATTCCAGCTTCTAGTTGTTTAACTCTGTCTGCTGGAGCACCTTTTTTAGTTACGAAACCTCTAACAGTAGATAAAGAAACAGGTATCCCTAATTCTTTAGCTGTTGGAGAGTCTCCAATTTTAGCCATTCTATTATTTGCTAATACAACTGAAACACAAAGTTTGCCTTCATTAATTTCAGTTAGGGCCTCACCTAAATTTAAAACTCCTACATCAATATCTCCCTTTATTAGATTAGTTTTAATTGGCGCAACACCTTTGTAAGCAACAATAGTTGGATCTTTTAATCCACCTTTTTTAGTAAATGCAATTGCACTAACATCATCAATTCCACCAGTGTGTGTTGTTCCATATTTTAGTGATTTTGATTTTTGCGTGCTAATAAATTTCTTAGCATCTTTAATGTCATTATTACAGTTAACAACAAATAGTTGAGGATCATCAGTTCCTCTTGCTAGCGGTTGCATATCACTTATTTTGACTTTTGTTTTACCTAAAGCCATTGATACAGCGTGACCAGTAGTCCAAGTCAAAGTGTGATTACCATCAGCAGGAAGTGTCATCATATAGTCCATAGATGCAGCTCCACCACCACCTTTTTTATTAACTAATTGCATGTCTTGTTTTAAAACTCTTCTTGCTCTTAACAACATCATTCTAGTAGTAACATCTGTTCCACCACCAAAACCAGCATGAGTAATTGCTTGTATTGGATGACCATCTGCTTTTGCAGATGTAATCATAAGTGGAAGTGCTACAACGAAAAATTCAGTTACTAAAAATGCAGCAGCTAAAAATAGTTTAAAGCTTTTTTTCATTATTTCCCTCTTAAGTTAATTTATATTTAAATATTTAATCATAATCTGTTAGAAACAGTAAGAAAAAAGATGACAAATAATAAAAAAAATATTGCTTTATTACTAGGAGATCCATCAGGTATTGGACCAGAACTTATATCAAAACTTTTGACCCAAAACGAACTATCGAATGCAAACATTACTATAATTGGTGAAAAAAATATTTTAAACGCTGGAGATAAAATTTCAGGAAATAATTCAGACCTAGAAATTGTTACTGATTTTGATGAAATAAATTTTGATAAAAAAAGTAAGTATTTTTTAGATATCTCTAAGGGTAAAAACAAAGATTATAATTTATCAGAGTGCTCTGCAGAATCTGGAGAAACAGTTTTAAATGCATTAAATTTAGCACTAGAACTTGCGAAAGAAAAAAAAATTGATGCTATTAATTTTGGTCCTTTTAATAAGACAAGCTTAAAACTAGGTGGATGTAAATTTGATGACGAATTACATCATATGGCTGATAAATTAAATGTAAAAAGTTTTTTTTGTGAATTTAATGTAGTAGATAATTTTTGGACTGCACGAGTGACGTCTCATATACCTATCAAAGAAGTTCCAGAACATATTAAGAAAGATAAAATAATGAAGCCAATAAAATTGATTAATGAAGCAATGAAATTAAACGGTATAGAAAATCCAAGAGTTGCGGTTCAAGCTCTTAACCCTCATGCAGAGTTTGGTAATGAAGAAAAAGATGAGATAATACCAGCAATAGAGGAAGCAAAAAAACTTGGTATTAATGCTGATGGTCCTTTGCCATGTGATACTTCTTTCATTACAGCATTTAAAAATAAAAATCATGATTGTATTGTTGGAATGTATCATGATGCTCTTCAATCTGGACTAAAGGCTTTTGGATTTGATAGAGGGGTAACAGTTCAAGGTGGTCTTCCAATTCCAATAACAACACCTGCGCATGGAACTGCATTTGATATTGCTGGAAAAAATCAGGCAAATTTGGAGCCAACATTGCAATCGTTTAAAATTGCATTAAGAATGGCTCAAAATTTAAATTAAATGTCTAAAATTAAAGATATAAGAACAAAAGTATATCAATGGAATGGTAAAACAGTTCCTCCACAAAATAATTTTTGCACAAATGCATCAGATTTACTTTATGAAAAATCAGACGCCATGGGTTCTTTCAGATTTCATGAATGGTTAATTTGTGAAATTGAAACTGATGATGGTAATATTGGAATTGGTAATGCAGCTCTTGCACCTCAGCTAGTAAAAAAAACTATTGATGAGTATCTTAAACCATTAGTTATAGGGGAAGATCCTTTTGATTACGCTTACATCTGGGAAAAAATGTATAGAAGAACTCATGCTTGGGGAAGAAGAGGTTTGGGTATGGTTGCAATATCTGCAATTGATATTGCTATTTGGGATATATTAGGAAAGTTAACTAACAAACCCGTATTTAAATTGTTAGGGGGTAGAACAAAAGAAAAGATACCTGTTTATGCATCAAAACTTTATAGCCAGCCTATCAAAGATTTACAAAATGAAGCTGAAAAATATAAAAAACAAGGTTTTAAAATGTTTAAAATGAGATTTGGTTGGGGGCCAAAAGATGGTCCTGAAGGGATGAGAAAAAACATTGAACTTGTAGAAGCTGTAAGAGAAGTAATCGGGGATGATACTGACTTAATGTTAGAATGTTATATGGGTTGGAACCTAGATTATTCTAAAAGAATGATACCTAAATTGGTAAAATTTAATCCAAGATGGTTAGAAGAACCAGTTATTGCTGATGATATTCATGGGTATGCGGAACTGAATAATATGAACGCTATACCAATTTCTGGGGGAGAACATGAGTTTAATCTATTTGGTTTTAAACAATTGTTAGACCTCAAAGCAGTTAGCTACATTCAATATGATAATAATAGAGTTGGTGGATTTACAATCGCTCAGAAAATAAATGCTCTTGCAGAGGCTTATCAAGTTCCAGTAATTCCACATGCAGGTCAAATGCATAACTATCATTTAACAATGTCGAATTTTAATTGTCCTATCTCAGAGTTTTTTCCAGTTCATGATGTAGAAATTGGTAACGAACTATTTTATTATATTTTTGAAGGTGATCCTGCTCCAATAGATGGAATGATAGATCTAGATGATAATGTTCCAGGTCTTGGTCTTAAGATTACAGATAAATATAAATCAGAATTTAAAATTATTGAGTAATTAGTAATTTTCTACTTCATTGATACTTGGCATTGAATTTGCAGCCCCTTCTTTAGTTGTAGAAATGCCAGCAACTTTGTTAGAAAATTCTAATGCATCAACAATTTTTAACGATTTAGCTAATGCCACACTAAAAGCTCCATTAAATGCATCTCCTGCTCCAGTAGTATCTTTTACATCGTCTTTTAATTTATGAGCATCTACAAAATGGCTTTCGGTTCCATTTGAAAAATAAACTCCTTTAGAACCTAGAGTTATTAGAATATTTTTGACTCCTTTTTTTAAAAATTCTTTAGCTGCATTTTCTATTTCAGATTTTGTTTCTATTTTCTTTTCTAAATAAAAACTAGCCTCGGTTTCATTTGGTGTAAAATAGTCTATGTTTTTAAAGTCATTGTCAGATATTTTTGAAGCTGGAGCTGGATTTAAAATAGTAATTGATCCAGTATCTTTAGCTTTTTGTAAAGCATAACTAGTAACATCATATGGTGTTTCTAATTGTGTTAAGAATATATCTGACTTCTCGATTGCTTTTAAATTATTATCTATATCAGAACTATTTAAAGTACCAGCAGCGCCTGGTATGATGTTTATTGCATTATCACCTGAATTAGCATTAATCATAATTCCAGCAACACCAGTTGAGTAATTTTTGTCTTTAATAATATAATCGGTATTTACTCCAGAGGATTTATATAAATTTAGTGCCATTTCAGCATTATTATCATCACCTATTTTTGTTATAAAACTTATGTTTCCACCAAGTCTTGCTGCAGCAATGGCTTGGTTAGATCCTTTTCCACCAGGTCCTATTAAGTGTTTTGTTCCTAAAATAGTTTGCCCCACTTCAGGAATTTTTTCACCAATAAAACATAAGTCTGCAACAAATACTCCAAATACACATATAGATTTCATTTAATTAAGACCAGACTTTACCGTCAGGAAGAATAACTCCTTTAGTAATAATAAAACATCCAAAAGGTCGAGCATCTGTAGTGGTTACAATACAATATGCTTTTTTTGCTTCTTCATAAAAATTTTGTCTTGAAATTGATCCAACTTTCCATTGAGGGCCAGAATTATTTTTTACTGCTTCAATAAATTCTTTATGAGTTTCAGTTAGTTCTTCTGGTTTATCATCTACTTCCATTCTAAGTGCAGGTGAGCCCCCTTGTGATACGGTAAAACTATCTAATGGAAAAACAGATAAAATTGCATTTGCTGCACTTTTAATATCTACCCCATCTAATCGTATTACATTCTTGTTCATAGAGTTTGCAGGAAAATTAGCATCAGCAAGAATAATTTTCTCGCCATGACCCATAGATCTTAAATGAAAAAGTAAATCAGGGCTTAAAACTGGGTTAATATTTATTAACATTAAAAGATTATATTACATAAAAAAAAAGGGTGGAATAAAAATTCCACCCTTTTTAAATGTTATAGACTAATGATTATTTAAAATCGTTAGCGTTTTCTTTTGTTACTAATTGTGTTCCAGTATCAATGTTTGGATCAATACTTCCACCATTAGCTAACTCAAGTGCATATTTAACACCATAAGCACCCATGTTATATGAGAACTGAGCAATAGTTGCAGTCATTTCACCTTTTAAGATACTTGTAGCAGCATCTGGAGTTGCATCAAAACCAACAACAACAACATCATTCATATCTGCATCTTTAAGAGCTTGCATAGCACCTAAGCCCATATTGTCATTTGAAGCAAATATTGCTTTGATGTTAGGATTTTTCAAAATAATAGACTCAGTAACTGATCTACCTTTTGCAGTATCCCACTCAGCTGTTTGAGTAGCAACTATATTTAAACCGCAATTTTTAAATCCTTTAATTGCACCGTCTCTTCTTAGTAAAGCTGTTGATTGAGACTCTATTCCAGTCAAAATTGCAACATCTGAACCTTTTGGAGTTTTGTCACAAATGAATTTAGCAGCTAATTCAGCTCCATTCATATTGTTAGTTCCAATAAAAGTAACACCTTCATTGATCCCCTTTGTATCTACAAATACAACTGGAACACCACTTTTGATAGCGTCATCTACAATTGGAGCAAATGCATTTGGATCTCCTGGTGCAAGAGCTAAAGCATCAACACCTTTAGCAAGTTGGTCTTCAACTTGGTTAATTTGTGCTTGAACATCACCTTCTTGAGGTGGCGCAACCAAGATTAACTTAACACCTAATTTTTTAGCTTCTTCTTCAGCACCTTTTGTAACAGAAGCCCAGAAAGGATTTCCAGACCCAGGACCTTTAATACTGAACAAGATTTTTTTACCATGACCATCAGCAAAAGAAGCTGAAATCATGCTTATCGATAAAAAAATTGCTGATACTAAAACAACAATTTTTCTTGATAGTTCTCTCATAAATTTCCCCTTTAATAATTATTAAAGCTTAATTTAATAAAATTTTTAAAAAAAATTCAACTGTTTACAGGGTCTCTTATGGTAGCATCTATTCAACTTTGACGTGTTTATTTCCTCGTGCCGAAATCTCTTCTTAAAACATCCACGTAAACTGCTAATACAATGATCGAGCCAATCAATACTTGTTGCCAGAAAGAACTTACATCCATCAAATTAAGTCCATTTCTTAAAATTCCCATAATCATTACTCCAGCAAAAACTCCAAGAACAGTTCCTCTACCACCAAAGAAACTGGCTCCACCAATTATACATGCTGCGATAGCATCCAATTCAGATTGTAATCCTGCATTAGGATAACCAGAGTCTGTTCTTCCTGCTAGAATTAATGCTCCAATACCTGATAAAAATCCACAAAGTGAATATACAATTATTAAAATTTTATTAACATTAATTCCTGAAGCTCTTGCTGCGCTTGGGTTTCCACCAATTGCATAAATCCACTTTCCTGTTCGACTATGATTCAAGAAAACCCAAAAAACAAAATATACAACCGCGATTAAAACTAAGCTTACAGGGAGATATTGAGATTTCTCTAATCCTAACCAAGTAAGATCTATTCTACCATGACCTAAGTACCTAACTTCATCGGTAAATCCACTTATGGGTGTTCCGCCTGATATTAAGTTTCCTGTTCCTCTAAAAATATATAGAGTTCCTAAAGTCATTATAAAAGGATGAGGCATTCTTAAAAGTGTTATCCCCAAACCATTTATCAACCCGCATAAAAATCCAGCAAATAAAGGTACTAGAACAACTATAAACCAAGGTGCTCCAGCTTTAGCCACTATTGCTAAAATCATCAATGAAAGCATCATTATTGAGCCAACTGATAGATCTATACCCGCAGTTACAATCACCATAAAAACACCTAAAGCTAACATTGATTGCCAAGATATTTGTTTGAATACGTTTGTTACATTTCTCCATGACAAGAAGACATCTGGTTGCAAAATATGCATTACCAAGATCATGATAACTAATAATAGTAAAATCCCGTATTTTTCAAAATATGGAATAAGTTTTACGTATAAGCTATCTTGTTTTTTTTCCTTATCGTCCATTTTATTTTTTTCCCATAATCCAACCAATGACTTCATCTCTTGAAGTTTTATCTAATTGAGACTCAGCAAAGTTTGTTCCTTGAAAAAGTGCCATTACTCGGTCGCAAACAGTAAAAATATCATCCATTCTATGACTTATTACTATAACACCTACGCCAGTACTTTTTAATTTGTTAATTAAGTCTAATACTTTTCCAACTTCTTTTATTGCTAAAGCAGCAGTTGGTTCATCCATTATAACAACTTTAGCATTAAATGCTGTTGACCTAGCTATTGCAACCGCTTGTCTTTGTCCTCCAGATAATTCCTCTACTTTCTGATCAGCACTTTTAACATTTATTTTTAGTTTCTCTAAGTGTGCGCTTGTCATTTCTTGAATTTTTTTAAAATCTAGAAATTTTAAGAAGCCAATATTTTTTGTAGGCTCTCTTCCTAAGAATATATTTTCTCCAATGGGTAAATTACCTGCCAATGCAAGATCTTGATAAACCATTTCTAAGCCTAAATTTTGAGAGTCTTTTGGGCTATCTAACACATGTTCTTTGCCCTCAAAAAATAAAGCACCTGCACTTGGTTTGTATAAACCAGATAAAACTTTCATTAGTGTAGATTTGCCTGCACCATTATCTCCCACTACACCTAAACATTCACCTTCGTGCACTTTTAAATTTACATTTTCTAAAGCAGTTATTGTTCCAAAATACTTTGTGATACCTTTAGCCTCTAAGAGCAATTTATTTGTTGAAGTCATTTAATTTAAATTAAAAAAAAAATTAATTAATTGCAACAGGTTTTGACCTCAAAAGATGAACAGTTTTTCTTAGAGCTTTTTTACAAAATCTTGGATTAAGATTTTTTGAAATTAATTTCATGTCTTCAAAAACAATATTGCCCATTTCCTTGAATGCCTCGTCTAAAGCACCCGCTCTATGTGCTGAGAATAAAACATTTTTTAATTTTCTTATTGGGTCATTTTTTTTAACTGGTTCTTCGGGAAAAACGTCAAGTGCTGCATAAATATCACCTTTTTTAAGTCTATTTTTTAAATCTTTAAAATTAACGACTGCAGCTCTACTCATTAGTATAAAAAGTGAGTTTGATTTCATAAGATTGAGTAATTTTTTATCAATCAGTCCTTTGTTTTTTGTAGTAATTGCAGCAAGTACATAAATAACTTCACATTCTTTAAACATTTTTTTTAAAGTAATTGGTTTATATCCTTGATTAATTATTTTTTTGTTTGGTATCCAAGGATCATAGATATTTATTTTACTCGAAAATGGTTTCAATAATGGAACCAAAGCTCTGCCTAAATCTCCAAATCCCAATAATCCAATTTTTTTTTCTGATAACAATGAAGCCTTAAGATTTCCATCTAATCCATACTTTTCCTTTTTATTAATGAAATCCTGATTTGCTCCATGAATATTTCTAAGAAGAGAGAGTGTAAATCCAAGTGCAATCTCTGCAACTGGTTTTGAGAAAACAGGTGAAGTTGCAATAACGTGAATGCCTTTATCAAAGCAATAATTATAATCCATATTATCTAAAAAGTTGCTTTCGACATTTATTACTGCTTTCAACTTTTTTGCTTTTATTAATAAAAATTTAGGAAGATCAGGCTGTCCAATTATAAATTTCGCTTTATGAATATTATTAATATAAAATTTCTGTTTATTTATTTTTGGTGCGAAAATAAGCTTAAATTTATTTTTTAACTCATTTAATTTTGGTTTTGAAAAAATAAGCTCCATAGTTCTTGGATATGGATCAACAATTGCAATATCTTTCATGATCTATAAGAGAATTTTTTTTACTTCTTCTTCTGTAAATCTTTTTGGTTTTTCACACTTAGTTTTAATTTTTTGAGGTACTCCAGTTGTTGCGGCTTTCATAGTAGACTCAATTATATCTAAAACATGAAGAGATAGCTCTCCTGAACATCGATGTTTTTTCTTTTTTTCTATTGAATATAACATCTCAGACATGCCAACACTTCTATAGTTTGCATTTGTTGGTGACTCATTGGATCTACCGCTTGCAGATGTAATATTTATTTTTCCTAAATGCATTTTATCGGTTTTATGTTCACCCCAACGACCACCTTCAGTAACAGAAATATAAACAGATCCACCAAACATATTTGGATCAGGAACAATAATTGATCCTTTAGTTCCATAAAGTTCCATATGATTTCTTTGATGATTAATAACATCAAAGGATAAAGTGACTTGAATAATTGCTTCATTATAAAATTGAATTGTTGCTAAATAAGTAGTTGGTGTTTCAACCTTGAATGTTTTTCCTTTATTTGGACCTGCTCTATAATTTCTTCTTTTAAATGCTGTTAATGTTCTTCCTTGCACCTGTTTAGCTGGCCCTAAAAGATTAACAAGTGTTGTAAAAAAATAAGGACCCATATCTATTACTGGTCCTCCCTCTTTTTTATACCAAGACTCTGGTTTTGGATGAAAGTTTTCAACACCAGGAAATGCAAAGATTGCATTTCCAAGTTTGATTTGTCCAATCAAATCAGAGTCAATTAATTCCTTTGCTTTTTGTCCACCTCCTCCAAGAAAAGTATCTGGCGCATTACCAATGTATAATTTTTTTTGTTTTGCCAAAGCCACTAACTCTTTTCCTTTTTGAAAGTATGTTGCTAATGGTTTTTCTGAATAAACATGCTTACCTGCATTTAATACTTTTTTTGATACAGAATAGTGTGATTGAGGAATTGTTAAATTTAAAATTACCTCAATATCTTTATCTTTTAATATTTCATTAACAGTCATTGATTTGATGTTGTATAATTTCGCACATTTTTCAGCTGCTTTTTGATTAATATCTGCACAAGCAACGATTTTGAAATTATTAAAATATTGGTGTCCCCTAAAATATGTTTCTGCGATATGGCCACATCCTATGAGACCAACCTTAAAAACTTTATTCATGAATTTTAGACGCCTTGTCTTTGCTTTGATTTTCCTTCTTTATGAAGTTTTAATGCCTCTTCGTTTTCTTTTGTTGATGGCATTTCTAAAGTAGGGCTTTCCCAGTAAGCAGAACCTTCTAGCCACTCATAAGAATGAGTTTTTATTGAAATTAAGTAAGTCACATCAGATTTTTTAGCTCTTTTAAATGCTTCTTCTAATTCAGAAATAGATGATACCTCCTCAGATTTTGCACCCATACTCTCCGCATGTTTAGCAAAATTAACAGGTACGAGATTTGGAGCTTTTGAACTATTAAATAGACAATTAAATTCTTTCCCACCTTTAAATATTTGTAGCCTATTAATAACGGCATGGCCTCCATTATCACATAAAACTATTATTAATTTATTATTTGTAATAACCGATGAATAAATATCAGAATTAAAAAGTAAATAAGATCCATCTCCTACAAAAGCTATTACTTCTTTATCTGGGTTGGCCATTTTTACTCCTAATGCACCAGAAATTTCATAACTCATACAGCTAAAACCCCATTCGGTTTCATGTGTATTTAATTCTTTTGGCCTCCAAATTTGTACAACTTCTCCAACCAATCCTCCTGCCGCTGTAACAGCAATGTCTGTTGGATCTGAATTACGATATATTGCTCCTACAGCATGTGCATAACTAGGTAGTTCTTGATTAGTTGGTCCACTTTCTTTATCAACATAATCATTCCAATTTTTTAATTCATCTCTTGATTTTTTATGCCATTCATCAGGTGCTTTCCAATTTCCCAAAGCATTTGATAGCTCTTGTAAGCTTACTTTTGCATCACCTATTACTGATTGTGCCAAATGTTTGCTAGCATCAAATCTAGAGACATTAACACTAACAAGTGAAAAGTCTGGGTTCTCAAAATTTGCCCATGACCCAGTTGTAAAATCAGCTAACTTTGTTCCAACAGCAATAGCTAGGTCAGTTTGTTTAGCTAAATTATTTGCTGCTTTGCCACCAAGACCACCTATGGGACCCAAAAAATGAGAGTGGTCTCTCTTCATTGTAGAGTAGCCCATAACTGTTTGAGTAACTGGTATATTATGTTTAATTGCAAAATTACTTAGATCTTCCATTGCATCAGAGTAGAAAACTCCTCCACCAGAAATCAATAAAGGATTTTTAGATTTTTTAATTAGCTCAGCTGCTTGTTTTATTTGAAAATCATCAGGTCTTGGTCGTCTAATATTATGCACTCTCTCTTTAAAAAATTCTTCAGGATATTCATATGTTTCACCTTGAACATCTTGAGATAATGATAAGCAAGCTGGTCCACAATCTGCTGGATCTAACATTGTTTGGATTGCTTGAGGTAATGTTTGTAAGATTTGTTCTGGTCTTGTAATTCTATCAAAATATTTTGTTACTGGTTTGAAAGCATCATTCTGAGTAATGCCAGGATTATTAAAATGCTCAACTTGTTGTAGAACCGGGTCAGGCATTCTGTTTGCATATGTATCTCCAGGTAAAAATAAAATTGGAAGTCTATTGCTCATAGCAACAGCAGAGGCTGTAACCATATTTGTAGATCCTGGTCCAACTGAACTAGTTGCAACAAAAAATTGTTTTCTTCTTTTAGCTCTAGCATATGCTATTCCAGTCAACGCCATATTTTGCTCATGATGCCCTCTATAAGTTGGTAATTTATCTTGATTTTCTTGTAGAGCTTGTCCTAAACAAGCAACATTCCCATGTCCAAAAATACCAAAAGCTCCAGCAAATAACTGCTCTTTTTTACCATCTATTAAAATTTTTTGACCAATAAGATGTTTTATTATTGCATGTGCACAAGTGAGCTTTATTTTTTTCATTATTCTATATATAAATATTTAACTTTTAACAATTAAACACAATTTAAAAAATATGTATAGCAATTTTGGTCAATTCATTGATGGTCAGTGGCAACAAGCAGAAAAAAAAGAAACTTATAAAGTTATCAATCCAGCAACAGAAGAAGTTTTAGGAGAAGCATCAAAAGCGTCCTCTGTCGACGTTCAAAAAGCATTAAAATCAGCAGAGAAAGGACTCGAAACTTGGAAAAATACTACTCCATGGCAGAGGTCTTATGTAATAAGAAAAATTGCAGATTTGATGCGTGAAAGAAAAGATGTATTGGCTAAATGGCTTACACTTGAAGTTGGAAAACCTCTTAAAGAAGCAATTGGAGAAGTTGGTGGTGGAGCAGATATATTTGAATGGAATGCAGAAGAAACTAAGAGAATTTATGGTGAAACATTACAAAGTAGATTTCCAGAAACAAGAGTTCATGTTTACTATCAGCCAGTAGGTGTTGTAGCAGCACTTGTGCCATGGAATTTTCCTATAGTTTTAGCGTCTAGAAAAATTTCAACTGCACTGGCTGCTGGTTGTTCAGTTATTTGTAAGCCAGATGTAATTACACCTGGAGCAGTTATGGAACTTGTAAATATTTGTAAAGATGCTGGAGTTCCTGATGGAGTAGTCAATTTATTATCTGGAGACCCAGCTGAAATATCAAATGAATTACTTGATTCAGATATAATAAAAAAAGTTTCTATAACCGGCTCAACACGTGTTGGAAAATTAATTCTTAAAAAAGCTGCTGATAAAGTTCAAAGAGTTACAATGGAATTAAGTGGCCATTCTCCATTTATAGTATTTGATGATGTTGACATGAATAAAGTTGCAGATATGGCAATAACAGCAAAATTTCGTAACAATGGTCAAGTTTGTATATCTCCAAATAGGTTTTACATTCAAGAAACAAGAAAAGAAGAATTTGTAAATGCTTTTGTAGATAGAGCAAAAAAATTAAAAATTGGAAATGGAATGGATGAAGGCACTGACTTAGGACCTTTAACAACAGCAAAACGTTTGGAAGAAATTGAAAAATTAGTCGAAACTACAAAGAGTGAAGGAGCAAAAGTTGTTTTAGGTGGGGGTAGACCTTCAGGATTTAATAAAGGTTATTATTTTGAACCAACAGTATTTGATGATGTGCAGGATAATTTTACAATTATGAAAGAAGAACCTTTTGGTCCCTTAGTACCTGTTTTAACTTTCAAGGATTTTGACGAAGTAGTAGAGAGAGCAAATAATAATGACCTGGGACTTTGTAGCTATTTATATACAAACTCAATGGACAAAGCTAATAGAGCATCAGAGATGATGGAAACCGGTTGTGTTGCAGTAAATACAGCGGCTGTTGCAGTTGCTGAAGCTCCATTCGGTGGAATAAAACAAACTGGTTATGGTCGTGAAGGTGGATCTATGGCTATAAAAGATTACCTTAATATAAAGTATACCCATATGGGTCTCAAAACCTGAGTAAATGAGAAAAAATAAAGCCAAAGAAATAATTAAAAATGGCAATGCTGTAATCAATGGTTGGTTACAAATTCCAAGTACTGTTTCAGCAGAAACAATGGCTCAACAAGGATGGGACTCATTAACAATTGATATGCAACACGGGCTCGTTGATTACACAAATGCAATGCCAATGATGCAAGTGATTTCGGCAACAGAAGTCGTACCTTTGGCAAGAGTTAATTGGAATGAACCTGGTCAAATTATGAAAATTTTAGATGCTGGATGTTATGGAATCATTTGCCCAATGGTTAGTAATCGAAAAGAAGCAGAAAGATTTGTTCAAGCATGTAAATATCCACCACATGGATATAGAAGTTTCGGTCCAATGAGAGGGTTAATCTATGGAGGGCCTGATTATGGAGATCATGCAAACGATGAAATATTAAAAATGGCAATGATTGAAACTAAAGAAGCTTTAGAAAATCTTGATGAAATTATGAGTACCCCAGGCCTTGATGGTATTTACATAGGGCCAGCTGATTTAAGTTTGGCTATAGGAGAAAAGCCTGGTTTTGACAAAGGTGAGGATACTAAAGCTTATTCAGAAATACTTAGAATATTAGAGCATGCAAAAAAAAACAATATATTTGCTGGAATTCATAACGGAAGTACTGACTATGCAAAAAAAATGATTGAAAAAGGTTTTCAATTTGTAACAGTTGGAGCAGACTCCCGATTTATAACTGCGGGTGCGAAAAATACAGTTGAAAATTTAAAAGGCACAGTTAAATCAGAATTATCTAAAGCCTATTAATAAATAAAGTATAAACTTTTACGTATGAAAAAAATCTTAATAATAGGATCGATACATAATCATGGTATTGATTTACTAAAAGGTAATAAAAATTTTGAATTTGAAGTTGTAGACAATACAGATGCAGAATTTTTGAAAGATAAAATAAAAGACTGTGATGGAATAAGTATTAGAACATCTAAATTGTCAAAAGAAATTATAGACTCAGCTAAGAATTTAAAAGTGATATCTAGACATGGTGTAGGCTATGATAATATAGATCTTGAAGCAACCAAGCAAAACAATATCACATTAGCAATAACAGCTACAGCAAATGCTCAAGCTGTAGCAGAACATGTTTTATTCATGCTATTCAGCATTGCAAAAAGAAATAATATGTACAACGAGACTGTAAAAACTGGAAAGTTCAGTGATAGAACTAAGCTTCCTAAAACAATTGAGTTATGGAATAAAAGTATCTTAATTGCAGGTTTTGGTCGTATTGGAAAATGCTTACTTAAAAAATGTAAGGGTTTAGAAATGAACATTTTTGTTTATGATCCTTTTGTCAGCGAAGAGGAGATTAAAAAAGTTGGTGGTACTAAAATTAATGATTTAAATGAAAGTTTAAATAAAATGGATGCAATTTCAATTCATATGCCTCTAAACGAAAATACAAAACATTTAATCAATTATGAAATGATAAAAAAAATGAAAAAAAATTGTATTTTAATTAATGCTGCAAGAGGTGGTATTATTAACGAGGAAGATCTGAATAAGGCATTAAACGAAGATTTAATTTTTGGTGCAGGTCTTGATGTTTTTGAAAAGGAGCCTCCATCTTTAGATAATCCATTGCTAAAAAATGAGAAAGCATTTTTAAGCCCTCATTCAGCAGTATTTACCGAAGAATGTTTGTCTAGAATGGGTATTGAAACAGTCCAAAATATTATTGATTTTTTTGACAATAAATTGGAAAAGTCAAAAATAGTAAAAATCTCATGAGCTTAAAATTAAAAAATTTTGGATTGTTAGAGTTTCTTATCATTATATCAGCTGTTTATGTTGTGGGAATGTTGATATGGACAGCGAGTACAAGGCCTGAAGTTGAAGCTCGTGCAAATTTAGTAAAAGAAAATCATAAAAAAGTTGTCGATTTTATTAATGACGAAATTAATAATTGTGGCAATAATGATGAAGGGAAGATAACAGTTTGGGGTGATCCATGTAATGCTGAATGGATAGCTGAAAAAGTTGTTAATCACATAAATGATAATCTTAAGATTGAAAATCCATTTTCAGATGATAATAAAGTTAAAACAGACCCTGACCCAAGAATAAAAGCTGAGGGAAAAGCTGGTCAGTCAGTAGAAATGGGTGTTATTTTTATAATGTCATCAAATTTTCTAGCAGAACCAGGATCAGAATGGATTGTTGGTACTTGTTTTAAATCTCCATGTGTGGCTGCTGGTAATAATGAATTAACTTCTTTATATAGATAGCTAATTATTTTCAATTTCTAAATTTGCGCTTTTTAAAGTCTCAATTAGATATTTGTATCCAATTTTAGCATATTCAAAAGGATTTGCTTTTGCGGGATCTTGCTCCGCTTCTACAACTAACCATCCAGAATAATTTTGTTTTTTTAACAAGTCAAAAAAAGGCTTGTAATCAATACAACCATCTCCTGGAACAGTGAAAGCTCCTTCTAAAAAAGCCTGTCTAAAACTATAATCGTGATTTAACGAATTATCTAAAACGTTTTTTCTCATATCTTTGCAATGTATATGAATTATTCTTTCTTTAAATTCTTTATAAATTTTCAAACTATCTCCTTTTGCAAATAACATGTGTCCGGTATCTAAAGTTAGTTTGACACTACCATCTGTGTTTTCTAATAATCTTCTTGTATCTTCTTCACTTTCAATGCAAGTTCCCATATGATGATGATAAGCAAGGGGCATGTCTTGATCCTCTAGATATTTTCCCATTTCTGAAATTTTTTTATAATATTTTTTAGACTCGTCTAAATCCATTCTAGGTCTTTTAGACAAATTTATATTTGGATCACCTTGAATAGAACCATAAACTTCGGCAAAAACCATGCAGGGTGCTTTACAATCTTGAAATAGTTTCAATTGGTTTTGAATTTTTAATTTTTCCTCTTCAAAAGTATTTTTTCTTAAATTTGCTCCATACCAACCTGAGCATAATTTTAAATTATATTTATTTAATATAGGAATTAATTCTTTTGATGTTTTTGGAAATTTTCCACCAGACTCTATTCCTTTAAATCCTGCTTCACTAGCTTCAGAAAGACATTGTTCAAGCGAAGTATCACCACCAAGCTCAGGCATGTCATCATTGCTCCAAGCTATTGGGGCTATACCTAATTTTACTGACATAAATAATAGTTTTGTTATGATATTAAATGCTTCAAAAAATTAAACCTAAAAAATTTAAACTTGGAATTGTTGGAGGAGGACCTGGATCTTGGATCGGACATGTTCATAGGATTTCATCTAGATATGATGACAAATACGAAATCGTTGCAGGGGTATTTTCTAGAAGTGTTGATAAATCTAGGAAATTTGGACAAAGTATAGGTTTAGACAAATCGAGATGTTATTCAAATTACAAGGAGATGTCTGAAAAAGAAGCGAAAAGAAAAGATGGTATTAATGTTGTAGCAATAATGACTCCACCATCAAGTCATCAAATTATTGCAGAGAATTTTATAAAAAAAAATATACATGTAATTTCAGACAAACCATTTGCTGGAAATCTTGAGCAGGGAAAAAAACTATATAAAGCGATTAAAAATAACAAAAAAATTAAATATGCACTGACTCACAACTATTCATCTTATCCAATGGTAAGGGAAGCAAAAAATTTAGTGGAAAAAGGAAAAATCGGAAAAGTTGAATATATAAATGTTGAATATATTCAGGATTGGACAGATGGTAATAAAATTTCAAAAACAAATTCAAAAAAGGTTTTTAAATGGAAAGTTGATAAAAAAATTGTTGGTGTATCAGCAGTTCTCAATGAAATAGGATCACACGCATATCATCTAGCAATTTATATTACAGGCCTTAAAGGAGAAAAACTGATAGCCGATGTAAGTAAATATTCGAAGGACGTTAATATGGATAATAACGCACAAGTTTTTGTTAATTTTAATAATGGTGCTAAAGGAATTGTATGGACATGTGTAACAGCTAAAGGTGGTGTTTATGGTTTAAGAATTAGAGTATATGGGTCTAAAGGAAGTTTAGAATGGGTTCAAAATGATCCAAATTATCTAAAATTTAATCCAAGCAAAGGAGCAGTAAAGTTTTTAGAAAGAGGATATACAAAGGCAAATTTTTCAAAAAAATTTTCTAGAGTAAAATTTGGTCACCCTGAAGGATATTTAGATGCTTTTGCAAATATATATAAGGAATTTGCTGAATATTTAAAAACAAATACAAAAAAAAGATTTTATTTTCCTAACGAAGAAGAAGGTTTGGAGACTGCTAAATTCATTGATGCATGCAAGAAATCATCATTAAAAAAACAATGGGTAAAAATTTAATTAACGTAGCATTATTCGGTTTGGGAAGAATAGGCTTAATGCATGCAAATAATTTAATAAATAATAAAAATTTTAATCTTAAATATATTTTCGATGTTAATAGAAAACTTGCAAAAAAAGTTTCAAAAAATCTAAATTGTCAAAATATTGTAAGTCCTCAAACAGCATATAAAGATAAAAAAATTGATTGTATTTTTATATCTTCCACTACATCAACTCATCTTAAATTTATATATGAAAGTATAAAAAGTAATAAAACAGTATTTTGTGAAAAACCTTTAGATTTAAATTTAAAAAAAATTCAAAATTATGAAAAAAAAATAAATAAATTTAATCATAAAATTCAAATTGGATTTAATAGGAGATACGATCCAGGTCATAGTTCTCTAAAAAATAATTTAATAAAAGGCAAGATAGGAAAGTTAGAGAAAATTATTATTACTAGCAGAGATCCAGCTGCTCCATCTATAAATTATTTAAAAGCCTCAGGTGGTATTTTTAAAGATATGATGATCCATGATTTTGATCTAGCAAGATATTATGCGGGTAAAGATGAATTTGTTTCTATATTTGCCACAGGAAGCAATATTTCTAATAAATACTTCAATAAACTTAAAGATTTCGAGCTTGCTACGGCAATTTTGAAAACAAAAGATGGTGTTCAATGTATTATAAGTAATTCGAGACATTGTAGTTTTGGATATGATCAAAGAGTAGAGCTTTTTGGAAGCAAAGGAATGATTATTTCCGATAATATCAAAGAAAATGAGATTAGTTTGTATTCTAATAAAAGTACGAATGCACGATCAAGCTTTAAACATTTTTTTATAGAAAGATACGATCAGGCATATAAAGAACAGTTAAATGATCTTGCTAAATTATTCAGATCAAATTTAAGACCTAAAAGTGGTTTTATTGATGGAAAGATTTCAATACAAATTGCTGAGAGTGCTATCCGGTCATTAAAATCAAAAAAGTTTGAAAAAATAAAATATTAAAAATCAACTTTAGGTTGAATACAACCTGCTTCTTTACAATCTAAATAAATTTATGTTAGCTTTAATGTTTAAAAGTTAACTTTTATTTAAGAGAGGAAATTAAAAATGAAAACAATAAAGAACTTTATATTAGCTGTTGCTGCATGGGCAATGATGTCTGTATCAGCATTAGCAACTGATATAATTGTTGTTTCACATGGACAAGCTAATGACCCTTTTTGGTCGGTAGCTAAAAATGGAGTTGATGCTGCTTGTAAAGATATGGGAGTATCTTGCAAATACACTGCGCCTGGAACTTTTGACATGGTTGAAATGGCAAAACTAATTGATAACGCTGTATCACAAAAACCAAAGGGTATTGTAATTACTTTACCTGATGCAGCTGCATTAGGAAAATCTGTTAAAGCAGCAATAGCTGCTGGTATACCAGTAGTTTCAATGAACTCTGGTTCGGATGACTATGCATCATTAGGAATTAGTGCACACGTAGGTCAAACTGAATTTGAAGCTGGCGTTGGTGGCGGACAAAAAATGAAAGCTGCTGGAGGAAAAAAAGCTTTATGCGTTAACCACGAAGTTGGAAACGTAGCGCTTGATAGAAGATGTGCAGGTTTCAAAAAAGGTTTTGGTGGATCTGTTGATATTCTTGGAACATCAAATGACCCAACTGAAATTCAAAAAGCTGTAGCTGCAAAATTAGGTGGTGGATATGACACTATTCTAACTTTAGGAGCTGGTTTATCTGGTGAAGCAGCACTAAAAGCTTTAGAAGCTGCTGGTAAAGTTGGAAATGTTAAATTAGGAACATTTGATATGTCACCTAATATGTTAAAAGCTGCTGCTGCAGGTAAAGTAGAGTTTTTAATTGACCAACAACAATATCTACAAGGTTATTTGCCTATAGCTATTTTTGCTCAGTACATGAGATGGGGAACAATGCCTGCAGGTGTAGTTATGACTGGACCTGGATTTGTTACTCCTGATAATGCTGCTAAAGTAATTAAATGGGCAGCTCAAGGTTATAGATAAAATCTATATTTAAGGCCTGACTAAATTTAATAGTCAGGCCTTTTTTCAAAATTTGAATGTCATTAAAATCAAAAAGTATTTCATCAAAAAGTAGTCTTAATGAAGACGAACGTCTAAAAAAAATATCACCGCTAAGAGTTTTATTGAATAGGCCTGAGCTAGGTGCATTAGGTGGCTCGATACTTGTATTTATATTTTTTGGAATAGTTGCTGGCGATACTGGTATGTTTAGCGCCTATGGAATGCTTAATTTCCTCGATGTTTCAGCTAATTTAGGAATTATAGCAATAGCAGCAGCGATGTTAATGATTGGCGGTGAATTTGATTTGTCAATTGGATCCATGATTGGCTTTGCTGGAATTTGTATAGCAATTCCTGCAATTTATTGGGGTTGGCCTTTATGGATGAGTATAGTTTTTGCTTTCGCTATGGCAGTATTGGTTGGATACTTTAATGGAATAATGGTTGTCAAAACTGGTTTGCCATCTTTTATTGTAACACTTGCAATGCTTTTTATTTTAAGAGGTTTGACATTAGCAATAACAAGATTGATTACTGGTAGAACTCAAGTTCCAGGACTAAGAGTATTAATTGAAGATGATCCATTAGCTTGGTTATTTGCTACAGATACTTTTAAATGGCTTTTTACTTGGTTGGGATCATTAAAATTAATTGAACTAAGAACTGATGGAACTCCTCTTGCAACTGGAATACCTCCATCAGTTATTTGGTTTATTGCATTAACTTTGTTTGCAACATGGATATTGATGAAAACAAGATACGGTAATTGGATCTTCGCATCTGGAGGTGATAAGGTTGGAGCAACAAATGTGGGTGTGCCTGTTGGAAGGGTAAAAATAAGTCTATTTATTGGTACGGCAGTCGCTTCTACTATTTTTGCTTGTATTCAAGTATTAGATGCGGGTTCTGCAGATACTATGAGAGGTACTTTAAAAGAACTAGAAGCTATTGCAGCTGCTGTTGTTGGTGGGTGTCTCTTAACTGGAGGGTATGGATCTGCAATAGGTGCAGCTTTTGGTGCAATTATATTTGGCACCGTATCTATGGGAATATTTTATACAGATGTTGACACTGATTGGTTTAAAGTTTTCTTAGGAGCAATGATGTTGATAGCTGTAGTGTTTAATAACTATATAAGAAAAAAAGTTACTGAGAGCAAATAATGTCTGACTATCTCGTTCAATTTAATAATATTAGTAAGTTTTTCGGTAAGGTAATAGCGCTTAAGGATGTCACTATGAGATTAAAAAAAGGTGAGATTATGTGCTTACTAGGAGATAACGGGGCAGGAAAGTCGACTTTAATTAAAACCTTAGCAGGTGTTCATAAGCCTGATGAAGGAGAAATTATTTTTGAAGATAACAAAATTGTTTTTGACTCACCTAAAGATGCTTTAGATATTGGTATAGGAACAGTTTACCAAGATCTAGCATTAGTTCCTTTAATGAGTGTTACTAGAAATTTTTTTATGGGAAGAGAGCCTCAAAAAGGTATTCCTTTCCTTAAAACTTTTGATGTGGAGAAAGCAAATAAGATAGCAGCAGATAGAATGGGACAGATAGGTATCGATGTTAGAGATCCATCTCAGGCAGTTGGAACTATGTCCGGTGGTGAAAGACAATGCCTAGCAATATCACGAGCTATATATTTTGGAGCAAAAGTTTTAGTTTTAGATGAACCAACTTCTGCTTTAGGAGTTCATCAAGCATCAATGGTATTAAAATATATTGTAAAGGCTGCATCTGAGGGATTGGCTGTAATTTTAATTACTCATAATGTACATCATGCTTACCCTGTTGGTAATAGTTTCACTGTACTTAACAGAGGCAAAAGCATGGGAACGTTCCAAAAAAAAGATATTTCTAGAGAAAAACTTCTTAGTATGATGGCTGGTGGTGAAGAATTAGACAAACTTGAAGTCGAGCTTCAAGAAATGGATAGAATTCACAACAAAAATTAGATATTACGCCATATATCTTTACCATGACAAAATCATTTCCTTTGCTCTTTATATTATTATGGTCATCGGCATTTATATCTGGGAAAGAAATTGTTCAAAACGCTTCTCCATTTGCAGCTTTAGCATTTAGATTTGGGATTGTAACAATTGGTTTTCTCGTATTTGCTTATCTCAGTAATGATAAAATTTTCGGAAAATTAAAAAATATTATTGAAAGTCTTTCAACAGGTATTTTATTTCATGGGATTTATTTAGGTGGATGTTGGTATGCATTTTCAATTGGAATGCCAGCTGCAATTGTAGCTTTAATAGTTACACTTCAACCAATTTTGACAAATATTTTATCAGGTCCAATTTTTGGAGAAAAAATATCTTGGAAACAGTGGGTAGGTATCAGTTTAGGTTTCGTTGGTTCTGTCACTGTCCTTGGTATTGATTTTGGAAAAGAAATTCCTCCTTTAGGATTGTTAGCTACAGTCTTAGCTTTATTTGCAATAACGGCTGGAACATTATGGCAAAAAAAATTGAGTGGAAATTTAGCTTTGTCAGTTAACAATGCATATCAAGCAGTTGGTGGTTGCCTTTTTAATCTATTATTAATGTTTATATTTGAAAATGCTTACATAAATTTTACAACTAGTTTTATATTAGGTATGTCTCACCAAATTATATTAGTTTCATTTGGAGCTTTTACTATTCTTATGTTTTTAATCAAAAGGGGTACTGTGGGCAAAACTACTACTTTATTTTTTTTAGTACCTCCTACTTCAGCAGTGATGGCATGGATATTTTTAAATGAACAATTAACATTTACTGACATAATTGGTTTTTTAATAACAACCGTTGGGGTATTTATAGCTACAAGGGATAAAAAAAATGGATAACAATTTTTTTAAAAAAATAAGAATTTTAGATGGTGGTGTGGGTCAATTATTACTTGAAAAAGGAATGGTATCTATGGGGACTTTATGGTCGGCTAGCGCTTTATTAGATGAAAAATATCATCAAATGTTAGTTGATACTCATCTATCATATATCAACGCAGGCTCAGATGTTATTGTTACTAACACCTTTAGTTGTAGAAAATTTAGATTAATAGAAAATAAAGTTGGTGATGAATTCAAAAAATTAAATGAAATTGCATGTAAACTTGCAATAAAAGCTAAAGATTTATCAAAGAAAAATATATTAGTTGCTGGATCAATTCCAAGCCAAAGAGACACTTATATAACTGATGATCGCGATATCAAATTAATAGAGGAAGATATGTTTGAACAAGCTGATATTTTAAGTGAATTTACTGATTTTTTATACTTAGATGTTATTAGCAGCACTAATGAAGTTAAAGCCGCTCTTAATATATCTAAAAAATTAAACAAAAAAGTTTTAATTGGAATACATTTAAAAAAAAATGGCGACCTACCCTCAGAAGAAAAAATTGAGCAATTACTTGAAATTATTCAAGATGAAAATACACTTGGTGTAGTTTGTGCGTGTATTTCTCCAGAAATATCTCTATCCGTATTAGATAAATTTTTAAATTGTGAAGTACCATTTGGATTTAAAATAAATTTGTGGGGAGTTGATGAACCAGGCCCAATACAGACATTTAATAAAGCAAAACCTCATGAAATTGGAGTAAATCCTAATCAATCTTTAGGAAAAAGAGAAAATTTTGATGCAAATGAATTTTATAATCTATCAAAAAAATTCATAGAAGGTGGGGCAACAATTTTAGGTGGATGTTGTGAGACAAAACCAGAGCATATTAGCTCTATATCTTCATTTAAATAATAATTTTTGAATCTGCTTTTCTAACAAAATAAATTCCTACAACTACAGCCAATAAAGATATTAATACCTTGTAAGTTATTAATTCACTTAAAAATATATAGCCTAAAATAATTCCAAAGATTGGAATTAAGTATGAGACTTGAGACTGAAAAATTAAACCATTCTTTTTCAAAATTTTAAACCTTAAAAGCCACGCAACTCCTGTTGGTACTATACCAAGATAAATTACTGACATGGTTGAATTTAATGATGGAGTATTTTCCCAAGGAGTTTCTAATAAACACATCAAAGGAAATAAAATTAGAGTTGCCCAAATTAATATTGATCCAGTAACGTTTTCATTTTTTTTCTTACTAATTTTAAGTGTTAAAACTCCACCTATTACATAACATGTTGATCCTACTAAAATTAATATTGCTGAAAGAAAATTATTTTCATCAATTAAAATATTATCAGAAAATAAATAAACAATTCCTGCAAATCCAATTAGTATTCCAATAGTTTTTGCAAAATTAAATTTTTCATTTTTTGTATAAAAGTGACCTAATATGGTAGAACTTAAAGGAGTTGTTGACATCAAAATTGCAGCCAAATTACTTTGTACAGATTTTACTCCATAAGCAATTAAAAAGAAAGGTATAACTAAATTGATTAGTCCTATTAACATGAACCAATGCCAATCTTTTGAAAATGCTTCAATTACTATTTTTTTATAATAACATAAAATTAATACTGGTATAGATCCAAAAAATACTCTCAAAAAAGCAATTGTCATTGGACCGAAAGATTCTGTTGCAATTTTTATATTAAAAAAAGCAGATGCCCAAATTATTGATAATAATGTTAATAAAATATAATCTGTTAAATTAGCTTGCTTCATTCTGTAATATCTTTCACATCACCTTTTGTAATTTGAATTAATTTTTCATAATTAATCTTAAAAATCACATTAGGATGACCAGCTGCAGCAAAAATGTCTTTAAACCTACTCAAAGAATTATCTACAAATATTGGAATATTATTTAAATGACCGACAGGAGATACACCTCCAATTGTATATCCTGTTTGAGATTTAACCTCGTCAGCAGAAGCCATTCTTACATTTTTTTTTTCAGAAATTTTTTTTAATTTATTTAACGAACATCTTTTGTCACCAGAAACTAAACAAAGTAAAAAATCATTTTCTATCTTAATAAGCAGACTTTTAACAATTGCTCCTACTTCACAATTTAATGAATTTGCTGCATCCAATGCTGTTTTTGCTGAATTTTCTAATTCTACAACAGATAAATTTTTGTCAAACTCTTTAAGACATTTCTCTGCTCTTTTAACTGGTTCTTTATTTAATAAAGTCATATTCAACTTATGATTGATAAAAAAGCACTGAAATTATTAGCAAAATTATATGTTTAAATTGCATAGGTGATATCCTCATTATATGTATTCTTTATTATAACAATATTGGTAATTAACCCAGATATTTAATTCTACAGGAGATTATATGAGCGCAAGCAAAGTTCTAAAAATGATGAAAGACAAGCAAATTGAGTTTGTCGATTTAAGATTTACAGACCCAAGAGGTAAATTACAGCACTTAACTATGGATGCATCGGTAGTCGATGGGGACATGTTAACCGATGGTGTATTTTTTGATGGATCATCTATTGCTGGATGGAAAGCGATAAATGAATCTGACATGATATTAAAACCAGATTTAAACAGACAAATCGTTGATCCATTTACATCTCATAATACTCTTGTTTTATTTTGCGATATTTTAGATGCAATTAAAAGAAATCCCTATGAGAGAGATCCAAGGGGAATAGCAAAGAAAGCTGAAGCTTATTTAAAGAAGACTGGTATAGGTGATAAAGCTTACTTTGGTCCAGAGCCAGAATTTTTTGTTTTTGATGATGTGAAAATAAAAAACGATATGAACGAAACAAGTTTTTCGATAGATAGTACGGAAGGACCATATAATTCTGGAAAAAGTTATGAAAATGGAAATATGGGTCATAGACCTGGAGTTAAAGGTGGATATTTTCCAGTCCCTCCAGTGGATAGTGCTCAGGATATAAGAGGTGAATACCTAAAAGGTTTAAGAGACGTAGGTATCACAGTTGAAAAACATCACCATGAAGTTGCTCCAAGTCAGCACGAACTTGGAATGCTTTTTGGTACGTTAGTTGATCAAGCTGATAATGTTCAATTATACAAATATGTAGTTCAAATGGTTTCACATTCATTTGGTAAAACTGCTACGTTTATGCCTAAACCTGTAAAAGGTGATAATGGATCAGGAATGCACGTTCACCAATCAGTTTGGAAAGGAAAAACTCCAGTTTTTTCTGGAAATAAATATTCAGGTTTGTCACAAACTGCGCTTTATTATATTGGTGGAATACTTAAACATGCTAAGGCGATTAATGCGTTTTCAAATGCTACAACAAATAGTTACAAAAGATTAATTCCAGGTTTTGAAGCTCCAGTATTGCTTGCTTATTCTGCAAGAAACAGATCAGCATCTTGTCGAATTCCGATAACTCTAAGCAAAAAAGGAGCAAGATGTGAAATTAGATTCCCAGACGCATCTGGTAATCCATATTTAACATTTGCATCGATGTTAATGGCAGGAATTGATGGTATCAAAAATAAAATTGATCCAGGCAAATCCTTTGATAAAGATCTTTACGCTTTATCAGAGAAGGAAGTTAAAAAAGTTCCAACTGTTTGCGGCTCGTTAAGAGAAGCAATGGAAAGCTTAGATAAAGATAGAAAGTTTTTAACTCAAGGTGGAGTATTTACTGACGATCAAATTGACGCTTATATTGCTCTTAAATTTGAGGAGATACACAACTTTGAACATACACCTCATCCTATTGAGTTTGATATGTATTATAGTTGTTAAATAGCTTTTTTATTTTTTAGCTATTTTATTTTTTCCTAAACCTTTTTTAACCACGTAGTTGAGGGTGCCATGTGCGCCCGCTTCTACTGGTTTGATTAAGCTTCTGAATAAAGATTTTCTTTTTTGAGTTTTAACTTCAGAGTTAATTAGGTTTCTATGCTCAAAAGTGTTCATATCAATGATTCTATCATAGATATGCAATAAACGCAATGCTGATATGCGTATATTTAATACAATATTTTAAAGGACTCTCCACATCCACATCTTTCCGTTTCATTCGGGTTATTGAATACAAATTGTGAAGAGAATTTTTCTTTTTTAAAATCCATTTCTGTTCCAAGTAAATACATTACCGCTGCAGAGTCTATGAAGACTTTCACACCCTTATCTTCTACTACTTCGTCATTTGGATTTGCCTCTTTTGTATACTCCATAACATAAGACATCCCTGCGCACCCACCTGACTTAACTCCAACTCTAACTCCTATAGAATCTTTTTCAGCATTAGACATAATTTCTTTTATCCTTTGAGCTGCGTTATCGCTTAATGTTATAATTTGTTTCATAAATTTAATTCAAGTTTTGCAGCTTCAGACATCATTGATTTGTCCCATGGTGGTTCCCAGACTAAATCAAGATCTACTTTTGAAACTTCTTTAATTTCTAATATACTGTCTTTAACTTCTTTAGGCAAACTCTCAGCTACTGGACAATTTGGCGTGGTTAAAGTCATTTTAACCTTAACTTCTGAATTATTAACGATAATGTCGTATATCAATCCTAATTCGTATATATTAACAGGTATCTCAGGATCATAAATTTTTTTTATTTCAGCAATTATTTTTTCTTTAAGATCCATTTTCATTCTTCTGTTTTTATAATTTGATCTGAATTATCTAATGCTGATGTGAGAGTATGCCAAGATAAAGTTGCACACTTCACTCTCATAGGGTATTGCTTAACACCAGATAAACTCATTAATTTAGTTTTTTCGTCATCTTTTAAAATATTAGTTTCTAAAGAATCTTTTTCTTTTATCATTCCTAAAAAATCAGTTACAATTTCTTTTACCTCTTTCTCTTCTTTGCCTCTAACCATATCGGTCATAATTGATGCTGATGCCATTGAAATAGCACAGCCATGCCCCTCAAATGCAATATCTTCAACTTTTTTATTTTCATTTAATCTGAGATAAACATGAACGTTATCGCCACATAAAGGATTATTTCCCTTTGCATCTTTATTATAATTGTCAAACTTTCCTAAATTCCTTGGATTTTTTCCATGGTCTAATATTATCTCTTGATATAAATCTTTTATGTCCATTATAAATTAAAAATTTTTTTACATTTATTTATCGCTTCATCAAGTTTATCAATATCATCTTTCGTATTATAAACTCCAAATGAAGCTCTTGCGGTTGCAGGTAAATTTAATTTATCATGTAATATTTGACAGCAGTGATGACCTGCTCTAATAGCTACTCCATCTTCATCAAGAATTGTTGCAATATCATGCGGATGAACACCTTCAATAGTAAATGATATTACACCACCCTTTTCTTTTGGATTTCCTATAATATTAACTGAATTATTTTTTCTTAACTTTTCTAATCCATAGTCTAATAGTTCTTTTTCATGTTTCTCGATATTTTGAATACCAATTTTTTCCATAAATTTTATGGATTCATTAAAAGCTATAACTTGAGCTGTAGCCATTGTGCCAGCCTCGTATTTATTAGGTAATTCACCATAAGTAATACCTTCTTTTTTAACCTCATTTATCATTCCTCCTCCACCTTGGTACGGGGGTAAATCTTCAAGCCATTTTTTTTTAGCGTATAGAACACCAATTCCAGTTGGTCCGTACATTTTATGTCCAGATATTGCATAAAAATCACAATCAATATCCTGCATATCTAATTTTAAGTGTGGAGCTCCTTGGCAACCGTCAATTAGAACCGGTATATTTTTTGAATGTGCCAATTGCACAATTTCTTTGATTGGTAATATTGCGCCTGTTACATTCGATAAATGACTTACACTTATTATTTTTGTTTTGTTTGTAATTTTTTTTTCTATAGCTTCTAATGTCACTTCACCATCATCGTTAATTTCAGCAAATTCTATCTTTATATTTTTTGCTTTTCTAAGAAAATGCCAAGGGACATAATTTGAATGATGCTCGAGTTCTGTTAATAATACCTCATCGCCTTCAGACAAGTACTTTTGACCAAAAGTGTTAGCGACTAAATTTATTGCTTCAGTTGCTCCTTTAGTAAATACGATCTCATCTTTATCTTTAGCGTTAATATATTTTTGAACTGAGACTCTTGTTTGTTCATATAAATTAGTGGCAGCAACCGCCAAATAATGAACACTTCTACCTACATTAGAAAACTCTTTTGTATAAAAGTCATAAATTCTATCTACAACAACTCTTGGTTTTTGAGATGAATTAGCACTATCTAAATATACTAAATCATTATTTTGAATTTTATCATCAAAAATTGGAAATTCTCTTTTTATGTCATCTATCTTCATTAATTTAATCCAATAATTTTTCTTATTAATTTTTTAATTTCTTCATCTGTAATCTTTTCGACAACATCTAAAAGGAAACCGCTAATTAATAATTCTTTTGCAGTTTTTTGTTCTAATCCCCTAGACATTAAATAAAAAATAGAATCTTCATCTAAACTACCTGACGCCGAACCGTGTGAACATTTAACATCGTCAGCATAAATTTCTAGCTCCGGTTTTGCATTAAATTCAGCTTGCTCATTTAAAAGTACTGCTTTACTTAATTGATAACCATCTGTTTTTTGAGCTTTAGAATCCACATATATTTTCCCTTGATAAACAGACTTTGAATTGTCATCAATTACACTTTTTATCAACTGATAACTTTTCGTGTTTTCATACAAATGGTTAGTATTAGTTCTTATTTCATGGTGTTTGTTTTTTGACAATAAGTGTATTCCATTTATAAATGCTGATGAATATTGACCTTCAAGATTACAGTTAACTTCATTTTTTAAATAATCTGATCCAGAGGAAAATATAAATGTTTCAGAAACACTATTTTCTTTTTGAATAATATTAGAATAATCATATTTGATATTTGTATTACTTTTTTTATCTAACTTATAATTCTTAAGAATTGCATTTTTACCAAGATTAAAGTTAAATAAATTATTGATGAAATTCTTTTCTGAATTATCGTCAGAGAAATTGATAATTTTTATTGAGCTGCTTTCTTCTAAATCAAAGTTTAATTGAAAATTAATATTGGTACTACTCACTTTTTCATTTGTTATTTGATATATAATTAAAGGCTTTTTGAATGAATAATTTTTTTTAACTAAAATATTATGTATTTTTTTAGAAAAAGAATTATTTAAACTTAAAAGAGAATTATTGTAGTTAGAGTTTTGATTTATATTATCTAAAGTCGTTAAATTAATTTTATCACTTTCTTCATATTCGAAACTCAATCGCTCAACTTTGCCGTTGACAATAACAATTTTATTATGCTCAATTTCCTTTATAAAAATATTATCATCAATTTCATTTTTGATGCTGTAATCATTATAAAATGTTAGTTCTCCAATATTTTTTTTAATTATCTGGTTTATATCTAAGAATTTCCAGTTTTCTAATTTTCTGCTAGGAAATCCATTTTTCAAAAAATTATCAAGAGCTTCTTTTTTAAATTTAATCTCTTGGCTTGAGAAATTAGAAGCACTTATGAATTTATCAAAGTCTGTTTTTAATTTTTGTTCCATTTAATTGAAATTTTCATATCCTTTTTTTTCTAACTCTAAAGCTAATTCTGCGCCACCTGATTTTATAATTTTTCCACCCATAAGCACATGCACAAAGTCAGGTTTTATATAATCAAGTAGTCTTTGATAGTGAGTAATTATTAAAAATGAATTATTTTTTTTTCTTAATGCATTAACTCCATCTGCAACTATTTTAAGAGCATCTATATCTAATCCAGAGTCAGTTTCATCAAGTATAGATAATTTTGGATCTAAAATTGACATTTGTAAAATTTCATTTTTCTTTTTTTCACCTCCAGAGAAACCTACATTTAATTGACGATTTAATTTTTCTTCATCAAATTTGAGTTCTTTTGCTTTTTTTTTAACTAATTTTAAAAATTCCAAAGCATCTAGCTCTTTTTCGCCTTTAGCTTTTCTTATTGAATTTAAAGAAGTTTTTAAAAATATATTTGTATTCACACCAGGTATTTCCAACGGATATTGGAATGCCAAAAAAATACCTTCATGTGCTCTTTCTTCAGTTTCAAGATCAAACAAATTTTTATTTTCATATAATATTTCTCCTGATACTTCGTATCCCTTTTTACCTGATAGAATATTTGACAAAGTACTCTTTCCTGATCCATTGGGCCCCATTATTGCATGTACCTCACCTGGTCTTATCTCAAGATTAAAACCATTTAAGATGGATTTTTCTTGAATTTTTGCATTTAAATTGTTTATTTTTAGCATTTAACCAACACTTCCTTCTAAACTTATTCCAACTAGTTTTTGAGCCTCTACAGCAAACTCCATAGGTAATTGTTGTAAAACTTCTTTACAAAAGCCATTAACAATAAGTCCTACGGCTTCTTCCTGGTTTAATCCCCTTTGCTGACAATAATGGAGTTGATCTTCACTTATTTTAGATGTGGTCGCTTCATGAGCAATATTAGAATTTGAATTTTTATTCTTAATGTAAGGTACTGTATGTGCTCCACATTTATTACCCATTAATAATGAATCGCATTGAGTATAATTTGTTGAATTAAAAGCATTTTTTGAAATATCTACCAATCCTCTGTAAGTCATATCTGATTTACCTGCACTAATACCTTTTGAAATAATTTTACTTTTTGTATTTTTTCCTAAGTGAATCATTTTAGTCCCAGTATCGGCCTTCTGATGATTATTGGTAATTGCAATTGAATAAAATTCACCAATTGAATTATCACCTTTCAAAATACAGCTTGGATATTTCCACGTTATAGCCGAACCAGTTTCAACTTGCGTCCATGAAATTTTTGAATTTTTACCTTTGCACAATCCTCTTTTTGTTACAAAATTATATATTCCCCCTTTTCCATCTTTATCTCCTGGATACCAATTTTGAACTGTAGAATATTTAATCTCTGCATCATCCAACGCAATCAATTCGACATTTGCTGCATGAAGTTGATTTTCATCTCTCATTGGTGCTGTACATCCTTCTAAATAACTTACATAACTACCTTTATCAGCAATAATTAAAGTTCTCTCGAATTGTCCAGTATCAGATGCATTAATTCTAAAATAAGTTGAGAGTTCCATTGGACACTTTACATTTGGTGGGATGTAAACAAATGATCCATCAGTGAAAACTGCAGAATTTAATGTAGCAAAAAAGTGATCAGTGATTGGTATAACTGAGCCTAAATATTTTTTTACTAAATCTGGATGTTTTTGTATTGCTTCAGAAATTGAACAAAAAATAATTCCTTTTTCTGTTAATGTATCTTTAAAAGTTGTAGCAACAGATACTGAGTCAAATACTGCATCAACAGCAATACCATTTAATCTTTTTTGTTCTTGCAAAGGTATTCCCAATTTTTTATAAGTTTCCAGCAATTTAGGATCTAAATCCTCTAAATTTTTTGGTTTTTCTTTTAAACTTTTAGGTGCAGAATAATAATATAAATCTTGATAATCAATTTTTGGATATTTTGGTTTTTGCCAATTAGGTTCTTTCAATACTTTTAATCTTTCAAAAGCTTTTAATCTCCACTGTAGTAACCAGTCTGGTTCTTTTTTTATATTTGATATAAATCTTATAACGTCTTCATTTAACCCCTTAGGTGCTTTAAAACTTTCAATATCAGTTGAAAAGCCATATTTATAATCTTTTAAATCTTCAATTTGTTTATCTCTCATTACAGTCTATTTTCAGTTTTATTTATTAGGTCTCCAAGTTTTTTTTCTTGAAAGAATACGTTTATATGTGTTTCTAATTCATCCCATAAATTATGGGTTATGCATTTTGCAGACTTTCCATTACATCCTTTCTTTGAGTGCTTTTGACATCCGATGGTTTTAACCTTTTCTTCTACAGCAGAAAGGATATCAGAGATTTTAATTTGATCTGGAGTTTTGTTTAGAGTATATCCACCTTTCTTACCTCTAATACTTTTAACAATTTCATTTTTTTTTAATTTTAAAAATAACTGTTCTAGGTAAACTAATGATATTCCTTGTCTTATAGAGATATCTCTTAGTGAGATTGGCTCGTTATTTTTAAATCTCGCTATGTCAGCTAAAGCCATCACAGCATATCTGCTTTTGGTTGATAGTTTCATATTTTCCGCAATTCACGGGCTTTATATATACCTGACTAATTTAGTCAAGATTATGTAAATTTAAAAAACTTGCATTTTGTCGCTTATTTTTGATAGAAAAATATAATTTTTTTTTGAGACTGATAATCAATGCCATCAACTGATACAAAAATTTCAGAAATCTTTATTCCTGGTCCCGCAGGAAGACTAGAGGCTAAATATTTTAAAAGTAAAAAGAACACTTCACCAATAGCTTTAGTTCTTCATCCCCACCCTCAATATGGAGGTACAATGAATAATAAAGTGGTTGTAGATACCTTCCAAACTTTTGTTGATAATAATTTTTCAGTTTGCAGAGTAAATTTTAGAGGTGTTGGAAAAAGTGATGGAGAATTTGATAATGGTCAAGGAGAACTTGCTGATGCAGCTGCTGCATTAGATTGGATAGAAAGAGAAAATTTTGATAACTCACAATGTTGGATTTCAGGATTTTCATTTGGCTCATTAATTGCAATGCAATTGTTAATGAGACGGCCAGAAATAAATAGATTTATAGCTATATCGCCGCAACCAAATGTATATGATTTCTCATTTTTATCACCATGCCCAGCTTCTGGACTTGTAATACATGGAAAGAAAGATGAGTTGGTTCCTTTTGAAGATATTAATGATTTAAATAAAAGATTAAGTGCTCAAAAAGGAATTAAAGTAGAATTTGATATTGTATCAGAAGCCAATCATTTTTTTTCAAAAGCTGGTGAGTCTTTAATCAAATGTCTTAACAAGTATATAAAAAAAGAAACTGCATTATATTAATAATTTATTTTAATTTGACCACCTGTTATAGGAGATGAAACATTTGTTGTTTTGGGATAACTAATTATTTTTTTTAAATATGACCTTATTGATAAATATGCAAATGCTTGAGATTCTATAAAATCACCGTCAATATTAAATTCGTCAATTAAAGTAATTTTATATTTTAATATTTTTTTTATATGATTGACTAATGTCAAATTTTTTCTTCCTCCACCACACAAAATAATTTCTGTTTCTTCTTCAATATTTTTTTTTATATTTTGTGAAATTACTAATGCTGTAAAATATGTCAATGTCGCTACAGCATCTTCAAATTCTAAACCTTTTACAAAACTAAAATCAAATTCCTTTCTATCAAAAGAATGTTTTTCTTCTACATTATAAAACTCATGTTCATAAAATTGATTAATTATGTCTTTATTTATGTTCCCAGATGAAGCGATATCTCCATCTTTATCATAATTTATTCCTCTAGTTTTTTTTAAATACTCATCAATTAATACATTTCCAGGACCAACATCTTTTGCAGCTAAAATATTTTTGAAATAATAAGTATAATTTGATATACCCCCAATATTTAAAATTAAAGTAGGATTATTTATTTGAAATTTTTTTATTAAAAGTTCATGATAAACAGGAGTTAATGGAGCACCTTCACCACCATTTTTAATATCATTAGCTCTAAAGTTAAAAATTACCTTTTTTTTTAATTCTTGAGAAAGTAAATTCGCATCTCCCATTTGTATTGAGTATCCATCTTTAGGTTTATGAATTATTGTTTGTCCGTGAAAACCAATTAATTTAACTTTAAAGTTATTCTCACTAATAATTTTCTTTGCTATTTTTGAATGATAAAGAGTGAGATCTCTTTCTAAAGATTTATAGATACTTATATTTTCCTCTATATCTGCTCTGTTATTAATATCTAAAATAAAAGTAGAAAGTCTTTTTCTAAATTCCTTGGGATAATTAAGGTACTTATTATCAATTATATCTAATTTATTATCGCCGTCTGATTTGATAATACTAGCATCTATACCGTCAAGAGAGGTACCACTCATTAAACCCAGTGCTATAAAAGAATTATCCATTATTGATTATTATTTTTATTTAAATATGTATATTAAAAGTACCATTTATGAATGAATTTTTAAAAGAATTTAAAGATAGAGGATATTTTTACCAATGCACAGACGAAAAAGCTCTTTCAAAGAAGCTAAATGACGAAAGTATAAAAGGGTATATTGGCTTTGATTGCACGGCTCAAAGTTTACACGTGGGTAGTTTGCTCCAAATCATGTGCTTACGATTAATGCAAAAACATGGACATAAACCAATTGTTTTGCTCGGTGGAGGGACTACAAGAATAGGAGATCCATCCGGAAAAGATAAAACTAGAAAAATTTTAGATGAAGATGAAATCGAAAAAAATATTAAAAGTATAGAGAATATTTTAAAAAAATTTTTAGATACAAAAGATGAAAAGACATCTCCAATTTTTGTTAACAACTATTCTTGGTTAAAAAATTTGAATTATATTTCATTTTTAAGAGATATAGGAAAACATTTTACAATAAATAAAATGTTAAGTTTTGACAGCGTTAAGCTTAGGTTGGAAAGAGAGCAATCATTAAGTTATATGGAATTTAATTATATGATTTTACAAGCTTATGATTTTCTAGAATTAAATAAGAAAAAAAATTGTTTGCTACAAATTGGAGGGTCAGATCAGTGGGGCAATATTGTAAACGGAGTTGAACTTATTAAAAGATATACATCTAATGAAGTTTATGGTTTAACGACAGAGCTTATAACTTTAGCATCAGGTGCTAAGATGGGAAAAACTGAAAGCGGTGCTATTTGGTTAGATAAAAAATTACTTTCTGTATTCGAGTATTGGCAATTTTGGAGAAATACTGACGATAAAGATGTATTAAAATTTCTAAAAATGTTTACTGATTTAAAATTAAGCGAAATTGAAGATATAAACAATAAAGATATAAATGAACAAAAAATTATTTTAGCTAATGAAGCAACTTCTATTCTTCACGGAACTAGTGAGGCAGCTGAAGCAGAAAAAATAGCAAAAAATTCTTTTTCAGAAAACTCATCTGGAGAAAATTTGCCAAATACAAAGATAGATATCTCAAATATTGGTAATGACGTAGTTAATTTAGTATCAAAAATTGATAAAAAATTGTCTAAAAGTGAAATTAGAAGATTGATAAAATCTAATGGAATTAAAATCAATAATAAAATTATTTCAGATGATAAGTTTATAATTTCAAATGAACTTATTAAGAAAAATAATTTTGTTAAGCTCTCAATTGGTAAGAAAAAACACTATAAAATAATTATTTAATTAGTTATTTTCTCCAAGGTTCTAGTTATAAATCTTGGAGTTAAAGTTTTTATTGGATTGACGGTAGATTTAAGTTTTTTAGGTGGTCCTTTAATTTTAAAACTTACACCAAATACTCCTTCGCCAATTTTTTTTCCAACTAATATATCTCCTAACATTGGTATTTTTGAAATTGTTTTGTTGACTGTTGTTGCTGGCACAAGTGTACCTTTCAAACTAGTCAATTCATTTTTTATAATATAACCTTCCATCATAAGCGAAATAGCCGGGCCTATTGCATATATTTCTTTTATATTAGTGTTATTTCCCAAAGTTTCATAATCCATCTCAAAATCAGTGAATCGTATACCTTCGCCAGTCAGAAGATCGGCTATACCTTGAAGTGATGCCAATGTAAGAAGCTTTGCTAAAACAGGTACTTCTTGTACTTTAAAGTCGATAATTTTTAAATTTGATTTTGTTTTACCCTCATAATTAAGTCCCTCATATATTAATTTACCTTCTTTAAAACCCTTTATAAATTTGAAATTTTTAATAAAAGGTTCTGGTTCTTCGATTTCTAAATTGGTAATTTTTTGTTTTTTATCATTAGTAAAAATGCTTAAAGCAAATTTTCTCTTATTGTTTAATTTTGCATTTATATTTGAGCTAAAAACTTTATTATTCTTTAATAGTATTTCACCTTTAACATTTGATAAATAAGAAAAGTTATCAACAAAATATTTTCTAATATCTAAATAAATATAAGTATTCAA
>CACPFN010000008.1 GCA_902633185.1 uncultured Pelagibacteraceae bacterium | reverse complement strand
GAAGAAGAATATTGCGAGATTAAAAACATTAATAGTGAGTAAAGATGCCTAAAAAAGTATTAAATGGAATAGTTATCAGCGATAAACCAAATAAAACTATTACAGTTTTAGTTGAGCGAAAATACCAACACCCAGTATTAAAAAAAGTAATTAAAGCTAGAAAAAAATATAGTGTTCACGACGAAGAAAATAAATATAAAAACGGTGATAAAGTATCTATACAAGAGTGCAAACCTTACTCAAAGTCGAAAAAGTTTGAAGTGATAGGAGTTTCAAAATGATACAAGTTCAGACAGAATTATTTGTTGCAGACAACACTGGTGCAAAAAAGATTGAATGTATTAAAGTGTTAGGTGGATCTAAAAGAAGATATGCAAGTATTGGGGATACTATCGTTGTGGCAGTTAAAGAAGCAATTCCAAAAGGAAAAGTTAAAAAAGGTGCAGTACATAAAGCTGTTGTTGTTAGAGTTAAAAAGGGAATTCATAGGAATGATGGATCTAAAGTAAAATTTGATAACAATGCAGCTGTTCTAACAGATGATAAAGGAGAGCCAATAGGAACTAGGATTTTTGGACCAGTTACTAGAGAATTAAGAAATAGAGGTCAAATGAAAATAATTTCGTTGGCACCAGAGGTATTATGATGATTAAAAAAGGTGTTAAAGTAAAGATATTATCTGGTAAGGATAAAAATAAAGACGGTGATGTCATTGAAATTGACAGAAAGAAAAATAGGGCAAAAGTTAAAGGTATTAACATGGTAAAAAAACATGTGAAAACCACTAAAGAAAAGAAAGGTGGGATAGTTTCAAAAGAAAACTTTATACATCTCTCGAATTTATCAATCTTTGATACCAAAAATAAAAATGAGGCTAAAAAATAATGACACCTAGATTAAAACTAACCATAACTAAAGATATTGAGCCAACATTAAAAGAAAAGTTTGGATATAAAAATTTATATATGGGTCCAAGAATACAGAAAATTGTTATAAATATGGGTTTAGGTCTTGATGGAAATGATCAAAAAATTTTGAAATCATGTCAAGAAGATCTAGCAAACATCACGGGTCAAATGCCTACAGTAACTAAATTCAAAAAATCTATTGCAAATTTTAAAACTAGAAAAAATACTAATTCAGGTTTGAAGGTAACACTGAGAAAAAATAAAATGTATGAATTTGTTGATAGATTAACAAATATAGCATTACCAAGAATAAAAGATTTTAGGGGATTAAGTCCAAAAGGTTTTGATAAATTTGGAAATTATACATTTGGTGTTAAAGAACATATTATATTTCCAGAAGTAAATTTTGATAAAGTTGACAAAATTAGAGGTTTAGACATAACAATAGTTATTAAATCTCAAAAAGTAGAACATAGTTTTGAATTATTAAAACATTTAAATTTTCCATTTAGAGAAAAAAGGAGCAATTAATGGCTAAAATGAGCGCAATAAACAAGAATAACAGAAGAATAAAATTGTCAGACAAATTTTATAAGAAAAGATTGAAGCTAAAAAAAATAATAATGGACAAAAAATTATCTTTAGAGGAAAGATTTAAAGCTCAGCAAAAATTGTCAAAATTACCTCGAAATTCTGCAAAAGTTAGAGTCATGAACAGGTGTCAAATTACAGGTAGACCACACGGTGTTTACAGGAAACTAAAAATTTCAAGAATAGCCCTAAGACAACTTGGTTTAGAAGGCAAAATTCCTGGAATGGTAAAATCAAGTTGGTAGAAAGGAAAATATGAGTTTAAGTGATCCAATAGGTGATATGTTAGCAAGAATTAAAAATGCTCAAGTAAGAAATCACAGCAAAGTTTCATTACCATCATCAAAATTTAAAGCTAAAATAGCTGATGTATTGAAATCCGAAGGTTATATTATTGACTACAAAATTAATGACGAAAAAAAACCCTTAATTGAGATTAACTTAAAATATAACTCTGGAAATCCAGTTATAAACACTATTGAAAGAATATCTAAGCCAGGTAGAAGAATTTTTTCCAGCGCAAGTAGTCTACCAAAAATTAACAATGGTCTTGGAATAGCAATTGTATCAACACCACAAGGTGTAATGACAGATGTCGACGCAAGAAAGAAAAAACTCGGTGGTGAAATTATTTGTAAGGTATTTTAATGTCTAAAATAGGAAAAATAAACATACCAATTCCAGAAAAAGTTAAAGTTTTACTATCTGGAAATAATGTGAATGTTGAGGGACCTCTAGGAAAACAATCAATCAAGTTAGACCTAGAAATGTTTGAACTTAATATCACAGAAGGCAAGGACGTATCAATAAAACCAAAAAAACTCGATGATACATCTAAAAGATTGTGGGGTATGAACAGAAGCTTACTTAATAATGCTATTATCGGCGCAAGCAGTGGTTATGAAAAAATTCTTGAACTTACAGGAGTTGGTTTCAGAGCTGCTCTAAAAGGTAATATTTTGAATATGCAACTAGGATTTAGTCATGACATTAATTACAACATTCCCGAGGGCATTAAAATTGCTGTTGAAAAACAAACAACATTAAAAATAAGCGGCCCAAATAAACAACAAGTTGGTATGGTTGCATCGCAAATTAAAAGTATCAGACCTCCTGAACCTTATAAAGGTAAAGGAATTAAAGAAAAGGGTCAATATATTTTAAGAAAAGAAGGTAAGAAAAAATAATGAGATTAAATACAATAGAAAGAAAAAAGATTTAGAGTAAGAAAAAAACTTAAAAATGTATCAAGAGATAGATATAGATTAAGTGTTTCAAGATCAGCAAAGAATATAAGTGCTCAGATAATTGACGATGTAAAAAATATAACTTTAGTTTCTGCTTCATCAATAGATAAAGAAATTAAAGGACAAAAGAAAAATAAATCAGAATTATCAACTATTGTTGCTGAATCGCTAGCAAAAAAAGCAAATGAAAAAAATATTAAAAAAATTTATTTTGATAGAGGTATTTATAAATATCATGGAAGAGTAAAAATTTTTGCTGAAACATTAAGAAAAAATGGTATGGAATTTTAAAATATGGAAAAAAATACTGAATTTGTCGAAAAACTAGTTCACATAAACAGAATAACTAAAGTGGTTAAAGGTGGAAGAAGATTTGGCTTTTCTGCTTTGGTTGTGGTTGGAAACCAAAATGGGAAAATAGGTATTGCACATGCAAAAGCAAAACAAGTTCCTGATGCAATAAAAAAAGCAAATGAGTTAGCTAGACGAAAATTGATACAAATACCATTAAGAGATGGACGAACAATTCATCATGACATATATGGCAAAGATGGTGCTGGAAAAATTAAATTAAGATCTGCACCCAAAGGAACAGGTATAATTGCGGGTGGACCTGTTAGAGCTGTTTGTGAGGTGCTTGGTATAAAAGATATCGTAGCTAAATCTCTAGGTACTGCAAATCCACATAATGTAATTAGAGCATGTATAAAGGCTTTATCTAAACAAAATTCACCAAAAAATATCTCAAATTTAAGAAATAAAAAAATATCTGAGATAATTGAGAAAAGAGGATAATGACATCTTTAAATTCATTAATTAGTCTAAAAACAAAAAAAATTAGAGTAGGAAGAGGTATAGGATCTGGTAAAGGTAAAACTTCTGGCAGAGGAGTAAAAGGTCAAAAATCAAGATCTGGAGTTGCTATAAAAAGTTTTGAAGGTGGTCAAATGCCATTATATAGAAGACTACCAAAAAGAGGTTTCAATCCTGTAAACAAAAATGATGTAGCTGTAATAAACTTAGGCGAATTGCAAAATCTTATTGATAATAATAAAATTAATGCAGATCAGAAAATAAATATTAATACATTAAAAAAAACAAAATTATTCAGAAAATCAATTAATAAATTTAAAGTTTTATCAAATGGTAATTTTAATACAAAAATTGATATTGAAGCAGACTATTCTTCTAAGACTGCTCAAAAGAAAATAGAAAAAGCTGGCGGACAAATTACTGTTAAAAATCAATCTAAATAATGAGTGCCTCAACACAATCTAATGATTTAAGAAATAGAATACTATTTACACTTTTTATTCTCGCAGTTTATAGACTAGGTACTTTTGTTCCTCTTCCAGGAATTGACCCTGAACAACTTCAAATAATGATGGAGGGAAATCAAAAAGGATTGTTAGGCATGTTTAATGTTTTTGCGGGTGGTGCTGTAAGCAGAATGGCAATATTTGCCCTTGGAATAATGCCATATATATCTTCTTCAATTATTGTACAGTTACTTACAGGTGTTTCAGAATATTTTAAAAATCTAAAGGCCCAAGGTGAAATAGGAAGACAAAAAATTACTCAAATAACTCGATATGGAACTGTTTTGTTAGCAACTATACAAGGATATGGTTTGGCTGTTGGACTTGAGTCGTCAGCAGATTTAGTAATTAATCCAGGAATATTTTTTAAAATTTCAACCGTAACGACAATTGTTGCTGGGACAATATTTTTAATGTGGCTTGGTGAACAAATTACACAAAGAGGAATTGGTAATGGTATTTCATTAATTATTTTTTCAGGTATTGTCGCTGAGATCCCAAGAGCATTAGTAACAACTTTTGAATTAGGAAGAACCGGTGCGATTTCAACTGTAATGATAATTTTTATATTTATATTGTTAGTTGCAACTATAATGTTTATTGTTTTTATGGAAAGAGCATTAAGAAAAATTCTTATAAACTATCCGAAGAGACAAATGGGAAACAAAATGTATGGAGGTGATTCTTCACATCTGCCTTTAAAAATCAATTCAGCAGGTGTAATACCTGCGATTTTTGCCTCAGCTTTGTTACTCTTACCAGTAACTTTTTCAAATTTTAATGTTTCACAAAATGAAACATTTTTAAATATTTCTTCATACTTTTCTCAAGGCCAGCCTTTGTATATGTTATTGTATGCATCAGGAATAATATTTTTTACTTTTTTTTATACTTCAATTACTTTTAATCCAAATGAAACAGCTGAGAACTTGAGAAAATATGGTGGATTTATTCCAGGGATAAGACCCGGAGAAAGCACCGCAATTTATATTGATACAATATTGACAAGACTAACAACAATAGGTGCATTGTATCTTGCGCTAGTTTGTTTGATGCCTGAATTCCTCATAGCTAATTATCCTATTCCATTTTATTTGGGTGGTGCCTCTGTTTTAATAGTAGTTGTTGTTGCAATTGACACTGTTACACAAATTCAAACGAGAATGATGAGTTCTCAATATGAGCAACTTATCAAAAAAACAAAATTTGGTAGATAAGTGAATATAATACTGTTTGGTCCTCCAGGTGCTGGGAAAGGCACTCAAGCTAAATATCTTGTAGAAAAATTAAACGGATATCAAATTTCTACTGGAGATATTTTAAGAGATGAAATTAAAAATGACACAGATATAGGAAAAAAAATATTAAATAATATGAATGAAGGAAAATTTGTCAGTGATGAAATCGTTAATAACCTTTTAAAAAATCATGTTTTTGATCCTAACAAAAAACAAAAATTAATATTCGACGGCTATCCTAGATCTCTTAGCCAAGCTAAAAATTTAGACATATTATTAAATAGTTCTAATCAAAAGATAGATTACATTTTTTTTTTAAATGTAAACAAAGAAACTATTGTGGAGAGAATAAAAAGAAGAAAAGTTTTAGAAAAAAGAACTGATGACGATCTAGACACTATATTAAAGAGATATGATACTTATCTTGAAACCACTAGACCAGTACTAGATTACTATTCTAAAAATTCAAATTTTCATGAGATTGATGGAACTATGGAAATTGATCAAATAACCTCTAAAATAGAGACTTTTTTGAATGTTTAAGGCGTTGACTTTGACTAATCTTCTTATATAAAAGGCACAATTTATCACAAAATTATGGCTCGTATTGCAGGTGTAAACATACCACAAAATAAATTAGTTCACGTTGGACTTACTTATATTTATGGAATTGGAAATAAATTTTCTCAACAAATTTGTACAGAATTAGAAATACCAAAATCAAAGAGAGTTAATGAATTAACTGATGATCAAATTTTAAAAATTAGAGAGTATATTGATCAAAAATTTACAGTAGAAGGTGATTTAAGAAGAGAAACGTCGTTAAGTATAAAAAGACTAATTGATCTTGCTACTTACAGAGGATCTAGGCATAGAAAAAAACTTCCTGTTAGAGGGCAAAGAACAAGATGTAATTCTAGGACTAGAAAAGGAAAAGCAATTGCTATTGCGGGCAAAAAATTAACTCCACTTAAAAAATAATGAAAAAAGAAGCAACAGAAAATAAAGATCAGAAAATAGAAACTAAGTCAAAAAAAAGTTCTTATTCAAAGAAAAAAAAAGGAAAAAAGAATATTTTAAATGGAATAGCATATGTTCAATCTACATTTAATAATACTATTGTATCTATCGCTGATACTAATGGAAATGTAGTTTCTTGGGCATCTGCAGGCCAAAAAGGTTTTAAAGGATCTCGTAAGTCCACACCATACGCAGCGCAAGTTGCTGCTGATGCAGCCGCAGCAAAAGCTTTAGAAGTTGGTATGAAAATTCTGTCGGTTGAAGTTAAAGGTCCTGGATCTGGAAGAGAAACTGCGTTACGTGCTTTACAGGCTAGAGGATTTAAAATTATATCAATTAAAGATACAACACCAATGCCACACAATGGGACTAGACCACCTAAAAAAAGGAGAGTTTAATGGAACAAACAGAAGTAAATTCAAAAAATTGGAAATCGTTAATTAAACCTGCAAAACTAGATGTTCAATTGAGTGATGATAAAGCATTTGCAAAGATCATAGCTGAACCTCTAGAAAAAGGTTATGGATTAACACTTGGTAATTCATTAAGAAGAATTCTTCTATCTTCAATTAGAGGAACTGCTGTAACATCTATTCAGATAGATGGTGTACTTCATGAATTTACATCAATAAAAGGTGTTAGAGAAGATGTCACTGATATAGTTTTAAATGTAAAATCTTTAGCTTTAAAAAGCACATCTGATGAACCAAAAAAATTAATACTTGATGTTAAAGGTCCGGGAGAAATAAAGGCATCTGATATAACATCTGTTGCTGATATTGAAATATTAAATCCAGATTTAGTAATTTGTAATTTAGATGAAAATACTAAGTTTCATATGGAAATGTCAGTAGGAACTGGAAAAGGATATGTTTCAGCAGATATGAATAAACCAGAAGAACCACCACTGGGTTTAATTCCAATAGACTCATTATTTAGTCCAGTTAAAAAAGTTTCTTATTCAGTTAGTACTGCAAGAGAAGGAAAAGCATTAGATTATGATAAATTAACTATGGAGGTTGAAACAAATGGATCAATTTCTGCAGAGGATGCTGTTGCATATTCTGCAAGGATTTTCCAAGATCAACTTGGAATGTTTGTTAACTTTGATGAGCCACAGGAAGTTATTGTCAAAGAACAACCTTCAGAGCCAGAATTTAATAAAAACTTATTAAGAAAAGTTGATGAATTAGAACTTTCAGTAAGATCTATGAATTGTTTAAAGAATGATAATATCATTTATATTGGTGATCTAGTTCAAAAATCTGAAGGTGAGATGCTAAGAACGCCTAATTTCGGTAGAAAATCATTAAATGAGATTAAAGAAGTGTTAACTGGAATGTCTTTATATTTAGGAATGGAAATTCCAAACTGGCCACCAGATAATATTGCTGAATTATCTAAAAAACTAGAGGAAGCTATCTAATGAGACATAGAATGGGCTATAAAAAGCTCAACAGAACTTCAGAACATAGAAAAGCTCTTATTAAAAATATGCTTAATTCATTAATAAAGTACGAGCAAATTACAACTACTTTACCTAAAGCAAAGGTTTTAAAACCTCAAGCTGACAAAATCATAACATTAGGCAAGAAAGATACATTATCTAATACAAAAACTTTAATTTCAAAATTGCAAGATATTAAATCTACAAATAAAGTAAAAAAAACACTTTCTAAAAGATATGAAAATAGAAAAGGTGGGTATACGAGAATTATAAAAGCAGGATATAGATATGGTGACAATGCGCCAATGGCAGTAATTGAATTTGTAGACAGAGATGTAGAAGCAAAAAGAATATATAAAAAGAAGAAAGATCTAGCTAAAGATCAAAAAAAAGAAGCTCCAAAAAAAAGCAACAGCTTAAAGATTAATCAATGAAAAAGCTATTAAACGTTGATAAGACGTTCAATGGAATGCGTATTGATAGATTTTTGAGAAATCATTTTGGTCAAATTCCACAAAGTTTAATTGAAAAAAATCTGAGAAATGGAAGAATTAAGTTAAATAAAAAAAAAATTAAAAGTTCAAAAAAAATTCAATTTAACGACAAAATTGAATTACATAACTTTGAATTTAAAAAAAATATCAAGCAAAGTAAGGAAAAATATAATCCTAGCAATGAAATTATAAAAGAAAACGAAGATTTAATAATTGAAAATAATGATAATTTTGTAGTTCTAAATAAACAATCAGGAATTTCAGTACAGGGTGGCACAAAATCTAAGAAGAATATAATTGATATATTTGCAAAAAGTAATTTGTTTAGAGATGAGAAACCTTATTCTGTTCATAGATTAGATAAGGATACTTCGGGTGTTTTTGTAATTGCAAAGAATAGAGAAACAGCCCAACTGCTAACTTCACTTTTTAGATTAAGAAAGGTTTATAAAACCTATTTAGCGATATGCAATGGTGAATTAATCTTATTTGATAAAGGTGTGATAAAAGATGATTTGATAAGATTTGAAAATAAAAAAAAAATTGTTGAAAAAGCTGAAACAAAATATGAAATCTTAGATAAAAATAATAATGCGACCTTTATACAGCTAAATCCAATTACAGGAAGAAAACACCAACTAAGAAAACAATTATTTAATTTAGGAAATTCTATTATTGGTGATAAAAAATATAATTCAACAAATAACTCAAAAATATATAATAAAAATCTAATGTTACATTCCTATGAAATAAAATTTAAAATAAATGAGAAAAAATATACTTTTAGAGCCACGCCTCCAGATTATTTCAGAAACATGTTAAAAACTAAAAGACTTAATTTTTAATATTTGATAGAAAATTCTTTATCAAATCATTCTCAATATTTTTATAATTTTGTTTTTTGATCTTTATTAAATTTGAAACCCCTCTATCTCTAATTCCACATGGAACTATCTTTTTATAAACATTAAGATCATTAGAAATATTTAATGCAAAACCGTGATAAGCGATCCACTTCTTTACTTTTATTCCTATTGCTGCAATTTTATCTATTTTACCAGATTTGTGCTCAAACCAAATTCCAATATTTTTTCTATCAGCAAAACACTTAATATCGTAATTTTTTAGAGTATCTATAATTGTCCTTTCAATTGCAGTTATAATTTTTTTTATATTCTTACCTCTTTTGTTTAAGTCAATCACAAAATAAAAAACTAATTGACCAGGACCATGATATGTTATTTTTCCTCCTCTATTCGTTTTAATAAAGTTTATGGATTTATCTAAAATCTCATTTTCATTAAAACTTGTTCCACCAGTATAAATCTCTTCATGTTCAAGTATCCAAATAAGTTCTTTATTTTTATTTACTTTGATTTGCTCCAATCTATCTTCAATTATATCTATCGCAGATTTATATTTTATTGGTTTTACTGACTTTTTGATCTCTATTGTCATTATAAATTTGTATTATTTTTATTTTGTATTAATAGTGCCAACTAAATTATAGGTAAATTTTATGACTATAGTGAAAAAATTAAAAGATAAAAAAGTTAACTTTGAATTTAACAAAGAATTCATCAAAGTTGTCACAGATAAAATTGCCACAAATGACGCTGAATTTATTACAAATTCGTTCAATGCTATGCATCCAGCAGATGCCGCCGACATAATTGAACATTTAAGTCAAAATGATAGAGAAAATTTAATAAAATTAAATAGTTTCAAAGTTGATCCTGAAGTTTTTATTGAATTAAATGAGTCGATTCAGTCTGAGATGATTGCTTATTTATCATCTGACTCAATAGTTAACATACTTAAAAATTTAGAGTCAGATGATGCAATTAAGATTTTAGAAAATGTTGATGAAAAAGATAAAAATACAATTCTTAGCTCATTACCACCAAAAGACCGATTTGCATTACTTGAAAGTTTAAGTTATCCAGAAGACTCTGCTGCTAGATTAATGCAGCGTGAATTTACAGCTATACCAAGTAATTGGTCTGTAGGACAAACAATAGACTATTTAAGAGAAAATAAAGAACTTCCTGAAGAATTTCTAGAAATATTTATAGTTGATCAAGAATTTAAACCCATTGGTACAGTTCCTTCATCAAGAGTATTAAGAACTCCAAGAGACACAAAAATGATGTCTATTATGGCTGAATCTCAAACACTAATACCGGTTGATATGGATAGAGAGGAAGTCGGTAATTTATTTGAGAATTATAATTTGAGTTCAGCTGCTGTAGTAGATAAGTCTGACAAATTAGTCGGGATGATAGCTTATGATGATGTTCTAACAGTATTAAAAGAGGAAGCTGAAGAGGACGCACTTAGATTAGCTGGAGTAGGTGACGAAGAAATAACTGATGGAGTAATAACAAAAACAAAGAGAAGATTTAATTGGTTGTTATTAAACTTGTTTACTGCTTTTCTAGCAACTTATTGCATTAGTCTATTTGGAGCTACTATAGAGCAAATGGTAGTATTGGCTTTTTTAATGCCAATTGTAGCATCAATGGGTGGTAATGCTGGCATGCAAACATTGGCTGTCACAGTAAGATCTTTAGCGACACAAGATTTAACAAAAAATAATTTTACGAATAATATTATTAAAGAATTCAATATTGGAGTTTTAAATGGAGTTATTTTTGCAATTATAAGCTCTTTGATAGTTCAACTATGGTTTAATGATATCCAACTCTCCTTAATAATTTCAATTTCAATGGTTTTAACTATGATAGTTGCTGGTCTTTTTGGTATTCTAGTCCCTGTAACATTAAATAAAATGAAAATTGATCCGGCAATTTCTTCTAGTGTATTTGTTACAACAATAACAGATGTAATTGGATTTGTATCTTTCTTAGGTGTGGGAGCTTATTTTTTATAATCAAAAATTATCAATTAATCTTACTCCATTAATATGATAGGCAATATATAGTCTATATTTAGATTTAAAATTATTTAATTTCATTTTTTTCTCATCTCTAAATTCAAGATAATCAATTTTAATTTTAAATTTATTTTCAAGCTCATATTTATATTTTGATAAATCCACATATTTATTTGTTTTTGATAATCTTTTTAATTTATCTAATTTCATAGCTATTTTTGATGCTTTTTTTATAGATGATTTATTTAACAATTTGTTTCTTGTGGATAAAGCAATTTTATTATTTTCTCGAATGGTAGGACAGCCAACAATATTTATTTTATATTTTTTACCTAATACTCTTTTGATTAACATGTATTGTTGAAAATCTTTTTCACCCATATAAACATACTTAGATTTAACAATAGATAACAATCTATTCATAACTTTTAATACACCTTCAAAATGACCTTTTCTATATTTAGCACATAAAATTTTATCAGATTTATTAAGTTTAAAATTCTTTATTCTATTTTTATATATTTCATTGACCTCGGGTAAAAACAAATAATTAACTTTTAGTTTTTTTAATATTGAAATATCTTTTCTTATGTTCCTAGGATAATTCTTAAAATCTTTTTTTTGATTAAATTGTGTTGGATTCACAAAAATACTTACTATCGTTTCTTTGTTATTTTTTTGTGAAATTTCTATTAAAGATACGTGGCCTTTATGAATTCCCCCCATTGTAGGTACAAATCCAACATTTTTGTAATTTTTTACTGCCTTATTTAGTTCAAAAATATTTTTTAAAATTTTCATTTTTAATAAATATGATTATAAGTAAAACATCTTAATGATTAAACAAGCTATTATTCCTCTTGCTGGTTTGGGTACACGTTTGCTACCTTTGACAAGTGTTTTTCCTAAAGAACTGCTTCCAATAAATGGGAAACCAGGTATTGAGTATATTTTAGATGAATGTATTGAGGCTGGTGTAAGTGAAATAATTTTTATTATTTCAAAAAAAAAAGAGATGATAAAAAAATATTTCAATAATGATAATTTTTACAAATCAATTATAAAAAAAAAGAAAGATCCCAGAATAATTAAAGAGTATAAAAAAATTCTTTTTTTTAGAAAAAAAATTAAATTTGTTTATCAAAATAAACCCATGGGAACTGGTGATGCTGTACTCAAAACAAAAAAGTTTATAAAAAATGATTATTTTTTAATGCTGTTACCTGATGATTTAATTATGAAAAAGAATTGTTCAAAAGATATGATAAAAATTCATAAAAAATTAAAAGGATCTGTAATGGCTAGCATGAAAGTTAAAAAAAATAATGTAGATCGTTGGGGAATTTATTCAATTAAAAAAGATATTGACAAATTAAATTTTAAAATTGCAGATGTAATTGAAAAACCTAATGCTAATGATGCTCCTTCAAATAACGCAGTTATAGGTAGATACATTTTATCAAAAAAAATTTTTCATTATTTAAAAAATCAAAAAAAAGGTAAAGGTGGAGAAATACATATTACAGATGCAATAAGAAGAATGATATTAGATCAATATTTATTTATTGGACATAAATTTGCAGGTAATTATTTAGATTGTGGGTCTTTGAAAGGTTATATTAAATCAGGAATTGAAATTTCTAAGTTATGAAAATTTGCATTATAGGATCTGGTTATGTTGGTTTGGTTAGTGGAGCTTGTTTTTCTGATTTAGGCAATACAGTTACATGTGTTGATATTAATAGAGAAATTATAGAAAAATTGAATAAAGGAACAATACCGATTTATGAACCTGGTCTTCAAGAATTGGTTGTAAGAAATTTAAAAAAAAAAAGACTTTTATTTACAACCGATATTTCTAGCTCAATAAAAAAATCAGATATCATATTTATTTGTGTTGGAACTCCGACCAAAAATAATAAAGCTGATTTGAAATATGTATTTAATGTTACCAAAAGTATAAAATCTAATCTAAATAGGTATAAAATAATAGTTACTAAATCTACAGTTCCAGTGACCACAGGTGATAAAATAACAAAAATCTTAAAATCAAATAAAAATAAAAATAAGTTTGATGTTGTATCCAATCCTGAATTTTTAAGAGAAGGTGAAGCTATTAGAGATTTTCAATTTCCAGATAGAGTTATTGTCGGTACAAGCAGCAATAAAGCAAATAAAATTATGAAAAAATTATATCTACCTTTAATTAAAAAGGGTGGAAGATATTTTCATACTTCTAGAAGATCAGCAGAGCTAATTAAATATGCATCAAACGCTTTTTTAGCAACTAAAATTACATTTATTAATGAAATAGCCAATTTATGTGAAAAATCAAATATAAACGTTAAAGAAGTTGCAATTGGCATGGGTCTAGATGAAAGGATTGGAAGCAGATTTCTACGAGCTGGCCCAGCCTATGGTGGATCATGTTTTCCAAAGGATACAAGGGCACTCGTTTCAACTGGTCGAATATTTAAAACAAATCTTTCAGTTGTAAAATCAGTAATTAATTCAAATGATAAAAGAACTAATTTATTATTAAATAAAATTAGCAAAATAATGAATAACAAAATTAAAAATAAAAATATTACATTTTTGGGTGTTACCTTTAAACCAGGTACTGATGATATGAGAGAGTCCTCTTCATTAAAAATGATACCATCTTTGGCAAGGAAGGGTGCACATATAAATTATTACGAACCAACTGGCAAGAAAAAGGAATTAAAATCTAAAAATATAAACTTTTTTGAAAATATAAAAGATGCTTGTAAAAGTGCGGATTTAATAATTATTCATACAGAATGGAATGAATTTAAGCAACTCAACTTTAAAAAAATTACAAAAAAAAGAAATTTTAAAGTTTTTGATATGAGAAATCTTTACTCAACCTCTGAAATGAAAAAAAATAAAATAAATTATTTTAGTATTGGTAGATAATTAATTAAGATCAAATATTGCGTCAACTTCAACTGCAACACCCAATGGAAGGCTATTAGTGCTGACAGCAGCTCTTGCATGTGAGCCAGCTTCATCAAATACACTTTTTATTAGATCTGAGGCTCCATTTATGACTTTTGGCTGCTCAGTAAAATCATCAGTAGAATTAACATATCCAGTAAGTTTCAAACATGATTTAATTTTGGACAAATCATCACCACATGCTTTTTTCGCTTGAGATATTATACTTAATGCACATCTTTTAGCTGCCTCATAACCTTGTTCAGTATTATAATCTTTTCCGAGTTTTCCCTTAATTAAATTTCCATTCTCATCAATTGATATTTGACCTGATATGTATAATAAATTTCCAGATATTCTAATAGCAGCATATGATCCAACAGGATCATTTGCTTTTGGCAATTTGATATTTAAGTTCTTTAAATTTTCATCTGCTGACATTATTTGCCTTTCTTTTTCTTTTTATTTCTATCGTATTCTTTTCTTTTCTCAATTAAAATTAATGCTTCTTCCATAGTTAATTCAATAGGATCTTTTTCTTCAGGTATAGTCGCATTTAATGATTTGTATTTAATGTAAGGACCATATTGACCTTTCATGATTCTAACTGGCTTTTTATCTTCAGGGTGTTCTCCTAAGTCTTTTATCATTGATGATGAAATTCTTCCTGGTTTAGCTTCAGCAATTAATGTAACAGCTCTATTTAATCCAATTGTGAATAATTCGTCGATATTTTCTAGTCTGGCAGATTTATTTTCACATTTAAGGTAAGGACCAAATCTTCCAACATTCACAGTAATATCCTTATCATTTTCAGGATTTTTACCTAAACTTAATGGTAATGAGCATAAGTATTTTGCCTTTTCTAAATCAATATTTTCAATCTCAATTCCTTTAGGGATAGAAACATTTTTTAAATTATTTTCTTCTTTCTTCAATTTTCTTTTTTTCTTTTTAGTTTTTTCATCTTCCTCTATGATTTCTTTTTCAAATTGCAAATATGGACCAAATCTTCCATTTTTAAGAAAAATATCTTTACCTTTATCATTTTTTCCAATGAATTTAGGTTCTGCTAGTGTCAATTGTTGTGCTGCTTTAGATTTTGATAGTGGTCTTGTGAATTTGCAGTCTGGATAATTTGAACAACCAATAAAAGCACCACCTCTAAAACTATTTTTTAAACTTAATTGACCAGTCTCACAAAGCTTGCATTTTCTATCAATATTTCCATCCTTATCGACCTCAAATATTAGTGATCCAAGACTTTCATTTAATAGGTCTAATACTTCCCTGGTTCTTTTTTCTTTCACACCTGAAACATTAGAATTAAAGTCTTTCCAAAAGTTTTCTAGAACTTTTATCCAATTTTCCTTACCTGATGTTATATCATCTAATTGATCTTCTAATTTTGCAGTAAAATCATAATCAACATATTTGGTAAATAATTTTTCTAAAAAAGCAGAAAGTAATTTTCCTCTATCAGTTGGGAAAAATCTTTTATTATTTATGTCAGCATAACCTCTATTAGCTATTACTGAAATAATACTTGCATAAGTAGATGGTCTTCCAATTCCTAGCTCCTCTAATTTTTTAACTAGACTTGCCTCTGAATATCTAGGGGGTGGTTGTGTATAGTGCTGTTCATCAATATGATCTTCAAACATTACATCACCTTTTTCAACATCTGGCAAAATATTTTCATTGTCATCATTATTTTCATCGATCTTATACAGTTTAAGGAAACCATCAAATTTTAATGTTGAACCACTAGATTTGAATATATTTTTATCATCATCTGAGTTGATGGTAATAGTTTTTCTATCAAATTTTGCTGACTGCATTTGTGATGATAAAGATCTAGACCATATTAAACTATAAAGTTTATATTGATCAGTACTTAAGTATTTTTTCATATCTTCTGGTTTTCTAATTATTTCTGTTGGACGTATAGCTTCGTGAGCTTCTTGAGCATTCTTTGCTTTTTTGCCACTATAATTTAGAGGTTGTTCTGGTAAATATTTATCACCATAATTCTGCATTATAAAATCTCTGAAAGATGTTATCGCATCTTTTGAAATATTAGTTCCATCTGTTCTCATATAAGTAATTAATCCTACGGTTTCACCTTCAATATCAATTCCTTGATATAGTCTTTGAGCAATTTGCATTGTCCTTGATGCTCCAAAACCAAGTTTACTCGATGCTGTTTGTTGTAATGTTGATGTAGTAAAAGGTCCTGATGGATTTCTGTTATAAGTTTTTGAACTAATATCTGTTATTTTATATTTTTTATTTTTTATTTTCGATAAAGCGTCATTAATATCTTGTTTGTTTTTAAATGAAAATTTTTCAACCTTATTTCCATCTAATTGTGAAATAGTTGTATTTATTTTTTCATTTTTGTTATTTTTAAAAATTATATTTAAAGTCCAAAATTCTTTTGGTTTAAAAACTTCTATTTCCTGTTCTCGTTCGGTTAAAAGTCTTAGAGCTACAGACTGAACTCGACCAGCTGATTTAGAACCTGGTAATTTTGTCCATAGAATGGGGGAGATATTAAAACCCACTAGATAATCTAGAGCTCTTCTTGCCATATAAGCATCAACTAAATGTGGCTCTATTTTTCTTGGATTATCTATTCCATTTGTAACTGCTTTTTTTGTTATTTCGTTGAAAACAACTCTTTCAACTTCTTTATCTTTTAATAATTTTTTTTCTTCAAGAAACTCTTTTACATGCCAAGCTATTGCTTCACCTTCTCTATCAGGGTCAGTAGCTAGAATAATTTTTTTTGAATCTTTAGCACTATCTGTAATTTCTTTTAAATATTTTTTTGAAAAACTATCTACTTCCCAAATCATTTTAAAATCATTTTCAGGATCAACAGAACCATTTTTCGACGGCAGATCTCTTATATGTCCATAGCTTGCAAGAACCGTATAATCTGATCCTAAATATTTATTAATTGTTTTTGCTTTTGCTGGACTTTCAACGATTACTAGATTCATATTTAGAGAACGTACTTAAAACAGTTAAACTGTCAAATTATTAAATTTTTGTCTTAGTTTCTTCTTTATTTATCAAGCGTTTAACGTTTTCTCTATGAGTGTAAAAAATTAAAATAAACATTATGAAGTAAAACATAATGTTATCATTGCTATAAAAAAATATAAAAATAGGAACACTTAATGATCCAAGAATTGATCCTAATGATGAGTATTTAGATATTAAATATGTAATTACCCAAACAATACCAAAAACAATACCCAAAAAATAATTTAAAATAATCAACATTCCAACATATGTTGCAACACCTTTACCACCTTTAAATTTTAACCATATTGGAAAAACATGTCCTAAAAAAACAGATAATGAACAAATGTAAATAAATTCTGGATAATTTAATTTAACATAAATTATAGGCAAAACCGCTTTTAAAATGTCTAGTAATAAAGTTGAGTAACCTAAAAATTTATTACCAGTTCTTAAAACATTGGTGGCGCCTATATTACCCGATCCTGTTTCTCTTATGTCTTTTTTTAAAAAAATTTGTGTTAATAAAAAACCAAAAGGAATAGAACCTAATAAATATGATAAAAGTGATAAAATAAGAATTTCCATTTAAATATTGTAAAGCTCTTGTCCTTTTACGTATGTATTGGTTACTTTTCCTTGTAATCTTTTATTTTCAATTGACGTATTTTTCGATTTAGAAACCAAGTTTTCTTGCTTTACTATCCAAGGTTTATTTATATTCACAATACAGAAATCTGCATCATTACCTACGGATAAATTACCTTTATTAATTTTCAAAATTTTTGCTGGATTTGAGGTTAATGCAGCAATAATTTTTTCAAGTTTTACAGATCCATTGTGATATAATTCTAAAGACAAGGATAATAACGTTTCAATACCAGTTGCTCCTGTTGCGGCTTGAGCAAATGTTAATCTTTTTTGCTCCTCATCTTCAGGTTTGTGATCTGAAACTATTACATCGATTGTACCATCATTTAATCCTTGCACTAAACTTAACCTATCATCCTCAGTTCTAAGTGGCGGTGACAATTTTAAAAAAGTTCTAAAGTCACCAATATCATTTTCATTTAAAGATAAATTATTTATTGATACCCCGCAGGAAAATCTTACTTTATCTTTTCTATCTTTAATAATTTCAACTGCTTTTCCTGATGAAATCTGAGAAATGTGATAACGACAATTATATTCTTCTAATAATGTTAAATCTCTCTCTATAATTATTAGTTCTGCTATTTCTGGGATACCTTGCAAACCAAGTTTTGTCGAAATTATTCCATCATTTATCATGCCATTTTCAGCTAATTCTTGATCTTCCGCATGTTGCATTATTAAAGATCCCAAATCTTTTGCTGAATTCATTATTCTGGACATAACTCTTGTATTCTGAATTGTTTTAATTCCATCTGTAAATGCTATTATCCCTTTACTTTGTAGAAGACCAAACTCTGTCATATTTGTACCTTCAGTACCCTTTGTTAAAGATGCTGTAGGAAATATATTTATTTTTGATTTATCTCTACCTCTTCTTTTTAAAAAATCTACTATTGAAACGTTGTCGATTATTGGATCAGTATTAGGCATTGTCACAACTGAGGTTACTCCCCCAGATAATGCAGCATTGCTCAAAGTTCTAAAATTTTCTTTATATTCATAACCTGGCTCACCAACAAATACTCTCATATCAATTATACCTGGGAAAATATAATTCTCTTTTAAATCAATAACTTTTTCTCTACTAGGAATATTGTTTTTATTCACCTTTTTTCCAATACCTTCAATTTTTCCATCTTCACCTATTATTAATCCTCCTATTTCACTTATGTTATTATGAGGATCAATTATATTTCCGTTAATAAAGTATTTTTTTTTCATCATTCACAAAAAATTTTTAAACATGCCATTCTTATAGCAACACCTAATTCAACTTGTTCTTTTACAACACTCATATTGGTGTCATCAGCTAGTTTTGTATCAATTTCAATACCGCGGTTCATTGGACCAGGATGCATAATAATTGAATCAGATTTTGCATATTCTAATTTATCCTGTGTTAGTCCATAGTATTCATAATACTCTCTATTAGATGACAAGAATGAACTACTCATTCTTTCATTTTGAAGTCTAAGCATCATTACTATGTCACAATCTTTTACACCTTTCTTCATATTTGAAAAAATATTAACTCCAAATTTTTCTATATCTTTTGGTAAAAGGTTTGAAGGAGCTACAATATTAACTTCAGCACCTAACATGTTTAGCAAGTAAATATTAGATCTTGCTACTCTTGAATGTAGAATATCGCCACAAATTGCAACCTTTAATCCTTGAATTTTTTTTTTCCTATTCAATATAGTTAATGCATCAAGTAGTGCTTGGGTAGGGTGCTCTCTCCTTCCATCGCCAGCATTTAAAACAGCACAATTAACTTTTTGAGATAAAAGATTACAAGCTCCTGAATCTTGATGTCTAATAACTATTATATCAGGATGCATTGCATTTAATGTCATTGCAGTGTCTATTAGCGTTTCACCTTTTTTAATTGCTGAATTTGTTATATTCATTGACATAACATCTGCACCCAATCTTTTTCCTGCTAGCTCAAATGAGCTTTGTGTTCTTGTTGATGGTTCAAAAAAAAGGTTAATTTGTGTTTTTCCCTTAAGTAAATCTAATTTTTTATTTTTACTTTTGTTTAATTCAATAAATTTTTCTGCTTCTTTTAAGATTAAATTAACATCATTTATTGATAAATCTTGAATACCTAGGAGATGTTTTTGAGAAATTTTAATAGCTTTGGTTTTAGTTGCCATTAAAACCAACTCTATAGCCACAAAGGTTGATTAATGCAAGTATTAATTATTAATAAAATCTATGGCACCCTGTAAGATAAATGCAGCAGCATTTTTATCTATATTTTTTTCTCTTTTAGTTACGTTAATACCTAAATTTTTAGTTAATTTAAACGCCCCAACTGTTGATAATCTTTCATCCCAAAGACTTATTGGAAGATCAATTTCTTTTGATATTGCTTTTGACACATCATTGACTGATTGAGAAGATTTACCAAAGGTACCGTCCATATTTATTGGATTACCAATAATTATTCCCTTAATATTATTTTCTTTAATAATAACCTCTAATTCATTGATAAGATCCTCAAATTTGGATTTGTTTATTGTTTTAAGCGGTGTAGCAATCTTTTGATTTTCATCACATATAGCTACACCAATTCTCTTTGAACCTAAATCAAGACCAATTAATCTAGATGTATTTAGCTGTTTCTTTTTAAATTCCTCAATTGTGATCATATTGTATATTATTTACTTAAGTGATAGTTTGCGGCAATATTTTTACCATATGAGTATAGATCTTAAAACAGTAAAGCACATTTCGAAATTAGCAAGAATTTCTATTGATGATGAAAAAGCTAATAAATTAAAGGGCGACTTAAATAATATATTTGAATTTATAGAAAAATTAAATGAATTAAATACTGATAATGTTAAAGCTTTAACATCAATTGCTGAGACCACCCTAAGATTTAGAAAAGATGAAATTAAATCAGAAAATATCAGAGAAAAAATTTTAAAAAACTCACCTGAAGAAAATAAAGATTTTTTTGTAGTACCAAAGGTTGTTGAATAATGTCAGATATAACAAATCAAAGTTTATTCGAATTAACATCAAATATAAAAGAAAAAAGACTATCGTCAGAGGAAATTACAAAAGCATTTATAAACCGCGCTGAAAAATCAAAAAAATTAAATGTTTATATAACGGATAACTTTGAAAAAGCAATAGATCAATCAAAGAAATTTGATTCTAATCCTAATTTAGATTTTAAACTACCAGGCATCCCTATTGCTGTTAAAGATTTATTTTGTACAAATGGAGTTAGAACAACAGCAGGTAGCAAAATATTAAATAACTTCGTTCCTTCATATGAGTCTACAGTTACTCAAAATTTGTGGGACCAAGGAGCGATACTTCTTGGTAAACTTAATTGTGATGAATTTGCTATGGGCTCGTCAAATGAAACTAGTTTTTTTGGAAATGTTCAAAATCCGGTAGGAGAAAATTTAGTCCCTGGTGGATCTTCAGGAGGTTCTTCTGCAGCTGTTGCTGCAAATTTAACTCCAGTTACCATTGGAACAGATACAGGTGGATCTATTCGTCAACCAGCATCATTTACAGGAACTGTAGGACTTAAACCTACATATGGAAGTTGTTCTCGTTATGGAATTGTAGCATTTGCTTCATCTTTAGACCAAGCAGGACCTATGACGAAAAATGTAAGAGACTGTTCTATGCTTTTAGAGGTGATCTCTTCATTTGATCAAAAAGATTCAACTTCAATTGATTACAAAAGAAATAATTATTCAAAAGAATTATCAAAAGATATTAAAGGAAAGAAAATTGGTATTCCTAAAGAATATAGAGTTGACAATATGCCCGAGGAAATTGAACAGTTATGGAAAAATGGTATCTCATATGCAAAAGATTGCGGAGCGGAAATTATCGATATTTCACTTCCACATACTAATTACGCATTACCAACTTATTATATTGTTGCACCAGCTGAAGCATCATCAAATCTAGCTAGATATGATGGTGTTAAATATGGTTTTAGATCTCCTGGCCAAAATTTAATAGAAATGTATGAAAAAACTAGATCTGAAGGTTTCGGTGATGAAGTTAAAAGAAGAATTATGATTGGAACTTATGTTTTATCTTCTGGATACTATGATGCTTATTATCTAAAAGCGCAGAAAGTAAGACAATTAATAAAAAAAGATTTTGATGATGCCTTTTCTAAAGTTGATGCAATTTTAACTCCATCTACGCCAAGCTCAGCATTTAAAATTGGTGAAAAAACAAATGATCCAGTATCAATGTATTTAAATGATATATTTACAGTTCCAATAAATCTAGCAGGCTTACCAGGTATTTCTATACCAGCTGGTAAAGACAAAAATAATTATCCTTTAGGCCTTCAAGTAATTGGAAAACCTTTTGATGAGCAAAATATACTTAATATTTCTTATGCATTAGAGGATAAGATTAATTTTAAAAATGATATTTCAGACTGGTGGTTAAGTGAGTAAAAATAGTGAATATCTTATTGAAAGAGAAAATAAACAATATGAAGTGATAATTGGTTTAGAAGTACACGCTCAAGTTACTTCAGAGTCTAAACTTTTCTCTCAATCATCAACAAAATTTGGTGCAGAACCAAACACACAAGTTAGTCTCGTAGATGCAGCATTTCCAGGAATGTTGCCAGTTATAAATGAATTTTGTATTGAACAAGCAATTAAAACTGGAATAGGACTTAAAGCCAAAATAAATAAAAAATCTGTCTTTGATAGAAAAAATTATTTTTATGCAGATTTACCTCAAGGATATCAAATTTCTCAATACAAATATCCAATTATTGGTGAAGGAAAAGTAATTTTGGATATGCCGAATGGTCAAAAAGAAATTGGAATTGAAAGATTACACTTAGAGCAAGATGCAGGTAAAAGTATTCATGATATTGATCCAAATAATACATTGGTCGATTTAAATAGATCTGGAGTGGCTTTAATGGAAATAGTAAGTAAGCCTGATTTGAGATCTCCAGATGAAGTCAACGTTTATATAAAAAAATTAAGATCAATAATGAGATATTTAGGAACATGTGATGGTAATATGCAAGAAGGCTCTTTGAGGGCAGATGTTAATGTATCAGTAAGATTAAAAGGGGAGACTGAGTTCGGCACCAGGTGTGAAATTAAAAATGTTAATTCAATAAAATTTATGCAAATGGCAATAATATCCGAAGCAAATAGACAAATAGATTTGTTAGAAGAGGGGAAAGAAATAGATCAAGAGACAAGACTTTTTGACACTAAAAGAAATGAGACAAGATCTATGAGATCAAAAGAAGACGCGCATGATTACAGATATTTTCCTGACCCAGATCTATTACCGCTTGAAATAAGCCAAGAGTTAATTGAAAAAATAAAATCAGATATACCTGAATTACCAGATGAAAAGAAAAAAAGATTTATAGATAAATTTAATCTTTCGCCGTATGAAGCAACAATTTTAGTATCTGACATTGAAACATCAAATTTCTTTGAAGAAGTTATAAAAAATTCTGATGTTAAATTAGCAACAAACTGGATTACAGGTGAATTATTTGCAGTTTTAAATGAAAAAAATTTAGAAATATCTCAAAGCCCAGTTAGTGCTAAAAATCTATCAAAACTTATTAACCTCATAAAAGATGGAACCATATCAGGAAAAATAGCTAAAACAGTTTTTGAGCAAATGATAGATGGAGATCAAGATCCATTAATAATAGTAAAAGAAAAAGGTTTAAAACAAGAAAGCGATCCAAAAGCAATAGAGGAATTGATAAATAAAGTTATTGAAAATAATTCAGATAAGGTCGCTGAATATAAATCTGGTAAAGATAAATTATTTGGCTTTTTTGTTGGTCAAGCAATGAAAGAAAGTAAAGGAAAAGGCAATCCTCAATTAATAAACAAAATATTAAAAGAAAAGTTGAATGGATAAAAATTTCATAATTGATCAAAATATGATCAATTATATTTTTTCACATACAAATAATCTTCACAAAGTACAAAAAAAATTATTAAAATATAACGAAAAACTTGGTCATATTAAAAAATTACAAATTTCAATTCTACAAGCTAACTTCATACAATTTATCATAAAAATTAATAACTATAAATCATATTTAGAAATTGGGACTTTTACAGGTTACAGCATTTTATCTGCTGCACTTGCTTTACCTAAGAATTGTAAATTAATTGGCATAGATAAAAATTTAAAAACTAACAATGAGGCAATTAAGTTTTTTAAAGAAGCAAAGCAAGATAAAAAAATAAATCTTATTTGTAACAATGGAAAAATTGCTCTTGAAAATTTAATTAAGAAAAAGGAAAAATATGATGTGATATTAATTGATGCAGATAAAGAAAATTATATAAATTATTTTAAACAGTCTCTTAAGTTAAAAAGTAAAAAGGGTATAATTTTAATTGATAATACACTTTGGAAAGGAGATGTTGCAAATCCAAAGATAAAAGACAAATTAACTATAAAATTAAGAGAATTTAATAAATACATAAAAAAATCATCTATTAATAAGTATATTTTACCAATTGGTGATGGTTTTACAGTTTGTTGGTAATTATGTTTGAAATCGTATCTTTTTATAAAATATCAAAACTTAATAAATTAAAAATTATTAAAAAAAATATTTTAAAAGAAACTAATAAACTTGATATTAAAGGTCTTATAATATTATCTCCTGAAGGAATTAATGGCACAATATCAGGTAGTCAAAAAAAAATTAAATCTACAATTACAAAAATAAAAAATATCTTGTCAATTGATAAGTTTGATGTTCAAAATAAAATTAATTCAAAAATATTACCATACTCAAAAAATAAAGTTAAAATAAAAAATGAAGTGGTTCCAATTAATGAAAAAATTAATTTTAAAAATTTTTTTAATAAAAAATATTTATCACCTAAAAAATGGGACGAATTTATATCTAAAAAAAATATTAAACTGATCGATGCCAGAAAACCTTTTGAATATAAGATTGGTACATTTAAAAATGCGCTTAATCCAGAAACTAAAAATTTTAGAGACTTTAAAAATTATTTATCAAAATTTAATAAAGATCAATCAATAGGGATGTTTTGCACTGGTGGTATCAGGTGTGAAAAAGCGTCTAATTATCTTAATAATAAAGGTTTTAAAAATGTTTATATGCTTAAGGGCGGTATCTTAAATTATTTTAAAAAAACTGATCCAAAAAAAAATAAATGGAATGGTGAATGTTTTGTTTTTGATAAAAGAGTTACTATTAAAAAAAACCTAGAAATTGGAAATTATACTGTTTGTGGTGGTTGTAGAATGCCATTACATAAAAACCTAACCAAATCAAAAAAGTATAAAGTAGGCCTATCATGTCCAAATTGCTTTGATAAATTGACAAATGATCAAATAAAACGTTTCACAGTGAGACACAATCAAATGATAAATTCAAAAAAATAATATCATGAATATATTAAGTGATGACATTAAAGAATTAATTAAAAAATTAGCAATACCTGCATCGGTAGGTACACTCTTTCAAACGTTATATAATATTGCTGATACATATTTTGCTGGAAAAATATCACCTGAAGCTTTGTCAGCTTTAACAAAATCTTTTCCAATTTATTTTATTATTATTGCCTCATCTATTGGTATCACAGTTGCAGGTACATCACTGATAGGTAATAGCATTGGAGAAAAAAATAATAAAAATGCTTCAATTTATTTCTGCCAATTAATTTTCTTTTCTTTTTTGATAATTCTGTTGATTACTTTTATTGGTTTAAATTATGCATCAGAACTTTTTTCAATTATGGGTTCAACTAACGAGGTAATAAATCTTGGTTTACAATATACAGATATCATTTTCCTTGGTTCGTTTATTTTTATTTTAGTTGTTGCATTAAATTCATTACTTCATGCAGAAGGCGATACGAAAACTTATAGAAATGCTTTAATATTATCTTTTTTTTTAAACATATTGTTAAATCCAATTTTAATATTTGGATTTTATTTCATACCAGCTTTGGGTATGAAGGGTATTGCAATAGCAACTCTAATTGCTCAAACGGTCGCTTTTTTAATCATATTTAAAAAAGTTTTAAAAAGTAATTTATTTAAAAACATACTTATTTCTTATTTTATTCCTAAATTTTTTTTTTTAAAAAATATTTTTTTTCAATCTATGCCAATAATAATTTCAATTTGCGGTTATTCTATTGCTTCTGCTATTGTATTCAAATATGCAGGTTTATCAGGAGAATATGCAGCAGCTGGTTATGGGGCTGGTACCAAAATAGAACAAGTGGTTTTATTACCAATCCTGGGTATAAATACAGCAATTATCACAATTATTGCTCAAAATTTTGGTGCACAAAATATTTTAAGAATTAAAGAAACGTACTTCCAAGCTATAAAATATGCTTTCATTATAATGATTATTTCTTCTTTTATTATTTATTTTGGTGCTGAAATGATAACAAAATTATTTTCAAAAGATTTAGAGGTCGTTGAATTTGGAAAATTGTATTTAGAGATTTCAGCCTTTGTGCTGCCAGCTTATCCAATATTTTTTTTATCAAATGGTTTTTTTATGGCTTTAAAAAAAGCTGAAAACGCATTAATTGCTAATATTTGCCGAAATGGAATTTTTCCATTTGTCGTATTTTATACTGCAATTTATTTTAATTCTGACTTTTCTGAATTTTTTTGGTTATGGGTAATATTCAATTGGATTTTCTCTCTGATGTATCTTGGTTATACTTATTTTTATTTGAAGTATAAATTAGACAAAATTAGAGCTATCAACTAACCATTCATAAAGGTGTTCTGAAAACGATCTTCTTACAAATAAATTAACATTATTCTTTGACTTGTGGTGAAGAATTACATCAATATGATTTACTATTGTTTGTGTTGATGAACCAACATTATTTTTAAATTTGTCAAAATTAAAAGGTGATCCTGATGATAATAATTCAAATATATTATCTCCTTTTATATTTATGCAAATTAATTGTGAAGAGATATCAGTAATTGATCCAAAATTTAAAGACGAAATATCTTTATAAAGTTGCTCAAAAATATTTGTATTTTTATTTTCATCAAAATATATCATCCATTCATCTGGACTTAGCCACAAAACATCATAGTTTTCATTTGATGAACTGGTATTTGACTCAGAGGGTAAAATAATAGATAGAATTTTACCCACTTTGGTAAAAAATTCTTTATTTTTTCCCCTGATATTAATTTTAATTTTTTCCTCAGATAAATTAATATTGATGTTGTTTTTGTTATCATTTGAAATATTTGGATGTAAGATGTCAAGCATTTAGTCTTTTATTCTCCTTATCTAAAAAAATTGTGTCAGAAACGGTCACATTAATATTTTTGTTTTCCATCGGAATAATTAACTTTTGACCTTTCATTGTTTTGCCACTTCTAACTACAGCCAAGGCAATTGATTTATTTAGGTTTGGACTAAAATAGCTGGAAGTTACATGTCCCAGCATATCTATAGGCTTTGATTTAACGTCCAAAACTATTTGAGCACCTTCTTCCAAAATTTCTTTTGGATCATCTGTTAGTAGTCCTACCAATTGCTTTCTATCTTCTCTAACAGTATCACTTCTATATAATGATCTTTTACCAATAAAATCAAATTTCTTTTTACTAACAATCCAATCCATCTGTAGGTCAGAGGGAGTCATTGTGCCATCTGTATCTTGTCCAACAATAATGAAACCTTTTTCAGCTCTAAGTAAGTGCATTGTTTCGGTACCATAAGGTGTCAAATTAAACTCTTTCCCAGCTTCTATACACATTTTCCATAATGAATGTCCATATTTTGCCTCTATATTAATTTCATAGCTCTGTTCCCCCGTAAAACTTATTCTCATTATTCTACAATTTATATTTTCAAGTTTATCTTCTTTGAATGACATATGAGGAAAGTTTTCATCACTTAAATCTAAATTTGGAAAAAGTTTGTTAAGAATTTTTTTTGAATTTGGACCACAAATACTTGCTGTAGAATAGTGATCTGTCACTGATGTTAAATAAACATCTAACTCTGGCCACTCCGTTTGTAAATAATCCTCAAGTTTGCTTAATACATTTGCAGCTCCCCCAGTGGTGGTTGTCATTAGGTAATGATTTTCAGATATTCTTGTAGTAACACCGTCGTCATAAACCATACCATCCTCGTTTAGCATAAGTCCGTATCTACATTTTCCGATTGCAAGTTTTGACCAAGCATTTGTGTAAACTCGATTTAAAAATTCTGATGCATCTGATCCTTGAATATCAATTTTTCCGAGAGTTGATGCATCTAAGATACCCGCACTATCACGTGCGGCTTTACTTTCTCTTTGAACAGCATCATGCATATTTTCCCTATTTTTTGGATAGTACCAAGGTCTTTTCCACTGACCAACATTTTCAAATTCTGCATTATTTTTTACGTGCCATTCATGCATAGATGTTTTTCTTACTACTTCAAAAAATTTTCCAACATTTCTCCCAACTAGTGTTCCAAAGGTTAATGGTGTGAATGGTGGTCTAAATGTAGTTGTTCCTAATGTACCCATTTTTACACCAGCTGTATCAGCTATAATCCCAAGTGCGTGCATATTAGATAACTTTCCCTGATCTGTTGCCATACCAGTCGTTGTATATCTTTTTACATGTTCAATTGATCTAAAGCCTTCTTTTAAGGCTAATTTAATATCTTTTGCAGTTGAGTCATTTTGAAAATCTACAAAGCATTTTGTTTTACCTAAAGGTATTTTATTTGGTAAAAGCCATATATTTCTTTTATCATTTTCTTTAGAGCAAATAATATTTGTATCCTGGTAATCTTGATTATCTATATATAAAAATTTATTAATTTTATTGACTGTTTTATCTATAATATTTTCTAAATCAAAATCTCCATTGCATGAACCAATAGAAATTTGATCTTCACTATTTTCTTTTGGTAAGAATACTTGGTCTTCATCTCTAAAATCTAATTTACCTCCAGATTGAGTATGCATATGCACCATAGGTGTCCATCCACCACTCATACCTAAACAGTCACAACTTAACTTAATCTTATCACCTATAGTTGTATTTCCATCTTCCGATAGTTTCATGATTTCTAATGAATTTATTTTTCTGTATCCAAAAGTATTTGTTACAACATGATTGAAGTAGATTTTTATTCCTAGACTTTCAGCTTGTTTAATTAATTCAGAACTAGCAGATTTTCTTAAATCAACAATTATATTCTTTATACCTTTTTTATGAAGTGAAATTGAAGTTTCGTATGCACTATCATTATTTGTAAATAATATTATATTTTCTCCACAGGTAACGCCGTAATAATCCAAATATTTGTTTATAGAATTAGATAATAATATTCCTGGTCTATCATTATTATTGAATACAAGTGGTCTTTCAATTGATCCAGTTGCAATTACAACTTTTTTTGCTCTTATTTTCCATAATCGTTGTCTAATCTTATTTTTCTTTTTTTCCTCTGGTAAATGATCAGTTAAATTTTCTTTAGCTAAAAGAAAATTGTATCCATGATAAGCTGCAATACTTGTTCTTGTCTTAATTGTTAAATTACTTAATTTTTTAATTTCTTGAATTTCATTTTTTAACCATTCACTTGATAATTTATCATCAATCTTAATAGACTCATTATTTTGATAAATTGTAGAACCACCTAGTATTTTTTTGTCATCTACTAATAAAGTTTTAAAATTATTTTTTGCAGCCATTTTTGCAGCAATAATACCTGAAACTCCACCACCAATTACTAATACATCGTAGTGAACATATTTGTGATCATAGATATCAGGATCTGGTTCTGTAGGAGATTTTCCTAAACCTGCAGACAATCGTATTAATGGTTCATATACTTTTTTCCAAAAACTCTTTGGCCACATAAAAGTTTTATAATAAAAGCCTGCAGGAATTAACGGTGATATAAGATTATTAATACCCCCAATGTCAAATTTTACGTTAGGCCAGCAATTTTGAGAACTTGCTTCTAATCCTTCATACAATTCTAACTCGGTTGCTCTTACATTTGGTTCTGTTAGGTCTTTTTTACTACCAATTTGACAAATTGCATTAGGCTCTTCTGCTCCACAAGAAACTATACCCCTTGGTCTGTGATATTTAAAACTTCTACCGACTAAATGAATACCATTTGCCAAAAGTGCAGATGCCAAGGTATCACCCTCATATCCAAAGTAAGTCTTACCATCATATTTAAATGAAACTCTCTTAGTTTCATCAATATATTCGGTTTTATGAATTCTATAATTGGCCATTACTTATAATTAACAGGAGGTTTTTCACCCATTTTATAAACAGATAATATTTTATCATTCGATGTGTCTCTAACAACGTTGAACCATTTTCTGCATCCGTGAACATGATTCCATCTTTCAAATTGAATACCTTTAATATTTTTTCTCATAAATAGATATTCCGCCCATTCATCATCGCTAAGTTCAGTTGGTTGTTTTGGTCTTACTATATGAGCTTCGCCACCTGAAGAAAATTCACTTTGATCTCTCTCTCCACAAAATGGACAATTAATTAAAAACATTACTAATGTGCAACTGCTGCAGCACCATGTTCATCAACAAGATCACCGCTCACAAATCTATTTAAATTAAATGCTGCATTTAATTTATGTGGCTCATCATTTGCGATTGTGTGAGCAAATAAATCACCTGATCCAGGAGTAGCTTTAAAACCACCGGTACCCCAACCGCAATTAAAATATAAACCTTTTATATTAGTTTTACTTATAATAGGGCTTGCATCTGGACATATATCAACAATTCCTCCCCATTGTCTTAACATCTTCATTCTACTAAAAATAGGGTAGAGTTCTAAAATAGCCTTTAAAGTTTCTTCAACTATATTATGACTACCTCTTTGTGTATATGAAACATATGAATCTGTTCCTGCACCTATAACTAATTCGCCTTTGTCAGATTGACTTACATAAGCATGAACTGCATTTGACATTACAACAGTATCAATAATTGGTTTTACTGGTTCTGACACTAACGCTTGTAATGGTTTACTTTCAAGTGGTAGTTTTAATCCAGCCATATTCGCAATTACACTTGAGTGACCTGCTGCAACAACTCCAATTTTATTAGTTTTTATAAATCCTTTAGTTGTTTCTAATCCTTCAACTCTATCTCCATTTCTTTTTATTCCTTTAACTTCACAGTTTTGAATTATATCAACACCCATTTCGCTTGCACCTCTTGCATAACCCCAGGCAACAGCATCATGTCTTGCTGTTCCTGCTCTTCTTTGTAACGTTCCACCTAAAACTGGGTATCTGATATCAGGTGAGGTATTTATAATTGGGCAAAATTTTTTAACTTCCTCTGTATTTAACCAAACAGCATCAATTCCGTTTAGTCTATTAGCATGTGTTCTTCTTTTTAAATCTCTTACATCTTGAAGATTGTGAGCTAAATTCATTACACCTCTTTGACTGAACATCACATTGTAGTTTAGTTCTTGAGATAAATTTTCCCATAGTTTAAGCGCATGATCATATAAACCAGCACTAGCATCCCATAAATAATTTGATCTAATGATTGTAGTGTTACGCCCTGTATTTCCACCACCAATCCAACCTTTTTCTAAGACTGCAATATTTTTTAAATTATGTTTCTTTGCTAAATAATAAGCAGTAGCTAAACCGTGTCCACCACCACCCACAATAATAGCATCGTATTCTTTTTTTGGTTCTGGATTTCCCCAAGCTTGTTGCCAATTCTCATGCTGTGACATTGCATTTTTTATTAAAGAGAATACTGAATATTTGTTTTTCATATTTTCGAGAAATTACTTGAATATGATTGAATATTCAATGATTTCAAGTTACACATATTATCGTGGAAGGATGGGTGAGCTGGTTTAAACCAGCGGTTTGCTAAACCGCCGTACGCTTGAAAAGGTGTACCGAGGGTTCGAATCCCTCTCCTTCCGCCACTAATAGAGCGGATTATTTCTAAAAAAATCTTTTAAAAATATTGGTTTTTGAGACAAAATGTATCTATAAACATTGTAATTCTCCATAACCCTCTGAACATAGTTTCTGGTCTCTTTAAACTTAATAAGCTCAACCCAATCAACATAATCTATTTGTTTCTTTTGAGGATCTTTATTTATTTTTTTCCAATACTTCACTCTTTTTGGTCCTGCATTATATGCTGCTACAGCGAAAGGGTAGGATCCGTCATAATCAAGAATTAAACCTGCGATATAAAAAGATCCTAAATTTATATTATACTCAGGACTTGTTGTTAAACGAGATTTTGAATAAGAAACTTTTGCCTGCTTAGCAACTGTCTTTGCAGTATAAGGCATCAACTGCATTAAGCCTTGTGCTCCAACTCTACTTCTTGCAGATATATCAAACTCACTTTCTTGTCTTATAATAGATAATATTAAAGCTTGCTCCGGAATTTTTCTTGATCCAACTTTATTCGGAGTGCTTATTACTGGATAATTATATTTGTTATGAAATCTTTTTTGATAAGATGCTATTTTAGAAACCTGAATAGCAAAATCAAATCTAGAGATGTCAGTTGCTAGTTTTGCTGCCAATATTTCACTCCCCGCTGAAACATTATCATTTGCTAGAAATCTTAAAATATGTTTCGTATATTTATCTTTTTTTACTTCATCTAATAAATGTACTATTGCGACCAATTTATTTTTGTAAAAACTTTCAGCATAATTTTTCTCAACTTGAGTACTTTCTTTAAGTTCAAAAGTTTTATTTGGATATATTTTCATATGAGATAATTGACCATAATAGGTTGTTAGATATTTTGAACCTTCTTTAAACCATTTATCTGCTTCTTCCTTATTATTTAGTGCTAAGTTCGTTTTTCCAAGCCAATAAGCACCTCTTGATAAACTAATTGGATATCCAACATTATTATAAAATTTAGTAAAATGACTTTTTGCTAAAATTGGGTCTTTTAAGAAACTTAAAGCAATCCATCCACTCATCCATTCTGCCTCAGCTAATTCAGCACCCTCTAATAGTCCATGTTTACTTGTAATTTTATAAGCTTGCTCATATTTTTTCTTATAGATAAGTGATCTCGCAATTATTGATCTTTCAACCCACCATTTATCTGGGCGAACCATATAGTCTTTATTATTTTTGATACTTAGTAAAATTTCTAAAGAACTATCAACTCTTCCTCTTTTTCTTCTCCATTTGAGTCTATCATAATTTAAACCCGCATCTTTTTTTAAACTTGCAGGTACATTCGAGATAGCGCTATCAACCCCATAAGATCTGCTCATTAATAATTGCCTTGCCGTATATAAAAGTCGATAATCTTTTGGTAGATATCTTAACATTCTTTTAAGATCCCAATATTTATTTTCCCAAGCTAAATAATCAGCTCTTTTAATATAATCACTACTGTTCAAATATTTTTTAAATTTCTTTCTAAAAAAAATAAGATCATTTTTACTTAAATCAGCTGTTATAAACCCTTCCTTTATTAAATTTATAGCTGACTCTTTATTTTTTGATAACAAAGCATCGCCTAGCATCATTTTTCCAAATCCACTTAAAGGAGGGTGTTTATCGAACCACTGTATAATTTCATTTTTAGTATGATTTTTAGAATTTATTTTATGCTCTCCTAAGTAACGAACTCTATCTATTCTTGGGTAATCTTTTACTCTTTCGATAAACTGTTTATATTCTGTAAAAGTAGCCCTGTTACCAGTTGTAAGTAGATGTCTCCATTGAATAAAATCATAAATAGATTTTGCTCTTGCTTTACTTGCGGCTTTTTTCGCATCTTTCCAATTACTTTTCTCCATAAATGAAATAGCTTGTTTTGCATATCTCAAATCTCTATCGCTATAAAATTTTTGTTTTTTTATTTTTCTTAATTTTTCTTTAACTATTAGAGGCTTATTTTTTGGAATTATTACACCATCAATTTTCTTAAATATCTCTGTGGTAGTAATTTTTATTTCCTTTTGAATTTCGTCTTCTTTTTCAGATGGTTTTGGTAGAGGAATGATTTCAGCTATTTTTCTTGTTGTATTTTTTTCATTTAAATCTGGTTTTTTAATAGGAAGTATAGTTTCATTTGAAAAAGCAGATTGAAACGATAAGAAAAAAAGGATAATTGTTGTTAATAATTTTAAATACATTTTATTAAATCAAACAACTTATGTTATAAATAATTATGTTTAAAGGATCAAATGTAGCATTAATTACACCGTTTAAAGACAAAAAGCTTGATGAAGAAAGTTACATAAAAATAATAAATCATCATCTGGAAAATGGAACAAATGGGTTAGTTCCAGTTGGGACAACAGGTGAGTCACCAACATTATCACATGATGAACATGAGAGAACAATTGAATTGTGTATAAAAGAAGCTACTGGTAAACTTCCCATAATAGCCGGCACAGGATCTAATTCTACAGAAGAAGCTGTATCATTAACTAAACATGCTGAAAAAGCTGGTGCGGATGGTGCTTTAGTTGTTACACCATATTATAATAAACCTACTCAAGAAGGATTATATCAACATTATAAATCAATTAATGATAACTGTGGAATTCCAATTATAATTTATAATATACCGAGCCGTTCAGTAATTGATATGAGCGTTGAAACAATGGCTAGATTGTATGAACTAAAAAATATAGTTGGAGTTAAAGATGCAACTGGAGATCTAAATCGCGTTGATCAACAAAAAGAAAAAATGGGTAATGATTTCATTCAACTTACTGGAAACGATGATAATGCTTTTGAATTTAATAAACGAGGAGGAGTTGGAACAATTAGTGTTACGGCAAACGTAGCTCCTAAATTATGTTCTGAATTTCAAAAATTATCAAAATCTTCAAATGAGGATGATTTAAAAAAAGCTCAAGAACTTGATGATATGTTGCAACCGTTGCATAAAAATTTATTTATAGAAAGCAATCCTTCACCAGTTAAGTATGCTGCTAAATTACTTGGATTATGCGATGATGCTGTGAGATTACCTTTAGTAAAAATAACTGAAAATACAAAAAAGGAAGTCGAAAAAGCATTGAAAGTAGCAAAACTTATTGATGAGTGATAAATCTACATCTGGCATCAAGATCATTACAATAAATCGAAAAGCTTCTTTTAATTTTTTCTTTAAGGAAATCTTAGAGGCTGGGATTGTACTAAAAGGTTCTGAAATAAAATCTGTAAGAGACGGAAAAGTAAATATTGCAGAGTCATACGCAGTAGAAAAAGAAGGAGAAATTTATTTAATTAATTCACATATACCTATATATAAACAAGCCAGTTATTCAAATCACAATCCTTACTCAGAAAGAAAATTGTTATTTAACAAAAGGGAAATTAATAAACTAATTGGCAAAATTAATGAGGATGGTCTAACTTTAGTTCCAACCAAAATGTATTTTAAAAAAGGTAAAGCTAAGGTTGAAATAGCAGTTGCAAAGGGAAAAAAACAATACGATAAGCGACAAACCAAAAAAACTAAAGATTGGAACCGTGAAAAAGCAAGATATTTCAGACGCTCAAGTTAATTATGTATATCTATCAATAGGTTCTAATTTAGGAAATAGAATACATTTTTTAGAAAAATCTAAATATTTATTGGAAACTCATGATATTAAAATTATCAAAACATCTAGTTATTATGTGACTGAGTCATGGCCAGATCCTAGTTTTCCAAAATTTATTAATGCTGTATTGCTGATAAAAACAAAATTAAATCAATTTGAACTCTTTAAAAAAATTAAGTCTATAGAAAAAAAATTAGGCAGAAAAATAGCTCCTCAAAATCATCCAAGAAATTGTGATATTGATATATTAGACTTTAATGGAAAAATAACTAAATCAAATAAAAAATTGATCAATTTAGAGATCCCACATCCAAGAATGCATAATAGAAACTTTGTACTTATGCCACTGTTTGAAATATGTAAGAATTGGTCTCACCCAAAATTAAAAAAAAATATAGTAAAACTCTTATCTTCCTTAAAAAAAAATAATTTAAGAAGTATTAAAGTTATCTAAATAGGTGATATAATAAATTTATGTTAAATTCTGATGAATTAATAAATAAGGTTAAATCATATAATAAGTTTCTTAACCCGGAAACTCTAAGCAAAGCATATGATTTTGCAGTAAAAGTTCACAAAGATCAAAAACGACAATCAGGAGATCCCTACGTCATTCATCCTGTTGCTGTTGCAAATATTTTAACCGAACTTAAGTTGGATAGTGCAACGATAGCAACTGGTTTACTTCATGATACTATAGAAGATACTTATGCAACTTACAAAACTATAGAAGAACAATTTGGAAAAGAAGTTGCTGACTTAGTTGATGGAGTTACAAAAATTTCAGTTTTTGAAAACCAGGCTATTTCTAATTCAAAAGCTGAAAATTTTAGAAAGCTCATCTTAGCAACATCTAAAGATATCAGAGTCCTTCTTGTGAAACTTGCAGATCGTTTGCATAACATGCGAACTTTAAAGGCTATTGATAAAGATGAAAAAAGAAAAAGAATTGCTAAAGAAACTATGGAAATTTATGCTCCTCTAGCTGATAGAATGGGTATGAATAGAATAAGAGATGAACTTGAAGATCTTTCTTTTGAAATTTTAAATCCTGAAGCAAGAAAAATGATAAAAGATAGATTAGACACTATCAAAGACAATAATCTGATTAATTACAATTCAGTTCTTAGTGAATTTGAAAATCTATTAAATGAAAATAATATTGATTTTAAAATTTATTCTAGAGAAAAAACTCCTTTTTCTATTTGGAGAAAAATTCAAAAAAAAAGGACCTCACTAGAGCAAATTACAGACATAATTGGTTTTAGAATAATTTTAGATAACGTTGAAAGTTGTTACAAAACCTTAGGTGTAATCCATAATAAATGGAATTGTATACCTGGTAGATTTAAAGATTATATTTCGTCTCCGAAAATAAATAATTATAAATCTCTTCATACAGCAGTGATCGGTCCAAATAAAAGACCTATTGAAATACAACTAAGAACACAACAAATGCATGAATTTGCGCAAAGAGGTATAGCTTCTCATTGGAAATATAAATCGTCAGAAAAGTTTAACTCTTTAACTTGGAAGGAATATGATTGGTTAGCAGATCTAGTAGAAATTATAGATAAAAATGAAAATCCTGAACATTATTTTGAGTATACAAAATTGCAAATGTTTCAAGAAAATGTTTTTTGTTTTACACCAAAAGGCTCAGTTATAAAATTACCTAAAGAAGCAAGTCCAATTGATTTTGCTTATGCAGTTCACACTAAAGTAGGTGATACTGCGATTGGATGTGAAATAAATGGAAAGGAAAGTCCTTTACAATCAATATTGCGAAATGGAGATGTAGTTAAAATATTAACATCAAAAAAAGATTCACCTTCTTTGCATTGGATAACAAGTGCTAAAACCGGTAAAGCTAGAGCCGCTATAAGAAGATACTGGCAATACAAAGAAGACAGCAAGCCTACAGAAAAAAAATATAACACTACACTTTGGATGTCTTTACCTGACAGACCTGGAATATTAGGTGACGTTACAACAATGATTGGAACCAATAATGTGAATATTTCAAGTGTTGAAATGGTGGAAAAGACTAAGAGAACCATTAATTTTAGGTTCAACCTAATTATTCAAGATTTGAAAAACTTTACAAAACTTATTAGTGAGCTAAAACAGAAAGAATATAACTTCAAAATAATTAGACATAAAAACAAAAAATATGCTTTCTTTAAAAGATTCTTTAGCGGTTTTAAAAAAAACTAAGGCACTTTTAGAGGGACATTTTGTTTTATCTTCAGGTTTGCATTCGCCCCAGTATGTTCAGTGTGCTAAATTATTAAGTTATCCAAAAAAATCAGAAAAATTTTGTAAATCCTTAAGCGCTAAAATAAAAAAAAAATTTAAAAAAATTGATATAATTTTGTCACCAGCTATGGGTGGTATTGTAATAGGTTATATTGTTGGTAATTTATTGAATAAGGAGACAATATTTTGTGAAAGAGTTAATGGGAAATTTACTTTAAGAAGAGGTTTCTCAATAAAAAAAAATTCTAAAGTTTTGATAGTAGAAGACGTAATTACCACAGGTAAGTCAAGTTTAGAATGTGCTCGACTTGTAAAAAAATATAAATCAAAAGTAGTTGGATATGCTTGTTTAATTAATAGATCTAGTAAACCAAGTTTAAAAATTAAAGATAAAAACGTTGTTTCGCAAATTAAATTAGAAATACCAACTTATAAAAAAAATGATTTACCAATTGAGTTAAAAAAAATTCCAATTACAAAACCTGGAAGTAGATATTTAAAATGAAATCTAGACTAGGTGTTAACGTAGACCATATTGCAACATTAAGAAATGCCAGAGGAGAGGGACATCCTGATCCTATTTCATATGCAAGGCAAGTTATGAATTTCGGTGCAAATTCTATTACTATTCATTTAAGAGAAGATCGCAGACATATTCGAGATGAAGACGTAGCTATATTTTCAAAAATTAAAAGAGTACCAATAAATTTAGAAATGGCTGCTAACAATGATATGCTTAAAATTGCATTAAAATATAAACCTAATTTTGTTTGTATAGTCCCTGAAAAAAGGAATGAAATAACCACCGAAGGAGGTTTAAATATCACAAAAAATAAAAAAATAATTAAAAAAATAATTAGTAAATTAAATTCAAAAAAAATTAGAACAAGTCTTTTTATCAATCCAAATATTAAAGATGTTTTTGCATCAAAAGAATTAAATGCAAAATGTGTGGAACTTCATACAGGAAAATTTGCTTTAAAAGTTAAAAATAACAAAAATTATTTAGTTGAGTTAAAAAAAATAAAAAATTGTGCCACGTTAGCAAAAAAACTTGGGATAGAAGTTCATGCAGGACATGGTTTAGATTATAAATCAACAAAAATTCTAAAAAAAATTAAATCTATAGAAGAATTTAATATTGGACATTTTATAATTGGAGAGGCCATCATGTTTGGTATGAAAAAAGTAATCACTAATTTTAGAAAAATATTAAACTAATGATAATTGGTAACGGTGTTGATATTATTGATAATAAAAGAATAGAAAAATCCCTAAAAATAAAAGGTTTTAAAAAAAGACTCTTTACACTGAATGAAATTAACCAATCAAAAAAATACAGAAACAAAACAAATTATTTTGCTAAAAGATTTGCTGCTAAAGAGGCTTTCGTTAAATCAATAGGCACAGGCTTTAGAGATAATATTAATTTTAATGATATTGAAATATACAATAATAAGAAAGGATCACCTAAAATTAAAATTTCACAGAAAATAAAAGATATATTAAAAAAAAAATTTAAATTAAAGAATTACGATATACATCTTTCACTTTCAGATGAAAAAAACCACTCAATTGCATTTGTTATTTTGAATAGAAAAAAATGAAAAATTTCATAATTGATAATACTAAAACATTTTTTTATGCATTAATAATTGCAGTATTTATAAGATCAATATTAATCCAGCCATTTTATATACCTTCATCATCAATGGAAACTAACTTGCTTGTGGGTGACAGATTATTTGTTACAAAATTCTCTTATGGATATAGTAAACATTCATTTCCTTTTAGTCCTCCTATTTTTAAAGGACGTATATTAAATAAAAACCCTAAAAGAGGAGATGTTGTAGTTTTTAAAACACCTGCTGATAATCGTACGGATTATATTAAAAGATTGATAGGTTTACCAGGTGATACAATACAATTTATTGACGGTGATTTATATATAAATTCTAATCAAGTATTAAAAACAATTAAAAGCAAAAATGATAAGTTATATTGTGGATCATCCCAAATTGATGTCAATATATTTGAAGAAAAACTTCCAAATGGAAAAAGTTATTTAGCAGCATATAGAACCGATATAACTTTTTCTAATTCAGATAAATACATTGTCCCTGCAAATCACTTTTTTTTCTTAGGTGACAATAGGGATTGTTCTAAAGATAGCAGATTTCTATCTGAAGTTGGTTATGTTAATCAAAATAATTTAGTTGGAAAAGCACAAATTTTATTTTTTTCATCTAATCCAAGGAAAGGAAGTATCTTTAACATTTTCAAATGGAATGAAATAGTTCGATTTGAAAGATTTTTTAATAAAATAATTTAAATAAATGAAGTTAAACAAACTACAAAAGAAAATAGGTATTAGTTTTAAAGATGATAAATTATTGATACAAGCCTTAACACACAAAAGTTTTGATACAAAAAATAATTATGAAAAACTGGAATTTTTAGGTGATAGGGTTTTAGGTTTTGTTATATCAAAGAAACTTTTAGAGTTATATCCAAATGAAAAAGTAGGAATGATTGACAAAAAACTTGCAAATTTAGTTAATAAAAATAAGTGTTTTGAAATTGGCAAGGAATTAGAATTGGATAATTATATTTTAACAGGAAACACAGAAAAGAAAAAAAAAGTCAACATAGAAAAAAAAATTATATCTGATTGTTGTGAGTCTTTGATAGGAGCAATTTATATAGATAAAGGTTTTGAGACTTCGTCAAAATTTATATTAAATTATTGGAAAAATTATTTAAATTTATCAGATATTACTGTAATCGACTCCAAAACAAGATTACAAGAATATTCATTAAAGAAATTTAAAGCATTGCCAATATATAAACTTATTTCTAATACAGGACCAAGACATAAACCAAATTTTAAAATTAGTGTAAAAATTAAGGATAGCAAAACAGTTATCGCTGAGGGTAGTTCAAAAAAAAATGCAGAGCAAGCCGCAGCTATGAAACTTTTAGAAACTATTAAAATATAATGAATTGGCAAGATAAAGGTTACTTACTTTCAAAAAATAAATATAATGAAAATTCTGTAATATCTGAATTTTATACTGAAAATCATGGAAAAATTTCAGGAATTATTTTTGGAGGAACCTCAAAAAAAATAAAAAACTACCTATTTGAAGGTAATAAGTTGCATATAAATTATAATTCAAAATCTCAATCAAAAATTGGTTCTTTAAAAGTTGAAATTGATGAATTTAAAACTCCTTATTTTTTAGAAGATAAGCAAAAACTCCTTTGTATAATTTATACAATGAATTTGATTAAAATTTTAACAGTAGAGAACGAAAAAAATAGAGAGATTTATTACTTAATTGATAATTATTTTGAAATATTAAAAGATGAAGAATGGCTTTCAAAGTTTGTAAATTGGGAGTTAAACTTTTATAAATTAATTGGATATGACATAGACTTTAATGATTATGTAGAAGAAGTTTCTGAAGGTAATAAAATTAATTATAAATTAAAAAATTCTGACAAAATTATTCCAAATTTTTTAGTGAATAAAGATGAAGAAGATATAAGTTTTGAAGATACTTTTGACGCTCTAAAAATTGTAGGAGATTTTTTAGATAAAACAATAGTTAAACCGAATAATCTTAATTTTCCCAAAACAAGATTTAATTTTCAAAATTCTTTAAAATTAATCTAGTTTTATTTGATCAGCAAAATAGGTTATAATTGCACTTGCGCCAGCTCTTTTAAAGGAAACTAGACTTTCATATATCGATTTTTTATCTAATATATTCTTTGAAATTGCATTTTGTATGAGACTATATTCTCCTGATACTTGGTATGCGATAACTGGAATTTTAAAATTATTCTTAACTTCCCTAATTATATCAAGATAAGGCATCCCTGGTTTTACTATAATCATGTCTGCTCCTTCTTTTATATCTAATGCAACTTCTCTTAATGATTCATAATTGTTTTTAAAATCCATTTGATATGTTTTTTTATCTCCTTTTAAGAGACTTCTTGATCCAACAGCATTTCTGAATGGGCCATAAAAACTTGATGCATACTTAACAGCATATGATAAAATTTGAACATCTTTAAAATTATTTTTATCTAAAGCTTTACGAATTTTTAAAACTCTACCATCCATCATATCTGATGGGGCAATCACATCGCAACCCATTTTTGCCTGCAATATTGATTGTTTAATCAATATTTCTAATGTTTCATCATTTAAAATTTCATTTTTTTTAATAATTCCATCATGACCATGTGATGTATATGGATCTAATGCTACATCACACATTATTCCAATTTCGTTCTTATAATTTTTTTTGATGAATTTTATTGCTTGGCAAACTAAATTATTTTCATTTAATGCTTCATTTCCAAATTCATCTCTTTTTCTTGGATTTGTATAAGGGAATAAAGCCACCATGGGTATTCCCAATTTTAGTGCTTTATCAACTACACTTTTTAATTTATCAATAGAGTACCTAAAAACATTTGGCATTGAATTTATCGGAACTTTTTTTGCTTTTCCTTCAGTAAGAAAGATAGGTAAAATAAAATCATTGTAAGATAGATCATTATCTTGAACTAATCTTCTAGACCAACTGAATTTTCTTGATCTTCTCAATCTTAAATAAGGATAGCTACCTGTGATAATCATTATCAATTAATTTTTTTGATGCGACAATAGTAATATTTAATATAATAGTCTATAAGATAGTAGAGCACCGATGTCACAATTATTCAATGATTTCCAAAAACAAGATGTAAAATTTGATATCACAAAATTAAAACAAGCTTGTGATGAAGTATTAAAAATAAAAGGTTTTGATACAAGTCTTGGAATACCTCACTTCGCGGGTATACCTCTAAATCAAATTCCAGGTGATCCAGATTCTGTTAAAGGAAATAATGTAAGAGGCATTTATTGGACTAAACCAGATAGTACAGGTGTTGAGGTACAGAGGGAAAGTAAAATTGATGAACATAAATATACAGAATTTGTTGATGACTTTAAAAATACTTATTTCAAAGAAGTTTATGACCAATTAACAAAAAAGTATAAATTAGGTAGGATGAGACTTCTTCTTAAAGAGCCAAGATCAACATTGAGTTGGCATAGAGATCCGGAGCCAAGGCTTCATATACCTATTTACACAAATCCTGGAGCAATAATGGTTGTTGATAATGTTGCAAAACATATGCCAGCAGATGGCTCTGTTTGGATTACTAATAATACTAAATATCACAATGCATTTAATGGGGGTGAAGAAAATAGAGTTCACCTTGTTGCTTGTGTTTTAAATTACAAATTTAATTAAATTGAAAAAAATTTTTATTGCTTCAGATCATGGTGGATTTAATTTAAAAAAGAATATTTTAAAATACTTTAATAAAAATTATCCAATAAAAGATTTAGGACCAAAACAAAATAAGAAGTCCGTTGATTACCCTGATTTTGCACATAAACTTTGCAAACAAGTGGCGAAAAATAAGAATCATGTAGGAATACTTGTTTGTGGTTCAGGAGTAGGAATGTCTATTGCTGCAAACAAAAATAAGGGAATACGCGCAGCTTTATGCTATTCAGTAAAAAATGCCAAATTATCGCGATTGCATAATGATGCAAATGTTATAACATTAGGAGAAAGGCTTATTAAAAAAACAGTTGCCTTAAAATGTGTTGAGAGCTTTCTAAAAACTGAGTTTGAAGGCGGTAGACATATAAAAAGAATTAAAAAAATATAGGTAAATAAATGTCTAGTGAAAAAAAATATTTAAATACGCAATATGAAAACTTTTTTGAAAAAAAATTGTCTGAAGCTGATCCAGAAATATTTGATGCAGTAAATAAAGAATTAATCAGACAACAAAACCATATTGAATTAATCGCATCTGAAAACATCGTTTCACAAGCTGTTTTAGAAGCACAAGGTTCTGTACTAACAAATAAGTATGCAGAAGGTTACCCAGGTAAAAGATATTATAACGGTTGTGAACATGTTGATGTTGCCGAGTCACTTGCTAACGATAGGTTAAAAAAACTCTTTAATTGTAAATTTGCTAATTCTCAACCTCATTCTGGTGCTCAGGCTAATGGAGCGGTTTTTTTAGCCTTATTAAAGCCAGGTGACACATTTATGGGAATGAGTTTAAATTCTGGAGGCCATATTACTCATGGTCTTAAAATTGCAATGTCAGGCAAATGGTTTAATGCAATAAGTTACGATGTGGACAAAACATCTGAATTAATCGATTATGACGAAGTTGAAAGATTAGCAATTGAAAATAAACCTAAACTTATAATTGCTGGAGGTAGTGCATATTCTAGGGTGATTGATTTTAAAAGATTTAGAGAAATTGCTGATAAGGTTGGAGCATTCTTTATGGTAGATATGGCTCACTTTTCAGGTCTTGTTGCTGGTAAAGGCTATCCAAATCCTGTTGATCATGCTCATGTCGTTACATCTACAACTCATAAAGTTTTTAGAAGCGCCAGAGGTGGAATTATTTTAACAAATCACGAAGATATTTATAAAAAAATTAATACAGCTGTATTTCCTGGTTATCAGGGTGGCCCTTTGATGCATATAATAGCAGCAAAAGCAGTTGGATTTAAAGAGGCATTAGAACCTTCTTTCAAAGAATATATATCTAATGTTTTAGCTAATGCAAAAATACTTGCAGAAACATTAAAAACAAATGGATTTAAGATTTATTCTGGAGGAACTGATACTCATTTAATGTTGGTAGATTTAAGACCTTTTGGTGTTAAAGGTAATGCTGCAGCTGAAAGTTTATCACGTGCTAATATAACGTGTAATAAAAATGGAATTCCATTTGATACAGAAAGTCCAATGGTAACGTCAGGTATAAGACTAGGTTCTCAGGCAGCAACTACTCGAGGATTTGGTTTAAATGAATTTAAAATAGTTGGTGAGTTAATTACTAAAGTAATTAAAGGTTTGTCATCCAACCCTGATGATAATACTAAAATAGAAGACGAAGTAAGAAAAGAAGTTGTTGATTTATGTTCAAATTTCCCAATTTATAAAAATTTGGGATAATGAATTATGATTTGTCCCTGTGATAAAAAAGGTGAAACTTCAGTTGTAGATTCTAGACCTACTGAAGATGGAACAGCTATAAGAAGAAGGAGGCTTTGTAGCTGTGGTCAAAGATTTACTACATTTGAAAGAGTTCAATTTCGTGAGCTAACAATTGTAAAAAAAAATGGAAGAAAATCTCCATTTGATAGAGATAAATTGTCTAAATCCATTTATGTAGCTCTAAAAAAAAGGCCTCTTGATACTGAAACAGTAGAAAAATTTATTTCTAAAATTTCTCGATCATTAGAAGAATTTGGTCAAAGTGAAATTTCTTCGAACACAATAGGCACAATGGTAATGGACGGATTAAAAGAATTGGACCCAGTTGCTTATGTAAGATTTGCATCAGTATATAGAAATTTTAGAGAAGAAAAAGACTTCGTTCAATTTGTTGATAAAATCGATGTCTTTAAGAAAAGATAAATC
>CACPFN010000007.1 GCA_902633185.1 uncultured Pelagibacteraceae bacterium | reverse complement strand
TTCAAAACTTTATTTTGTTTTTTTCTTCCATCTTTAATTAATTGATTGGTTATGAGATACTCATATCCACCATTTTTAATTTTGCTAATACCTTTATTGATAATTTCACTCTTTGTCTTTTTTGAAAATTTTTTCCACATTATTCTTGTTAAAAATTCTGGAGCAGAGCCAATTCCCACAAAGCCTTTAATCTGTTTTTTAATTGATTTAAATAATAATAAAGAGATCCAAGCACCCATACTAGAACCTATTAAAATTATATAATTTTTTTTTACTATATTTTTAATAGTCAGTTTCGCATCATTTGCCCAAGTGGAAATATTCCCTTTTGTAAACTCACCTGAAGATTTTCCGTATCCAGAATATTCTAGTGCCAAAAAACCCAATTTGTTTTTTTTAGCATATTTTAAAAATCTTTTAGGTTTATCTCCTTCTATATCGGATGCAAAACCTGGTAAAAATATAATATAAAGATTTTTCTTATAATAATTGCTTATATATCTTAGTTTTTTTGTTTTAGAAATTTTTAGAAATTTAAATTTTTTCATATAAAGTATTAAAATTGATTTGAAATACTATAACTCTACCATATGCATCCAAAATTGAAAGTTCTGCAAGTTATACCAAAACTTGGATACGGTGGTGCAGAGACAGGTTGTTATGATATCGCACACTATCTTCATGAAAATGATTGTAAATCTTTTTTAATATGCAACGGTGGTGAATTAACAAAGTTTATAGATAAAAAAAAAGTTAAATATATTAGATTACCTGTTAATTCCAAAAACCCCATTTTAGTTTTTTTTAATTCAATAATTATTTCTTTAATAATTTTATTTTACGGGATTAATATTGTTCACGCGAGAAGTAGAGCACCTGCATGGTCATGTTTGCTAGCTACCAAAATCACAAGACGTAAATTTGTAACTACATTTCATGGAACATATAATTTTAAAAGTAAATTAAAAAAATTATATAATTCCGTAATGTTGAGATCTGATTTAATTATTGCTGGGTCTAATTTTATATTTTCGCATATTAAAGAAAATTACTCTGAATACCTTAATGATAAAAAGAAATTCTTGGTTATATTCAGAGGCATTAATACTGATTATTTTGATCCATCAACTACTATAGAAACAGAGGAAGATGAATTATTTAAATCATGGGGACTTAAAATTGAGAGAAAAACTGTTCTATTGCCTGGAAGATTAACAGAATGGAAAGGCCAAGAAATGTTTTTAGATGCTATTAATAAAGTAAATATTAATTTAGGACACGGGGTATTTAATGTAATTATTCTTGGGAGCGATCAAGGAAGAGAACTTTACAAAAAGAAACTCATTAGGCTAGTTGAACAGTACAGACTAACTAACCAAGTAAAATTTGTAGACCATTGTAAAAATATGCCTCTGGCTTACAAAGTTTCAGACATCATAGTTTCTTCATCTATAGAACCTGAAGCCTTTGGAAGAATATCTGTTGAGGCTCAGGCAATGAAAAAACCAATTGTTGCAAGTAATATTGGGGGATCAAAAGAGACTATAAATGAAAATAAAACAGGACTTTTATTTGAAGCAAATAACTCTGACGATCTTTCAAAAAAATTAATAGAAATTATGAATTTAGATGAACAGACTATCAATCAAATGGGCATAGAAGGTAGAAAAAATGTCGTTTCAAAATTTAATGTTGAAAAAATGTGTTTTTCTACTTATTCAGAGTATAAAAAATTAATAAACTAATGCCAAATATTACATTACCTGACGGAAAAAAATTAAACTTTGAAAAAAGTATAACAGGTACAGAGCTTGCTGAAAAAATTAGCAAGTCTTTAGGCAAGCAAGCTTTGGTGATGAGCATAAACGGTGAACTTAAAGATTTATATACTGTTATTGATCAAGATTGTTCTATTGAAATATTTACAGCTAAAGATCCTGAGGGTTTAGAAGTCATTAGACATGATACTGCACATATAATGGCTATGGCCGTTCAAGAACTATACCCAGGCACACAGGTAACAATTGGGCCAGTTATAGAAAATGGATTTTACTATGATTTCGCAAGAAAAGAGCCTTTTACTAGCGATGATCTAAAAAAGATTGAAAAAAAAATGTCAGAGATAATAGATAAAGATGTAAAAACAAGAAAAGAAGTTTGGGAGAGAGATAAAGCAATAAGTCATTTTAAAAAAATTGGAGAAAAATACAAAGCTGAGATAATTGAGAGCATTCCTAAAAACGAAGAACTTACGGTTTATCATCATGGTGAAACATGGCACGATTTATGTAGAGGTCCTCATTTAGTATCTTCTGGTAAAATTGGTAAGGCTTTTAAATTGACAAAAGTATCGGGAGCTTATTGGCGTGGTGACTCTAATAATGAAATGCTTCAAAGAATATATGGTACTGGTTGGGCAACTCAAAAAGAATTAGACCTTTATCTTCAGAGAATTGAAGAAGCAGAAAAAAGAGATCATAGAAAAATTGGAAAAGAGATGGATTTATTTCATTTTAGAGAAGAAAGTCCTGGATCTGTATTTTGGCACCAGAAAGGGTGGAATTTATTTCAAAAACTTGTTTCTTACATGAGAATGAAACAAGATCACGATGGTTACAAAGAGATAAATACGCCAGAAATACTAGATAGATCTTTGTGGGAAAAATCCGGCCACTGGGAAAAATTTGGAGCTAATATGTATACTTCAACTACACCAGATGAAAAAGTATTTGCAATTAAACCCATGAATTGTCCTGGGTGTGTTCAAGTATTCAATCAAGGACTTAAAAGTTATAGAGACTTACCTTTAAAGATGTCAGAATTCGGAAAAGTTCACAGATATGAACCTTCAGGTGCATTGCATGGATTATTACGTGTAAGAGCCTTTACCCAAGATGATGCACATATTTTTTGCACAGAAGAACAAATTACTGAAGAATGTTTGAGTGTTACAAATTTAATTTTAGAAATTTATAAAGATCTTGGTTTCGAAGATGTTATTTTAAAATATTCAGATAGACCAGATTTAAGAGTTGGAGACGATAAAGTTTGGGATAAGTCAGAAGCTGCGTTGTTAGAAGCAATTAAAGCGACAAAGCTAGAGTACTCAATTAATAAAGGTGAGGGCGCATTTTATGGACCAAAAATTGAATTTGTTTTAAGAGATGCAATCGGTAGAGATTGGCAGTGCGGAACCTTGCAAGTAGATTTAAATTTACCAGGTAGATTAGGAGCTTCTTTTGTTGATAAAGATGGAACTAAAAAAGTACCTGTAATGTTACACAGAGCATTATTTGGATCTTTAGAAAGGTTCATAGGTATCCTAATAGAAAATTACGCAGGTAAGCTGCCATTCTGGATATCACCTTTGCAGGCAGTAGTTATTCCAATCTCTAGTGATTTTGATGAATATGCTAAAAGTGTAGCTAAGGAATTAAAACGGAGTGGTTTGATTGTGGAGGTAGATCTTAAAAATCACAATTTAAATTATAAAATAAGAGATCATTCTTTAACAAAAGTACCAATGTTATTGATTTGTGGAAAAAAAGAAGTTGACTCCAATAGTGTAACTATTAGAAGATTGGACTCTAATAAACAAGAAAATATGGCTTTAAAAGAATTTATAAAAAAATACTCAGATCTAAATAGAGCTCCTTCAATTTAAGTGGCAGATTTTAAACAAAATTATTTTCAAAAAAGAACTAAAGCAAGAGGTCCAAGGTCTAACAACAGGATTACATCAAACGAAGTTCAAGTTATTGCAAGTGATGGAGAAAATTTAGGAATCCTAAATTTAAATGAAGCTATTAATAAAGCAAAAAATGAAGGTTTAGATTTAATTGAAATTGCTCCAAATGCAAAACCGCCTGTCTGTAAAATTATGGATATGGGCAAATATAAATATGACGTGCAAAAAAAAGCTAACAAGGCAAAAAAAAAACAAAAGAAAATTGAATTAAAAGAAATAAAATTAAGGCCAGTTACAGAAGTTCATGACTACACTTTCAAAATTAAAAATGCTCAAAAATTTTTAGCAAAGGGCGATAAAGTAAAATTTACAATAAGGTTTAAAGGGAGAGAGTTACAACATTCGAACCTTGGCAATGAATTAATGGACAAAATTAAGGCAGACATGGAGACTATTGGAAGAGTAGAGCTTCAGCCAAAATTTGATGGAAAGCAAATGATTATGGTAATTCAGCCTTTATAAGTCATATTTCTAGTTGTAAATCTAATTTAATATTTGTATAACCCCGAAAAATTATGCCTAAGTTAAAAACAAAAAGTTCAGCTAAAAAAAGATTTAAAATCTCAGCTAAAGGTAAGGTTATCACCCCACAGGCTGGAAAAAGACATGGTATGATTAAAAGAACAAATTCACAAATTAGAAAACAAAGAGGTACAACTGTTTTATCTAAACAAGATGGTAAGATAGTGAAATCTTATATGCCTTACAGCTTAAGAGGATAAAATGGCAAGAGTTAAAAGAGGAGTTACAAGCAGAGCTAAACATAAAAAAGTTTTAAAAGCTGTTAAAGGTCAGTGGGGAAGAAGAAAAAACACTATAAGAGTTGCAAGACAAGCAATGGAGAAAGCTATGCAGTATGCTTATAGAGATAGAAGAAATAAGAAAAGAGATTTCAAATCATTGTGGATACAAAGAATTAATGCTGGAGTAAGATCCGAAGGTATAACATATTCAAAGTTTATTAGTGGTTTAAGCAAATCAGGAATTAAATTAGATAGAAAAATTCTTGCAGAAATTGCTTATGACAACCCTGAAGCATTCAAAACTATAGTTAAAAGGGCTCGAGCAGCATTAAATTAATCAAGACTATTGTTTTTCTTCCTTTAACAAATATTCTATTAAAATGTCTGATATTAAAAAAATAAAAGATGATTATATCGATAAGCTTAATACGGAAAATAACGTTGATAAAGTAAATAATATTAAATCAGAACTATTCGGAAAAAACGGAATTATATCAAACGAATTTAAAAAATTAGGTTCTATTTCTGTAGAGGAAAGGAAAAAATTAGCATCAGATTTAAATAATATTAAAGACGAACTTCAAAATAAAATATCAATCAAAATTCAAGAAATAGAAACTAAAGAAATTAATCTAAAGCTTGAGAAAGAAAAAATTGATGTAACTCTTCCAGAAAGAGATATTGAAATTGGTAAAATTCATCCTGTCTCACAGGTAATAGATGAAATTTCATCTATATTTTCTGAGATTGGATTTAGCGTCGAGGAAGGTCCAGATGTAGAAAATGAATATAATAATTTTACAGCATTAAATACACCAGATAATCATCCAGCAAGAGATATGCATGATACTTTTTATCTTGACAATAATAAGGAATTACTTTTGAGAACACACACATCTCCAGTTCAGGTAAGAACAATGCTAAAAGGTAAACCTCCTTTTAAAATTATTGCACCAGGAAGAACTTACAGATCAGATAGCGATCAAACCCATGCCCCAATGTTTCATCAAGTTGAAGGTTTACATATAGATAAGAATATACATATGGGTCATTTAAAAGGATGTTTAAATTATTTTATTAAGGAGTTTTTTGAAGTTGATAAAATTAAAATGAGATTTAGACCAAGTCATTTTCCATTTACTGAACCTTCAGCAGAAGTAGATATAGGATATGAAATTAAAAATGGAAAGATAGTAATTGGTGAAGGTGATAAATGGCTAGAAATTTTAGGTTGCGGAATGGTTCATCCAAATGTTTTAAAAAATGTAAAAGTTAATTCAAGTAAATATCAAGGATATGCTTTTGGAATTGGCATAGACCGACTTGGAATGTTAAAATATGGAATTAATGATTTAAGAGCCTTTTTTGAGACAGATTATAGATGGTTAAGTCACTTTGGTTTTGATCCATTAGATGTCCCTTCAAATTATAGAGGACTGAGTAGATGAAGTTCACAGTTGACTGGTTAAAAAACCATCTTGATACAAAATTTAATAATAATCAAATAATAGATAAATTAACCAATATTGGTCTAGAAGTAGAAAGTTTTGAGAGCTCTGCATCTGAATTAGATACTTTTATTGTTGCAAAAATTATAAATGCCAAAACTCATCCAAATGCAGACAGGTTGAAATTATGTGATGTTGATATAGGTAGCGATAAAACAATTGAAGTAGTATGTGGAGCCCCAAATGCAAAAAATGGTCTTTTGACAGTTTATGCACCTCCAGGATCGATTATTCCTAAAAATCAGATGAAATTATCTGTAAGTAAAATAAGAGGTGTAACATCATATGGAATGCTCTGTTCTGAGTCAGAATTATTATTATCTAATGAAAGTGATGGAATAATTGAATTAAAAAACAATAAATATGCAAATAAAATTGGAGAACAATATTTTAAAAACACTTCTGAAAAAGTAATAGATTTATCAATTACGCCCAATAGACCAGATTGTTTAGGGGTAAGAGGAGTTGCTAGAGATTTATCAGCTGCTGGTGCTGGTAAATTAAAAATTAATAAAAAATCAAATTTAAAATATAGAGGCAATCAAAATATAAATGTAACAATAAAGAAAGAAAAAGTTCAAGGATGCACAACATTTGGAAGTTGTTTAATAAAAGGTGTAACTAATAAAGAGAGTCCGAAATGGCTAAAAGATAAAATTAAGTTTTTAGGCCAAAAACCAATATCTGCGATAGTTGATATTACTAATTATGTGATGTTTGATTTAAATAGACCATTACACGCTTATGATGCAGATAAAATAGATAATGAAATTATTGTTAGAAGTTCTTCCAAAGGAGAAAGCTTCGAAGCCTTGGATAATAAAAAATATATTTTAGAAAATGATATGTGTGTTATTTCTGATAGATCCGGGGTTCTTGGTCTTGGTGGCATAATTGGTGGGGCAAGATCCGGTACAGAATATTCGACTAAAAACATATTATTAGAATCTGCTTATTTTTTACCTCGCTCAATAAGAAAAACCTCTAAACAATTAAATATAGATACAGATGCAAAATTCAGATTCGAAAGAGGCATAGATCCTTTATCAATTGAAGAAGGATTAATAAAAGCTTCTGAACTAATAAAACAAATTTGTGGAGGCGAAATAAGTAATTTAGATGTAAAAAAAATTGAAAATTATAAAAAAACAATAATTAATTTTGACCCATTTCTTTTTGAAAAAACGACTGGATTTAATGTTACAAATAAAGAATTGATTAAAATACTAGAAAAGCTAGGTTTTAATGTATCTAAGAATAAAAAATTTTTAAAGTTAGTAGTACCTTCTTGGAGACCAGACATAACTCAATCAATTGATATTGTTGAAGAAATTGTAAGAATAAAAGGCTACGAACATATTAATACGTCAGAACCTGTTAAGACAAGATTAAAGCCTACTCTTAACTATTATCAGAAATTATTTCATTTTTTACAAAGATCTGTGGCATCAAAAGGTTACTTAGAAACTGTGACTTGGTCATTTACTGACTCTAAAATTAATCAATTATTTAAAGAAAATGATGAAGAAATACCAATTGTAAATCCGATTAGTTCAGATCTAAATGTTTTAAGAAATTCTGTTTTCCCAAATTTGATATTTTATTTAAAAAAAAATTTAGATAGAGGATTTAAAGATATTTCTTTATTTGAAATTGGTCCAGCGTTTAAAGGAAAAAATCCTGGAGATCAACTGACTGTTATAGGCGCCGTAAGGGCAGGAAAGGTTTCAAGATTATCTTGGAATGATAAAGAAAGGATTGTAGACACATTTGATGTAAAAAAAGATGTAATCCAAAGTCTTTGTGAAGCAGGGATTGATAAAGATGATATTGTTATAGATGATAAAACTCCTTCTTACTATCACCCAGGAAAATCTGGAGGGGTGTACCAAAATAAAAACGAAAAAAATGCTCTAGCATATTTTGGTGAGATTCATCCAAACATAATAAAAAAATTAGATATAAAAACTGAAGGTTTGGTAATATTTGAAATTTGTCTTGATTATATAAAAGAGACAAAACAAAAAATAAAAGATTTAAAATCTGAATATAAATTTTCTGATTTCCAAAAATCAGAGAGAGATTTTGCATTTATTATTAATAAAAACTTTAAATCTCAAGAATTGGTTAATATAATTAAATCCGTTGATAACAAATTAATTAAGTCGGTGAGAGTATTTGATGTATTTGAGGGGGAAAATATACCAGAGGGAAAAAAATCTATAGCTGTCAATGTAACTATTCAGTCAGAAGAAAAAACATTAAATGAAAATGACTTGGACAATATTAATAAACTAATTATCTCTTCAGTTGAGTCAAAGTCTGGCGCAAAAATTAGATCCTAAAAATGGGAGATACAATAGACAATATTAGGAACTTTGCAATTATAGCTCATATAGATCATGGTAAATCAACTATAGCTGATAGAATAATTCATAAATGTGGAGGTTTAAGTGACAGAGAAATGAAATCTCAAGTGCTAGACTCTATGGATATAGAAAGAGAGAGAGGAATAACAATTAAGGCACAAACAGTTAAATTAAATTATAAAGCAAAAAATGGCAAAAATTATATTTTAAATATTATAGACACCCCGGGACATGTAGATTTTAGTTATGAAGTTAGCAGAAGCCTTTATGCGTGCGAGGGCTCAATATTAATTGTAGATAGTACACAAGGTGTAGAAGCTCAAACACTTGCAAATGTATATCAAGCCCTTGATATAAATCATGAGATTATTCCAGTATTAAATAAAATTGATTTACCAGCTTCTGATCTTGATAGAACAAATAGTCAAATTGAAGATGTTATTGGTATAGATACATCTAATTCTGTCCCTTGCTCTGGAAAAACTGGACAAGGAATAGATGAAATTCTTGAGCAAATTATTAATTCTTTGCCTGGACCTAAAGGTGAAAAAAATAGCAAATTAAAATGTTTATTAGTTGATAGTTGGTATGACACTTATCTTGGAGTAGTTATATTAGTGAGAATTATAGATGGAAAACTAAATAAAAATATGAAAATAAAAATGATGTCTACAAATCAAGAATATATCGTTGAAAAAGTTGGTGTTTTTACCCCAAAGGCAAAAGATGTGAGTGAACTTAATGCTGGAGAAATAGGTTTTATTACAACTGGTATTAAAATTTTATCAGAAACCAAAGTTGGAGACACTATATGTGATGCAGAGAACCCTCTCAATGATGCATTACCAGGTTTTAAACCAAGTAAACCAGTAGTTTTTTGTGGTTTATTTCCTGTAGATAGTTCAGAATATCAAAAGTTAAAAGATGGACTTGCTAAGTTACAATTAAATGATGCAAGTTTTTCTTATGAAGCAGAATCATCATCTGCCTTAGGACTTGGTTTTAGATGTGGATTTTTAGGTCTCTTACATCTTGAAATAATCACAGAAAGGCTTGAAAGAGAATTTGATATTAATTTATTAACTACAACACCTGGCGTCGTTTACAAAGTTCACTTAAATAACGGTGAAACTGTCGAACTTCAAAACCCCTCAAATTTACCAGATCCCAATTATATAAAATTTATCGAAGAACCATGGATTAAAGCTACAATTATAACTCCAGATCAGTATTTGGGATCAATAATTAAGTTATGTCAAAATAAAAGAGGTATACAAACCAATTTAAGTTATTCAGGAAATCGTGCAGTAATTAATTATGAGATACCTTTAAATGAGGTTGTATTTGATTTTAATGATCGTCTTAAATCTATGACGAGTGGGTATGCTAGTTTTGATTATGAAATTATTGATCACAAAGAGGGAAATCTAGTAAAAATGAATATACTTGTAAACTCAGAACCTGTTGATGCTCTTGCAATGATGATACACAAAGATTTTGCTCAAACTACAGGTAGAGAGGTCTGTGAAAAGTTAAAAGACTTAATTCCAAGACACAACTTTATGATACCGATTCAAGCAGCTATTGGTGGTAAAATTATTGCTAGAGAAACTATCAAAGGTTTTAAAAAAGATGTTTTAACAAAAATACATGGAGGTGGAGCGACAGATAGAAAAAGAAAGCTGCTAGAAAAACAGAAAAAAGGTAAAGCAAGAGCCAAGCAATTTGGAAAAGTTGAGATTCCTCAAGAAGCATTTATAGGTGTTTTAAGGATAAATAAAGAGTAGGTATTTTGGAGAGGTGGCCGAGCGGTTGAAGGCGCACGCTTGGAAAGCGTGTATAGGGGAAACTCTATCATGGGTTCGAATCCCATTCTCTCCGCCATATTTTTGTTAGAAAAATGATGTTTTTAAAGAGTTTTACAGAAATAGAAAAAAAATCTAAAAAACATCAAAAAAACGTTGATATTAAAGACTAATTTAAGCTTTTGTAAATCTGTCATTTTTAAATTTTTTGTAAAAATGTTATAAAAAATTCTTCCATAATAAAAATTAATGACAAAAAATAATTCAAACAATTACCAAGCTGACTCCATAAAAGTCCTAAAAGGTTTAGAAGCTGTAAGAAAAAGACCAGGTATGTATATTGGTGACACTGATGATGGGACCGGATTACATCATATGGTTTACGAGGTTGTAGATAATTCAATTGATGAAGCTCTTGCAGGTTTTTGTAAAAAAATTGAAATTAGCATAAACGATGACAATTCTGTAACAGTGATTGATGACGGTAGAGGAATTCCTGTTGATATTCATAAGGGTGAAAAAAAATCAGCTGCCGAAGTTATAATGACCCAACTTCATGCTGGTGGTAAATTTGATCATAATTCTTATAAAGTTTCTGGAGGACTGCACGGAGTGGGAGTATCAGTTGTTAATGCCCTTTCAGAGAGATTAAAACTTACAATTAATAGAGATAATAAAAAATATTACTTAGAGTTTAAAAATGGAGACGCTAAAACTTCACTAAAACAAGTTGGTAAATCAAAAACCAGCGGAACCGAAATTAACTTTGTTCCATCGAAAGATATATTTTCATCTATTAAATTTAGTTTTTCTGTATTAGAAAAAAGAATGAGAGAATTGGCCTTTTTAAATAAGGGCATAAAAATAGTTTTAAGTGATTTAAGACAAAAAAAACCAAAATCAATAGAGTTTAAATTTGATGGAGGTATTACTGAATTTGTACAATTTATTGATGAAAAAAAAGAAAGTTTAAAAAACAAAAATGAAAATGATCTTTTTAAAAAACCAATTTACATTGAAGGTTTAAAAAATAATATTGATGTTCAGTGTTCCCTCAAATGGAATGCAGGGTATAGTGAAGATGTATTGCCTTATACTAATAATATTTATCAAAAAGATGGAGGAACACATCTTCTTGGATTTCGAAGTGCATTAACAAGAGTAGTAAATAAATATGCAAATGAACAAAACTTACTAAAAAAAAATAAAGTTTCTTTATCAGGAGATGATGTTAAAGAAGGATTAACTTCAGTTCTTTCTATCAAAATTCCTGACCCAAAATTTTCATCTCAAACAAAAGATAAATTAGTCTCATCAGAAGTTAGAAATATTGTTGAAACTATCATTAACGAGAAGTTGTCTATTTGGTTTGATCAAAATCCATCAATTTCAAAAATTATCTTAACTAAAATTATTCAGGCTGCCGTAGCAAGAGATGTTGCTAGAAAGGCAAGAGAAAATGTAAGAAGAAAAGGAGCTTTAGAATTAACTGGTTTGCCTGGAAAATTAGCTGATTGTCAAAATTCAAAGCAAGATGGTACCGAACTATTTATTGTAGAGGGTGACTCAGCTGGTGGTTCAGCCAAACAAGGCAGAAACCGTGAAAATCAAGCAGTTTTGCCGCTTAGAGGAAAAATATTAAATACTTTTACAGATTTAAATGGATCGAAAAAGAATGGAAATGCCAATGATTTAAGAACTAAAAGCTTATCAAAGATGATTTCATCAAATGAAATAGTTACATTGATAAATGCACTTGGTCTTGATCCGAAAAATGAGGATATAGATCTCAAAGATTTAAGGTATGGAAAAATAATAATAATGACAGATGCCGATGTTGATGGCTCACACATAAGAGCATTATTACTGACGTTTTTTAATAATAAACCATTCGATAAATTAATTGAGTTTGGACATGTTTACCTTGCTCAACCACCTTTATTTAAAATTAATAAAGGAACTAAAAGCGTATATATCAAAGATGAAAGTGAGCTTGAAAATTATTTAATAAAAAATTCAAAGGATATTAAAAAATATAAAAAGAATTCTAAAGAATTTAATAACATTCTCCAAATTGAAAAGTCTAAACTTAACATTCAAAGATTTAAAGGACTTGGTGAAATGAACCCCGATGAATTATGGAATACAACTTTAAATCCTGAAACAAGAAATTTGTTACAAGTTCAATATTCAAAGAATAGTAAAAAAGATCAAGATTTGATACAAACCTTAATGGGTAACGATGTTTCTTCAAGAAAAGATTTTATTGTTGAAAATGCAATAAATGTTTCAAACTTAGATATTTAGATGGATTTAAAACAATCTGTCAAAGCAGCATCATTGAATAAGTCTACATATATAAATTTAAGATGGATTGGAATTTTAGGTCAGTTTATAACTATAAACACAGTAAAGTTTATTTTTGGTTTTGAATTCGACTTTATTTTATCTAATCTAATAATTTTTATTGGAGTTTTAAGTAACCTCTATTTAATGTTTTTTTATAAAAAACCAATACTTTCAAATGTAACTTCTTTTAATTTTTTATCTTTAGATATACTTCAATTGAGTGCTTTACTTTACTTATCTGGAGGTATTTTAAACCCTTTTTCAATATTTCTTTTGATACCGAGCGTATTTGCTGCATCCAATTTAAATATTAAAACAAATATTGCTTTAATTTTAATTACTCTAGCATCGATTATAATTTTAACTTTTTATCATTATGAACTACCTAAACCGTTAGATGAATATAGTATTAGCTTGTATTATTACTATGCAATTCCTTTAGCATTGATAATTGCATTATTTTTCTTGAACTATTTTGCATTTATTTTTGGACAAGAAACAAACCTTAGGAAAGATGCTTTGGATAAAATCCAAGAAGTAATTTCCAAAGAACACGAACTTGTTTCACTTGGGGGACAAGCCGCAGCCGCAGCTCATTCATTTGGAACTCCTTTGTCTACTATTAAAATTATTTCTCATGATCTTTTTGATCAATTTAAAGATAATGATGATGTAAAAAAAGATCTCGAATTATTAATTAGTCAAGTTAATAGGTGTAATGATATTTTAAAAAAACTAACATTAAATCCTACGATAGAAGATGATTTTATTGATAAAAACAAAACGCTTTACGATTATATTAGTGAGATAGTTAACTCATTTAAGGAAATTTCAAATAAGAATTTCAATATTGATACAGAGCAAGATTCCAACTCATTTGAAATATTAAAATCTGTTGAAATTGTTTATGGTTTGAGGAATTTCATTGGAAATGCTAACAAATTTTCAAATGAAAATATCTATATTGCTATCAAAAGCGACAGTCAAAAGACTGAAATAACAATAGAGGATGATGGTCCTGGTATACCAAAAGATATAATTAATAAGATAGGAGAGCCTTATATTAAGACACTTAAACCTAAAGATAATAAAAAAACTGGATTAGGCTTAGGGATTTTTATAGGCAAAACTTTGTTAGAAAAAAATTTTGCCAAAATAACAATTAGAAATTCAGAAACTAGAGGTGGAGCGGAAGTAAAAATAGAGTGGGAAAATAATAATTTAAAAAAATTAGTGTAATTTTTTATTATTTTCAAATAAACCACTTAGCTGACCAATCATTACATCACCTAACTCTTGAACATCAGCAATTTTTATAGCTTTTTTGTAATACCTCGAAACATCGTGACCAATACCTATTGCAAGAATTTCGATATCGCTTTTGCTCTCTATTGATTTTACGGTTTGCTTTAGATGTTTTTCTAAAAAATCACCCGAGTTAACAGATAATGTTGAGTCATCAACTGGAGCTCCATCCGAAATAACCATAAGAATTTTCCTTTCTTCTTTTCTTTTCTTAAGTCTGTTGAAAGCCCAAGTAATAGCTTCTCCGTCAATATTTTCTTTAAGCAAACCCTCTTTTAGCATTAAGCCTAAATTTTTTTTTGATTGTCTCCAGTGAGTGTCAGCAGATTTATAAATTATGTGTCTTAAATCATTTAAACGTCCTGGATTTTTTAATTTTCCAAATTTATTCCACTTTTCTCTACTCTTACCACCCTTCCAATTCTTTGTTGTGAAACCAAGAATTTCTACTTTAACTGAACATCTTTCAAGTGTTCTAGATAATATGTCGGCACAAAGAGCAGCAATAGTAATTGGCCTTCCTCTCATTGATCCAGAATTATCTATAAGTAAAGTCACAACTGTATCTTTAAACTCTAAATCTTTCTCTTTTTTAAAAGAAAGAGAATTATATGGATCAATTATTATTCTTGGTAATTTTGAACTATCTAATAAACCTTCTTCAAGATCAAATTCCCATGATCTATTTTGTTTTGCAAGTAACTGTCTTTGCAATTTGTTTGCGAGTTTCGTAATTATGTCTTGGAAACTAGTTAACTGTTGATCTAAATTTTTTCTTAATTTAGAAATTTCCTCTGAGTTTTCCAATGTTTCTGCTTTTGCTGTCTCATCAAATTCTGAAGTATATATTTTATATTCTTTATTACTTATTCCTAAATTTTTTTTCTGAACAATATTTTCTATTTCATTATTCTCGGCATCATCATTTCCTAGTTGTTCATCAAGTCTAAACTCGTTCATTTCATCAGAACTATCAACACCTTCATTTAGACTATCTTCCTCTTCTCTTTCCTGAGAGTCTCCACTATCTGTTTTTTGATCGTCTTTTGAATTATTACTATCACGCTCATCTTCTTTCTGCTCTTCTTTTTTATTTTCTTCTTCAGACTCGAAGATTTCCATGTTCTGAAGAATTTCAGATATTTTAGAATTGTATATGTCCTGATTCTCTGCATTTTCTTTTAAAAAGTTTATGTGTTTATCTAAAGATTTTTCAAAATCATCTTTCCAATATGATAAAATTTTTTCAGCATTTTCTGATAAACTTACATTCATTAGTTTATTAAGCATGTAAAATTCAAAAGCTTCAGAAACATTAGACTCTTCTTTCTTTTTTATGTTTTCAGATTTTGCGCTACTTATCTTATTTTTATATTTGCTTATTAAATTTTTAGAAATTCCTTTCATCATTTGTGATCCTAAAAGTTCATATCTTATTTTCTCAGAAATTTTATACAGCGTATGACAAGTAGGTGTTTTTGGAATATTTTGTTCCAGAGTAGAATTATCAGAAAATTTTCTTTTTAATGCCTCCGAATCTGCCTCGGCTCTTAATTTAATAAAGTTTTCTTTATCTTTTAAATTGTCAAATTTAGAAATATTAAATTCTTTTAAATTTTTTTTGTCTTTTAATGGATATGTTTCACCTGAAATCGCTTTAATCGTAGAGTTTAAAGCTTGTTTAAATTGCTCTTTTATAAGATCATCTTTGTTCATTAAACCTGAACATTTATCATCGATTCTGGCAATTCTTCACCAAAACATCTTTGATAGTATTCTGCGATTGTATTCTTTTCTACATCATCACATTTATTTAAAAAAGTTACTCTGAATGCATAACCCACGTCTTTAAATATTTCAGAATTTTCTGCCCAATGTAGTACTGTCCTAGGACTCATAACTGTTGAAATATCTCCAGCCATAAAGCCTTTCCTTGTTAATGTCGCAACTTTTATCATGTTTGCAACTCTCTCTTTACCTTTATTATTATCTAGAGACTTGTTTTTTCCTAAAATAATTTCCATTTCTTTTTCCAAAGCTAAATAATTTAATGTTGTAACAATGTTCCATCTATCCATTTGTCCCTGGTTTATTTGTTGTGTACCATGATAAAGTCCAGTTGTATCCCCCAAACCAACAGTATTTGAAGTTGCAAATAATCTAAAATATTTATTTTGTTTAATAACCTTATTCTTATCTAATAAAGTAAAATTTCCCTCAGCTTCCAAAACTCTTTGAATTACAAACATCACATCTGGTCTGCCAGCATCATATTCATCAAATACTAAAGCTACTGGATTTTGTATCGACCATGGAAGAATTCCTTCCTTGAATTCTGTAACTTGTTTTCCATCTTTGATTACGATTGAATCTTTACCAATTAAATCTATTCTACTAACATGGCTATCTAAGTTAATTCTAATACATGGCCAGTTTAATCTAGCTGCAATTTGTTCTATATGTGTGGATTTACCTGTTCCATGATAACCTTGTACAAGAACTCTTTTATTAAATGAAAATCCAGAGAGGATTGCTAAAGTAGTGTCTTTATCAAATTTATAAGTTTTATCTATATCTGGCACATAATCGGTTTTTTTTGAAAATGCGTCCACTTCCATATCAGAATCAATACCGAAAGTTTGTTTAATCGATAATTTAATATCTGGGGTCTGTTCAATATTTGTTGTCAATTTTGTCCTTATAAGTATTTTTTAATTGGGTATAAGCTAAAGTTATCACTTTAAGCTTATCTTCAAATTTTTTATTGCCAGCATTCATATCAGGGTGAAATTTTTTCACAAGTCTTTTGAATTTTTCCTGTATTTTGGCCCATTTTAAACCAACTCCAACACCCAAAATTTCAAAGGCTTTAAGATCATTACTATTAAACTTAAACTTATTCATATGATTAAAGTTACTAAATTCTTTAAATTTTCCATTTTCGTCTTTTAACGTATTATTCCACAATATTTTGAAAAAATTATCTGAAGAACTAAAACTCTGTGTTGGCTTATGCCATGTCATGTCAGATTTTAAAAAGTTGATTACTTGTTCATCGCTCATACCTGAAAAATAATTCCAGCTTTTATTAAACTCTCTTACATGCTCAAGACAGAGAAGCCTATATTCTTTGCTGTTATCCTTTTCTTTTGGAGCTTTGTAAAGTCCCTCTTCGTTACAATTATTCCATTCACAAATATTTTTCATATTATATAATATCAAGTTTAATGGATATTAATCAACTTTCAAAAAAAATTGAAAATAAACTTTTGAAAGACACTTCTATAAAAGACGTAAAGATAATTGACAACACTTATAAGCACTTAAAACACAATTCACATCAGAAGGGCAAATTTCATATTAAATTAGAAATAAATTCTGACATATTAAAAAAAACGAATAGAATTCAATCTAATAAAGTTATTTACAAAATTTTAAGCGAAGAATTGAAAACTGATATTCATTCTTTACAAATAAGCTTTATTTAATTCTTTTAATAAAAACTTGCTCAATTCACCGGATTTCGCCTGATAATTTAGGTTTAATTTTCCAAAATTCCTTATTAATATTAAGTTTATACTGTCTGATTTATTTTTTTTATCACTTTTCATAAAATTTAGAATTGATGTAATTTTCCTTTTATTAAAAAGATCTACATATTTATTTTTAACTTCTATCCTTTTAATATGATTATTTATTAATTCTGAATTTGAATCTGAAATAATTTTTTTTTCTTTACTTAAATTTACAGCATTCATTAAACCAAAAATAACAGCTTCTCCATGATTTAATTTTTTTGAATAACCAAGAGTAGCCTCATATGCGTGAGCAAAAGTATGGCCAAGATTTAAAGATTTTCTTAAATTTTTTTCCTTTTCATCCTTTTCAATAATTTTTTTTTTTAATAAACAGCTATTTAAAATTGCGTTAATTATAAAATTTCCTTTTAGGTTTAAAATCTTATTAAAATTTTTATCTAAAAAAACAAAATTTTTTTTGCTATCAATTAAACTACTTTTTAATATTTCAGCATATCCACATATAATTTCTCTTTTGGGGAGAGTATGTAGTAAATTAATATCTGAAATTACTAAATCTGGCTGATAAAAACTTCCTACAAGATTTTTTCCAAATTTATTGTTAATCCCTGTTTTCCCGCCTATAGAAGAGTCGACTTGAGCTAATAAAGTGGAAGGCATATTAATAAATTTTATTCCTCTTTTATAAGTGCTGGCTGCGTATCCAACTACATCACCTGTAATTCCTCCACCAAATGAAATTATACAGTCCTCTCTATAAAAATTATTTTTAAATAAAACATTGTGTATTTTATCGATACTTAAGTAATTTTTATTTTTTTCATTTGCATTAAAATTTAAAGTAAAGATTTTTTGATCTTTTAAATTTCTTAAGAGCAATGTTCTAAATTTTTTTGGTATCTTACTGTCAATTACAATCAAACATTTTGAAAATAATAATTTATTTTTTTTTAAAATATTTTTCAGTTTTGGAATCAGATTGGTACCAATATGAACTTCGTAATTTTTACTTTTTGTTTTAACCTTTATTATTTTTTGTTTCATATTTTTTTATAATTTTATTTGCTATTTCATTTTTATTTAGCTGATCACAATTAATTGTGAAATCTGCTAAACTATATATTTTTGCTCTTTCATTTATTAGTTTCTCCAGATCTACTTCACTTAATGCCATAGCTAGAGGTCTTTTTTTGCTACCAATTATCCTTTTAATTATTATATCTTTTTTCCAATTCAACCAAAAACTAAAAGAACTCTTCTTACATTCCTTCCTAATATTAGCATTAATATATGCACCTCCACCAAGTGATAAAATTTGTTTCTCACCTTTTAGACAAGATATTGTTATTTCTTCTTCACATTCACGGAAGTATTTTTCTCCCTTTTTTTTGAAAATTTCTGCAATTTTCATTTTTTCTTTTTCTTCAATTTTATCATCTATATCAATAAATTTAAGTTTGGTTTGTTTAGAAATCAATTTTCCGATTAATGTCTTTCCTGAACCCATCATACCTACTAAAACTAGATTTTTATTTGATTCCATATATTTCTAAGTTGAAAAAACACAAATATGTCTTATTTTGATTTTACAAAATTATATGCTTTTAAAACATTATACTACAAAGGAATATAACATAATATGAAATTTGCAATTAAAGCTGGAATTATTTTTTTTATATTAATTTTGTCTATTGTTGTTTTAAGTCAAATTGATTTCCCATCTCCCAACAAAAAAATTGAAGTGATTTTGCCTAATGAGAATTTTAAAACAATTAAGTAAAATAATTTTCAAAATAACCTTAATTTTATTTTTTTATAATTTTTCTTTTGCAAATGAACCAATCGACATCTGGAAAATTGAAAAAAAAGACATCATTAACAAAGAAAATTCTACTTCAAATATAAATGCAAGTAATAATTTAAATACTAATACAACATTATCAGTTCAATCTAGTTCTGAGATAGTGATAAATAAAGAAATTGAGTCATCCACTATTAAATTAGCAGGATTATATGACCCTGCACAGAATGGCTTAAAAATCGATATGTGGTCGAACAGTGATGGTGAGTTGATTAAAAGCATATTAAATAAAAATTTAAATAGAAGCTTATCTGAATTTTCAAAAAAAATATTAGATATAGCTTTACTAACAAACTCATATATTCCTACAAATAATATTACTGAAGAGGAATTTTTAGAATTTAAATTTAATCATTTAATAAATAAAAAAGATTTTGAATTAATTAAAGAATTTTTAATCAATAATTCTGAAGTTTCTAATAAAAATAAATTGATTAAATTTTACTCAGAATATTTTCTTTCAAACTCTGAGGTAAAAAAAGCATGTGAGATATTTAATATTAGTGGCGCTATTACTGATAAGTATTTAAATAATTTTAAAATTTATTGTTTAATTCTAGAAGATAAAAAAGAACAAGCTCAACTACTTTTCGATTTATCAAAAGAATTAAATGAGATTGACATTTTTTTTGAAAATAAATTTAATATATTAATGGGTTACGCAAGCAAAGATGAAATAGTTTCGGACGAAAATATTTTATATTTTCACTTATCTCATAAAACAAATAATGATTTTAATTATGAGCCAAAAATGGACTCACCTAGATTTATCTGGAGTTATTTGTCGTCATCAAATATTCTTAAAAATGCAAATTCCTTTGATATTGAAAATCCAGAAGATTTAAGATTATTAGAAAGGGCAACTCATGAAAATGTATTTGAAGAGAGAGAACTATTAGATACATATAAAAAATTTCAATTTAACATAACGCAACTATTAAATGCCAAAGATGCTTATAAGCTTCTTCCAGATTATGAGGGCAGAGCTTTATTATATCAAAGATTACTTTTGTCTGTTGATGTTGAGCAAAGATTAAGTATAGCGTCTGAATTATATAAATCTTTCCAAAAAAAAAAATTAGATAATGCATTTGATAATGAAATCAAAGTAATTTTAAAAAAAATAAAAAAAGATGATATTCCCTCAAATTTTACTACCTTTTATGAAAATCATACCGACAATAAGTTAAAAAAAGAGAGAAAGATAAAATTTAATAATAAAAAAATACATCAATCAAAATTATTAAATTACTTTTTAAATAAAACAAGTTTGCCAAAAGCTGAAAAGGAAACAAATGATATTTTGAAAAAAATTAAAAGAAACAAAAAGTATGTTTTTTCTACAAAAGATATTATTCTTATTGAATCGCTCAAATCAGATGGGGTAAAAATAGATAAAAAATACTCAAACCTTTATGAATACAACTTTCAATTTTCCTCTGATATAAAAAAAATGCTATCGAATGGAGAGTTGGGCTTATTATTAATTAAAATAGTAGATATTGTTGGTGAAAGTAACCTTGAAGATCTAGATATAAACACAGTGAATTTATTAGTTTCAACTATGAATGAGCTAAAAAATGTAGATTTAAGGAATGAAATTCTAATAGAAGTCTTGCCTTTAAAAGTCTAAACAATAAATAAATTATGCCAGTGAAAGAATTAATTACAGTACCTGATGATATTCTTAGAAGAAAATCTGAGCCATTAAATAAAGTTGATATTAATGAAAAAAAACTCATAAAAGATTTATTTGAAACTATGTACCATCACAATGGTATAGGTTTGGCAGCTGTTCAAGTAGGAATTCTTAAAAGAGTAGTTGTTTTAGATGTCTCAAAAAATGAAAATGAAAAAAAACCTTTATGCTTTATTAATCCACAAATAAAAACTTTAAGTGAAAAAATGTCTACATATGAGGAAGGTTGTTTATCAATACCTAATACCTTTATTGAGATAGAAAGACCAGAAATTTGTACCGTATCATATATAGATGAAAATGGTGATAAGAAAGAAATGGAATGCGATGGACTACTCTCAACGTGTTTACAACATGAAATAAATCACCTAGATGGAAAACTAATAATTGATTATTTATCTAAAATCAAAAAAGATTTAATAATAAAAAAATTGTCTAAACAAAAAAACTCCAATAGAGTTGTTGTTTAAATGTCAAATATTGTATTCATGGGTACACCAAAGTTTGCAGTACCTATTCTAAAAAAAATTAATCAAAAATATAAAATTAACTGTGTATTTACTCAGCCTCCAAGTAAATCAAATAGAGGTCAAAAGTTTACGAAATCACCAATTCATAAATGTGCAGAGGAACTTAATCTAGAAATTAAAACTCCAAAAAAAATTGATGAAGAATTTGAACATCTTAAAGAATTAAATTTAGACCTTGTAATTGTTGTTGCATATGGACAATTAATTTCGAAAAAAATTCTTGACTTGAGTAAAAAAGGTTTTTTGAATATTCATGCTTCATTATTACCAAAATGGAGAGGAGCGGCACCAATCCAAAGATCGATTTTAAACAATGAAACTAAAACTGGTATATCATTTATGAAAATTGATGAAAAATTAGATTCAGGGCCAGTATGTAATAAATATTCAATAGATATTCTTGACCAGGATAATACAGAAACTTTGTCTAAAAAATTATCCTATTTGAGTACAGAAAAAATTTTAGAAAATGTGCAAAAAGTTTTAGAAGGAGAGGCAATATTTAAAGAGCAAGATCATGCAAAAGCTACATATGCAAAGAAAATTCAAAAAGTAGAGGGAAAGATAGATTGGAATAATAGTGCTCGTAAAATAATTGCTCAAATAAATGGATTATATCCAAATCCTGGTGCATGGTTTGAGGTTAACAACAAAAGATATAAAATATTAAAAGCTAAAATAAACAAGCAGTCAGCAACAATCGGTGAAGTAATCGACGAACAAATGACAATAGCATGTGGTGAAAATTCAATAAATATTATTAAGATACAAAAAGAGGGGAAGAATCCTCAATTAATTAACGAATTTTTATTAGGCAATAAGGTTAGAAAAGGAACGATAATAAAAAGTGATTAGATATCAGATTCTAATAGAATACGAAGGCACTTTATACAATGGTTGGCAAATTCAAAAAAAAGGTAAGTCAATCCAGGAAAATATTGAGATTGTCTTATCTAAACTATTAAAAGAAAGAATAAAAATTTATGGGTCTGGACGAACAGACACAGGCGTTCACGCCAAAGAGCAATCAGCACACTTTGATACTACAAATAATATTATTCAAAAAGATAAATTAATAAATTCACTAAACTTTTTTTTAAATAAAAATAAAATATCAATATTGAAAATTAAAAGAAAAAATAAATTTTTTCATTCAAGATATTCTGCGAAAGAAAGACGATATACTTATTTAATAAGAAATGATGTTTCTCCTTCTGTTATTAATTTTAATAGAGAGTGGCATGTTAAAAAAAAAATTAATGTCGATTTGATGAAAAAAGGAGCCAAAAAGTTAATTGGAACTCATGATTTTTCAACTTTCAGAGCATCTAATTGTGCTGCAAAAAGTCCAGTAAGAACCATGAAAAAGGTAAAAATAACAAAAGTTAAAAACGTTATAAAAATTCAATTTGTATCAAAATCATTTCTTAAGAGTCAAGTTAGATCCATGGTTGGTTCGCTCAAGTACCTTGGTGAAAATAAATGGAACTTAAAAAAATTTACCAGTATATTTAAATCAAAATCTAGAAAAAATTGTGCTCCTATTGCTCCTGCGCATGGCTTATATCTTGAGAAAATTATTTATTAGATTTCTTTTTTTTCTTTTTTATTCTCCATCTAGATCCTTCTCTAACTATATAACCACAACAATTTTTGGAGCCACACTTACAAGGAAAATCCTTATAGTTTTCATCAAAACTAAATCCATAATCATAAGTTAATTCCTCATTTTTATTTATATTTTTAATAGAACTAATCCATAATTTTAAACCTTTGCCTTCAACTTCGCAGTTTGGATCACAAGAGTGATTAATAAGTCTTGCAGTATTGTAAGCAAAATCACCGTCTAAATCATATCTATTATTTAAGTTAAAAAGATAAATCGCTTTATCATTATCAAATTTTGGATTATTTTCGGTCTGTTTTTTTGTAATTATTTTACCTGTGTAGTAAATAATCTTAGTTCCTTTTTTTATATTTTTAGATGCAAACAGTCCCCTGTTATCAATATTTGATGATTTTTGTTTGTATAGTTTCATGATTATTTATTTTCCGCCTCGATTAATGCATTTACATGATAATTAGCGCTTTCAGCAAGTGCTTTCAGGTCGTATCCACCTTCTAATAAAGATACTACTTTTCCGTTAGTAAATTTATTAGTGGCTTTTAGTGTTCTTCTTGTTATTTCATAAAAATCTTTGGATGAAAGTTCAAATTGAGCTAATGGATCATTTTTGTGGGCATCAAAGCCAGCAGAAAAGATTAGGTAATCAGGCTTATATTCAATTAACCTATCTAAAACTCTATCATAAGCATTAAAATACTCTTCAGAATTTGTGCCTGCAGGAAGAGGTATATTAAGAGAATTATTATACTTTCCCTTGTCTTTTTCTGAGCCACCACCTGGATAAAATGGATATTGATGTGTTGATATATAAAGTGAATTTTTATTGTCATACATTACATCATAATTCCCATTTCCCCAATGAACATCAAAATCTACACATGCAATTCTTTTATACTTATATTTTTTTATTAAATAATTAACTGCAACACCTGCATTAGAAATACAGCAAAAGCCCATTGATTTATTTTTTTCAGCATGGTGTCCTGGTGGTCGTACAACACAAAAAGCATTTTTATACTTTTTATTCTCAATTCCATCTATTGCACTTATAGCTGATCCTGCAGCTTGAAATACTGCATCCTTACTTCCAGGCGATACAACTGTATCACCATCTAAAAAATTTAAGCCACTTTTGGGAAATGAATTATTTAAATTATTAATATAATCTTTAGAATGTGTCATATTAAGAATATCATTTGGAACAACATCTGGCTTATCCCAAAGCAGTTCTTTATTTTTTTTTAAAGTATCAATTATTGAAACCACTCTCTTCGGCTGCTCTGGATGACCATCGCCTGTTATATGTTTTTCTGAAGATTCAGATGTTATAATTGCGGTTTTCAAGTGAAATAATTGTGTAAGATAGTCTTATAAATCTTAGTTAACTTTTTTAAGTCTGAGATCGATGTTCTCTCGTTAACCATATGAATAGTATTATTTCTTAACCCAAGCTCAAGACGTGGTATCGAACCTAAAAATCTGCTGTCACTTGTGCCACCTCTACAATTTAATTTTGCATTGTTTCCTGTAACTTTTTTTACAACTTTTTTTACCATATAAATTTCTTTATTTGGCACTGTGTAAAATGCTTCTCCACTTACTTTATAATCTATTTTTGTTTTGCAATTTTCTTTTTTTGCAACTGCATTAATAATTTTACTAAGTTTTTTTTTCAAAGATGTTGATTTATAGGTTGAATTAAACCTAACATTAAATTTAGCACTTGCAGATTGTGGGACTACATTTTCAGATATATTATCCACATTCATTTTTGTAAATTCTAAATTTGATGGTGGCATATACTTTGTTCCTTTGTCTAGCGGAACACTCTTCAGTTTAGATATTATTTTAGCAAGAGCAGTACATGGATTTATATATGTCCCATAAAATGCAGAGTGTCCACTTTTTCCATACACTGTTATCGTTGCATTCATAGAACCTCTTCTTCCAATCCTGATTTCATCTCCAACTGATTTATTTGATGACGGTTCGCCCACTATTGAAAAATCAATTTTTTCTTTTTTTTTCTTTAAATATTTCATAACGGCTGGACAACCATGACCTGTAGTTTCTTCATCAGCCGTAATTATTATTGATATAGATCCTTTAAATTTTTTATTTTTAATAAAATTACTTACAGCACTTATCCAACATGCTACACTACCCTTCATGTCCTGGGATCCTCTTCCATATAAATATCCTTTTTTTACTTTTGCTTTAAATGGCGGAAACTCCCAATTGTTGAGATTAGCAACAACATCTGTGTGACCCAAATAATTAATGTTAGGTTTTGATTTACCAAATTTTGCATATAAGTTTAATGCAGGTTCAGCGCCTGTACCTTTTGATTTTATTATCTGACATTTAAAACCTAATGAGGAAAGTTTCTTTGAAAGGAACTTCATAATCCCTTTATCTTCTGTTTTAATAGTTTGAAATTTTATTAGCTCCTGAGCTAACTTTAGTTCATTAAAAGTTTTCATTAATTTAGTCTCTTAAAAGATCGTTAACAGATGTCTTTGATCTAGTCTTTTCATCAACTTGTTTAATAATTACTGCACAGCTTAACGAAGGTGCAGATGGATTATTTTTATCAGGAAGAGAACCTGGTACAACAACCGAGTAAGGAGGTATTTTACCATAAGTGACTTCACCAGTCGCACGGTTTACTATTTTAGTACTTTGCGTAATCAGCATCCCCATACTTAATACCGAGCCCTCTCCAACTATAACACCTTCAACAACTTCCGACATAGCGCCAACAAAAACATTATCTTCAATAATTGTTGGTAATGCTTGGGCAGGTTCCAATACTCCCCCAATTCCTGAGCCAGCAGAAATATGACAATTTTTTCCAATTTGACAACAACTACCTGCACGACTAAACGTGTCCATCATGGTTCCGGAGTCGATCCATGCTCCAATATTTACATAGCATGGCATTAAGACTGCGTTTTTACCTATGAATGATCCTCTTCTAACGGGAGAATTAGGAACCATTCTAAATCCTGCTTTTTCGTGATCTTCTTTAGACCAGCCTGCAGTTTTACCTTTTAATAGATGTGCTTTGTCATACCAACTACTGTAGGGGCCATTTAAATTTTGCATTGGATACATTCTAAAACTTAACATAATTGCTTTTTTTATGTGTTGATGAGTTACCCACTCACCATTAATTTTTTCAGCTACTCTGACTTTACCACTATCTAAGTCATCAATAATTTGATTAACAGTATTTTTTAAACTTTCATCCGAGTTAGGACTTACTTGGTCTCTTTTTTCCCAAGCTTCATTGATTATATTTTCTATGCTCATAAATTAAGAACTTTTTAATAACCTTATTTCTTTTAAAAATAAAGAGAGATTTTCGATTTTATAATCAATGTAATCTTTGTCAGACTCTTTTTTCCCCCAGTATTCATTATTGATTAGCCAAGCTGTTATAGTCCCCCGCTCTTTACCTATTGATAAATTTTTAGCTATATCCTCAATATAAAGCGTTTCTTTTGGATTAATCTTAAATTTATCAACCATAAGATCAAAAGCTTTTGCTTCAGGCTTCGGGTGATATTTTGCGTCTACGATATCAAATATATCTTTAAATTGGTCTTCAATACCAAGAGTTTTAACTATATTTTTTACATGCGCTCTACTTCCGTTTGTAAATACGAATTTATTTAAATTTATATTTTCAAGCTCATTTTTTAAAACAAGATCTTTTTCCATAAATGAAAGATCAATATCATGAACATACTCCAAAAATTCTTCCGGTGGTATATCATGATGTATCATCAATCCATTTAAACTTGTGTTGTATTTATGAAAATAATCTCTTTGTAATTCTTTAGCTTTTATAAGATCTAAGTTGAGTTTATTTGAGATATATTTTGTCATCCTCTTACTAACTTGGCCAAAAACCGCCTCTAAATCATTATATAAAACGCCATCACAATCGAACAAAATATTTTTTATATTTTTTAGATTATTCATTTTCTAATTAATGTTCCTGCGCCCTTATCAGAAAATAACTCAAATAGTATTGAATGTGGTTTTCTTCCATCAACAATAACTACGCCTCTAACACCATTAGATATTGCATCTAAACAAGTGTTTATTTTCGGTATCATACCTCCAGATATAATATTATTTTTTAACATCTCGTTAGCTCTATTAACATTAATTTCAGATATTAGTTTTTGATTTTCATCAAGAACACCTTCAACATCTGTCATTAAAAGAAGTCGTCTAGCATCGATCTCTTTTGCAATTGAACCTGCCGCAACATCTGCATTAATATTGTAAATTCTATTATCATCACCCACTCCCAAAGGGACAACGATTGGAATTTGTTTATTATTAATAAAATTTAATATTTTCTCTTTATTAATTTTTTTTGGTGTACCGACATATCCCAATTCTTTACTTTCAGGAATAATATTAATTACATTACTTTCTTTAGGTGATATAGAACAAACATTTGTGTTTTTAGACTTTAATTCATTTAAAATCTCTAAATTGAGCTCTAGTAAAGCCTCTTCTATATATCTTATTGTTTTTTCGTCTGAAACCCTAAGTCCATTGATAAATTTTGTTTCAATATTTTTTTCGTCTAATTTTTTTTTAATATTCTTACCTCCACCATGGACGACTATTGCTGATAAACCAATTTTGTTTATTACTGAAATATCTTCTATGAACTGATTGAATAGTTTTTTATCTAATAAAACAGATCCACCACATTTAATTACTATAATCTCAGACTGATATTTATTTATATATTTTTCAACTTCATTAATATTAGGACCATCTGTTGGAATAATCTTATCTAAGTCCATCAATTAAACTGTTTTAACTGAAGTTCTTTTCATAATTACATACTGTTGTGCCATTGTAAGCACGTTGTTAATTGTCCAATATATAACTAATCCAGATGGAAATGGTGCAAGGATAACTGTTAAGAATACTGGAAAAAACATGAAAATTTTTTGCTGAATCGGATCTGGTGGTGTTGGATTAAGTTTTTGTTGCATCCACATCGTTACACCCATTGCTACTGGCCAAGCGCCGATAATTAAAAATGATGGAACATCATATGGCAACAAACCAAATAGATTAAATAAACTTGTAGGATCTCTTTCACTTAGATCATGTATCCAACCAAAAAAAGGCTGATGTCTCATTTCAATTGTAACAAACAACATTTTATAAATTGCAAAAAAGAATGGTATTTGAATTAAAATAGGCAAACACCCACTTACAGGATTCACTTTCTCTCTTTTATAAAGCGCCATCATTTCTTGCTGTAACTTCATTTTATCCTCCTTATGAAGTTCTTTAAGTCTTACCATTTCGGGTTGAAGAACTTTCATTTTTGCCATTGATCTAAATGAGTAGTTAGCGAGAGGAAAAAATAAAATTCTTATACAAGCGGTAATTAATATAATTGCAATTCCATAGTTGCCAGTTAGTTTGAAGAAATAATCTGATATTAAGAATATTGGTTTTGTTAAAAAATATAGGAAACCCCAATCAATTGCTAAATCAAATTTATTAATATTTAGTTTTTCCGCATAACCATCAACAACATCTACTTCTTTTGCGGCAATAATCACTTTTACCTGATTAGTTTTACTTTCATTAGCTCTGACTTCTGTTGCAGCTGTCTCTATGAAGTTAGCTTTAAATTTATTTTTATAATCGAAATCTGACCTAAAACTTTTATTACTTTCTGGGATTAAACTTGTTATCCAATATTTATCTGTAATACCCATCCATCCTTTGTTAGCATTTACAGAGTACTTCTTATCTTTTACGTCATCGTAATCTTCTTCAACAAGATTATCATCAAAAACACCTAATAAACCTTCATGTAATATATAAAAATCAGTTACATCAGGAGCTAGGTTTCTTATAATTTGTCCGTAGGGATAAAAGTTATAAGTATTTTGAGTATTATTCGTAATTTTTTGGTTAACAGTAAATAAAAATTTATCATCTATACTTATTTCTTTCTCAAAAGTTATATTCTGCTTATTATTCCATACTAATTTAATTGAACTATTCGGCGTTAGTAATTTATTGCCAACAACTTCCCACTTTGAATTTGAATTAGGAACTTCGATATCTTTATTATTTATAGCCCAACCTGTTTCTATATAATAACCATTTTCAGACTCTTTAGGATTAAGCAAAACTACATTTTCATCAGAGTCTAAAGTTTCAGTGTATTTCTTAAAAATCAGATCATCGATTAATGATCCCTCTAAAGAAATAGAACCTTTAATATTTTCATTTTCAAAAAGTATCCTTTCAACTTTATTAATTGCCTCCGATCTAGAAATTTTATTATTCTCAATATTTTGCTCTATTTTTGGTGCCTCGTTTAGCTGAAGGTTGTTCTTATTTTGATCATTATTAGTTATCAGCTTCGGATCAGGACTTGGTGGAGCAAAAAATAATCCATAGAGAATTATTACTGCTGCACTTAATGATATTGCTGCTATTACGTTTCTTGTGTCCATTATTTAATATTCTTTTTCTTTACTGGATCATACCCATGTCCTCCTCCTAAAATTTTTATAGGATGACAAGTTAAAATTCTTTTAATGCCTTTGTAACAACCTTTCAAAACACCATATTCATTTAAACTATCAATAAAATACTCTGAACAGGTTGGAAGATATCTACAATTATTACCTAAAACCGGTGAAATGAAATATTTATAAAATTTAATTAAATATATTAATCCTTTTTTAATCATAACTATCTAATTTTTTTTAACTCACTAAAAAGTTTTATTTTAATAAAATTGTACTCATCCTCTGAAACAGATTTTCTAGCAATTAATAAGTAACTATAGTCAAGATTAATTTTAATTTTTTTTAAAGCCTCATTCATCATGTTTCTTAATCTTCTTTTAATTTTATTTCTTATAACTGCAGTACCAATTTTTTTTTTTGTAATAAAACTTATATTAAAATATTTATTACTTTTATTTTCTAATCTCCTATAAAAAATTGTTGAATATCTATTTGAAATTTTTTTACCATTTAAAATAAATTTAAAATCCTCATTTTTGGATAAACTTTTTAATTTAATCTGCATTAAACAGTGAGTTTTTTTCTACCCTTACTTCTTCTTCTTCTAATTAGTTTTCTTCCACCTTTAGTCTTCATTTTAGACCTAAAACCATGCCTTCTTTTTCTCACTTTTCTACTAGGTTGATATGTACGTTTCATATTAAGGCTTTTTTTTTGTTAAATTTCGGTAGTTATACAATTTAATGTATATAAGTACAGCGATTTTTAATAAATTAGAACAAAATGGAAAATGAAAATAAATTAAAAATTATTCTTGGAATTATATATCTTTCCATAGTTACTGGCTTTTTGTTGGTTTTTTTTAGCTATTTCTCATTTGACGACTTTTCAAGTTTTGAACTTATAAAAAATAATAGAGATAAACTAAATGATATCAAAAATTCTAATCTTTTAATTGCTAGCATTTTATTTTTTATAGGAGTGATTATTTGGGTTATGCTCTTAGGATTTGGTTCACCAGTTTTTTTAGTTGGAGGATTTGTATTTGGGAAATGGATTGGAACAATACTTATTGTCTTTGGTTTATCAATTGGAGCAACTTTTTTATACATCAGCGCAAATTATTTTTTTAAAGATTTAATTAAAAAAAAATTTTCATCAAAGTTTTCTAATCTTACTGAAAAATTTAAAGAAAATGAATTTACTTTTTTTCTGATATATAGATTTGTTGGTGGGATACCTTTCTTTATTTCAAACATTTTGCCGACATTATTTAATGTTAAAATTAAAAATTTCTTTTTAGGATCTGTTATTGGAATGACCCCTCAGTTATTTGTTGGAGCTTCACTTGGTGCAGGACTAAATAAAGTAATTGAAAACAATCAAGCACTTCCAAGCGTGTTTGATATAATTTTAACTCCAGATATTTATGTGCCAGTAATCGGTATGATAATCTTAGTTATAACTGGATTTATAATTAAAAAAAAATTCTACAAATAACTGGTGCCCTCACCCAGAATTGAACTGGAAACTCATCCTTACCATGGATGTGTTATACCATTTAACTATGAGGGCATTATTTAATTATAATTAGTGTATAAAATAGTTTTTTTCAAATAAATGCCTTAATTTTTTATGAAAATCAGGTATATCTAAATTAGGTAAATGATATGGGAATTCACTACGATTATAAATCGACAAGAGGTGCTAAAGCTATGGAGAAGCAGGCTAAAAGAGAAAAAAAGCTTGCAGAGAAAAGAGCAAAGAAAATAGCTAAACAAGGTGACCCCAAAACTCCAGAGGATAAAACAATACCAATCGATCAAATAATAACCTTGGATCACCTTACCAATCCAGACAAAAAGTAATCAAGATGGACATTAAGAAGGATAAAAAAGCTAAACTCGAAGAAGCTTTGCGTAAAAACTTAAAAAAAAGAAAAATTTTTCAAAGAAAAAATAAAAAAAAAGAAATAAATGTCAGTGCAATCAGATAAGTGGATAATCAAAATGGCGAAAGAACATGAAATGATTTCACCATTTGAAGATAAACAAATAAGGGAAGGAAAAATTTCATTTGGTGTATCTTCATACGGGTATGATGCGAGAGTATCTAGTGAGTTTAAAATATTTACCAATGTTAACTCTGAAATTGTAGATCCAAAAAATTTTAAACCAACAAATTTTGTAACAAAAGAATCTGATGAATGTATTATTCCACCAAATTCTTTTGTTTTGGCAAGAACAGTCGAATATTTTAAAATTCCTAGTGATGTTTTGGTTATTTGTTTAGGTAAGTCCACTTATGCCAGATGTGGAATAATTGTTAACGTAACACCTTTGGAACCAGGATGGGAAGGTCATGTGACCCTTGAATTTTCTAACACAACCCCATTACCAGCCAAAATATATGCAAATGAGGGTGTGGCTCAATTTATATTTTTAAAAGGGAATGAAAAGCCAGATGTTTCATATGCAGACAGAAATGGAAAATATATGGGCCAAAAAGGGGTAACGCTTCCCAAAATTTAAAATGGATAAATTTAAAATTAATGGTCCCTCTAAGATCAGAGGAGAGGTATCAATTTCTGGAAGTAAAAATTCTGCTCTACCAATACTCGCCGCAACTTTACTCTTTGATAAAAATGTAACAATTAAAAATCTTCCACGAGTTAAAGATATTGATACAATGCTTAATTTGCTAAAATCACTTGGAAAAAAAATTAGCTTTAAAAATAATAAAAAAATTGCGACAATTTCAAAAGGGAAAAAAAATAATTTTTTTGCACCTTATTCTCTAGTTAAAACAATGAGAGCAGGAATTTTAGTTCTTGGTCCTTTATTGGCAAAAAATAAAAAAGCAAAAGTAAGTAGTCCGGGTGGTTGCAGTATAGGGGTAAGACCAATAGATATACATTTAAAAGCTATATCAAAGTTAGGTGTTAAAATACAAATTGAAAAAGGATATGTTAATGCAAAAGCTCAAAAAGGATTAGTTGGTTCAGAAATAAGATTTTCAAAAATATCTGTTGGAGCTACCGAAAACTCAATTCTTGCTGCTTGTCTTGCAAAAGGAATAACAACAATAAAGAATTGTGCTATAGAACCTGAGATAAAAGATCTAACAAATTTTCTTAAAACAGCAGGTGCCAAGATCAAATGGATTGGTAAAAGAACTTTAAAAATAGAGGGAGTTAAAACATTAAAAAGTATAGCTTACTCAATTATGAATGATAGAATTGAAGCAGGTACTTTTTGTGTTGCCGCATGTTTGAATGGTGGAAACTTAAAAATTAAAAACTTTGAGCCAAAAATTATCAATACAGAGATAAATTTACTAAAGAAAATTGGTGCAAAGATAAAAACCACAAAAAATACAATTCAAATTAAAGGACCAAAAAAAATTAGAAGTTTAGATTTTTTGAAAACTGGTGAATATCCAAATTTCCCCACTGATTTGCAAGCTCAAATTATGGTATTATTGACTAGAGCAAATGGGAAAAGCACAATTGAAGAAAATATATTTGAAAACAGATTTATGCATGTTCCAGAATTAAAAAGATTGGGTGCAAAAATAAATATTAAAGGTAACAAGGCAATTATTGAGGGAACTAATAATCTAGAGGGAGCTGAGTTAATGTCCAGTGATTTAAGGGCTTCAGTAGCTTTGGTTTTAGCAGCTTTTATTTCGAGAGGAACATCTATAATAAATAGAGTATATCATTTAGACCGTGGTTACGAAAAAATTGAAAATAAATTAAAAAAAATTGGAGTAAAAATTAAAAGAATATCTTAGTGAATAGTTTTTTAAAAAAAGTAATCGCTCAATCACCAGATGACTTACAAATCATATCAGCAATATGTGCAGAATCTAAAGTCAAAATTTCTGATATAAAATATTTACCTTCTACAAAAATTTTTTTACTTTCTGTTTTAAGAATGGATAAAGAAACAACAAATGGCAAACCTATTAATAGTGTTGTAAAATTTGAATTTATTGAGAGTTCTAAATCAAAAAATATTAACCAGTCTAATACAGATTTAACTTTAGAGTTATTCGCAATTGATATTTTTAAAAAGAAAGAAAATTTTGAAATAGTTCTGTTATTTTCAAAAAATGGAATTATAACACTGTCCACAGAAGTTATTGATGTAACGTTAGAAGACCAAAAAATTGAAAAATGATAAAAGTAATTAATTGTAAGAAAAAAAATTATAAAAGAGAATTAGTATCTTTTTTAGATAAAAGAAGATCTGGAAAAGCAGTAGACACTTCGATAGTTCCAAAGATTTTAAAAGACATCAAAATTAATGGAAGAAAAGCACTTTTAAAGTATGAAAAAAAATTTAGTAAAAACACAGAGATAGTTCCTTCAAAGGATAAAGTAAACAAAGCAATTAATACATTAAATGCTAAGATTAAAAAAAGTATCGATTTAGCCTATAATAGAATTTTTAAGTTTCATACACTACAAAAACCAAAAGACATAAAGTATGTAGATAATTATAAAAATAAACTTGAATATAAGTATGTGCCACTACAGTCAGTAGGTATTTATGTCCCAGCTAATTTACCATCTACATTATTAATGAATGCAGTGCCTGCAAAAATTTCAGGTGTAAAAAGAATTGTTTTGGCCAATCCAAAACTTGATAGAAAACTAAATCCCGCTGTTCTTTATGCGGCTAAAAAAGTTGGAATTAAGGAAATTTACTCAATGGGTGGTGCCCAAGCCATAGCAAGTTTAGCATATATTCAAAAAGTGAATAAAATTGTGGGGCCTGGAAATATTTATGTTGCAAGAAGTAAGCGTGAAGTCTTTGGTGATGTTGGGACAGAAGGAATGGTCGCTGGGCCTAGTGAAATTTGTGTTTTAGCAGATAGTAAAACTGATCTAAATCAAGTTATAACATCTATGATTGGACAAGCAGAACATGATGTAAACTCCCAGTGTATTTTAATTACGAAAGATAAAAAATTAGCAAATAAATTTAATATAGAAATAAAAGAAAGTATAAAAAAAGTTCAAAGGAAAAGAGTTGTTTTAAAAAGTTTAAAAAATAATGGATTAATTGTCTTAGCCCAAAGTGACAAACAAATAATAGAAGCAATTAATGAAATTGCTCCAGAACACCTAGAAATTAATGTGTCTAATTATAAAAAGTATTTAAATCAAATTCATAATGCAGGAAGTATTATGATTGGAAAGTATTCTCCAATGGCTGTCTCAGATTATAATGTTGGTTCAAACCATGTATTACCAACTTTAGGATCTGCAAAATTTTCATCTGGACTAAATCTTAGTGAGTTTTATAAAAAAATTAGCCATATAACTCTTACAAAAAAAGGTATTGAGAAATTAGGAGAATCCGCTACACATCTCGCTGAGTATGAAGAACTAGATAATCATGCTCAAAGTATTAAATCTAGAATGAGGAGATAATAATTTGAGTAAACAGGATACGTTGGAATTTGAAGGTGTGGTAACAGATCTTCTTCCTAATGCTATGTTTAGAGTTAAACTAGACAATGGTCATAATGTTACGGCTCACACGGCAGGAAAACTTAGAAAAAATCGTATTCGTGTTTTACAAGGAGATAGAGTGAAATTGGAAGTATCTCCATACGATTTATCAAAGGGTCGTATAATTTTTAGATCTTAATATGGCTTCGTAGCTCAGTTGGTAGAGCAGAGCCCTGAAAAGGCTTGTGTCGCTGGTTCGAGTCCCGCCGAAGCCACCACTCCCATGTGGTATTAATATCCATCATTATGCTTGCATTCAAAATTAAAATCTAATACCTATCCATCAGCTATTTATAGCTAATTATATAATAACAAAGAAAGAGTAACTAAAGTATGAGTACATTAAAAGGCAAAGTAAAGTGGTTCAACGGTAAGAAGGGCTACGGTTTTATTGAAAGAGAAGACGGAGAAAAAGATTGTTTCGTTCATGCTAGCGCAGTTAGAGAAGCTGGGCTAAGATTTTTGAATGAAAACGATGCTATAGAATTCGAAATTCAAGATGGCGAAAAAGGTCCAAGCGCTGTAAATTTGAAAAAATTAGGTTAATAAAATTTAATTCATCAAAAATATTTGTATAGGAATAGGATATGTTAAAAAACATAGCTATTCCTGTGCAAAACCTTTTCTTGCTTGCATTTAAAAAAAAAAATGCTAATTACACAACAATGAATAAATTCGTTGTTATTAACAGAGAAACTCACAGACATCATTTTCATGCTGGCTGCAAGCTAGCTATTTAATTATTTATAAATTTAATTTTATCCACATTTAGTATAAAACAGTAGAAGGAGCACGGGTAGCTCAGTTGGTTAGAGCAGCGGTTTGTGGAACCGAAGGTCGACAGTTCGAATCTGTCCCCGTGTACCAAAAAATGAATAAAGAAAAAAAATTGTCTGCAAATACCCCTTCGGGTTTTGTTGACAGATACGGAAAAGAATTAGCTTTAAAAGAAAATTTAATAGCTAAGATTGAGGAAAATTTTTTAAAATTTGGTTTTTCTAAGCTAGAAACCCCAAGTTTTGAAATATCAGAAAATATAGGAAAATTTTTACCAGATGAAGATAGGCCAAGCTCCGGTATATTTGGTTTTCAAGAGGAAAATAATAGTTGGATATCATTACGTTATGATTTAACTGCGCCATTAGCAAGATACGTATCTCAAAATTATTTAAATATCTCAAATCCTTTTAAAAGATATCAGATTGGCAATGTATGGCGAAATGAGAAACCCGGTCCTGGTAGATTTAGAGAGTTTACGCAAGCTGATTGTGATATTGTTGGATCTAGTAATCCTCTAGCAGATGCTGAGATGTGCAATCTTTTAGCTGATACATTATATTTCTGTGGCTTAGAAAAAAATCAATATCAAATCAAATTAAGTAATAGAAAATTAATTCAAGGACTTATTGAAAATTTAAAAATTTCAGAAAGCAAACAACAACTTACTGTTTTGAGAGCTATAGATAAACTTGATAGAGTTGGAACTGATGGTGTTAAACAATTGCTTACAACAGGACGTGAAGACAAATCTGGTGATAAAACTATTGGAGCAAACCTCTCTGATAATCAAGCTGAAGCGATAGTCAGTTTTATAAATATGAAATCTTTAGATGAAATTAAGTCAGCTATACCAAACAAATTAGTTGAAGATGGTGTTGATGAATTAAATAAAGTATTAGATGGAATAAGTTATTCATCTAATTTTGACCAAATAATTTTTTCTCCTGAGGTTATTAGAGGACTTGAATATTATGATGGCCCAATATTTGAGGCTAATTTAACATTTAAAGTTAAAAATCAAAAAAACCAAGAGGTGGAGTTTGGATCAGTTGGTGGAGGTGGAAGATATAATTCTTTAGTTTCACGGTTTAAAAAAGTAGACCTATCTGCAACAGGTGTATCTATAGGTCTTGATCGTTTGTTATACGCTTTAGTTCAGTTAAACAAAATTGAGGTAAAAAATAATTCACCAATAATAATATGTGTTTTAGATGAAAAATATCTCTCTAATTATTACGAATTGTTATCACAACTTAGAAATCAAAATATAAAATCCGAAGTTTATCTGGGAGACTCAGGTTTGAAATCTCAATTAAAATATGCTGATAAAAGAAGTTCGCCAGCTGTAATTCTTTGTGGAGATGATGAATTTAAAAATAATAAAATTACTATAAAAAAATTAGTCCCAAATTTAGATGAAACATCAAGAAATTTATCTAGAGAAGAATGGAAAAAATCTGAAAATACTCAAATTACATTTAATAAGGAGAACCTGATTGATGAAATCAAAAAACTTATCTGAAAATATTTTAAAAGTAATTAAGTCAAATGGATATAAATATATTGATCTTGATACAGTTATTGATACCAATTTAATATTGGAAAGATCAGGAGAAAATTTCAGAAGATTCATATTTTCTTTCAATGATCAATTAGGAAATGAACTTTGTTTAAGACCTGATTTAACAATTGCATCCTGTGTTAGATATTTAAATAAAAATAAGAAAACTAGTGAAAAAATTTTCTATAGTGGTCAAGCATTTAGAAAAGGATTAAATAAAAAAGATTCTGTCATCAGGAGTCAAATTGGTTTTGAAATATTAGGATCTTTTACTGAAAAAAAAGATGATAAAAAAATAATAGAAACTTCACTTAAATCATTATCAAAAATTAAATATAAAAGCGGAAATTTAGTAATAGGTAACATAGAAATTTTTAGGCTTTTGCTAGATAAATTGGATTGTCCAGCAAGATGGAAATTAAGATTGCAACGTCATTTTTGGAGAGAAAAATATTTTAATGATTTATTAAAAAGATTGGAGACGAACTCAGATATTGATCCAACAATTGTAGAAATAGATAAAAAAAAATATTCTAATATGATTAATGGAAATCAAAAAAAAGAAGTTGCTGGAAGATCAATAGAAGAAATATTATTAAGATTTGACACTAAAATTAAAGATCCAAGACGAACAAAAAAAGGTAGTAATGTTGTAAAAATTTTAAAAGAGTACTTAAAAATTGAATGTCCTATTAATCAAGCATCTAAAAAGTTAAATTTATTTTTTAAAAAAAATAAAATTAATCTTAGAGTTCAGAATGATTATTTTCCAATAACTAAAAATAAAATTAATAAATTAAATGTTAGATTTAATTCTTCTTTTGGAAGACATCTCGAATATTACACTGGTTTGGTATTTAAGATCGATATTAAATCGAAGTCTGAGAAATTAAATATTAGAGGTGGTAGATACGATTCTTTAATTAAAGATCTTGGCTTTAAAAAAAATATACCAGCTGTTGGAGCTGCAATTAACCTAGAAAAAATATGATAATTTGGTTAGCTTCATATCCTAAAAGTGGAAATACTTGGTTGAGATCTTTAATAGCAAATTACTATTTTTCAGAAACAGGTGATTTTAATTTTGAACTTTTAGAAAAAATAGACTCTTTTCCAAGCAACAAATATTTTAGAAAGTATTTAGATAAATTTAACCAGCCACATGATACTTCAAAGTATTGGATAAAGGAGCAAGAAAAAATTAATCAATCCAAAGGTTTGAAATTTTTTAAAACCCATAATGCACTTTGTAAAATAGATGGTAATCAATTCACTAATAAAGAAAATACAGTAGGTGTTATTTATATAGTTAGAGATCCAAGGAATGTAATCTCTTCATTATCAAACCATTATCAAATTTCTGTCGATGAAGCTTTTCAATTTATGACAGATGAAAAAAGAGGAATTGTCTCCAAAGAAAAAGAGAGATTTTTAGGATTTCAAGCACTTTTTTCATGGAAGTTAAATCAGAAATCATGGGTAGATAATAAATTATATCCAGTTTTAACCGTAAGGTATGAAGATCTACAAAGTGATGCACTAAATACTTTTAAACAAGTTATTAATTTCATTCATAAAATTTCTAAATCAGATGAAAAATTTAATAAAGAAAAAGCATTAAAATGTATAAGAAACTGCAATTTTAATAATTTGAAAAAACTAGAGGACGAAAAAGGTTTTGCAGAAGCAATTACAAAAAAAGGTTCTGACGAAAAAATAAAATTTTTTAATTTAGGAAAAGATAATGATTATAGGAAATTACTTAATGAGAATTTAATAAACAAAATGAACAATTTATTTCAAGAAGAATTAGTAAAATATAAATATGAGTAGCAACATCATTAAAATTGGAATTCCAAGTAAAGGTCGTTTACGGTCTGGAGTATTAAATATTTTTAAAAAAAAGAAATTAAAAATCCTATCTGAAAGAGGTGAAAGAGACTTATTTGGATTTATCAAAGGAAAAAAAAATATAGTTATTTATTATCTTCATGCTAGAGAGATAGTAGAACGTCTTGCAGATGGATCTTTAGATATTGGTTTTTCTGGATATGATTTATTTATGGAGAGCGAAATTAATATTCAAAAAAAGGTGATTGTAAAAAAAAAGTACAATTTTGGAGAGGCTACATTAGTAGTTGCAATTCCAGATGATTGGATAGATGTACAGACAATGCCTGATCTTGAAGAAATAGCTTTTGAATTTAAAGATAAAAAAAGAAAGAGATTACGTATAGCTACAAAATATCCTAATCTAACTAGAGAATTTATGTTCTCAAGAGGAGTCACACAATTTAAATTGGTAAAGAGTCTCGGCGCAACAGAGATATATCCATTTACTGGATCATCAGAAATTATAACTGATATAACTTCAACAGGAGCAACCTTAAAAGCTAATAAATTAAGGATATTAAAAGACGGAATAATTCTTAAATCCCAAGCGTGTTTAATGACCCCAAAAAAAATTAAAGAGGCAGAACTCTTAAAAGTGTTTTAAATAAACTTTAAATATTATTAAGTAAGTGTAACATACGAATCATGGATATAATTTTAATAATTATTTTAGCTTCAATATTATTAGCGACTTTATCTATCCTTTATTTAAATATTAAATCAAATATAAAAAAAGAGGATGAAAACAAAGCGGATGAGATAGCTAATCTAAATGCTGAAATAATTAAATTAAAAGATAGTTTAAATACTACTATAAATACATCTTTAAGTTCGATGTCTTCATCTTTTAACAATCTTTCAACTGGTGTTACGAAAGATATGACAGCAGCTCTGACAAAAGTTGATGAGAAAGTTGCAGCTTTTAATTCCCAAGTTGAAAATTTAAACGAAAGTCAGAAAGGCATTAATAAAATTTTAGCTGGAGTCAAAAAGTATGGAACTTTAGCTGAGTTCAGCCTGGGCTCACTTATTAAGGATTTACTACCTTCTTCACATTACCTTTCAAATGTTAAAATGAAGGAGGAAACTAGCGAAAATGTTGAATTTGCTATTAAACTTCAAGAGGGTGTATTGGTTCCGGTTGATAGCCATTTTCCTGTTGAGAAATTTAAAGCTATTCAAGATGCTCATCAAGAAGACGATAAAAAAGCTATTGCGGATGCAAGAACTAAACTTGCAAAAGCTTTCAAAGAAAAAGCCAAGAGTATAAATGAAAAATATATTGTCCCACCTAAAACCACTGATTTTGCAATTGTGTATGCGCCAACAGAGAGTTTGTTTTTAGAGTTAGCTAATTATCAAGATCCAAATACTAAAGAATTATTGAGCCAAGAATTAATTAAAAAATATAAAGTAACTGTTATGGGACCAAATAATTTATCAGGGTATCTACAATCATTACACATGGGTTTTCAAACATTAAAAGTTCAAAAACACGCAACAGAAATATATGATCATTTAAAAACAATAAGTACTAGATTTACAAAACACTTTGATGGAATTGTCAATCTGAGAAAAAAATTAGAAGAGGCAATGACAGCTGTTGATAAATTTGGAACAGATGCAAGATCTATTAAAAGAACATTAGAAAATATAAAAGATCCTGAGCAAATTGAAAAAGCTATTGAAACAGAAAATGTCGAGAAATTTGAGGATATTCCAAGACAAGCAAAAAATTAAATTAATTCTAATACAAAAAATTTAATGAAGTGGAATAATAAATTTAATTATCCCAAGTCTTCAAGGTCAATTGAAGATGGATACAGAAAATATTTATTAGGAGAGAACAAACTACCAAGTGTTACTACTATTCTAAGCGCTACAAAGTCTGAAGAAGAGAAGGCAGCTCTTGCAAATTGGAAAGAGAGAGTGGGAGTTAAGGAAGCAAATAGAATTAAAACTGAGGCGTCATCTAGGGGTACTTCTATGCACTCTTATATTGAGGACTATTTAAGAGGAAGAATTAATGAGAGTTTTTTTGAGAGTAATGAACAATATAAAAACATGGCTAAAGAAATAATTCAAAAAGGAATTATTGGAAGACTTAACGAAGTATATGGAATGGAAGAAACTTTATATTATCCAGATCAATATGCTGGAACAGCAGACATGATAGCATTATATGAAGGTAAGGATGTCATTGTAGATTTTAAACAGTCTAATAAACCAAAAAAAGTAGATTACATTCAAGATTATTTTTTACAATTAGGAGCATATACATTAGCACATGATACTGTCCATGGAACTAAGATGAAAGCGGGTATAATATTATTATGTACTAAAGATATTTTATTCCAAGAATTTAAAATTCAGGGAGCTGAATTAGAAATGTATCAAAATTTATTTTTAGGAAGGGTTAAAAAGTTTTACGAATTGAATAATATATCTTGACTTTAACTAACCAATCCATAAAAGAGTTATTAATACCTAAGCTAATCGTTTATATGCTAATGGTTAAGTCTTTAAAAAACTTTCCAAAAACCCATAAAATATTAGCTAATTTGAGGATAAACTTATGAATTTAGCAATTTGGGACATAGAATCATCGAGCGCAAGCACTGACTTCGGGAGCATCATTGAAATTGGCGGAGTTTTAGTTGATGAAAATTTTAAAGAGAAAGATAGATTTAATTTAAGATGCAGCTTACCTGAAGGAGAAATCTTTCAGGCCATGGCGCTTATTGTTAACAAGACATCAATAAAGCAATTAACTCAAACTAATCTTTCTCATTATCAAATGTTAGCAGAAGTTGAAAAAATATTTAAAAAGTGGAGTCCCGCAGTATTTCTTGGTTGGTCCAATATTGGATTTGATGACGAAATGATAAGAAAAGAATTTTTTAAAGGGATTAGATATCCATATTTAACAAATGCCGCTCCGAACAAAAGACATGATGGTATTAATATTGCTCGTGCAGCTTATGCAATTGATCCTTCAATTTTAGAAGTAGAATTTAATGAAAAAAATAATGCAGTATTCAAATTAGAGTCCTTAGCTAGAATGCAAGGTATTGATTCAACTGACGCCCATAGTGCTTTGAGTGATAGTATAATGACTGCTAAAGTTTTAAATATTGTTAAAAAAAAACAACCATTTACTTGGGAGTCTTTTTTTAAAACTGCGAACAAATCTGACACTGAAACTATAATTAAGAAAGGGGAAATTATTACTCTAAATGAGTATTATTATGGTAAATCTAGACTTCATCTAGTTGCACCTCTTCATCAAAAATACTGTATGCATCCAATATATGCCGGTTGGTATTATGCATTCGACTTAAGGATTGATATAGAACCTTTATTAAATTTATCAATAAATGAGCTAAAAGTTGAAATGAAAAAGTCTCCTAAGTTCTTAAGAACTATTAGATCTAACAAGGCTCCAATTATTGTAGATGCAAAATACGGTATGAAAGTAGAACCTTATAGTGCTATGGATAAGTCATTAATCAATAAAAGAGCAGATATTGTTAAAAATAATGAGAAATTTTCTCAAAATATACTTCATGCATTAAGAGAAGTAGCTGAAGAAAAAGAACAGTCTAAAACACAAGAAGATATATATGCTGAAGAAAGTATTTATACTAAATTTACATCAAACAAAGATACCGCCTTATTTCCTGCATGGCATGCAGCATCATGGAAAGATAAACTTAAATTACTAGATAAATTTGATGATGATCGTTTAGTAGGATTTGGAAAAAAAATCATATATCGAGAGGCACCCGAAGTTCTACCGGAGAGTATACTCAAAACAATAAAACGAGAAATTGCAAAACGAATTTTGAGTGAAAAGAAAGAAAAATGGTGGACAATTCCAACACTTTACACAGAAATTGATACTCTAAGAGAAAAATATACCAATCAGAATGACAATGAAAAGCTTGCACTACTAGACGAGTTTAATGAATACGCAATGTCAATACAGCAAAAGTATGAAAATGTTTAGTGTGGATAATTTTAACATTTTTCTTTTAACTATTGATAAAAAATTTTTTATTTATATATAAAGCTTATGGCAACATTAAAAGTTACAGACGAAAAATTTGAAGAACAAGTTTTAAAAAATGAGAAACCTGTTTTAGTAGATTTTTGGGCCGAATGGTGTGGACCTTGTAAAATGGTTGGGCCAATTTTAGAAGAAATTTCAGAGGAGATGGCGAATGAAATTGTCATTGCAAAACATGACATAGACTCAGAGCCTAACATGCCTACTAAATATGGTGTTCGTGGAATTCCTACAATGCTTTTATTTAAAGGTGGCGAGTTAAAAGCAACTAAAGTTGGAGCTACACCTAAGAGCGATATTGTTGCTTTTATTAAAGAAAATATTTAATTCAAATTAAGTAGCTCACCAGCAAGATATAAAGACCCAGTTATCATTATCAAATCATCTTTACCTGGATTTATAGAGTTAAGAGCTTCTTTAATAGATTTTTTGTAAGTAACATTAGGATATTTATTTAATTTTTCCTTTAAATCTTTTCCTTTGATGGCATTTGGTTGGTTAGGAATATCAATTGTTGTTATGGAAGATATATTATTAAAATTGCTTAAATATTCTTCGTGATCTTTATTAGACATCATTCCAAGAATTAAATGCTTTTTACAATTAAGAGTGTTTAAATATTCATTAAGCGCTCTTGCACCTAAAGGATTATGTGAACCATCTAAATATAATCTATTATCCTTACAAATATTTTTAAGATTTCCAGATTTAATCTCTTGTAGTCTTGCAATGCTTTTTATTCTAGTAATACCTTCTTTAATATTTTCATCTTTTACTCCCAGTTTTAAATTTCTCACTGTAGCAATAGCGGTTGCACAATTATCAATTTGAAAATTACCTAAAAGATTTGGTTTTGGTAATTTTAAACCACCATATTCATCTTCATAATAAATAAAACCATTTTCGTTTAACAAATAATTAAAATCGTCTTTATAAATGATTTTTTTTGATTGATTATTAATAATTGATTTTTTTATTAAATTTAATGTTTCATTTGAGCTCTGTTTGCTAACTACAATAGTAGAATTTAGAAGGGATGAGGTTTTTTCATAAACAATTTTTTCAATGTTTTGCTCATTTTTTGGTAACCAATCTAAATGATCTAAACCTATAGAAGTAACAATACTAGATAAATTATTATCAATAATATTTGTTGCATCAAATCTATGAAATAGACCACTTTCTATAATATTAATTTTGTCTTTGAATTTACTTGCATGATAAAAATATGCTGCAGTTAATATTTCGAAGTAAGTTATTAGTTCTCCATTATTAACATTTTCAACTTCTATTAATAACTTAGACAAGTTATCATCAGATATTTCTTCGTCATTAAAAATAAATCTCTCATTAATTTTTTGAATATGTGGACTAGTATAAATATTACAATCTATATTGGCTGTTTTTAAAATTGATCTTACTGCCTGTATAGTTGAATACTTTCCATTTGTTCCAACTACAGATATATATTTTAATTTTTTTTGAGGATTACCTAATTTTTTACAAAGATTTTTAACTCTATCTAGACTTAGGTCGATTTCTTTAGGATGCAGCTTTTGCAAGCGGTTCAATATTGTCTGAAGTTTCATTTATTTGATTTTCATTTACCGCGTTATCTTTTTTTAACAATATTGATAATAGTAAGCTTATTTCGGTTTTTAAATCTTTTCGTTCAACAATTCTGTCGACAAATCCATGCTTTTCGACGAATTCAGATGTTTGAAAGTCTGAACTAAGTTCTTCTTTAACGGTTGCTTGTATAACTCTTTTTCCCGCAAAGGCTATTAAACAACCAGGTTCAGCAAAATGAATATCACCTAACATCGCAAAAGATGCAGTAATTCCACCGGCCGTTGGATCTGTAAAACAAACTAAATAAGGAAGATTATTTTTTTTAAGTTCATTAATGGCAAGAGTAGTTCTTGTCATATTTGCAAGTGCAATCGGTGACTCAAACATTCTTTGTCCACCACCACAAGGAAAGAAAACAAATGGTGTTTGATTGTCAATAGCGTGTTGTACACCATAAATAATTGCTTCACCTTCCGCTGCACCAACAGAACCGCCAATAAACTCAAAATTAATAGCTCCTGCTGTCACCTCGATTCCATTTATTCTTCCTTTAGCAATCATCACAGCTGAATTTTGATTAGTTTTCTTTCGTGCAGATCTTAATCTATCTTTATAAGACTTGGTATCTACCCATCCAAGAGGATCTTCTGCAGGAATTGGTGTATCAAGTATTTCGTATGCATTTCTTCCAAAAATAATGTCAAATCTTTGTCGACAATTAATTCTATGATGTTTTCCACACGAGTTGCAAACCCATAAATTTTCTTCAAGATCTTTTTTTAATATTGGGCCTTTGCAACAACTAGTCCAGTCTGAATTTGCAATATCCTCTTTTGATGGTCTTTTTTTTAATACTTTTTTAATTTTTTCACCAAAACTTAAAGCTTTTGTAATCCAGTTCATACAATTTTATATTTTAATTTTTTTACTAGCTTACTTACATTTGTGACAGGATTTTGTCTATGCTTTAAACTCTTGCTAATTTCCTTACAAATAGCACTTCCAACAACTAATCCATCTGCAGATTTTAGTTTACCAATTGTTTTTTCTGTGATTCCAAAACCAATAACTACCTTTTTTTTTGGATTGATTTTTTTTATTTTGATGTAATTTTTTATTATCTCTTTAGGTGATACTTTTAGTTTTCCACCAGTTGTACTCAACATTGAAATAAAATAACTCATCGGATGAGAGTCTTTTATAATTTTTTTTAGTCTGATATTTGTTGTTGTTGGTGATAAAAGCTGAATAAAATAGATAGATTTTTTTCTACATTTTTTTGCGAAATTCTTATTTTCTGGCCAAGGTAAATCCACAACTATCAATCCATTAACACCAGATAACTTACATTTATTTAGGAATTTATTTTCACCATATTGAAAGATCATATTATAATAACCCATTAAGATAACAGGTTTATTTTTGTCAAACTTTTTGAAGTCTTTTACAATTTTGAAAATATCATTTACTTTAATTCCATTTTTGATTGCTCTATACGCACTTGTTTGAATTTGACTTCCATCTGCCACAGGGGTGTTATGGGGCACTCCTACTTCTAAAATATCAGCGTTTTTAGAAATTGATTTTAATATGTTTAAAGATTGTTTTTTTGAGCTATCACCACCAACAGTATAAGTTAGTAGAGCGGGTCTATTTTCTTGTTTTGCTTTTAAAAATGCTGCACTAATTGGATTTAACATATTTTTTTCCTAATCGTTTTTCTAAAATTCCCCGATCCTTGTAAGCATCACCACAACTATTAACTACCACGATCGTATCTTTGCTCAATTTTTTAGACTCTGATATTGCAACAGCAAATGCGTGGCTGGGTTCAAGAGATGGTCTTAATTTTTCAAATCTTGTAACAAGTTTGTAAGCATTTAATGCTTGTTCATCACTTGCGGCAGTATATCTAGCTCTCTTTGTATCTTTTAAAAAACAATGTAGTGGTGAAATTCCAGGGTAATCTAGACCTGCCGAAATAGATTCGGTCTCTTCTATTTGTCCATCTGAGTTTTGATTAACATATTGGGCTGCACCATGTAGAATTCCAATTTTGGAACCATAAGTTAAAGGTGCTGCATGTTTTTTACTTTTCGCAGGTCCCCCAGCTTCCACACCAATAAATTCACACTGCTTTTTATCATAATCCATAAACTCATTCCAGAACCCAAAACTCGAACTGCCACCGCCAACACAATTATAAAGCTTAAGTTTTTTTGGAATAGATCCAAACTCTTCTATTAATTGAACTTTTAGCTCTCTGGAAATTTGACTTGTGCTCCACCCACATATACGTACAAAAACTGCTGGACCAACAGTGCTTCCAACACACATTGCTGTCGTATCGCAATTAGCAACCCAATGCCTCATGCACTCTGAAACAGCATCAACAAGAGTTTGGCTTCCTGAATAAACAGGTATTACTTCTGCTCCATTTTTTTTCATCGCTTTAACGTTTGGTTGTTGCCTTGCAATATCTTTTGCTCCCATAAAAATTTTGCACTTCAAACCAAATTTTTTAGCCGCCATACTTAACATTTTACCAGCGTATCCTGCGCCAGTGTCACCTATTATAACCTTTTTCCCTGATTTTTTTGCAAGCAAACAATGTACTGTAGCGTTGTAAATCTTATGAGCTCCTCCGTTTGCATCAGACACGACTTTTGACCATATTTGGGCACCACCGACATATTTTGTAAGGTTTTCTAATTTAATAAATCGAGTAGGTACACCAATCCAATTTTTAAAATATTTATTTCTTTCTTGTATAAATTTTTTATCTCTTTTAAGTTTGTTAAATAGTACTTCTAAATCATCTATAGGTTTTTTTAATGTTTCAGGAACAAAATTTCCTCCAAATTTTCCTCCCCAAAATCCAAGTTTATTACCTTGGTCTATTACAGGCATTCCTTTTTTAAGTTTCATAATTTTGCAGACAAGTTTAACAATTTATCAATTTTACTTATATCTTTTTTTCCATTTTCATCTTCCAATGCACCGCTAAGATCAATCATAAAGTTTTTATTCTTAAAACTAGGAATATCATCTATTTGGATATTTCCTGCAATCATTTTATCCATTTTATCAGGCACTTCATTTAGTAGATTATGATCAAAACTTTCAGATTTATGATAACCTTTTGAATCAAATAAAATAACATCTGATATATCTGAATAGTCTTTATATTTTATCACATCATCTTTATTAGAAACAGTAATTGCAGTTATTATTTTTATTTTATATTTTGATTTAATTTCTTCAGTTCTTTCTGGATTTACATCATAGAGTTGATAGTAATCGAAATTTAAATTCTTTATTTTTTCTAAAGTATTATCAGTTGGATCTACAAGAACTGAAATAAATTTTATATCTCTTTTATTGACATTAATTAGCTCTTTTAGTTTTTCATGTTCTACAAACCTTTTACTTTTTGTATAATTAGTTATAAAGCCAATAAAATTTGGTGGATTAGGGTGGCTTAAAATATAGTTTAATGTTTTGGGATCTGAGACCCCGCAAATTTTTATGCCTTTTTTCATTTATCTAAATGATTAATTAATTTTTGAATATTATTTTTAATGTTACCTTTGGTAACATCTCTTCCTATTACTAGCCAGTCAGCACCATTTTTGTAGGCTTCATAAGGTGTTAAAACTCTTTTTTGATCATCTTTTTTAGAGTTTAATCTTATACCTGGAGTTATAATCTCTTTTTTGAATACTTTTTTTACTAATTTAACTTCTTGAGCACTACATACAATAGCATCTAATTTTGCTTTAGTTGCCAATTTTGCTTGATGAATAACTAACTCTTTTACATTCTTATTAAATCCAATCTCTTTAATAGCTTTATTGTTTAATGAAGTTAAAATAGTTACACCAACAAGTTTAGTTTTGCCTGCTACTTTTTTTGCTTCCTTAAGAGCTTTAAATCCTGCATTAATATGCATAGTTATATAATTAAATTTCAAATCACTTACTGCTTTTATTGCAGAAGTGCATGTATTTGGAATGTCAGAAAACTTGAAATCTCCAAATGTAATTTGTTTTTTTAGGTTTTGGATAAATTTTCTACCGTTTTTAGAATTTAAAAACTCTAGCCCAAATTTATAACCAAAAAATATTTCTTTATTTTGTGTCTCTTTTATAATTTTTTTAATTTTTCTAATATCTGTCGTATCACAAGCAACAAATACTTTATTTTTTTTCATTTATTTTCTTAGACCAATATTTAGATAATTTAAAATTAATGCTATACTTTTCTTTGACAAAAATTTTTTCATTTGTTTTTGGATTTCTTGCGTATTTAGCTTTTTGTAATTTTGGTTCTAATGTAAATATATCTCTTAATTCGACTCTTTCTTTTCTTTTCAAAGAGTTTTTGATCTCAATCATTAAAATATCTATGAGTTTGATTAGATCTTTTTTAAAAAAATTTGGGTAATTATCTGCTAGTTTATTTAATAAATCTGATTTTTTTGTTGGCAACTATTTACTTTTCATCCTTTACTTTATTTTTTTTATCATCCAATTTTTCAGATAGTGACGAAAAAGGTAAGTTTTTGCCACTTAAAGGACTTGAAAATTTTGATACTGCTTCTTTATTTTGCAATTCTTCAAGCAGTTTAATGCTCAAACTTACTTTTCTTTTATCTTTATTCAATTCTGCTATAGCTGCATCAATTCTTTCTCCACCAACAAATCTTGAAGGTCTTGCATCTGATGAATTTACTGCAATATTCGATTTTTTAATTAGGAATTCAATTTCACACTTTTCAGGTTTGACTATAAGTCCTTTGTTATCTGAAGAAATAACATGAACTGTTATAATATCATTTACCTTTTTATCATTGAACCAATCAAAAGGATCTATTCCAAGTTGCTTAAGTCCAACCCTAACTTTCTGTTCATCTTTTTTAATTTCAAGCACTTTAACTTTTAATTTGTCGCCTTTCTTATATTTTTTTAGTTCTTCTTCAGAATTATTTGTATAACTCAAATCATTTGCATGTAAGAAACCGTCAATATCGAAATCATCGAGTTTAACATATAATGCGTATTCATTAGAACTTGAAACTACACCATTTATCTCGCTGCCTTCAGGAAACCTATTTTCTAATGTAACATAGGGGTTTTCTATAGTTAATTTGTGTGAAATAGCTATTCTTCTTTTTTCTTTATCAATTTCAGTAATTACACAATCGATCATGTCTCCTACTTTAAATAATTTCTTTGGTATTATATTTCTTTTTGTCCAACTCATTTCGCTACTATGTAATAAAGTGCTAAGCCCCGGTTCTAGAGAACAAAAACATCCATAATCAGTTATTTTATCAACTTTAACTTTGTATTTTTCACCAATTTTATAATTATTAATATGCTCAAATGGGTCAGGAGATAATTGTTTTATTGAACAACCTATCTGTAATTTTTCATTATCAATTGAAATAACTTTTAAATCGTGTTTCTCACCAATATTAAAAATTTCATCCGGGTGATTAACTCTTGAATATGAAATTTCTTGTAAATGTACTAGTACATCTATCTCATTGTTTACCTCAAAAAAACATCCAAAAGAGGAATATCCTTTAACCACCGCGTCCTTAATTACATCTCCAACTTTAAACTTTTCAATTATCTTTGCTTTATCTTCCCTCTTATTTGAAGAAACAATTTGTCTTCTAGAGACGCATGCATTCCCTCTTAACTTATCTAATTTTATAATAGCAAACTTTTGTTCAACTCCAATTAGATGATCTATACTCTTTAAAGGTTTGTCGCTGATCTGAGAGCCAGGACAAAACATTAGAGAGCCAGTTTCAATATGTTCAACTATAACTCCTCCTTTACATTTACTAGTAATTTTACCAATAATAGACGAGTTGTTCTCATATGCCTTCTCCAGCTCATACCATCCTTTTATTTTTTGAGCTTTTATTGCAGAGACAACCACTTCTCCATTTTTATCTTCAATTTTTTCTAACAGAACTGGTATGTTTTCTCCGACTAGGATTTTATCTTTTAATCCAATCATTTTTAGTTCATTAATATCAACTATTGGTTCACTTTTTAGGCCTGGTATAAAAACAAAAACAAACTTCTCTGTTATTTTAGTAATTTTGCCGTCTATAATTTTACCCTCTTCTATTTTATTTCTAGATAGCTGAGAATTTAACAATTTTTCAAAGTGTTGATTTTTTGGTGATTTTAAATCTTTATAAATTTCCATTAAGTTTTTATTTTGTAATCAATTATCTTCTTTATTTTTTTAAAGCACGCTTTCTTACTTAATTTAGAAGTATTAATCAAGATTGAATCTTGTGTTTTTTTTAGCGGACTATGCTTTCTGTTTTTATCAAAATAATCCCGTTTTCTCAGGCTTTTTAGAACTTCTTTATAACTTATCTTTTTTTTTAATTTTTTAAATTCCATATACCTACGCTTTGCTCTGATATTTAAATTTGCAGTTATATAAAATTTAAACATTGCATCTTTCATTATTACAGAAGTAATATCTCTTCCATCAAGAACAGAACCAGAATATTTTTTTGGAGGATTGTATGCACAATTTAACTGAAAATTTTTAACTAACTTTCTAATATTATTATTCTTAGCAACGATTGACGCATACTTTGCTATTTCATCTGAAATTAATTCTTTATCATTTAATTGATCAATTTTAATATTACTAATTTTATTTTTTATAAAATTGTAATTGAATTTCTTTCCAGAAGATAATTTTAATTTCCCAATCAGTCTATATATTTTTCCTGTATCTAAATATAATAAATTATATTCTTTAGCTATATACTTAGCTTGAGTACCTGCACCTGCTGCAGCTGGTGAGTCAATTGCGACAGTAATAATATTTTTTCTTTTTTTCAATTTATCTTAGCACCAAGTTTCTTTATTAATTTTAAAAATTTTGGAAAAGAAGAATTTATAGAATCTTTATCATGAATTTTCCATTTACCCCCTAGAGTTAAAGCTGCTACACATGACATCATAAAAACTCTATGATCTTTCTTAAAATTATTCATAATAAATTTTCCTTTTAACTCTAGTTTAGAATTACCATATATCTTAATATCATCTTTATTTCTTATTACTTTGACCCCAATTTTTCTCAAAAAATTTACTGCGATATCTAACCTTGGACTTTCTTTCTTATTCAACTCACTTAAATTTTTAAATGAAGAAATTCCTCTTGATTTTGCCGCTACAAGAAAAATTAGCAAAAACTCATCAATTGCAGAACTGTTTAATTCTTGTGGACATTTTATACTCTTAAGATTATTTTTACTTTTTACATAAATATCCGAAACAGCTTCACCTTTATATATTTTTGTTTTCTTTAATTGTATATTTGCGTTCATCATATTTAAAATTTTAATAATACCTGTTCTTGACTTGTTTACATTCACATTCATAATTTTTAATTTTGATTCTTTCGATAAAAGAGTTAAAACTAAAAAAAAAGCAGATGAACTAATATCACCAGGGACAGTGTATTCAAATCCTCGAAAATTGTTTTGCCCGTGAACTTCTATTAAATCGAAATTTTTTTTTCGCATAACTTTAATTGGAAAGCCAAGGTTTTTTAACAAAAGTTCAGTATGGTTTCTTGATTTTCTTGCTTTGATTTTTGTTGTACCTGGAGTTTTTATAGCAGCTAGAATAACTGCACTTTTACATTGTGCACTTCCAAGTTTCTCTTCATAATTAATTGGCCTTAAAAAATCTGTACCAATTATCTTTACTGGTAAAGTATTTTTATTTGAATTTATTGTAGCTCCAAATTGCTTTAAAGGTTCTGTTACTCTTGAAAAATCTCTAATTGAAAGACTTTTATCTCCTAGTATTTTAATTTCATTTTTGGAGTCAACTAGTAGCCCTAAAATTAATCTAGCAAAAGTGCCAGAGTTTCCAGCATTTAGATTAATTTTTTTGTTTGTTTTAAATCCACTAAGCCCAAAACCTTTAATTAGGTAGTGACTACTCTTTTTTTCATATTCTATCCCTAATTTTTTTATGGATTTTAATGAATTGAGTACATCCTCAGACTCTAGTAAATTATATATTTTTGATAAACCAATGCCTTGTGAAGCTAATAGTACACACCTTATAGATATACTTTTGTCTCCACTGACATAAATCTTATTATTAAAACTATTAATTTTATTATTAATTATTACGTGATTTTTCATTGATGAATTATCTTATATTAAATTCATCTCCAAAATACATAGTTTTTGCTTTTTTGTTACTTATTACCTCATTTGGACTTCCTGATGCAATAATTTTTCCATTAGAAAGTATAATTGCCCTGTCGACACAATTTAAAAGATCTCTTGCCTGGTGATCACAAACAACTATAGAAATTTCTTCAGAAGATTGTAGATTAAGTATTATTTCTTGAAGCATTTTAATTGTTAAGATATCTAAAGCAGCAAAAGGCTCATCTAAAAGTAAAATTTTTGGATCATTGATTAATGCCATTGCGATTACTAGTTTCTTCTTTTGACCACCTGATAAATTCTTTGATTTTATTTTTAACAAAGATTCAAACTCAAATTGACTAATCAACTTATTTACTTTGTGATCTCTTAGTTCTTTGTCTTTTATATGTATTTCAGAAACTAGTTTTAAATTATCAATCAAAGTTAGATCGTGTATGAGACCACCATGTTGCGGAACTAGTCCTAATTTAAATTTTGTGAAACGCTCATTAATTGGTAAATTAGTTGATTTTATTCCATCAATGTATATTTCTCCATAATTTGGATCTTTCAAGCCAGTAATGAGATTGAATATAGTTGATTTGCCAACCCCATTGGGACCTAACATACCAAGTATCTCTTGCTTATTTATTTTTAAATTCAAATTATCCATTATCTGTCTTTTATTATAAAATACTGAAATATTCTTTAATTCTACAATAGGCTCTGTTGTCTTATATTTTTCTATTTTAAATTTTTTTATTAAAGCCATTAATTTGTTGTTATTTCGATTTTTTCGTCAGAATTTATACTTATATCTTTAGTTAGCATATTCATAGTAATTTTTTTTGCTTTCATAAATGAATTATTATCTTCAACGGTAACATTATTATATCCAATTGCTATATTATCTCTAATATTTAAATCTAAATTATCACATTTAATAATTTTATTATCGTACTTAATTTCAACGTTCTTATAAAATTTGGAATTTTGATTAGAATAGTTATATTCAGCATACATTGATGAAATATATATATTCGATCTGTTATCAGATATAATTGATCCATCTACATTTATTAAATCCAATATATCGCTATTTTCTAAATTTGTTTTCCCATATTCAGCGTTGATTCTGAAAACATCTCCAGTTTTATTAGTAGTTACATATTGAATATCTTTAGTAGAATTTTCCAAATTTTTATTTTTTGTAATTTTTTCATCTTTTTTATCTTTAATTGTATTTTTACTTTTTTTTAAATTTTCTTCATTGATATCAACTGCATTTTCTATTTCTTTATTTTGTTTACTGTTAATTCCATCTAAAATTTCCTGATTTGATGTTAATTCCGTTGAATTTCCTGATTTTTGTAAATCAAGTTCATTTATAACAATTTCTTTATTTTTTATTGAGCCATTGTAAAAATAAAGAAAATAGATACCCCCAACTATAATAATAATTAATAAAAATAATATTACTTGTAGCAATGATTTTGTAGACATTAATTTATATTTGATCTTAAGATGTCATGCATATGTAATATTCCAATTGTTTTCCTTTTAAGCTTTTTCTTGTGCACACATAACGATGTAATTTTTTTTAAGTTCATAAGAGATAATGCAGAAGCAACTAGTGTATTTTCATCTATGCTTATAGGATTTGTCTTCATAACTTTTTGTACTTTAATATTTTCAAAATTAGTATATTTCTGAGCAATTCTTTTAAGATCACCGTCAGTTATTATACCACATGTAAGTCCATTATTTTTTGTAACGATTAATACTCCTAATTTTTTATTATCTATAATTTTAATAGCTTTTTTCATCATCATATTTTCTTTTATTTTGGGGATTTTATCCCCTTTGATCATTAAATCACTAGCCGTCTTAAGTTTGACAGATAATGATCCTCCAGGATGAAATTTTTTAAAATCTAATTTGGTAAAATTTTTATTTTCCATGCAAGCTATTGCTATTGCATCTCCTAAAGCCAGTTGTGCTGTTGTTGATGATGTTGGTACTATATTTTCTGGACCTGCCTCTTTTATTTTTGGCATTAGAAAAGAAGCATCAGAATTTTTATATAAAACTGAATCTTTTTTAGATGTTATTCCAATCAATTTAATATTTCTATTTCTAGAAGTGTATTGAATTATGTTTTTTAGTTCTTCACTTTCTCCGCTATTACTTATTAATATTACTACATCTTTTGATGTTATTTGTCCCATATCTCCATGACTAGCGTTAGATGCATCCATAAAGAAGGCGGGAGTACCCGTTGAAGAAAAAGTAGCCGCCCATTTTTTTCCGATAATACCACTTTTACCAACTCCAGAAATGATAACTTTTCCTTCTTTACAATTAAGAATTATTTTTAATATTTCATTAAACTTATTACCTACATTTTTTTTTAAATTTTGTAGAGCTTGAATTTCAAATTGAATTACGTCTTTAGCAATTTTCTGAATTTTTTTTTTCATTTAATGAGACCAAATATCTGAAGTAAAAGATGCAATATCTAAATTTACTCTAGTGTTTACAAATTTTATTGTTTCATAATACAATTTATCTCTTTTTTCCCTTATCAAAATTTTTTCTAAACAATAGAAAATTTTGTGTAAGAAAACTACATCTTTAGCACAATATTGTAATTGTTTTTCTGATAGATCTCCCCCAAAATCGGATGATTGTAAATTTTTGCTAATATCATTTCCAGTAAACTCTTTTATTAAATCTTTTAGACCATGTTTATCGCTATAACTCCTAGCGATTTTGCTCATTATTTTAGTGCAATTAACGTTTTGGACATCAACGTTTAGATATTTTTTAATAAACAACAAATCTGCTCTTGCGTAGTGAAATATTTTATTAATATTTTTATCTTTAAGAGCTTTAATTAGATTTGGAGCATTATATGTTTCTCGGTTTAATTTGACGATATGAGCATCATTTTTTCCAGTTGAAATTTGAACAAGACAAAGTCTATCTCTTTCAACATTCAGGCCCATAAATTCACAATCTACTGCTATTTTGTCACTAAGAACTAATTGATCTGGCAAATCTTCTTTGTGTAATTTAATATCTAAATTCATTTGATAAATATATATATGAAACAAAAAGAAATTCTACTTTTCGGTGCGTCAGGCCAAATAGGCAGAAATCTAATAAGAAAGCTTACTAAAAATAACTACAAGATTACTGCAGTTACCCGAAATATACACCGCGCTGGATATATTTTAAAAACACAAGCAAACCCAGGATATTTAGATTTGGTTGAATTGAAAAGTTTTGAAAGTGACAAGATAGACGAATTAATGAAAAATACATCAATTTGTATCAATTTAATCGGCATACTTTATGAAAAGAAAAAAGGTCAGTTCAAATTAATTCATACAGATCTACCAGATATGTTATCACAAAAAGCAAAAAAACATAGTATAGATAAGTTTGTTCATTTATCAGCTTTAGGGATTGAAGTGTCCAAAGATAGCGAATATGCAAATAGTAAACTTAATGGTGAAAAAAAAATAATCAGAAATTTTAAAAATCATATAATTATTAAACCATCAATTGTTTATTCAGTTGATGATAATTTTACTACAAATTTTATGTCTTTACTGAATATTCTACCAATAATGCCTATATACTTTAATGGAAATACAAAATTTACACCAATTCATGTAAACGACCTAGTTAATGTAATTTATAATTTAATTGAAGGTCAAAATAAAAATCTTGTAATTGAATGTGTGGGTCCAGAGGTGCTTACATTTAAAGAGATAATGCAAAAATTGTTAAATGCAATCGGTAAAAAAAGATTTTTACTCCCATTACCTCTGCCTATTGCAAAACTTTCAGCTAAAATATTGCAATTATTTCCAAAACCATTACTTACTGAAGATCAGCTTAATTTATTGAAATACGATAATTGCAAATCAGGAATTTATAAAACTAATTATGATTTAGGTTTTCAAGCGATTAGAAAATTTGAGGAAGAAATAGATAAGTATTCATTTAATTGGCGATCGGGTGGGCAATTTGCTAAAGATAATAACTTAGAAAAAACAAAATGACTTATTTAATTATTGGAATCTGTGCTTTTTTGCTGATAGCAGTAATAATTATCGCAGCTAAACCAATTAGCATGGGCATCGAGGCAAGAAGAAACGTTAACAACAACATTGGTGAAGAAAAAGAAAATGAAGATAATGAAGTTTATTTAAAAGATGAAAATAATTCGAAAATCTCAGATGAAATAACTAAACTTAATCAATTAAGAAAAGAAGGAACTATTTCAGATGAGGAGTTTAATAAAGCAAAAAAAAAGTTACTAGACTAGGCTGTTTTAATTTTCTTTCGAATAAATTTTGGCATATCTTCATCTTTGTCTATAAGTTCTTCTTTTTTTCCTTTAGGCTGAAATACAATCATTAAATGTAGTGGACAATAAGAGAATTTTTCAACATTTTTTCTTCCACAAAAAACCGCATCTTTTTCATTTGGATTTCCTTCCATATATTTGCAAGTATCTTCAGTAAGCTCTTCCAAGCTAAGATTTTTTGCTGGCTCAAAATCCTTGTTCAGGAGAAGCGACTTAAACCTTCCCTTTCTACCTTTGAAACTTATTTCATTATTTTCTGTAAATGAATTTTTTTTTGTATTTGCGACCGTTCTTGTCTTTATCTTAGACGATAAATTAAGACGATGAGCTTTACCAATAACTGCGTTCCGTGAAACACCACCGATTATCTTAGCTATTTCACTAGCCGTTTGACCTTTTCCCCAAAGCTCTTTTAATTTATCTACTCTTTCTTCAGTCCAGCTCATTATTTATACCACATTTAGTGTTAATAAAATTATATGTAACATGATGTTGCATAATTTAAAATAAAACAAGTTTTTTTTGATATTTTTCAACAAATAAAATTGAATTATAACTTGTGGTTGTAAATTAAACTTCCAAATAAATAAAAAAAAAATATAAGTAAATATGAGCCCTTTAGCACCGAATTATAAAAGAAAAAATTTATCATTTGTAAGGGGTAAAGGTAGTTTTCTTATAACAGCAAGTGGTAAAAAGTATTTAGACTTTGTTCAGGGCATCGCAGTAAATTCTTTTGGTCATGCTAATAAAAAACTTATTAATGCAATTAATAAACAATCAAAAAAACTTTGGCATGTATCTAACGCATTTAAAATTCCAGAAGGAGAAAAATTAGCTGGGAGATTAGTTAAAAAAACTTTTGCAGACTCAGTTATTTTTCAAAATAGTGGTGCAGAGGCTACAGAAGCTGCAATAAAAGTCGCTAGAAGGTATTTCTATTCAATTGGAAAAGAAAATAAAAACAGAATAATTTGTATAAAAAATTCATTTCATGGGAGAACAATTGCTGCAATTCATGCAAGCGGCTCAAAAAAAATGACACAAGGATTTGGGCCAAAAATACCTGGTTTTGATCATTTTGACTTTGGAGATCATAAGAAACTAAAAAAGTTAATTAATAAAAATACTGCTGCTATTATGATTGAAACAGTCATGGGAGAAGGAGGTATTAAAGTAATACCTAGTTGGTGCATCAAAGCTATAAGAAAATTATGTAACCAAAAAGGAATACTTTTAATACTAGATGAAGTTCAATGTGGAATTGGAAGATCTGGCAAATTTTTTGCTTTTGAATACGCAAAAGTTAAACCAGATATAGTGCCTATAGCAAAAGGAATTGGTGGAGGTTTTCCTATTGGGGCAGTTTTGATGACAAAAAAAGTTGCTAAAGCTATGATACCAGGTACTCATGGTTCTACATTTGGTGGAAATCCTCTTGCAATGGCAGTAGGAAATGCTGTTTTAGATCAAATTAACAATAATTTACTCAATAACGTAAACAAAATGTCAAATTACTTTATAACTAATTTGGAGAAATTAAAAAAAAAATACCCCAAACTTATTAAAGAAGTAAGGGGAGTTGGTTTGTTAATAGGCCTTCAACTTTTTGATGATCAAACGTTTTTTATTAAAAAATTAATGGAAAATAAATTATTAACAATTAGGGCAGCAGAAAATGTTGTAAGAATACTTCCACCATTAAACGTAAAAAAAAGTGAAATCGACATAGCTCTTAAAGTGATTAACAAAGTTTGTAATGAATTAAATTAAAATGAAACATTTTATTAATTTGAAAGAT
>CACPFN010000006.1 GCA_902633185.1 uncultured Pelagibacteraceae bacterium | reverse complement strand
AGTGTATTAGAGGCAACATCAAAAAGACCTCAGGTAAAAATAGATTGGAGAATTTATACAAAAAATCCTGATAGACCTTTAATAAGGGATCTAATTGTAGAGGGATTAAGTTTAGCAAGAACGCAAAAAGAAGAGTTTAATTCTATAATCCAAAATAATGATGGTGATATAAATGCATTATTTAAAACACTTGAGGAATTTTTAATTAAATAATTAGTAAAATCCAATTTCACTTAAGCAAATATCTGATTTAAAATCATCAAAACCCGCAACTAACCCGACTGATTTTATGCTTTGTCCCAATATACTTTTAGGTTGATAGAAATTAGATTTTATAAATTGTTCAAATGGAGCACGAATTTCAATCCAATTTTTTGTTGTAGTAAAAGCATAGCTATAATATTGCCATGGAGCTAATGTTAATCCAGTTCTTAAATGAAGACTATATTGTTTTTCATTACCATAAACTTTTACATATACTCCATCATAGTCTTTGCTATTAATTTCAGGACTTAATTTTGTTCTCATTTGTATAAATCCGCCATTATTTTTAGTTGATACATCTCCTGTCATTCTATAGCACGGTACTCCATCAACTTTCTCAACTATAAATTTTCCTGTTGATACACCTCCCATGACTTGATCTGTAATAAAATTCCACTTTTGGGATTGATTTGTTATTTTGGGATTTTTTAATTTATCTAAAATCATATCATTAGAAAAAGTATTGCTTTGGCATAATAAAAATAAAATTAAAAATAATATTTTTTTCAAAACAGAGCTACTTTTTTTTTGCAAGTTGTTGAAGAAGATAAATTTCTTTTTCTGTAAGGGTATTTTTTTCCTCTTTAATTTGGTCCTCTAAACTAAACAAAGTAATTAACGAAAAAAAAGACACTAAACCAGTTAATAAAATAAAATAAATTGAGCTCAAATTAACAATTACAAGTATTATAAAAACACTTGTCCACCCAATAAATATTCCTCTTAAAATTGTACGATGACTTTTTAGATCAGGAATTTTTATAAACTGTATAAATAAAAGTATTAAAAGAAGCATTATTCCCGAGATAGATACACGCAACAATACCAATGTATCTAGTCCACCTCCATATAACTCTCGATGAATTAGATATGCAACAAAACCTTTATAAGCAAAGTAAAGAAGAATAGTAAAAGAGACAAATATTGAAACATAATACGATATCTTAGGTTTAATTTTTATTTTAAGCTTCATTTTATTTATAATGATAATACAGTTTTTAATTAATTATTGAAAAACTATAATTTATAAACTTTGATTTTACTAGATTTGGTGGGCCCGCCAGGACTCGAACCTGGGACCAATACATTATGAGTGTACTGCTCTAACCAACTGAGCTACAGGCCCTGATAAATCAAAAAAACGTTTTACTTTTATTTGTTTTATCAATCAAGAGATTTTAACATTTTCTTTTATATATCATGTTTTTTTATTGTATATGTTTACAATTGTGAAGATCTTTAAAATAGAAAATTATTTTCTTTTGTTTTTTTTAATTTATGGATCAATTTATGCAATCATAACACCTCCTTTTTATGTTTCTGATGAAATGGGGCATTTTAATAAAGCCGCAAGTAAAGAAATTGTTTTTTTCAATAGTGATTTAAAAATTTCCAAGTCTGCCAGAGATTTTTCGGAGTATGAGAAATTCAATTATTATATTTATAAAAAATCTGAAAATTATAAATTTAAGAAGTCAGAAATTTTAAATACTAAATCATTTTTTTTTTGGGATAATGAAATAGTTGATGCGACTACCCAATCTTTAAAAAATTATCCAATTACAGGTTATTGGCCACAAAAAATTGGAATTAATATCAGCAAATTATTTACTGATAAAATTTTATATTCTTTTTACGCTGGTAGATTGTTTAATTTATTTGTTTGTAGTTTAATTATATTTGTATGTTTAAAAAAAATCTCAAATTCAAGAGAAATAGTTATCATAGTTTGTTTTTTGCCTATGACGTTATCAATTATGGGTTCGCATAATCAAGATGCAATATTTATATCTTATACAATTTTATTGATAACTATAATTTCTTCGATGATTGAAAAATATAATGTTTACAAATTACTTTCAATTTTAATGGTTTCAACAATCTTAATAATAACCAAACCTCCTTATTTACCAATTTATTTTGTAGTTTATTATTTTATTTTAGAATATGTTAAAAAAGCAAAATTTAAATATTTTAATATCTTTTCTATTATTTTTATTTTTTTAATTTGTATATACATAAGTAATTATGAAATTGATAAAATATCAGAGAATAATAAAATTCAACAAATAAAATTTTTATTAACAAATCCTTTGATTTATATTGAAATTATTTTTAAAGATTTAGCAATACATTTTCCAAAATATGTGATGGGAGTAATTGGGCACTTAGGCCACAATGATATATTATTTAATAAATTGTATTATTATGTATATCTCTTATTTATTTCATTAATTATATTGATAAGTTTTCTAAATAATTTGAATATTTTTAATCTAAGAACATTTGTAATCTTATTTAGCTGTATTTCTATTTTCTTGAGTCTGCAATTGTCACAATACCTTTATTTTACTGCTCCAGGCCAAACAAACTTTATTCAAGGTTTAGTTGGAAGATACCTTTTGCCGATAATAATTATTTTTAGTTTAATTTTTCCAAAAGTTAATAATTATAAATTAAAAAATTTAAATAAAAATATTCTATTAATTATTCCTCACTTAAATATTTGGGCAATTTACAAACTTTATATTTTTTTTTATTAAATATTAAATGGTGGGCCGTGTTGGTTACGCTCCAACTACCCCTGCAATGTCAATGCAGTACTCTACTATTGAGCTAACGGCCCTAACTTTCTAGAAAACTTTTTAATTGTTTGGATCTACTTGGGTGTTTTAATTTTCTCAGTGCTTTAGCTTCAATTTGTCTAATTCTTTCTCTTGTTACTGAAAACTGTAGACCAACTTCCTCTAATGTATGGTCAGTATTCATTCCAACTCCAAACCTCATTCTTAAAACTCTCTCTTCTCTAGGAGTGAGTGTCGATAATATTTTAGTCGTTGCCTCACTCAAGTTAGATTTAATTGCTTGTTCGAGTGGTGCCAATGCTTTTGTATCTTCTATAAAATCTCCTAAACTACTATCTTCTTCATCTCCGACTGGTTTCTCAAGAGATACTGGTTCTTTTGAAATTTTTAAAACTTTTCTCACCTTCTCTAGCGGCATACGTAATTTATTAGCTAGTTCTTCTGGTGTTGCTTCTCTTCCAAATTCACTGAGTATTAATCTTTGTGTTCTCACAATTTTATTTATAGTTTCAATCATGTGCACAGGAATTCTAATTGTTCTTGCTTGATCAGCTATAGATCTGGTTATTGCTTGTCTTATCCACCAAGTAGCATAGGTTGAAAATTTATATCCTCTTCTATATTCAAATTTATCAACAGCTTTCATTAAACCAATATTACCCTCTTGAATTAAATCTAAAAACTGAAGACCTCTGTTAGTGTATTTTTTTGCTATTGAAATTACTAATCTCAAATTCGCTTCAACCATTTCTTTTTTTGCAATTCTCGACTCTTTTTCTCCTTTCTGTACACGGCTTACAAGTTTCTTATATTCCGTAACAGAAATTCCGAGTTTATTACTTATTTCAACTAATCTATCTCTAATATTTTTAAATTCATTTTTATTTTTTTGAAAAAATTTTTTCCATACATCGTTTGTATCTAAAAATTCCTTTAAATTTGGATTAATTTCATTGCCAATATAAAATTTTATAAATTCATCTCTAGATATTTTTGACTCAATAGCAAGTCTCAGAAGGTTTCCCTCAAGCGAAACTATTTTCTTATTTTCTGAATAATGTTTCTGGACTAATTCCTCTAATACTGATGGAGATAATTGTAGTGATTTAATATTTTCGAGAATATCATCTACGATCTTTTTATAATTTTTTTCCTTAGAAGACGAAAATTTCTTTGAAGCTAATACACATTCAAGTTTTTCTTTTTGATATTTTATAAGTTTATTATATTCTTTGGTTAATGTATGTACAGTTTGTAAAACCTTTGGCTTAATCTCTGTCTCCATTGCAGCCAAAGTTGGATTGAACTCATCGTCATCAGAACTATTCGCTTCTTCAGAAGATTGTTCATCATCTTGTTTTTTTTGTTTCGAACCATTATTACTCTCATCATCATCCATGTAATTAGTGTCAATATCAATTATCTCTCTGACTAGTATTTCATCGTTCTGAAGTTTGGTATCCCAATCAAAAAATTGTTGTGCTGTAATAGGACTTTGAGACAATGCATTGAGCATTACGTCTTTTCCTGCTTCTATTCTTTTTGCAATTGCTATTTCCCCTTCTCTTGATAAAAGTTCAACACCTCCCATCTCTCTGAGGTACATTCTTATAGGATCGTCGCTTTTTTCTAGAGTTTTACCTTCTTCTTTAGAAGATGCATCTTTTTTTCTTAATATTTTATAATCAGACTTTTTTTCAACAAGAACTATGCTCTCATCAAGAATATGAATAAATGCTTGTGAAAGGTTTTCACTAGATAAGTTTCTTTTTCCTAATGATTTGTTTAATTCCTCGTGAGTGATAAATCCTCTATGGATTCCCCGACCCATTAATCTTGCAAATGATTTTGTAATAATTCGTTCCACAGTTTAAAAGTTTGAAGGTCCTATATAATGTCTAATACAAAAAAATCTATGTGATTTTTTTAAAAATTAGTTGATTTTTTGTTGTTTTTTCAACTCTTTTATCTCATTAAATGTGCTCTCGCTCATATCTTTTGAAAACTTCGATTCTAATTCAGATATTCTTTGCTCTAACTCGTAATTTTTAAGATCTTGTATAATCTCAGTCAGAATTTCTAAGATTTTTTCATCATTATTTAAGTTCTTTGAAATAATATGTTTAATTGAAGCATAATTCATAACTCTGCTAACTAGATTTTTATCTACATTTAATTTTTGTAAGTCTAGGTTTAATAAATTTTCCGATTGGTTTAAAATTTCAGCAAATAATTGTTTATTCTCATCACTATATAATTTGACGTTATCTATTATATGAAAGTTTTCATGAATTAATTTTGGTTTAGCGAGTAATATATATAAAAATGAAAATTCTTTAATTTCAAACGATTTTAATGATTTCGTCTCATTATAATAACTTTTTGTTTTAGCAAGAGATTTTGGAAATATTTTATAATTTTTATTAAATTTTGAATTAATATTTGGAGTTAACTCTGAAACTTTTTCAAGAAAATACTCTAATGTATATTTTTTTACAAGATTGTCTTTAATATTTGATGCAATTTCTCTTAGTTTTTTTTCAAATTTTGCTCGCGAGCTAGGACTTTCAGATGTTTGACCTATATAATGTTCAAAAATAAATTTATGTATAGGTATAGATTTTTGATTTGAGATTTCTAAAAATTTATCTTTACCAAATTTATTTATGTAATTATCTGGATCTAAATTATCTTCTAAAAGTAGGAATGAAATTTTTTTATCAGGTTTTAATTCATCGATAATATTCTCTGCAGCTCTCAATGCAGCTTTATAACCGCTTTGGTCGCCATCGAAGCATATAATTATATGATTATAGAATTGATTTAAAATTTGTATTTGTTTACTTGTTAAAGCAGTTCCTAGATTTGCAACGGTATTTTCTATTCCATTTTTTGATAAACCAATAACATCCATATAGCCCTCAACCAAATAAACATCTTCTAATTTATTTGATAACTTTCTTGCTTTATCAAGATTATATAAGTTTGATCCTTTTTTGAAAAAAGGTGTCTCAGGTGAATTAATATATTTAGCTAAATTTTTATTATTGTCTACGACTCTTCCTCCAAAACCTATTATATTTCCTGATATATTATTTATTGGAAAAATTATTCTGTTTCTAAATCTTGAAATATATTTTTTTTTCTTTTCATCAAAATAAAATAGGCCTGTATCTTTAATAATTTCTTCATCAAAATCTTTTTTTAGAATTTCATAATAATCTAAATCCTCTGTTACAAAACCAAGATTAAAATTTTTAACCTCAACACCAGACAGTCCTCTTGATTTAAGATAATTTTTTGCGTTAATTGAATTCTCATTTTTAAATAATTCATTTTTATAAAATTCAGAAAAATTACTACATATAGATTTATATAATTTCCATTTATTCTCTCTTTCCTCATCTTGTTTTGAAAACGTATAAGGCTGCATACCTGCAAGATTTGAAAGCATTTTGACTGCCTCACCAAATCTAAGATTTTGGGTTTTCATTACAAAATCAAAAATATTTCCGTGCTCACTTGTGCTAAAACAATGATAAAATTCTTTTTCATCATTAACTGTAAATGATGGAGTTTTCTCTGTTTTAAAAGGTGATAAACCAACAAACTCCTTACCTCTTTTTTTAAGTTTAACAGTTTTGGAAACAACTGTTGAAACTTTTAATCTAGTTTTAATTTCGTCTAAATATTCTTTTGGATATTTCATTAGCTATTAAGTAAATTTTTAATAATCTGACCTGCCCTCGAAAAATCAATCGTATCAGCATGGTTTTTTTTCAATTCACCCATGACTTTACCCATATCCTTAATTGAAGAGGCTCCAGAACTTTTTATAATTTCTTCACATATCTTTTTTGTATCCGCCTCAGATAATTGCTTAGGTAAATATTCGGATAAAACATCAAGCTCCCCTTGTTCAATTTCTAATAAATCTGACCTGTCATTTTTTTTATATATTTCAATTGATTCGGATCTTTGTTTGATCATTTTTTTTAAGAGTTTTTTTATATCCTCATCGTCTATCTCCTTTTTATTTGGGCCAGATCTGTTGCTAATATCTAAGTCCTTAACTCCAGATAAAATTAACCTATAAGTTGATATCTTATTTTTATCTTTTGATTTTAAAGCATTTTTGTAATCGTTATCTATTTTATCTCTTAAGGACATATTAGAATGTACTTCATAGACAAAATTGTTCAAAAGAAAAAATTGTATTTTTAAAAATTTATTATAGATCTGTTGCGGATAAATACGTTTTATTGTATTAACCTTTAACTCATGAGTTGTAATTGACTTTAAAACGAAAAAATAAAACTTCACATCTCTCTAATTTTAACACAGCTATTTTAGCTCTTGAAAATAAATCAGTCTTTAAAGGAATTGGACTGGGACATATAGGAGAAGCAACCGGAGAGGTATGCTTTAATACCTCTTTAACTGGTTATCAAGAAATTATATCTGATCCATCGTATGCAGGACAGATAATAAATTTTACATTTCCACACATTGGAAACGTTGGGACTAATAAAGAAGATATAGAGTCTGATAAAATATGGACAAAGGGAGTTATTTTTAATTCAGAGATAACAAGTCCTTCTAATTATAGATCACTACAAAATTTAGATAAATGGCTTAAAAAAAATAAAATAGTAGGCATAACTGGTCTAGATACTAGAAGTTTAACAAATTTTATAAGAGATAAAGGGGCTCCAAAGGGAACAATATCAAACAGTAAAAATGGTAAATTTAATATTAATAAACTAATAAATAAATCAATAAAATGGCCTGGTTTAAACGGAATGGATCTTGCTCAAGAGGTCACAACTAATAAAACTTATATTTGGAAAGGATATAAGACTTGGAAAAAAAATAAGGGCTATGAAAAAAATAATAAGAAAAAATTTAGGGTTGTGGCGATAGATTATGGAATTAAAAAAAATATACTAAGGTATTTTTCTGATTTTGATTGCGAAGTTAAAGTTGTTTCCTGCAAGGAAAATGCAAATAGTATAATTAATCTAAAACCTCATGGAATTTTTTTGTCAAACGGTCCTGGGGATCCTGCTGCAACAGGAAAGTATGCAATTAAAATTGTAAAAAATTTAATAAAAAAAAATATCCCATTATTTGGGATATGTTTGGGTCATCAAATATTAGCTTTAGCTTTAGATGCAAAAACCAAAAAGATGAGATTAGGACATAGGGGTGCAAATCATCCAGTAAAAAATTTAATTACAAAGAAAGTTGAAATCACAAGTCAAAATCATGGATTTGAAGTTATTAAACAAAGCTTAAAAAAAAATACAGAAATAACTCACCTATCATTGTTCGATAATTCAATAGAGGGAATAAGATTAAAAAATAAACCTGTTTTCTCAGTCCAATATCATCCTGAATCTAATCCTGGACCACAAGATAGTAAATATTTATTTAGTAACTTTATTAGAGAAATAAAAAAATATGCCAAAAAGAAAAGACATTAAAAAAATTTTGGTTATTGGAGCTGGTCCAATTATTATTGGTCAAGCTTGTGAATTTGATTATTCAGGAACACAAGCATGCAAAGCATTAAAAGATGAAGGTTATAAAGTAATATTAATCAATTCAAATCCAGCAACTATAATGACAGATCCTGGTGTTGCTGATAAAACTTATATCGAACCAATTTCACTGGAAGTACTAGAGGAGGTTATCAAAAAAGAGAGGCCTGATGCTATTCTGCCTACAATGGGTGGACAGACAGCATTAAATCTTGCAATTAATGCAGAAAAAATTGGTTTGCTTAAAAAGTATAAAATTGAACTTATTGGAGCAAAATCCAAAGCAATAGCAAATGCAGAAGATAGAAAAAAATTTAGAAAAAATATGTCTGACATTGGTATTGATTTACCAAAATCAGAAGTTCTAAATAAATTTTCAAACGCGAAAAAATGTTTAAACAAAATTGGTCTCCCTGCAATTATTAGACCTTCTTTTACTTTAGGAGGATTAGGTGGAGGAATTGCCAGAACATCAAAAGATTTTTTTAAAATTGTTAAAGAGGGAATGAGCGAGTCTCCTCAAAATCAAGTTTTGGTTGAAGAATGTTTGGACGGATGGAAAGAATTTGAGATGGAGGTTGTTAGAGATAAAAACGACAATTGTATAATTATCTGTTCAATAGAAAATGTTGATCCAATGGGAACTCACACGGGTGACTCTGTTACTATAGCTCCAGCTTTAACTTTGACAGATAAAGAGTATCAAGTAATGAGGAATGCATCTATTGCTTGCTTAAGAAAAATAGGTGTTGAAACAGGTGGTTCCAATGTTCAGTTTGCTATAAATCCTAAAAATGGACGGATGGTAATTATTGAAATGAACCCTAGAGTTTCAAGGTCATCTGCTTTAGCTTCAAAAGCAACAGGATTTCCAATAGCTAAAGTGGCTGCAAAATTAGCTGTTGGTTACACTTTAGATGAACTACAAAATGAAATAACAAAAGTAACACCAGCTTCTTTTGAACCAACAATTGATTACGTGGTAACAAAAATTCCTAGATTTACATTTGAAAAATTTTCAGACACAGAAGCAATTTTAGGAACATCAATGAGATCAGTTGGCGAAGCAATGGCAATTGGGAGAAACTTCAAAGAATCTTTTCAAAAAGCTCTGGTTTCACTTGAAACTGGTTTGTCAGGATTAGATAATATTTTTAACTATTCAAAAAAAGAAATACTGAAAAATTTAAAAATCAATATTCCAAATAAATTGCTTCTGATTGCTGAGGCTTTTAGAAAAAAAATTTCTTTAGATATTATATGTAAATTATCAAAGGTAGATCCTTGGTTTTTAAATCAAATTAAGGAAATAGTTAATGAAGAAAAAATTTTAAATTCAAAAGGGCTGCCCAAAACTTTTGAGGAATTTAATAGAATAAAATCGATAGGCTTTTCTGACAAAAAGATCTCGCAATTGACTGGTCAAAAAGAAACAATCATCAAATCAAGGAGAAAAGCGCTAAAAGTTATGCCCGTTTTTAAGAAAGTTGATACCTGTGCTGCTGAATTTAAATCTTTTACACCTTATATGTATTCTACGTATCAAAGAAATTTTTCTATTAAAACTGAATGCGAAGCTGAGCCAAGCAATAAAAAGAAAATAATAATTTTAGGTGGAGGACCAAATAGAATTGGCCAAGGTATAGAGTTTGATTATTGCTGTTGTCAGGCTAGCTTTTCTTTAAAAGAAGCAGGTTTTGAAACAATAATGATAAATTGTAACCCGGAAACTGTTTCTACAGATTATGATACAAGTGATAGATTATACTTTGAGCCTTTAATTGAAGAGTATGTTGAGAATATAATATTAAAAGAAAAATCAAAAGGAAATCTAATTGGGATTATTGCGCAATTTGGAGGCCAAACTCCTATCAAATTAGCTAAATTTTTAGATGAAAATAAACTACCTATATTAGGGACACAATATAAATCGATTGATCTTGCAGAAGATAGAGACAGATTTAGAGAGTTGCTTATAAAGCTTAAATTAAAACAAGCTGAAAGTGGAATAGCCTACAAATTCAACCAAGCTATTAATGTTGCTGAAAAAATTGGATTACCAGTAGTTGTGCGACCTTCTTATGTTTTGGGAGGAAGGGCTATGGAAATTGTTCATGACAAAAGTCAATTGAAACAATTTATTAATGAGGCCTTCAAAGCATCAGAACAAAATCCAATCTTAATTGATAAATTTATCGACAATGCAATGGAAGTGGATATAGATGCAATTTCTGACGGAAAAGACGTTTATGTTGCTGGAATAATGCAACATATTGAAGAAGCCGGGATTCATTCTGGAGACTCTGCTTGTTGCTTGCCACCAGTATCGATAAAAGCGAATCTTTTAAGAGAATTAAAAATACAAACAAGAAAATTGGCTTTGGCTTTAAAAGTCAAAGGATTTTTAAATATTCAATTCGCAATTAAAAATGATGAAATTTTTGTCATTGAAGTTAATCCTAGAGCAAGCAGAACTGTTCCTTTTGTTTCAAAAGCAAATGGTATTCCACTTGCAAAAATTGCATCAAGAATAATGTCTGGGGAAAAGTTAAGTAAATATAAATTAAAATATAAAACCAATAAAAAATTTGCTGTAAAGGAAGCAGTATTTCCATTCAATAAATTTCCAGATAGTGATTTATTACTTGGCCCTGAGATGAAGTCTACTGGTGAGGTAATGGGTTTTGACGATGATTTTGGAATGGCTGTTGCAAAAAGTCAAATTGCTGCTTCAAATTCATTGCCAACTAAGGGCATGGCATTCTTATCAGTAAAAGACTCGCATAAACAAGAAATAATCGGTGTTGCACAAAGATTAATAAAACTTGGTTTCACACTTTCTGCAACCAAAGGAACTTCAGAGATTTTAAAACAAAATGGAATGAAATGTAAAAAAATTAATAAAGTAAGCAGTGGTAGACCACATATAGTAGATGTTTTAAATTCCAAAAAAATATCTTTGGTAATAAATACTGGAGGTGGAAATTCTGAACACAGGATTAGTGATGCAAGAGCATTAAGAAGAGGAACTCTTGCAAACAAAATTCCTTATTGTACCAATATGTCTACAGCCTATTCATTCTTAGAAGCAATTAAATCCTTAAAAACAACCAAGTTAAGAGTTAGATCTCTCCAGGATAATTAATTTTAATTGACTTTCCAATCCGTCTCAAATGTAACATAATTTACTTGAAGACATCTTCTCTCTTTTACTATTTCTTTTTTTTCCATACCATGCCAAGTGTTAGGACCACTTGAAAAAAAATAACCGTAATTATCCTTATACGGAACAGTTTTTGCTAATTTTAGATTTTCATCATAAAAATCTGTTCCTAAATCTTCTTTTTCATTATGCTTATTTACGAATAATAAACATGACATCAGTTTCTCTTTGATATCACAATGTGGTTTTAACCAGAATCCTTTTCTATCACATATAACTTCAACTCTTACATATGAATTTGAAAGATCTTTATTTATCAATTCAGAAATTTTTTTATAAGTTGATGGATTTTGAAGTTCTTTAATAAATTCAACAAGATTAGGAAATTGACTTGAATTTTCTTTTGTAACAAAACATCTAAATTTTAATGCTTTACCTCCGTCTGATATACCTTCTCTAAACTTACCTTCACCTCCATCAATTGCTCTTGTGCCATCATAGTTTAAATTATGTTCTATCGGATTAGCTATATCAGCGTTTACAATTTCCTGAACTTGGCCGTCAGTTAATGGTTGATCTAATTCCCAATGTTCAAAAGGGGATTTATGATTTGACGAATTTTTTAATATTGAATTTAAAAATGCCATTATAATTGAATTTTATCTTTAATGATATTTGCTACTCTATTCGTTTCATCTAATTTTTCATAGTTCCAATTTTCTAATTTTTCTCCTAATTCTCTAACAATTTTCATTTCTTGAAATAATTTTCTAAAATTTTTAAATCTTTTATCGCTTTTTTTAGGTGGAATAGTGGCAATATAAATTGGCTTACCTGTTAAAGCTGCCTCTGAAATCATAGAGATTGAATCACAAGTAATAACTAAATGTTTTGATTGTGAAAGAGCACTTAAATAGGCTTTTTTATCAACACCATCTAATACTAAATGATCATTTCCAAAATATATTTTTGCATGTTCTATAGTTCCCTTTGGCGTTCTCATAGAAGGGATGACTACTAAATTAAGATTATTTTCTTTAACTAAATAATTTACTTTTGAAAAAATTTCTTGGATATTTCTATCTGAGTAATCATAATACTGGGTAGGACCACCAATTATTAATGAAATTATATTTTTATCCTTCAATTTACTTGAAATACTAAATAAATATTCTTTGTCTTTTTCAATTTCTTCACTTGTTAAATAATGAATAGCTCCTTTTGTTTTTATTACATTATGTCCATTAAGATTGTCGTGCTCAGGTACTACAACTAGATCAAAATTATCTAGTTTTATCTTTGGGTTTTGAATATGAATATTAAATACTTTTTTCTTTGAAATTTTTTTTAAGAATAATGATGGAATAATACTTTTTCTCCCACATGAAATAATTAAATCAACATCTTCGCATTCAATTTTTTTAAAAACTGAGTTGGATATTGGAGTGAATTTTGGCGGTATAACTTTCCAGAAACCTTTTGTTTCAACTGTGTGGTGAGAATAATTTATATCTAAAGCTTTAGCCAAACCTTCTACTTGGCTAATCATCCCATGCATACCTTCTGTTAATAATATACCTTTCAATTTAGTCATTAATCATTATATAGCTTTCATATGAGTGAAAATCCAACTAAACACACAAAAGTGTTAATAATTGGGTCAGGTCCCGCTGGATATACAGCAGCAATTTATGCTGCAAGAGCAATGTTAAAACCAATATTAGTTCATGGTATGGAACCTGGTGGCCAATTAACAACAACAACTGATGTTGAAAATTTTCCTGGATTTAAAGATGTAATACAAGGGCCATGGCTTATGGATCAAATGAAAGGTCAGGCAGAGGTAGTTGGAACTGAAATGATACAAGATCATATTGCATCAGTGGACTTAAAATCTAAGCCATTTAAAGCTGTTGGAGATAGTGGCCAAATTTATGAGGCAGAATCAATTATTATTTCAACAGGAGCTCAAGCAAGATGGTTAAATATTGACTCAGAACAAAGCTTTAGAGGTTTTGGTGTATCTGCATGTGCAACATGTGATGGATTTTTCTTTAAAGACAAAACTGTAGCAGTTGTTGGGGGTGGAAATGCTGCAGTCGAAGAAGCTATGTTTTTAACAAAATTTGCTTCAAAAGTTCAGCTTATTCACAGAAGAGATAGTTTGAGAGCAGAAAAATTACTTCAAAAGAAATTAATGGAAAATAAAAAAATTGAAATAATTTGGGACTCTGTTGTTGATGAAGTTATTGGGGATAATGATCCTAAAAATGTAACTGGATTAAAAATTAAAAATGTTAAAACAAACAAAATAGACGAATTAAAAATTGATGGCTTGTTCATTGCTATAGGGCATGATCCAGCAACCTCATTATTTAAAGACCAACTAGAAATGGATAATGAGGGTTATTTAATAACAAAACCAGAGTCTACGGAAACAAATATACCAGGAGTTTTTGCTGCTGGTGATGTGAAAGATAAAGTATTTAGACAGGCAGTTACAGCAGCTGGTATGGGATGTATGGCAGCATTAGAGGCTGAAAAACATTTATCTGAATAAATGAATGAAACAGTATTGTTGACGGGTATAAGTGGATGGATCGCTAAACACACTGCAATTGAATTATTAAAATCGGGATATAAAGTTTTAGGCACTGTTAGAGATTCTGGTTTAATAGAGCAAACAAAAAAAACCATAAATGAATATGCATCAATTGATAAATTATCATTTGTAGAATTAGATCTTTTAAAAGACGAAGGTTGGGATGAGGCATTAAAAGGCTGTAAGTATGTAATGCATGTGGCTTCTCCTTTCCCCTTAAAGACCTCTAGAGATCGTGAAAGTCTTGTTCCTACAGCTAAAGATGGAACTATAAGAGTTTTAAAAGCTGCTGTTAACGCGGGAGTTGAACGTATTATTAAAACTTCTTCAATTGCAACAATGTTTAGAAAACCTAATAGGACAAATCCATATACATTTGGTGAAAATGATTGGAGTGATGTTAATTGGAAAGGTTGTAATGATTACTTTGTTTCAAAAATCAAGGCTGAAAAAGCAGCTTGGGAATTTATGGAGAATAAAGGTTTAAAGAATAAGTTGGTATGTATATGTCCTGGAGGTGTCTTTGGAGACGCTTTAGATACTAAAGAAAAAACTTCGATAAGTTATGTTAAATTATTTCTAGAAGGTAAATATCCAGGTGCTCCGGATTTTAGTATTTTAGTCTCAGATATGAAAGATGTAGTGAAAGCTCACATCAATTCTTTAACAAGACCAGATGTTGGTGGAAGACGACTAATAATTGGCTCTGAGGTCAAAAGAATGATAGATTTTTCAAATATTATGGCTGAAGCATTACCTAAATATTCAAAAAAACTTCCAAAAAGAGTGTTGCCAAACTTTTTAGTGAGAATAATTAGTCATCTGGATACGAGTGCAAAAATGATGGTTCCAGATTTAGGGATACAAATGCAAACTGATGCTTCGTATGCTGAAGATTTATTGGGATTTAAATTTCAGCCGGCTAGAGGATGTATTGAGGATGCGGCAAAATCAGTAGTTAGACTTGGATTAGTATAATATCAATAATTTACAAGCTATTTCAGTATAGAATAAAAAGTTATTTTAAATTATAAAAGAATTTAAATGGAAAACATTGTAAAGCAAATCCAGCTTGTAGCATTAGTAATCATTTTAGTTAGTACAGTTATTGCTTTTGGGCAAGAAATGTACCAGATGATACTCGTGCAAAGAGTTACTTTAGCCGATCTGCTTTTACTTTTTTTATATCTTGAAGTGCTTGCAATGGTTAGAGTATTTTGGGAAAGCCAATCAATTCAAATTACACTGCCGTTATTTATTGCTATAACTGCACTTGCTAGATTTATTATTTTACAAGGAAAATCTCTAAATCCAGAGATATTACTATATGAAGCAGGTGCGATTGTTTTAATTGCTTTAGCAATTGTAATTTTAAGATTTAGAAATTCTTCTCTAATTGGACTAAATAAAAAAAAATAGGTTTATCCTAAATCCTCACAAAACTTTTTAATTCTAGCCATTGCTATTTTAAGTTTTGCCATTGAAGTTGCATATGAAATTCTAAAATATCCATCTAAACCAAATGCCGAGCCTTGAACAGCAGCAACATTTTGTTTTTCTAATAGCTTTTGGACAAAATCAGTATCTTTTTTAAGTTTAGTTCTTTTATTTAAAAGTTTTTTACAATTCGGAAATACGTAAAATGCACCATTAGGTTTTAAACAGCTAATACCATCAATATTATTTAAACTTTTTACAACAAAATCTCTTCTTTCTTTAAATGATTTTGCTCTTTTCTTAATAAAGTCTTGTTTTCCATTCAGAGCTTCAACAGCTGCTGCTTGACTAATTGACGAGGGATTCGAAGTTGACTGAGATTGAATTTTTCTAATTGCAGAAATTATTTCTTTTGGTCCGGCTGCATAACCAATTCTCCAACCAGTCATTGCATAAGATTTGCTCACTCCATTCATTGTTAATGTTCGAGATTTTAATTTTGAAATTTGAGCAATAGTAAAAAATTTAAAATTATCATATTTAACATGCTCATAAATATCATCGCTCAAAATGTGGACTTTTTTGTTTTTTATTAAAACCTTTGCTAATTTTTGAATTTCTGATTTGCTGTATCCAGATCCAGTTGGATTAGATGGAGAATTAAGGATTATCCATTTCGTTCTTTTTGTAATTGCGGCTTTTAATTTTGTAGGTGTAATTTTAAATCCATCTTTTTCATCACATTTTACTATTTTTGGTTTTCCTCCTGCTAAGAGAACCATATCTGGATATGAAACCCAGAATGGCGCAGGAATAATAACTTCGTCTCCTTTATTTAAAGTTGCCATAAAAGTGTTATAGAGAACTTGTTTCCCTCCAGTTCCAACTGTGATTTCATCTAGTTTATAATTTAGTTTATTTTCTCTTTTAAATTTTTTTAAAATTGCTTTTTTTAATGATGGAGTTCCATCAACTGCAGTATACTTTGTATCTCCGTCTCTTATTGCTTTAATGGCTGCATTTTTAACATTGATAGGAGTATCAAAATCTGGTTCCCCTGCCCCAAGTCCAACTACATCTTTTCCTGCAGCTCTTAATTCTCTTGCCTTTTGAGTAACTGCAATAGTTGGAGATGGTTTAATTCTTTTTAAATTATTAGATATTATGCTCATTGAATTATGAAATTATTCAATTACGTTGTTTAATATATGGAGAATACATATCAAGACCTAATTACAGACATTCAGAGTAAAAACCCAAAAATCGGTGGAAAACTCGAAGGTGGAAAAAAATTCAAAATAAAGTCAGATTTTACCCCAGCTGGTGACCAGCCAGATGCAATTAAAAAGCTTGTCCAAGGAGCTAAAAAAAATGAGTTTAATCAAGTATTATTAGGAGTAACTGGATCTGGAAAAACTTTTACAATGGCAAAAGTTATAGAAGCTACGAATAGACCAGCGTTAATATTGGCACCGAATAAAACTTTGGCAGCTCAACTTTACGGTGAGATGAAAACTTTTTTTCCTGATAATGCTGTTGAATATTTTGTATCTTACTACGATTATTACACTCCAGAAGCTTACGTACCAAGATCAGATACTTACATCGAAAAAGAAGCTTCTATAAACGAGCAGATTGATAGAATGAGACACTCGGCAACAAGATCTCTTCTTGAAAGAGACGATGTTTTAATAGTTGCAAGTGTTTCTTGTATTTATGGTTTGGGATCAGTTGAAGCTTACAGCAAAATGACTTTAACTCTTCAGAAAAACTATGAATATAATAGAGAACAAATAATAAAATCTCTTGTTGCTCTTCAGTATAAGAGAAATGATCAAAATTTTTTTAGAGGAACATTTAGGGCAAGGGGAGAATATTTAGAAATATTTCCATCTCATCTAGAGGATAGAGCATGGAGACTAAGTTTATTTGGTGACAAACTAGAGAAGATTGAGGAATTTGATCCTTTGACAGGAGATCAGGTTAGAGATCTTAGTCTTGTAAAAGTTTATGCTAATTCTCATTATATCACTCCTAAACCAACTGTAGAACAAGCAATTATAAAAATAAGAAAAGAATTAGAGGAGACTTTAAAAAAACACAAAGCGGAAAACAAGTTATTAGAGGCGCAACGATTAGAGGAGAGAACTAAATTTGATTTAGAAATGATTGAGGCAACTGGATCTTGTGCAGGAATTGAAAATTACTCAAGATTTTTATCTGGTAGAAAACCAGGAGAGCCACCACCCACCCTTTTTGAATATTTTCCTGATAACACATTAGTTTTTGTAGATGAGTCTCATGTTACAGTTCCCCAACTTAATGGGATGTTTAAGGGAGATAGGTCTCGAAAAAGCACATTGGCTGAGTATGGTTTTAGATTGCCATCTTGCATGGATAACAGACCTTTAAAATTTGAAGAGTGGGATTTAATGAGAACACAAACTGTATTTGTTTCAGCAACTCCTGGTCCGTGGGAGTTAGAACAAACTAAAGGCAAGTTTATTGATCAGGTAATAAGACCTACGGGATTAATAGATCCACCAGTTGAAATTAGACCAGCAAAAAATCAAGTAGATGATCTTATGCATGAATGTAAAAAAGTAGTTGAAAATAATTATAGAGTTTTGGTTACAACACTTACAAAAAAAATGGCAGAGGATTTAACCGAGTATCTTCATGAAAATGGGATAAAAGTAAGATACCTTCATTCTGATATAGATACACTTGAGAGAATAGAGATTATGAGAGATCTTAGAATGGGTGTATTTGATGTTCTGGTTGGAATAAATTTATTAAGAGAAGGTTTAGATATTCCAGAATGTGCTTTAGTCGGGATACTAGATGCGGATAAGGAAGGATTTTTGCGATCAGAAACTTCACTAATTCAAACAATAGGGAGAGCCGCAAGAAATGTTGATGGAAAAGTTATTCTTTATGCCGATAAGGAAACAAAAAGTATAAAGAAAGCAATTAAAGAAACTGAGAGAAGAAGAAAGATTCAATTAGAGTACAATAAGAAAAATAAAATCGACGCTAAATCTGTAAAAAAAGAAATAAGTGATATTTTAGAAAGTGTTTACGAGAAAGATTACGTCAAAATAAGCGAAGGTTCCAATATTGGTGGTAACCTTAAAAAACATTTAAAAGGATTAGACAAAAAGATGAAGGAAGCTGCATCTAATCTGGAATTTGAGGAAGCGGCTAAAATTAGAGATGAGATGAGAAAGCTTCAAAGTACTGAATTAGAAATTACTTTAAACCCCAAAATTAGACAGTACGATGTTAAAAATAAAATTTATCCTAAAGGTAGATCAACATTAGGTATGCCTGGTACAAGAGTTACAAAAAAAAGAGACAAAAAATGGAAGCACGAAAGATAATAATTACTGGAGCAGCAACTCGAATGGGAGCTGCCATAGCTAAAAAATTATCTGGACCTAATATTGAAATTGTTATCCATTATAACAAATCTAGATCCAAAGCAGAAAATCTTAAAAAAGATTTAAACAAAATTGGTACAAAAATTTATTTAGCACAAGCAGATTTAACTAAAGAAAAAGAAATAGAAAGAATGCTTAAATTTTCAAAATCAAAATTGAAATATTTTGATTGTTTAATAAATAATGCTTCGTTATTTGAAAATGACAAGCTTGAAAATTTTACATCAAAAAGTTGGGATAGCCATTTAAAAGCAAATCTTAAAGCGCCAGCTTTATTATCGCAAGGATTTGCGAAAAATATTAGAGGCAAAAACAATAATATTATTAATATAATTGATCAAAGAGTATTCAAATTAACACCATATTTTTTTTCATATACATTAAGCAAAACTGGTCTTTACACCTTAACCAAAACTTGCGCTATGAGTCTTGCCCCAAATATTAGAGTGAATGGAATTGCTCCAGGTCCAACTATTAAAAATAAAAGACAGTCTGATAAACATTTTAAAAAACAATACATGGCAACACCTCTTAAAAAACAGACGGATGTTCAAGAAATCTGCAATGCTGTTGACTTTTTTATTAAAAATAGATCTATTACCGGTCAAGTTTTAGCAATTGATAGTGGCCAAAACTTAAACTGGCAAACTCCAGATATAATGGGCGGTAAAGAATGAAAAAATTAATACTTACAATTTCAATATTTTTTACATTAATTTCTTTAGCAGAAGCTAGAGAATGTAAATCTGGAGATATCAAGGGAGACGCATTTATTTATAGTGATGGAAAAAAAGTAACTGTAATAAAAGGAACTGATATTCCAAATCCAGAAAATAAAATCATAATGATCTATAATACAGGAGGATGGACAGTCAAAAAGAAATGGGGAGAATGTAAAGATTTTCTTCCAAAGTATTTAGGTCAAATATCAGGAACTAAAATTAAAGGTAAAGAACTGGTTTTAATGCTTAATAGAAGGTTACATAAAGCAGGTGGAGATGATGGATATGGATGTGCATGGAAATTCAAAGGTGCATTTCACAAACCTTGGTATGATTGTATTTTAAAAAATTGGGGAATAAGTAAAAGAGTCGATGTAAATAAAGAAATAATTGATGAATTAGTTTCAAAAGGAACTCCAAGAAATCAAATATTTATGTCTGGATTGTCTTGCGGAGGTATTGATACACTTAGACACAAAGGTCTTTATCCAGAAGACTTTAATGCAACTATTTCATTCATGCCTAATTGTTGGGATAGAAATCCAAACACTCCAATTAGAAAAATGCAAATTGATGAACTAAAAAGTTTTAAAAGAATAGATGCTCTAGTTTTTCATAGCCCTGTGGATGGTGAGGGAGATTGGCGTAGCAATAGTATCTGGATGAAAAAAGATTTAGGAAATATTCCGGGTATAAAATGGATTGATACACCTGGCCACACAAATAGAAAAATTTTTGTTAATGGAAAAGATTGTAAAGTTAAGGAAAAAATGAAAGGTGGATGGGAAGAGGCCTGGCCAGAAGGTAAAGAAAAACTTACAAGTGAAAGAAAATTTGTAGTTCTAGATAAAAAATTAAAGAAAGAAATGAAAAAGAGTGCTGCAGGCCATCAACTTGTTAAATATAGCTGTTTTAGTTATTACCATCCAGAAATTATTAAATTTATTGAGTCTAGAATATAAATATGAAAAAAAATAATCTCAAAGTTGTAAAAATAGATAAAAATAAAAGTTTATTTAACTATGAAAAGAAGGTCTTAATAAAAGAATTAGTGTTAGATTTAAAACTTGGTTATTTTGATTTTGAAAAAGAAAAGCCTCAAAAAGTAAAATTTAATTTAGAAGTAAATTATCAAGATAAACAACCTTCTAATGATAAGGATATTAAATCAATAGTGAATTATGCCAAAATTGTAAAATTAATAAAAAAATTAGTAAAAAATAAACATTATAATTTTTTAGAAACTTTAGCAGAAGACGTCTTCGATGAGCTATTCAAAGATAAAAGAATAGATAAAATATCTCTCCAAATTGAAAAATTGGAAATCATGAAAGACTGTAGTTCTGTTGGAATTCAAATTTCAAAAAAAAGAAGTCATGTTTAGCCCTGATCAAGGTAAAGAAGTAATTAAAAAAGAATTGCCCTTGGTTCCTAAGCTGCCAGGTGTTTATAGAATGCTAAATTCAAAAGGAGAAATTCTTTATGTGGGTAAAGCAAAAAACCTTCCAAACAGACTTAAAAGTTATGTATCAGAGAAAAGTCATATCATTAGGACTGAAAGAATGCTCTCTCAAACAAAAAGACTCGAAATTACTACTACTTCAAATGAAAGTGAGGCTTTACTTTTAGAGGCAAATTTAATTAAAAAGTTTAAACCAAAATTTAATATTTTACTAAGAGATGACAAATCCTTTCCTTTTATTTTTATAGGCGACAAAGATAAATGGCCACAAATCAAAAGGCACAGAGGGAAAAAAGGCAAAGAGGGATTTTATTTTGGACCATTTGCATCAGCTGGATCTGCAAATTGGACTATAAAAATGATCCAAAAAATATTTCATCTAAGAATTTGTGATGACACTGTTTTCAAAAATAGAGAAAGACCCTGCATACTTTATCAAATTAAAAGGTGCTCAGGACCTTGTGTTGGTTACGTAACTGAGAGTGATTATAAACAAACTGTTGATGATGCAATTGAGTTTGTGTCAGGCAAATCTAGAAAAATTCAGAAAAGCTTATCTAATCAAATGGAAAAGGCTAGTGAGGATTTAGACTTTGAAAAAGCAGCAATACTAAGAGATCGAATTAAATCATTAAATATTATCCAATCTTCTCAAAGAATAAATGAAGCAAATTTAGTCGAAGCAGATGTTATCGCGGGATATAAAGAGTCTGGAAAAACTTGTATTCAAGTTTTTTTTTATAGGTCAAAACAAAATTGGGGCAATCAAGCTTTTTTTCCAAAGCATGATCCAGAAGAAAATCTAAATGATATCATTAATTCTTTTGTCTCTCAATTTTATGAAAATAAAAGCGTGCCATCTTCAATAATTTTATCAAATGAAATTAAAGAGAAAGAATTAATTGAAAAAACACTTACACAAAAAGAAGGTAAACAAATCACAATTACTGTTGCAAGAAAAGGGACAAAACTAAAAGTTATTAATCAAGCAATAAATAATGCAAAAGATAGTTTGAATAGAAAACTTTATGAGAGTCAGAATAATAGAGATCTTTTTGATGCGGTATCAAAAAAATTCAATCTTGAAACTAATATTAATTTAGTTGAGGTTTACGATAATAGCCATATTCAAGGCACAAATAGTGTGGGCGCTTTAATTACTTATGGCGATGAAGGGTTTGTTAAAAAAAGGTATAGAAAATTCAATATAAAAATTCAAAAAAATGCTCAAGATGATTATGGAATGATGAAAGAAGTTCTTAACAGAAGATTTAAAAGAGCAGTTCAAGAGAAAGATAACTATTTAACTTTCCCTGATTTAGTTTTAATTGATGGAGGGAAAGGTCAATATTCTGTAGCTAGAGAAGCGATGAATGAACTCGGTCTACATGAAATACCTATTGTGGCTATAGCAAAGGGCAAAATGAGAAATAGTGGAAATGAAACATTTTTTCATAATGGAAGAGAGTTCAAATTCGAGAAAAATGATCCAACATTATTCTTTTTACAAAGACTGAGAGATGAATCCCATCGATTTGCAATAAGTGCTCATAGAGCAAAAAGAAAAAAGGGCATAAGCAAATCATTATTAGATCAAATTGATGGTATTGGATCTATCAGAAAAAGGGCATTATTAAATCATTTTGGTTCAGCCAGAGCTGTGGAATCAGCTAGTTTAGATGAAATAAAATCAGTTGATGGAGTTGAGGAAAAAGTTGCAAAAAAAATATATAACTTCTTTCACGAATGAAATTTAAAATACCTAATTATTTAACAATTGGACGTATAATAATTGTTCCGATATTTGTTTTTACATTCTATCTTCCAGGATTTTATGGAGACGTAATACCGTTTGCTCTTTTTTTAATTGCCTCATTTACAGATTTTTTAGATGGTCTTTTGGCAAGGATGTTTAAAGAAGAGTCTAAACTTGGAGAACTTTTAGATCCAATAGCTGATAAAATTATTGTTGCAACTGCATTAATTTTATTAGTTATGGACCAAACAATAAAAAATTACGAAGTTATTGCAGCTATTATAATTCTAACAAGGGAAATACTAATTTCAGGATTAAGAGAGTTTCTTGCAAAAGGGAAGATAAAGCTTCCTGTTTCTAATTTAGCAAAGCTTAAAACATTCCTGCAGATGTTTTCGATAGCAATACTTTTAACTGGAGAAACTGGAAATAAATTAATTAATTTTCAAGATTATAATGCTCAAACAATTGGCATTATTATTTTATGGCTTTCTGCGTTTTTAACGCTCTATACTGGATATGATTATCTTAGAAAAGGAATAGACCATGCAATATCTGAAGATAATAAGGATTAGGCAGCTTTTTTCTGTCTAACCAACTGATCAAAACTTTTTGATAATCCTAATATAACATCACAAATTTTGTATTTGTGATCTGCAATGCTTGCAACAGGTGTTATTTCAGCTGCTGTACCAGTTAAGAAACATCCATCAAAATTACCTAGTTCATCTGGAGAAATTTTTCTTTCATGAACTTTAATATTTTTTGATTTTGCTAGCTCAATTACCGCTTGTCTTGTAATACCATTTAAAAAGGAATCTGGTGTTGGTGTATGCAATTCATTATTTTTATCTTTAAAAAAAATATTTGCACTTGTTCCTTCTGCAACATTACCTTCAAAATCTAACATTAATGATTCAGAATAACCTTGTTGTTCAGCTTCGTGTTTTGAAAGAGTACAAATCATATATAATCCTGCTGCTTTTGCATCCCAAGGAATAGTATTTGGAGCGGGTCTTCTCCATTTAGAAATATTTAAGCTTATTCCTTCAGCTTTTAATTTTGGATCAAAATACGCAGGCCATTCCCACGTCGCTATTGCTACATTAATTGTATTTTTCTGAGCAGACACACCCATCATCTCGCTTCCTCTCCACGCAAATGGTCTTACATATCCATTTTGAATATTTTGAACTGCTACTATTTTTTTAGAAGCTTCATTTATTTCGTCTTTTGTATAAGGAATATTAATGTCTAATCTTTTTGCAGAATAAAATAATCTATCTGTATGCTCTTCTAGCTTAAATATTTCTCCGTCGTATACTCTTTCACCTTCAAAAACTAAACTTGCATAGTGAAGTCCATGACTGATTACATGGCATTTTGCATCTTGCCATTCAACAAGCTCATTATTGTACCAAATTTTTCCTGATCGTTTATCAAAAGGTATCATTATTTAATTTTATAAAAAAATATATTTGTATATATAATATGTCAATATAACTTACCAATATGAAAAAACTTTTATATTTAAAAGATGAGGATCTCAAACAATATATTGAAAAAATATTTCTTGGCTACAGAGAGACAGTCTCAGATGCTAAAAATGTATTGAATAAATACTCCATAGGTGTCGCACATAATAAGGTTATTCACTTAATTTCATTATATGAGGGTATTACAATATCAGACCTCTTAAGAAAGTTGAAAGTTACAAAGCAAAGTTTGAATAGAGTTTTGAAAGATTTAATAAATCTAAAAGCTATAAAATATGAAAAAGACCAAGTAGATACGAGAATAAAGCATGTCTACTTAACAGAAGAAGGAGAGAAATTATTTAATGAAATTTTCTCGGCTCAAAAGAAAAGGATTTATCAAGCATTCTCAGCATCAAAAGCAAATGAGGTTGTCAGTTTTGACAATGTTTTAAAAAAAATAATTAATGGAAAAATTTAAAGCACATATTTTAGTTGTAGATGATGATGATGGCATAAGAGAATTAGTTAAAGAATACCTATCTCAAAATAACTATCTCGTAACTAGTTCAAATAGCGCCGAAGATGCTCATGAAAAAGTTAAAGTTATAAAATTTGATTTAATAGTTCTTGATATAATGATGCCAGGCAAAAGTGGTTTGGAATTTACAAAAGAAAATAAAGACAAAATTTCAACCCCAATAATTCTTTTAACAGCAAAAGGTGAGGCCTCAGAGAGAATAGAGGGTTTAGATATTGGTGCAGACGATTACCTTCCAAAACCTTTTGAACCGAAAGAATTAATACTTAGAATTAATAATATCTTAAATAAAACAAAATATAGAAATACAAAAAGAAAATTTAAATTTGGTAAAATTGAAATAGATCTTAACAAGCAGTTTATTTTGAAAAATGATAAATCAATAAAAATCAATAATACAGAAAAAATAATTTTAGATAAAATGGTTAATTCTCCTGGAAAGATATTTAAAAGAGAGGAAATAGGAAATCTTATAAAAATTGATAAAGAGAGATCAGTTGATGTAATAATTACAAGACTTAGAAAGAAAATTGAAGAAAATCCCAAAAGCCCAAATTATTTACAAACAATAAGAGGTGAAGGTTATGTTTTATGGATTGAGTAAATATATAAAAAATATCTTACCTAAAAGACTTTTTTATAGAGGTTTACTCATAGTCGCTGTTCCAATAGTAGTTATGCAAATAACTATCTCTTTAGTTTTTTTTGATAGTCTTTGGATCAAAACAAATTCTGGAATGACAAGAGCATTGGTCTCTGAAGTCAAAACTTTTGTAGATGCTTATGATAACGATGAAACGAACAAAGATTTTATAATAATTTTATTCAAAGAACACTTGGGTTTTAATATCAAATATGAAAAAGATAAAATCTTACCAGATAAAATACCAGAAAGATGGTTCAGCCCAGTGGATCGATCACTTAGGAGAGAATTAAAGAAAAAAAATTTAACTTATTGGTTTGATACAACTAACTTTAAAGAGGTTGTTGATTTAAAAATAGGATATTCAAAAGGCTATTTTCAATTTTATATTCCAAGAGACAGACTTACTACAAGTTCAGCCAGATTATTTGGACTTTGGATAACATTACCAGCATTGTTAATGATAGCAGTAGCAATAATTTTTCTAAAGAATCAAACTAGACCTATAACAAAACTTGCAGAAGCATCTGAAAGATTTGGTCGAGGAGAAGATATTGACGAATTTAGACCTTCTGGAGCACTCGAAATCCGAAAAGCTGGTTTAGAGTTTGACAAAATGAGAAAAAGAATAATTAGACATCTTAACCAAAGATCTGAGATGCTATCCGGTATCAGCCACGATTTAAGAACTCCTTTGACAAGGATAAAACTTCAAATAGCAATGATTAAAGATAAGAGTGTCGTAGAAAAACTCTCAAGAGATGTTGATGAAATGGAAAAAATGTTAAATGAATATCTTCAATTCGCAAGATCTGGGGCAAAAGATAAGACTGAAACGTTTGATATTTCTGTTCTTCTTGAAGATATTTGTAAAAAATATGAGAAACCAAATATAAAATATTTCTTAAAAGAGAGGATTTATTTTGATGGAAGAAAGAATTTAATTAGTAGGTGTATTAATAACCTTATAGATAATTCTCTAAAATTTGCTGACAATGTTGAATTGTATCTAAAAAAAGGAAGATCAACTATTAGTATCTCAATAGAGGATGATGGTCCAGGAATACCACAGAAAGAACATCAAAATGTTTTGAAGCCATTTTATAAAATTGATAAAAGTAGATCTGAAACAAAGTCAAGTGTTGGTCTTGGCTTAGCTATATCATCAGATGTCATAAAATCACATGGGGGAGATCTTAAATTTGATAAGTCTAGTTTAGGTGGATTAAAAGTTATTATTTCTTTGCCCGTTTAGTTTTTTTTTTAATTTTTTTTTCAGCAATTTTTTTTTCTAGTATTTCAATTCTTTTATTTAATATATCTATTTCGTCTTTACTTACTAAATTCATTTTAAGAATAATTTCCTCTTTTTTTGATCGTAAAATATTTACGACTTCATCACTAAAATCTTTGTAATTGACCAGTCCCTCTTCCAAAAATTTTGCAAATTTATCAAATACGAATCTTGATTTTGACATAATAATTTCTTATCAAAGTTTAAGTAATATTTATAATATTACAATTAAATGTTTATTAATAATTTTGACCCAGTCGCTTTTGAGATCTTTTCATTAGAAATTAGATGGTATTCCTTGTCTTATATATTTGGCTTAGTATTTGGTTGGTATTTTGCAAAAAACAAACTAATCAAAGATAGCACTCAAAAAGAATATTTCGACGATTATATAACTTATTTGATCATAAGTATCATCCTTGGTGGAAGACTTGGATATGTAATTATTTATGACCCAATTTATTTTATTAGTAATCCAGTTGAGATTATAAAAATTTGGCAAGGAGGCATGTCATTTCACGGTGCACTAATTGGAATTATTATAGGAACTCATTTATTCTGCAAAAATAAAAATCAAAATATTTTTAGCTATTTAGATGTGGTTGCTGTTTGTTCTCCTATAGGAATTTTTTTAGGAAGAATATCAAATTTCATAAATTCAGAACTTTATGGCATAGAAACAAATGTACCATGGTCGGTAAAGTTTATAAAAATTGATGATTTAAATCGACATCCTTCACAAATTTATGAAGCAATTTTTGAGGGAGTTGTTCTATTTATTATTTTAAGAATGTTGTTTAGTAGATTAAGGAATACACCTGGTATTATTTCGGGGTATTTTTTAATTTTATACTCTTTTTTTAGATTTGTTATCGAGTTCTTCAGAGAACCAGATCAACAATTAGGATATTTATTTTTCAATTTGAGTATGGGGCAAATAATAAGTTGTATAGCACTAACCTGCGGATTAATTATCATCAATTATAAAAATGCTAATAGGACACAATAAAAAAATCTCATTAGATAAATTTATTTACAAATCTTTGTATGACAAGGATAATGGTTATTATATTAAAAAAAATCCTTTCGGAAAAAAAGGTGACTTCATAACATCTCCCAATATTTCTGTTCTTTTTTCAGAAATGATATCTATTTGGTTAATTTCATTTTGGGAGAACTTAAAAAAACCAAAAAAAATAAATATTATAGAACTGGGTGCAGGCAACGGTGAGATGATGTCACAAATTATAAAAACTTTAAATAATTTTAGTGAAATTAATTTATCTGCCAATTACTTAATTTTAGAAAAAAGTCCATTACTGATAAAAATTCAGAAAAGTAAAATAGATAAGGAAAAAGTACGATGGATTAAAAATTTAAAAGAAATTCCAAAAGCTCCAACTATATTCTTGGCTAATGAATTTTTTGATGCATTTCCTATCAAACAATATTTAAAGAAAAGTAATAATTGGTATGAAAAATATGTAGCATATAAAAAAAATAAGTTCGAAGTTTGTGATCAAAAAGTGTCATCAAAAATAATTGAGAAATATTTAGGTAAGGATATAAAAAAAGAAAAATTTGTTGAATATTCACCCTCAGCAATGAAATTTGTTAATGAAATAGCAAAATTTATTTTTAAAAATAATGGTGGTTTATTAATGATAGACTATGGTTTTACCAACGGGAAAATGAAAAACACCTTGCAAAGTGTTGAGAAGCATAGAAAAATTAGTTTTTTAGAAAACCCCTATAACTCAGATATTACTCATTTAATAAATTTTAAAATGTACAAGAAAGAGTTTGCAAATTCTAATTTGAAATCTTTAATAACAACCCAAGGTAATTTCTTAATTAAATTAGGAATATTAAAAAGAGCTGAGATAATGAGTAAAAATTTACAATTTAGTAAGAAAGCTGACATATTTTATAGAATAAAAAGATTAATTGACGAAAAATATATGGGCTCTTTGTTTAAAGTATTATTTGTAAGCAAATCCAAAAATAATTTTAATTTGGGTTTTAAGTGATTAAGTCAAAAATTTTTAGAGATCAAAAATCTATTTCACATTATTTTTTTAATAGATTGGGTGGTACCTCAAAAGGAATCTACAAAAGTTTAAATTGTGGAAAAGGTTCAGATGATAAAATTACTAATATAAGTAAAAATTTAAAAATAGTTTCAAAAAAAATAGGCTGCACAAGTAAAAATCTAGTTTCTCTTAATCAAATTCACAGTAACAAAGTTTATAAAATAAGTGGTGTTCCAAAAAAAAGATTGACTGGAGATGCGATGATTACAAATAAGCGAAATATTGCGATTAGTATACTCACTGCAGATTGTGCACCAATTCTAATTATAGAAAAAAAGCAAAAATTTGTTGGTGCAATACATGCTGGGTGGAAAGGTGCTTTTAAAGGAATAGTAAAAAAAACAATTCAGCTTTTAAAAAAAAATGGATGCTCAGAGAAAGATATGATTGCTTGCATTGGGCCATGTATAAAAAAAAACAGCTACGAAGTAAAAGATGATTTTTTTAAATTGTTTAAGAACAAAAACAAAAAAAATATAAATTTCTTCACATTTAAAAAGAAAAAAATTTTTTTTGATTTAAGTGAATATATAAAATCTCAATTTTATGAAAATGGAGTTAAAAAAATAGATATAATAAGAAAAGATACCTACGCTCTAAAAAATAACTTTTTTAGTTCTAGGAGATCAAAAAAAAATAAGAATAACGATTATGGTAGAAATATTTCTGCAATTATGATTAAATAGGTCATCTCGGATGAAAATTCTCACAGGAAACAGTAATAAAAATCTCAGTCAAAAAATATCTAAATTTTTGAAAAATAGACTTGTGAATTCAAATATAAGAAAATTTGCAGACGGAGAAATCTATATTGAAATTAATGAAAATATCAGAGGTAATAGTATTTTTTTAATTCAATCCGTTTCATCTCCTGCAAATGACAATTTAATGGAATTACTACTATCGATTGATGCTTTAAAAAGATCATCAGCCAAAAACATAACTGCTGTGATCCCATATTTTGGATATGCAAGACAAGATAGAAAGGTAGTTCCTAGAACATCCATATCTGCAAAACTTGTGTCTAATCTTATTGCAAAAGCAGGAGCAGATAGAGTCGTTACAGTTGATTTACACTCTGGACAAATTCAAGGATTTTTTGATATTCCAGTAGATAACTTATTTGCAACTCCAATATTTGCTAGACATATAAAAAAGAAATTAAAAAAAAATAATATAATCTGTGTTGCTCCAGATGTCGGTGGTACCGCAAGAGCGAGGGCTTTAGGAAAATTGTTAAATGTAGATTTAGCAATAGTAGACAAAAGAAGACCTGCTCCTGGAAAATCAGAAGTGATGAATGTAATTGGAAATGTGAAAAATAAAACTTGTATATTAGTTGATGATATAATCGACTCTGGTGGAACAATTGTAAATGCAGCTTCAGAATTAAAAAAAAGAGGAGCTAAAGATGTTCATGTGTATGTAACACATGGTGTATTAAGTGGTAATGCTGTTGAAAAAATTAAGAAATCTTCGATAAAAAACTTAGTTGTAACTGATACAATAGATAATTCGACAAAAGTTAAAAAAGCTAAGAATATTGAGGTATTAACAATCTCTAATTTAGTTGGTGAAGCTATTAAAAGAATATCAAATTCTACTTCAGTATCAGATCTATTTAAATAATTTACTTGTAAAATTTAGTTTCATAAGTTAAAAACCCGTCACTTTATGAGTTTATTAGCGGCCACAATAAGAGAATCAAAAACTAAGGGAGAAGTAAAATCACTTAGAAACAAAGGTATGGTTCCAGGAATAATTTATGGAGGAGAAGAACCAAATCAAAAAATCTCTGTTTCTGTTAAGGAAGTAAAAAATTTATTAATTAAAGAAAATATTTTATCAAATATAATTTCAATAAATATTGATGGCAAAGAACAAAAAGTTTTACCAAGAGTTATTGATTTTGATACGGTTACAGATGAGCCTATACACTTAGATTTTTTAAGAATTGTTAAAGGTGCAAAAGTAATTTTAGAAATTCCAGTTAAATTTATAAACCACGAATTGTCACCAGGATTAAAAAGAGGTGGGGTTTTGAATATCGTAAGACGTAAAGTTGAATTGAGATGTCCTACAGAAAACATACCAACAGAGTTGGTTGTAGATCTAAATAACTTAGATATTGGAGCAAGTATTAAAATATCTTTTATAAACTTACCTGAAAATGTAACACCTACAATTCAAGGAAGAGACTTTGTAATCGCGACAGTAGCAGCACCAACAGTTGTTAAAGAACCTGAAAAACCAGCAGAAGCTGAGGGAGAAGGTGGAGAAACTGCGGAGGCGGCTACGGAAGGAGACGCTAAACCTGAAGAAGGTGCAGAAAAAGCTGCAGATGGTGATAAAGGAAAAGAAGAAGGAAAAGCTCCAGCAGAGAAAAAATAATAATCTGTGAAAATAATAATAAAATAAAATGTTGTTACTCGTAGGTTTGGGCAATCCAACCCCAAACAGTCATAATAATAGACATAATATAGGTTTTAAAGTTGTAGATGCCATAAATCAAAAATTTGGTCTTTCAAAGCAAAAGCCAAAATTTAAGGGTTTACTTACAACAGGTAATATTGGGGAAAAGAAAATTTATGCTATCAAGCCTCTCACTTTCATGAACAACTCAGGAATATGTATCAGAGAATTGCTTGAATATTTCAAAATAGATGCAGAAGATGTTATTGTTTTTCATGATGATCTAGATGTAGAGTTTGGAAAAATAAAAGCAAAATTTGGTGGATCAAGTGCAGGTCACAATGGAGTTGCTTCAATAGATAAATTTATTGGAAAAGACTATTCAAGAGTGAGGATTGGGATTGGAAAGCCAGAGAATAAAATGTCTGTATCGGATTTTGTTTTAAATGATTTTTCTGATGATGAACAAGAACACTTAGAAAAAATTACTCACAATATAATTGACTCTATTGCTATTTTGATAGATAAAAAATTAGATTTATTCTCAAGCAAAGTTAACAACAATTAAATGGGTTTTAAGTGTGGTATAGTTGGTTTACCAAATGTTGGTAAATCTACCTTATTTAATGCACTTACAAATTCGAGTAAAGCTCAAGCTGCAAATTTTCCTTTTTGTACGATAGATCCAAATATAGGTATAGTTCCTGTGCCAGATTATAGGTTAGATGAATTGGTTAAAATTTCAAATTCAAAAAAAAAAATAAATACTACAATATCTTTTGTTGATATAGCGGGATTAGTAGAAGGAGCCTCTAAAGGTGAAGGATTGGGTAATAAATTCTTATCCCATATAAGAGAAGTAGATGCCGTTATTCATTTAATTAGATGTTTTGACTCAGATGATATTCAAAATGTAAATCCAACAGTTGATCCAATTAGAGATTTAGAAATAATTGAAACGGAAATGTCTTTAGCAGATTTGGAGTCTATTCAAAAAAGACTAGATAAGAAAAATAAAAAAAATAATGATGAAAATCAAAACCAAATTCTAGAAAGAGCTCAGAATTTAATTAATGATAATAATGATATAAACAAATTATACGATGAATTTGATAAAAAAGATGTTAGATTGTCAGGATTATTGTCAATAAAGCCTAATTTGTATGTTTGTAATGTTGACGAAAATAGCATTGATAAAGGGAACGATTATACAAAAAGATTTATTGAAAAATATGGTTCTAAAAATACACTAACTATTTCAGCTGAAATAGAAAATCAATTAAATGAATTAGAAAATGAAGAAAGAAAAAACTATATGAAAATGATCAATGTCGATGATACTGGATTAAATTTATTAATTAAAAAAGGATATGACCTTTTATCTTTAGAGACGTTTTTTACTTCAGGAGTTGAGGAGACAAGGGCTTGGACAATTAACAAAAATTGCATGGCGCCTCAAGCAGCAGGTATAATTCATACAGATTTTGAAAAAGGTTTTATAAGAGCAGAAACTGTGTCTTATCAAGATTTTGTTAGTAATGGAGGTTGGTTAAAATCTAGAGAAAATGGTAAAATGAGATTAGAAGGTAAAGATTATATTGTTAAAGATGGGGATGTTCTAAACTTTAGGTTCAACACGTGACCATATCTTCTTCATTGTAAAGTAAACCAGTACAGTCAATATTATCAAATAAGCTATAACTCTAAATCCTGTTTTATGTCTTTGCTCTAAATGTGGTTCTGCTGACCACATCAGAAAATTCGTAACATCTTTAGACATTTGCTCAGCTGTAGCTTTTGTTCCATCTGTATACTCAATTAAATCATCAGATAAAGGAGCTGGCATTTTAATTTTATTACCATACATGTACTTATTGTAATAAACACCATCATCAAGTTCTACACCTTCTGGTGGTTCAGAATATCCTAACAATAAGGAATAAATATAATCTGCTCCGCCCTTTCTTGCCTTAACTAGAACTGACATATCTGGTGGATAAGCACCACCATTAGCAGCTTTAGCTTCTTGTTCATTAGCATATGGCATTACGAATTTGTCAGATAATTTAGCTGGTCTTACAAACATTTCTCCAGTGCTGTCCGGGCCATCTGTTACCTCAAAACTTGCAGCAATTGCTTTGGCCTCTGCTTCAGAAAATTCTGGTCCACCCTTTTCTGCTAAATTTCTATAGGTTAAATATTTCATAGAATGACAAGATGCACATACTTCTGTATACACTTGATAACCCCTTTGCAGGGATGCTCTATCGAATTTTCCAAAGAGACCTTTGAAAGTCCACTTAGTCTCTAAAAAAGGAGTTGATTTTTCAGCAGAGTTAGATGAATTTAGTACGATAATAGAGAATATTAATACAAATGAAATATTTTTTAACTTACTCACTTTATTGTTTTTTCTATTTTTTCATCACTCCTTGCCGCAGCTAAATTTGGCGAACCTCCTAAAACTGGTTCGGTAATACTCAAAGGCAGCGGGGTAGTTTTTTCCTTCCATCCTAAAACTGGAAGAATAATTAAAAAATGCGCAAAGTAATAAGCTGTAGCAACTCTTGCGATTAACAAATACAATCCTTCAGCTGGCATCGCCCCTACATATCCTAGAATTAAAACATCAGCTACTAAGATCCAGTAGAACTGTCTAAATAATGGTCTGAATACTGCTGATCTAACTTTTGAAGTATCCAACCATGGTAAAGCAGCTAAAATTAAAATTGCTGATAACATGGCGACAACACCCATAAGCTTATCAGGAACTGATCTTAAGATCGCATAAAAAGGTAGTAAGTACCACTCGGGAACTATGTGAGCTGGAGTAACAAGTGGGTCTGCCTCGATATAGTTATCAGCATGTCCTAAAATATTTGGTTGATAAAATACAAACAACGCAAAAACTATACAAAACATTAATAACGCAAAAGCATCTTTAATTACAATGTATGGATGAAATGGAACTGTATCTTTAGATGGTTTTTTAATATCAATACCAACTGGATTATTATTTCCAGGAACATGTAATGCCCATATGTGAAGTACTACAAGCCCTAGTATTAAAAACGGTATCAAGTAATGCAGAGTAAAAAATCTTGTTAAAGTCGGATTGTCAACTGAGTAACCACCCCACAACCAAGTTGTTATACTCTCTCCCACAAGTGGGATTGCACTAAATAAATTTGTTATTACTGTTGCCCCCCAAAAACTCATTTGTCCCCAAGGAAGAACATATCCCATAAATGCAGCTGCCATCATTAGCAGATAAATTATGATTCCAAGTATCCAAATTATTTCTCTAGGAGATTTATAAGACCCATAAAATAATGATCTAAAAATATGGATATAAACTGCTAGGAAAAACATAGAAGCACCATTTGCATGGACATATCTTAACAACCATCCGTAATTCACATCTCTCATTATGTGTTCGACACTGCTGAATGCCATATCTGCATGAGCAATGTAGTGCATGGCCAAAACTAATCCTGTAACTATTTGGGTAATTAAGCAAAAGGTTAATATCCCACCAAATGTCCACCAGTAATTTAAATTTTTTGGTGTAGGATAATCTGTTAAGTGATTTGCCAATGTAAGCAAAGGCAATCTATCATTAAACCATTTACCAAATTTTGAACTAGGTGTGTATTCGTGATCACTCATATTTATCCAATCTTAATCGTATTAGTATTTACAAATTCGTATTTAGGTATCTCCATGTTTGTCGGAGCTGGTCCTTTTCTAATTCTACCAGATGTATCATAATGAGAACCATGACAAGGGCAAAACCAACCATCATAATCACCTTTATCCGTTAATGGGACACATCCAAGGTGAGTACAAATTCCAAGCATCACTAACCATTCAGGATTTTTTGCTCTATCTTCATCTTTTTCAGGATGCTTAAGATCATTTATATCAACTGTTCTCGCTTTTTTAATTTCATCTTCAGTTCTTCTTTTAATAAAAACCGGTTTACCCCTCCAAAGAACTGTTAAAGACTGTCCAGGTTGCATTGAACTCACATCCACTTCTGTGCTTGCTAATGCTTTTACAGAAGCATCTGGGTTCATTTGATCGACTAATGGCCAAACAGCAGCACCTACTCCAACTGCACCAGCGGCGGCTGTAGCGGTAAACAAGAAATCTCTTCTGTTGGTCTTTTTTTCGTCTTTTTGGTCTGACATCTTTAATATTTTATATCTTTGGTAATATATGATTTCATATAATAAAAAAGAGATATTTCTATGGTAACAATGACACAGAAACCTTCAAAACACGGTCCAAAAGTAGCTTTATATCAGCCAGATATTCCTCAAAATACAGCTTCAATAATTCGAACTTGTTCTTGCCTTGGGGCTAGTTTAGAAATCATTGAACCTTGTGGGTTTTTATTAAGCGATAAAAGGTTCAAGAGAGTTGTTATGGATTATTTAGATTACAGTGAAATAAAATTTTACAAGAGTCCTAAAGAATTCTTTGATGAAAATATTAAAAATAGAGTAGTTTTAATGACAACAAAAGCTAGCAAAATTTATACAAAATTTAAATTTAAGCGTGATGATATATTGCTCTTTGGCAGAGAAAGTGCGGGTGTTCCAGAAGATGTGCATTCTAAGGTTAATGAAAGAATTAAAATTCCGATGCTTAAAAATAAAAGATCTTTAAACATTTCAATATCAGTGGCCATAGGTGCTTCAGAATTTATAAGACAGTTAGGTTAAATGGATCAATACATAAAAAAGAAATTAGCAAAAAATTGGTTTAAAACTTTGCAAGAAGTACTTTGTAGAGAAATAGAGGAAAAAGAGAGCAATAAAATTAAATTTAAAATTACAAATTGGAATAGAAGTAAAAGTAATGATGAAGGTGGAGGACAATACAGAATTTTAGAAAACGGTAAAATTTTTGATAAAGTTGGAGTAAATTTTTCAGAAGTTTATGGAAAATTTTCAAACGAATTTAAAAATAAAGTTCCGGGTACAAAAAAGAGCTCTAAATTTTGGGCATCTGGAATATCTGTTGTTATGCATATGAAAAATCCTCATGTGCCTGCGATGCATTTTAACACGAGGTATATAGTTACTTCATTTGGTTGGTTTGGAGGTGGAATGGATGTTACACCTTGTATAAAAGATAAGAAATTAGAAAATTGGTTTCATTCAGAGCTAAAAAAATCGTGTGATAAACATAACAAAAATTATTATAAAAAATATAAAAAATGGTGTGATGAATATTTTTATTTACCGCATAGGAAGGAACCAAGAGGTATTGGCGGAATTTTTTTTGATTATAAAAAAAAAAATTGGGAGAAAGATTTTTCTTTTGTTAGAGAAGTAGGAATAAGTTTCAAAAACATTTCTAACGAAATAATTGAGAAAAAAAATAAATTAAAATGGTCAATTCAAGATAAAGAAATTCAATACAAAAAAAGAGGTAGATATGTTGAATTTAATTTATTACATGATAGGGGGACAAAATTTGGTTTACAAACTGGTGGAAATGTTGAAGCTATACTTATGTCATTGCCACCAACTGCTAAATGGTAATTTATGGATAAAGAACCAATTACGACTGAAGGATTAGAAAAATTAAAGAGTGAATTAATTTTTTTAAAAGAAAAAAAGAGACCCGAAATTGTTGCAGCCATTGCTGAAGCAAGATCACATGGAGATTTGAAAGAAAATGCTGAATATCATGCTGCAAAAGAACAGCAATCTCATAACGAGGGAAGAATTCAAGAAGTTGAGGATTTAATTGCAAGAGCAAATGTAATTGATATCACCAAGATTAGTAATGATGGGAAGGTGATATTTGGATCTACAGTCTACCTTCAAAATTTAGATACAAATGAAAAAATAAATTACAAAATTGTTGGTAAAGACGAGGCAGATCTAAAACAAAAGCTTCTTTATTTTCAATCACCGATAGGAAAAGGTCTTATAGGTAAAAATAAAGGAGATCTTGTAGAGATAAATACACCAGCAGGGACAAAAAATTTTGAAATTGTAGACGTAAAATACGTTTAATTTGATAAAACTTTTTCCATATCTTTTTTTGATAAATTAAAATTATTTTCAATCCATTTCATTTCTAAATTTTTTAATTTTTGACCCAATTCCCTTCCCTCCTTTAATCCATAATCATTTATTAATAACTGAGCTTTTATTGGAAATTCTGGTTTATCTAATTTTTCAAAGTAAGTTTTTAATTCTGAAAGTTTTTTACTTTGTTTAAAATATAACAAATTGAAATCAATTAAATCGATTGTGCTAGATTTACCCTCATAATAAAATATTCTTTGTAAATCTTTCTTGTTAAAAATTTTAGTACTATCTTTATTTAGCGAATTATTTTTTAGAAAATTAATTTTATCTTTTAACTCATTGGGTAAATTATATTTATACACAAAATAATCAGAATTGTCAGTTTCATCGATTACAAGAAAAGAAATGACGAAATTTAAACTTTTATTTTTTAATATCTTTTCTTGTGGTTTTGATAACTTGCTCAATTTTTTAAAATTTTTTAGTTGAGGGAAAATTAATGAAAATAATTTACAAGAGGTTTTATTTTTAAATAAATTTAAAAAGTTATCCAATTTGAGAATTTTTTTTAATTCATTGAATTGTCTTTCTTTTGATATTTTTCCTAAACCCTCTATATTTTTTTTAATGATTTTTATTATATTAATTTCATGATCGATTTTGCTATATTCAGTATAAAATCTTAAATATCTAATAATTCTTAAATAATCTTCTTTTATTCTAGTTTCTGGATCACCTATAAATTTAATTATTCCAACATTTAAATCTTTATGACCAGAATTTGGATCATATAAATTCCCGTCTAAATCTGAATATATTGAATTTATTGAAAAATCTCTCCTTAATGAATCTTCCTTCCAATTAGTTGTGTATTCTACGACAGCATGCCTTCCATCTGTTTTTACATCTTTTCTTAATGTTGTAATTTCAAAATTTTGATCATCAATAACTGCTGTGATTGTGCCATGTTCAATTCCTGTTTCAAAAAACTTTATTTCGTTTTTATCTAAACATTGCCTAACCTGATCAGGAGTTAAATTAGTTGCAAGGTCGATATCATCTGTTTTTTCATCATTTAAAATTTTTCTTACGCAACCACCAACGTATCTAATCTCGCTGGTTTCATTGTGGTTATTTATTGCACCAAATATTTTATTTACTCCCTTATTATTTTTTAAATCTAGAAATTTGAGATCTTTATCGCTTGAAATTTTTTTGTTTTGAAAAATTTTTTTAAGTAAAGCTTTCATAAATGGCTGGGGTGCTAGGATTCGAACCTAGGAATGGCGGTACCAAAAACCGCTGCCTTACCACTTGGCTACACCCCAAGATGTTTTTCGTATAACACAAAAAAAAAGCTTTATATAGTTTTAGAGTAAATACACCAATAGTTTTTATATTTATTTTTTAATTTTTTTTGAGCTTTTATTGCCGCATTTTTGGTTAAAAAATAACCAATTATAGTCGAACCCGAGCCTGTCATATTTGCAAAGTAAATATTATCTAAATTTTGCAAGTAACTTTTGATACTTCCTAAAATTGGATATTTATTAAAAGCTGCTCTCTCTAAATCGTTATTCGAAACTTTTAATAAATCTTGTCTGTTAATGTTTTTTGATTTATGGAATAGGCTCTTTGAAAATCCTCTGTGTTTTGCATAAATCATCTTAGTAGAACATCCAAAATTAGGCTTTATTATTAACAAATGAAAATTTAATTTTTTATTAATTTTACTTATCTTTTGCCCTTGTAGGATCATTGGACTCTCATAAAGACCCAAAATTACATCTGAACCAACTTTATTTGCAATTTTAATTAAATTATTTTTTGTAGTTTTAATTATTCTTTTTTTAAATAGGTAGTTCAAAATGGATGCTGCATTCATAGATCCTCCCCCCATACCAGAAGATTGGGGTATATTTTTTTTTACTTTGATATTGAATTTTTTATTTTTAATATAATTTTGATTATTTAAGATTTTTAGTAGTTTTGAAATTGTATTTGTATTTGAAATATTTGAGGAAAATTTCCCACTAAACGATATTTTATTTTTTGAACCTTGTGTCTCTTTTATTAAAATCTCATCAGCCAAATTGATCTTAGATATTAAACTTTCGATTTTATGATAACCATTTGAGTATTTATTTAAAATTTTTAAAGTTAAGTTTACTTTTGCAAATGATTTTATTTTATGAAACTTCATTTAAGAATTATTATTTAAGCCATTATATAATTTTTCCTTTACTTTAATTTTCAATTCTTCATCTGCTTCATCGCTATTTAAAGCACTTTTCCAAAAATAATTAGCTTGGATTTTTCTATTTAATTGCCAAAGAACATCTCCATAATGATCACTTGCAACAGGATCACTTGGTAACAATTCAACAGCTTTTCTTAAATATTTTTCTGCTTCAATATAATTTCCTGTCAAATAATAACCCCAACCAACAGAGTCTGTTATGTAAGGATCTTCTTCTTTCCCTTTGTAAGCTTGATTTAACATTTCTATTGCTTCTTCAATTTTATATCCTCTTTCTAACCAACTATAAGCGAGATAGTTAAGTGTATAGGGTTCGTTAGGTCTAATTTTAATTGAATTTAGCAAATCCTTATCCGCCAAATCATAATTTTTTAATCTTTCATACGCTCCACCTCTGCGATAAAGAACATCTGCATAAGCCATAGAATTTTTATCCAAATTTTTTAAGGCCAAAGTATAATAATTTATAGCCTCATCATATTTTTTAAAGTTTTTGTAAATATTTGCCAAATCATAAATCATCTTTGTCGATTTATTATTAAATTTTTTAAGATTTTTTAATATATAGTTCAAACTTGCATCATAATTTTCTTCCTCTGCTATAATTCTTGCAATCTTCTTTGTTTTGTACCAAAAAAATATTTCATCCTTATCATCAAATTTTTCGAAAGTTTTTTTTGCCAGATCATAATTATTATTAGATTGATAGTTTTCAGCTATTAGAGATAAATTAAAATAAAATTTTGGATTTAAATAATTTGAAATATTTAAATATATGTTTGAATAATCAAATCTACTTTGAGATGAATAAAAATTAGATATAAGGAAAAAGAATTCTGCCAAAATATCATTCTCATTTTGGCATGAAAAATGCTGTGTTAATTTTGTATATTTTTTTTCTTCTATCCATTTTTTTACTTGAGAAATAAGCAAACTACTTCTTAAAGGATCTATTGTATCAGCAAAATTATCAACAGTTTCAAGGTCATTATTAGACACTTCGTTACTCAAATAAAAAAAAGTATATCTAGAGTAATCACTTTGAGGATCGTTAATCAAATTTAAAAAATAAGATTCTGTTTTTTTGGAATTTAAATAACAATTTTGAAAACCCATATTTATCAAATCTAATTTTCCAAATTGCTCAACAATGTCAGATTTTTTATATATAAAAAGGTCAATGTAACTTTTTAAGCTAGAATAAATTATAAATTTGTATGAGTCGTCCTCTTTGAATTTTTCCAATTTTTTTAACTTCAAAGCTGCTTGTTTAAACTTTTTCTTTTTAATGCTATCTAAAATTAATAATAAATTTCCCTCAAAAAAATCTCCTCCTATTGAGGTATTAGAATATTTTACCTGGTTAATTGCTTTTTTAACCTGTCCATCCAAAAGTAAAGAAAATACATATTCTTGCAAAAAACTATCATGTGATTGAATTAATATTTTTGAATTTTCAAAAAACTTAAGAGCATCATTATTTTTCTGGTTATCAAATGATAATAATGCCGAAAGATAACTTGATAGATACTTCTGGTTGAATTCTTTTTCATTCGCTGCTTTTGAATAGAGATTTGTTTGGTATAGAATTAATATTATAAAACAAAAAATTTTTAAGAACATTTTTTACTTTATGACTTTAAATGAAAAAAATCAAAATGACATATTTGATAGTGATTTATTAAACGAGCTAGGTATTGAATATGAATTTAGTGATGAGCCAATAAATAGATTTAAAAATAATGCTTCTAATGAGGAAAAATCTGAAGAATTAGCAAAACTTAGAGTTGAAATAGAAAAGATTGAAGATTGTGAACTAAAAAAAAGTGCAAAAAATCTTGTTTTCAGTGATGGAAATTCATCTTCAAAAATAATGATTGTAGGTGAAGGACCTGGACAAAAAGAAGATGAATTAGGAAAACCTTTTGTAGGTGATGCAGGAATGCTTTTAAATAAAATGTTGAACGCTATTAATTTAGATAGAACGAAAGTGTATATAACTAATGTTGTAAATTATAGACCTCCAAATAACAGAAAGCCTGAAATATCAGAAATAAATAGATACTCTGAATATTTAAGAAAACATATTTCGATTATAAATCCAGAAATACTTATTTTAATGGGAAGCACAGCAATGGAAGCGCTCTTCGGGAATAAAATTAAAATCTCTAAAGAAAGAGGAAAATGGAAGGAAGTAATAATTAATAATAAAACATATTTAACAATGATAACTTTTCATCCAGCATATCTGCTAAGACAAGCAGAGCAAAAAAAATATTCTTGGGCCGACCTTAAAGAAATTAAAAAAAAAATGGATGAAACTGGTTTAGATATTTAAATTTTAATAATATTTTATATGAGAGAAATTATTGCTGGGGTTGATGAAGTTGGGAGGGGGAGTCTTGTAGGACCAGTTTATGCAGCCGCTGTTATTTTAAATAAAGATATTAATAGAAAAATTCTTAAAGATTCAAAAAAACTTAATAAAATTCAGAGACAATCTTTAGCTAAATATATAAAAAAAAATTCAGTTTGGGCGTTAGGATCTGCATCAATAGAGGAAATTGAAAAAATTAATATTTTAAATGCTAGCCTACTTTCAATGAAAAGAGCAATTAAGAAACTCAAATTGAAACCTAAAAAAGTTTTAATAGATGGTAATAAACCACCAGACTTAAAAAATTATGTAATTAAAACTATTGTAAAAGGTGATGAAAAAATTCCTGAAATTTCAGCCGCATCGATTATTGCTAAAGTTGAAAGAGATAAGCTAATGAAAAAGATGTCTTTTTCTTTTAAAAAATACGGCTGGGATAATAATGCAGGTTATGGAACTAAGGATCATATCAAAGCTATTAAAAAATTTGGAGTGACTAGATTTCATAGAAAAACCTTCCAACCAATACACAAGATATTGAGTCTTAAAAAATAATCATAACAATTATCAATCAATAAATTCAATCACAGGTTGACGTAGACTCATGACTGGAGTCTAATTCGAAAATATAAAATGATCATTTCAGACATAAAAAATAAAATTATTAATGGAGATAGTATTAAGGAATTAAAAAAAATTCCGGCTGAAAGTTTTGATCTTATATTTGCAGATCCACCTTACAACCTTCAACTAAAAAAGGAATTAAGTCGACCTGATAGATCTAAAGTCGATGCTGTTGACGATGCGTGGGATAAATTCGATAGTTTTAAAAGTTATGATGAGTTTTCAGTTCAATGGCTTAAAGAATGTAAAAGAATTTTAAAAAAAAATGGATCTATATGGGTCATAGGAAGTTATCATAATATTTTTAGAGTTGGTTCAAAAATGCAAGATTTAGGTTTTTGGATACTAAATGATGTGATTTGGAATAAAAATAACCCTATGCCAAATTTTAGAGGAACACGTTTTACAAATGCGCATGAAACACTTATATGGGCATCAAAAAGTGAAGGTTCAAAGTATACTTTTAATTATCAATCACTTAAATGTTTAAACGATGATCTACAGATGAGATCTACATGGAATTTACCTATATGTAATGGAAAAGAAAGACTAAAAAATAATGGTAATAAAGTTCACTCAACACAAAAGCCAGAATCTTTATTGCACAGAATTATATTAGCATCCTCTAATAAAGGTGATTTAATATTGGACCCGTTTCTTGGTACGGGAACAACTGCAGTAGTATCCAAAAAGTTAGGTAGAAATTATTTTGGGGTAGAAAAAGAAAAAAAATATTTTGAAGCTGCAATTAAAAGAATTAAAAATACAAAAATTATAGAAGATGAATATTTAGATACTATAAAAAATAATAGATCTAAACCAAGAGTGCCATTTGGATCTTTGGTTGAATTAGGAATTATTAAACCTGGTACTGAAATTTTTGATCAAAAAAAACAAATCAATGCGAAAATTATGATTGATGGTAGTATAAAATATCGGAAATCAGAAGGATCAATACATAAAGTTGCTGCACAAATATTAGGTGCTGAGAGCTGTAACGGTTGGACTTTTTGGTATTATAAATCAGGTAATTCACTCAAACCAATTGATGATTTGAGGCAAAGACTAAGGCCAACTACTTAATTTCTATAAATTTTTCCAAGATAACTCTTTAGGAATTTTTTATTTTTTGATAGAAATTTCAATACAATATTTCTAATTAATATTATTATTGGATTAGTTAAATGGAAGGCAAAATGATTTAGTTTAGATCTTTTGTTTACTTGTAATATTTTACTTATTTTATCTTTATAAACATTGTTTGAATTTGTAATATTTTCTAAAATACCATTTGCCGTTTCAATACTTTGAGAAGCACCTTGTGCAAAAGAAGGTGGAAAAGCAAATAAAGCATCACCACTCAAATAAGTATTTTGATATTTTAATGTAGGTAATTCAGTGCTTACAAATACAGGAAAACACTTTATATTTGCTAAACTTTCCAAATTTATAATAGAATTTTTTGAAATAAAGTCTTTTAAAGATTTTATAAATGTTTCTGAATTAAGAATATTTTTATCTTCAATTTCTTGAGTATTCAGTTTCTTTTTGATTATAGCAACGAAATTATATTCGAGTTTTTGATTTACAGGATAAGTTACATAGTGAAAATTTGATCCCATATATACAGAAATATTATCTTTTTCATGTTGTTTTAAATTCGCCCTTAAAGCAATGTTCCCATTAAAAATTGGGTTTAAATAATTATTGGATATTTGGGATTTTAATTTTGAAAAAACACCGTCGGCAATTACTATATAATCGAAACTTTCATTCTTATTATTCCAAGAAATCTTTATTTTTTCATTATATTCAATATTCTTAATATCGGCTTTAAATTGAATTTTTTCCTCAGGAATATTACTAATTAAAAACTTTATTAATGTTGATCTTTTAAGTGTTGTGTAACGGTCGTTTACATTATTGAATTGCTTTAAATCAATTTCACAAATCTTTTTAATATTATTAGCCTGGAAAAAATTAACTTTTGTTGGATAATAAACATCTGATGCTGAAATATTTTTAAATCCTACTTTATTTAACAAATGAATACTATTAACTGAAAGTTGAATACCATAACCTTCATTTAAATTAAGGTAATCTTTTTTTTCAAAGATTTTATAGTCTATTTCGGTATTTTTGTTTAATTCATTTGCAAGATACAAACCAGATATACCAGCTCCTACAATTGCAACTTTTTTCATTCAGATTTTGAGATGGTATAAAATATTTTTTTAGTAAATGATGGAATTATTTCTGAGCTTAATTTATCTTTTTTAATTAATATTTTATTTTTAATCTTTGGAGGTCTTTTTGAGTTATTTAACAAAATTTTCATTTCCATATTAGATAATTTTATATTAATTTTTTTATTATTTGAATAATTATACTTACTTTCTCGAACTTCAGTCATAGGGAAAATTGGCATGTTTTTTAAAAATTTAAATTTATCATTTTTAACCAATAAATAATTATTTTGTTTTTTGTAGATAGTCGCTTCAAAATATTTAGTTTTTATTTCTTTATTAATTTTAGTTAACTCAAAATCATTTTTTTTTAAAGATATACAATTTTTACTTAATGGACATTCTTTACAAATTGGATTTTTTGGTTTGCAAATTAAAGCACCTATTTCCATAATTGCTTGTGAGTAATCACTAGCACGATCGGACAGTCCAAAAAAATTAATTTTTGTTTTTAAAAAATCTTTAGATATTTCATTCTGCTTTTTTAAATAGAGAGTTCTTTTAAGAATTCTCTCTACATTTCCATCTAAAGGGATAGTTTTAAAGTTAAATGCTATAGACATTATTGCTTTAGATGTATATTCACCAACACCTGGTAATTGTATTAACTTTTCATAAGATTTTGGCAACTTGCCGTTGAAATCTTTAAGAATTTTAATTGCACTTTTTTTTAGATTTCTTGCTCTTGAATAATAACCAAGGCCTTCCCAATGTTTCATTAAGATTTTTTCATCAACATCTGCCAATGATTGAAAGGTTGGAATTTGTTTTACAAATTTTTCAAAATAAGGAATCACAGTTTTTACTTGAGTTTGCTGCAACATAAATTCACTAACAAACGTAAAATATTCTTTTTGTTTCTGAGAAACTTTTTTTCTCCAAGGTAAAATTCTTTTATTATTATCGTACCAATGTAGAATTTTATTTGGTATGTTTTTATTATTCATATGAGTCAAAAACATAATACTAAGCAGAGATATAATTCCATTCAAGGTTTAAGATCTTTTAAAGATACTTTACCCACAGAAGCAAAAAGAATAATTAGTAAAAAAGGTAAAATTTATAATGAAACTTTAGACAATTGGAAATATTTAGTAGGTAAAGATTTATTTAAAGTAAGCTTTCCTAAATCATACAAAAGTTCAAATAAGTTATCTGGAAGTCGTTTAAATATTTTAGTAAAAAGAGGAAATGAAGTTGACGTTGAGTATTCTAAAAAAGAAATAATAAAAAAAATTAATATTTTTTTTGGCTATCATGTTTTAGATGACATTAAATTAAATACATTTGATGGAAAAATTGAAGAAAGCCATAAAAATACAGCTATTAATGCGACAAAAAATAAACATATAAAGAGCATAAATAATATTAAAAATGTCAAAATAAAAAACTCGCTGTTAGAGCTAAGTAAACATTTTAAAATAAAATGAAAAAAATAATTCTTGTCTCAATTTTAATTTTTTTTAATTTCATTAATGCTAATTCTGAAGTTAAACCAATTTTAGTTGGGAGTGCAGACTCTAAAGTTAAGTTAATGGTTTTTGAATCTTTAACTTGTAGTCATTGTGCAAATTTTCATAAAAATATATATCCTAAATTAAAAGAGGATTTTATTGATAAAGGATTGATTTCAATAGAATTTAAAAGCTTTCCATTAGATATCATTGCATTCAATGCAACTAAATTAGCACATTGTAGAAATGATGGTGAGCATGAAATTTTGCATCATTTATATTTAAATCAAGATAAGTGGATAAAAGGAAAAAATGAATTAGAGGCAAATCAAGCAATGAAAAAATTTATTGATAATACTGAATATAATCTTGATTTTGATAAGTGCTTGGCGGATAAAAAAATAGAGGATCATATTTTAGAAGACCGAATCGAGGGTGTTAAAAAGTATAAAGTGAATGCTACTCCTACAGTCATAATAAACGGAAAAAAGTTTGAAAATCACTCAAACTACAAAAAATTAAAAAAATACATTGAAAAACTGATATAAGTCAGTGAATGGAATTTAAAAAAATCCAACTAAATGGATTTAAGTCTTTTGCTGAAAAAACTAATTTCTTGATTGAAGAAGGTTTAACTGGGATAGTTGGTCCAAACGGTTGTGGCAAATCAAATATAGTGGAGTCGTTGCGATGGTGTATGGGTGAGACATCGGCAAAAAGTATGAGAGGTTCAGGAATGGAAGACGTTATATTTTCTGGAACTTCAAACAAACCATCAAAAAATATTGCAGAAGTTTTAGTGAGCTTATCAAATGACAACAAGGATGGTCCTCTACAATATAATGAGCTTGATGAAATTGAAATAAGAAGAAAAATAGAAAAAGATAAAGGCTCAAAATTTTATATAAATGGGAAAGAAGTTAGAGCTAAAGATGCTCAAATGTTTTTTGCAGATTTGTCAACAGGTGCTCATTCACCTTCGATTATTAGTCAAGGTAGAATTGGAGCATTGGTTACGGCAAAACCTTCAGATCGAAGAGCTATTTTAGAAGAAGCAGCTGGTATAGCAGGTTTACATGTTAGAAGACACGAAGCAGAATTAAGATTGGGTGCGGCTGAAAATAATTTAAAAAGGGCAGATGAATTAAGAAGACAACAGGAAAGACAATTAGCAAATTTGCAAAAGCAAGCTGAAGAGGCAGCAAAATACAAATCCATTTCAGAAGAAATAAAAAAAGTTGAGGCAGGTTTATATTATTTACGTCTTTTAGAAATTGATAATGAAATTAAAGTAGAGAATGAGATCAACAATGAGGCTGATGATCAAGTTAAGTCCTTCAATGATAAATTAGAGGATTTAAGCATGAAAATTATTGAAAAGAATAAAAATGTAAATCCTATAAGAGAAAAAAATCAAGAAAACTTGTCAAAAATTCAAAGATTAAATTTAGAGTTAAAAAGTTTAGATGAGGAAAAAGACAGGGTTAATGATGAAATACAATCAATTAGAAAGGCTTTAGGTGTAATTGATGACGATATTGTTAGAGAAAAAAGCATAATCATTGATGCAAACTCTAATGAAAAAAGACTTAGAGAAGAAAAAGAAAATTTAATTACAGTCGATTCAAAATATTATGAAACTGAAAAATTGTCAGGTTTAGATCTTGTAAATGCAAAAGGAAAATTAAAAGATGAGCAAGATAAATTAGAGAGAATACTAGAAAATCTAAACCTTGATACTCTAAAAAAGAACTCAGAAACTATTGATTTAGCAAGTGAGCAGTTAGATAAAGCAAAAGAAATGCTCTCAGAGAACAATATCAATGGTGCAACTAATTTAATAGATGAATGCAAAATAAATCTTTCATTTTTAAAAATGAAAATTAATGAAATGCATGACAACGATTTAGCGATAACAGTAACTAAGAAAAACGAAGAAATCAAAAGTCTACAAGAAGAATACGCTGAAGCATTTAGTACAAATCAAAATATTAAAAAAGAGTCAATAAAAAGAAGTGAAAGAATTAAAATAATTGACCAAGAAATAGAAAGTTGGAAAAACTTATTGGTAAATTCTGAAAAAATGATTAATGAATTAAATAGTAGAAAAGATACTCAACAAAAAAAATTAGATAGCCTTGAAAAACAACCTCAAACACAAGCTGAAAGAAAAGGACAAATATCAGAAAGTTTAAGAATTTCTGAAAAAGAAAAAAGTGATAATGAAATATTAATAGATGAGCTAGATAAAGAGATTAACGAATTAAGAAGTAATCTAAATACAACAAAAGAAGAGTCTATTGAAATAAGAGAACGAAAGGCAAGCTCTGGAGCAACAATCGATGGTTTGAATAAAAGAAGAAATGATTTGCTAGAAAGAGTATCAACAGAACTTAATTTAAAAGAAGAAGAGATACTGAATTTTTCAAACTTAAAAGATGTATCTGAATATCCAGATACAGTAACTCAAGAGGAATTGCTTGATGAAAGAAAAAGGGAAAGAGAAAAATTAGGCTCGGTTAACTTAAGAGCAGACGAGGAGACTTCAAAATATGAAGATGAAATTAAGAAAATGGAAAAAGATAGACAAGATTTAGTTACTGCAATTATAAAGTTAAAAGAAAGTATTACTGAACTCAATCAGAAAGGTAGGGAAAGACTATTAGATGCTTTTGAAAAAGTGAATAGAAAGTTCAATGAAGTTTATACCAAACTATTTAATGGAGGTAGTGCAAAACTAGAGCTAGTAGACTCTGATGATCCTTTAGATGCAGGATTAGAAATGTTGGTAAGTCCACCAGGAAAAAGATTACAATCAATAACTTTATTATCTGGAGGTGAACAAGCCCTGACTGCTTTATCTTTAATCTTTGCAGTGTTTCTTACTAATCCAGCTCCAATATGTGTTCTAGATGAAGTAGATGCACCTCTAGATGATGCGAATGTAACAAGATTTTGCAATCTTTTGACGGAACTAACTAAAATTACATCTACAAGATTTATTATTGTAACTCACCACGCTCTAACAATGTCTAAAATGGACAGACTATACGGCGTAACAATGCCAGAAAAAGGAATTAGCCAACTAGTTGCTGTAGATCTTCAAAAAGCAGAGAGTATGGTTGCTTAATAATGGATGATGACCAGTTTAAAACTCGCCTAAAAATTGCAAAAAATAAAACTGACAAAGACAAAAAATCTGAAGAGGGAAATAAAGGCTCAAGTATGGGATCAGCCTTCAAAATGAGCACGGAATTGGTATCTGCAGTAGCTGTTGGGACAATTATTGGGTTTATTTTAGACAATTGGTTTGGTACTAAACCCTGGTTAATTTTAATATTTTTTTTTATTGGTGTAATAGCTGGAATTATGAACGTTATTAGATCAGCAAAAAAAATGCAAAAATAGTAGGCAAATGGCAGCAAATCCAATGTACCAATTCAACGTGTACCGAATTGGTCCAGAAATTAAAATAAATAACATAGATATTTCATTCACAAATGCGAGTTTGTTTATGGTCATAAGTTCACTAGCAATATTAATTATTTTTAATTTAGGCACGAAGAGATCTATCATACCAAATAAAATTCAATTACTTGCGGAACTCAGTTACTCATTTATTTCAAAAATGATAAGTGATACAGCTGGATCGAAAGCTAAGCCTTACTTTTCTTTCATATTTTCTTTATTCATGTTTGTTTTATTTTGTAACATGTTTGGGATGATACCATACTCTTTTACTGTCACTAGCCACATCATTGTGACTTTTGTATTAGCAGCATTTATATTTATAGGAGTAACAATAATTGGATTTATTAAACATGGACTTGGATACTTAAAACTTTTTGTGCCAAGTGGAGTTCCAATGGTTTTATTGCCATTAATAGTTGTTATAGAAATAATTTCATACTTAAGTAGACCAATTAGCTTATCAGTTAGATTGTTTGCAAATATGATGGCAGGCCATACGATGATGAAAGTTTTTGGAGGTTTCGTAGTTAGCTTAGGAATTGTTGGGGGCTGGCTACCACTAGGTTTTTCAGTTGCATTAACAGGTTTGGAGATATTAGTTGCTTTTCTTCAAGCATATGTATTTGCAATTTTAACATGTATCTATTTGAATGATGCATTAAATTTACACCATTAATTAACATAAGGAGGATATAATGGAATTAGAAGCAGCAAAAATGATAGGAGCAGGACTAGCAGCAATTGCACTTGCAGGTGCAGGAGTTGGAATTGGGATAATTTTTGGAAATTATCTTTCAGGTGCAATGAGAAATCCATCTGCAGCTCAAAAGCAGTTTCCAAACTTGCTATTAGGCTTTGCATTAGCGGAAGCGACTGGTTTATTTGGATTAGTTGTTGCATTAATTATTCTTTTCGCGTTTTAATTAATGTTGAAAAAGATAATTTTTCAATTTCTAGCTTTAAGTCTTATCTTTACTTATAGCGCTCAAAGCGCTGAGAGTGGAGGTATGCCCCAGCTTAATCCCGAGTTTTGGATATCTCAAATTTTTTGGTTAGTACTTACCTTTGGATTATTGTTTATAATTTTATCTAAGTTCATACTACCAAAGATTAGTAACAATCTTGAAACCAGAAAATCACAAATCTTAGAGAATATCGAAACTGCAGACAAGCAACGGGAAGAAACTGAAAAAAAAGTTAAAGAATTTGATAAAATTATCAATGATACAAAAGTCGAAGCAAAAAACTTCTTTAATAGTGAAAGACAAAAAGTTTTGGACGATATAAACAATAAAAGATTATCTTTAGAAAAGGATATCGAAAAAGAAATAATAAAAGCTGAAGAAGAAATAGACCAATTAAAAAAAACTTCTCAAGAGAAAGTTACTAAAATTGCAATTGAGACATCCTCCGATCTAGTTAAACAATTAATTGGTGAAGATATAAATAAAAGTAGTCTTTCAGCCATAGTTGAAGATCTTTCTAAAAAAGAAATGGAAAAACATAATGGCATTTGATGCAACATTTTGGGTAGCAGTATCTTTTGTAATATTTTTTGGGGCGCTAATTTATTTAAAAGTTCCACAGAATGTTAATAATTTATTGAGCAAAATGATTACTGATATCAAAAATGAAATTGACGAAAGTGAAAAACTCCGAGCTGAATCTAAAAGACTATTGGATGAGGCGCAAAAGAAGCTAGATGCTGCAAAAATTGAGAGTGAAAAGATTATGCAGCAGTCAAAAGATGAAACTGAAAGATTTGTAATTGAAATGAATGACAAATTTCATAAATCAGCTGAACTCAAGAAAGGTCTAGCAGAAACTAAAATCTCTCAAATGAAGGATAATGCCATTAAAGAAATTAAAGATACATCAATTAACATTGCTGTAGAATCTGTGAAAAAAATTATTACAACATCTGTCGATAAGTCTAAACTTGACAATTTGTTTAATAAAAATCTTGAAGAAACAAAGACAGAATTAAAGAAAATCAGTTCTTAAACTAAGATAGTTTATCAAATTTTATAAAAATAATGTAAATTAAGGAATATGAATTCAATTGTAATTGGATCAGGTTTTGGTGGCATAGCAGCAGCTCTTAGACTTCGGGCAAAAGGTCATAAAGTCACTTTAATTGAAAAACAAAAAGATTTAGGTGGAAGAGCGAGAGTATTTAAAAGTAATGGGTTTACTTATGATGGTGGACCAACTGTAATAACTGCTCCTTATTTAATTTATGAAATTTTTAAACTTTTTAATAAAAATCCAGATGATTACATAAAAATAAAAGATTTGGATACTTGGTACAGATTTGTTTTTGAAGATGGAAGCCATTTTGATTATTCAGCTGATGAAAAGAAAATGGAAGAACAGATTGCAATAATTAATCATAAAGATGTTGTGGGTTACAGAAATTTACTTAAATTTACAAAAAAAATATTTGATAAGGGTTATTCAGAATTATCAGATGTGCCATTTGATAAACCTTCATTTATGTTTAAGCAAATTCCTGCATTGCTAAGTTTAAAAAGTTATAAATCTGTTTATTCTTTGGTTAGTGGTTTTATTGAAAATGAAAAACTAAGAAGGCTATTTAGTATGCACCCATTATTGGTGGGTGGGAACCCTTTTACTACAACCTCTATATATGGATTAATTTTGTATTTAGAAAAAAAATGGGGAATTCATTATTCTATGGGTGGAACGGGACAAATCATAAAAGGTTTTGAGAAATTGATGTTAGAAGAAGATGTTACAATTATTAAAGGTAAAGAAGTTAAAAACTTGCTTACAGAAAATAAAAGAGTTGTCGGGGTTGTGACAAGTGAAGACGAGGAAATTAAAGCAGATAACGTAGTTTGTAATGCAGATCCTCCCGGTGTTTATTCAAAAATGCTAAATAATCAAAAATATAACACCTTATTTAATTGGAAGATAAATAGAATGGAATATTCAATGGGATTGTTTGTTTATTATTTTGGAACGAAGAAAAAATATCAAAACGTTGAACATCATACTATAAAGTTTGGTGATAAGTACAAAGAACACTTGGATGATATATTTGTTAACAAAAAATTAAATAACGATATAAGCTATTACCTACATAGACCTACCGCAACAGATTCAAGTATGGCACCAAAAGACCACGATTGCTTTTATGTATTAGTGCCTGTACCTAATAATAAATCAGGGATAGACTGGTCAGTCGAAGGTGAGAATCTAAAAAAACTTGTAATAGATAAAATGGAAAAAAGTTTATTACCTAACTTAAGAGAAAATATTGTAGATGATTTTTATTTAACCCCTGATTATTTTGAGAATGAATTAAACACAAAATATGGCTCTGGTTTTTCAATTCAGCCAAAATTTTCTCAATCAGCATATTTTAGATTTCATAATAAATCTGAGGTTTATGACGGTTTATATTTTGTTGGAGCGGGCACTCATCCTGGAGCTGGTGTTCCAGGGGTCCTATCATCCGCAAAGGTCTTAGATAAAATTTTGTAATGAATGAACAAAATTATTTGTCGATATACGCTAAATCTTTTAATTGGGCAGGTTTCTTTTTACCAAAACAAGTCTACTCTGATTGCTCTAATTTGTACGATTTTTGCAGATACATAGACAATATAGCAGATGAAAAAGGTGATCTTGATACGAAATTAAAAAATTTCAATATTTTCAAAGAAGATTTCAAATTAAAAAATGAAAATAACCAAATAATTAAAAATATGTGGGCTTTAATAAATAAATTTGGAATATCACAAAAAATAATTGATGATTTATTCGATGGCGTCGAGGCCGATATAAAATCAAAAGTAGAAATCAACACTGACAAAGATCTATATGTTTATTCATATAGAGTGGCTGGAACAGTTGGATTAATGATGGCAAAAATTTTAAATGTCAAAGAAAAATCAGCACTTTTAGGAGCGATTGACTTAGGTATTGCAATGCAATTAACTAATATTTCAAGAGATGTTATTGAAGATGAAAGCAATAATAGGTTTTATATAAAAAAGAATTTTGATGAAATTAAAAGAATTCTAAAAATCGCTGACAAATTTTATAATAATTCTTTTATATCAATTAAAAAAATTCCATTTTTTTTAAGATTTTCGATTTTGGTTGCAAGACGAGTATACAGACAAATTGGAAATGAAATCTTAAAAAAAGGAAACTTAGAAAATTATAATAAATCAGGAAAAATTTATGTAAACAATTTGGGAAAAGTCTTACATACAGTGCTATCTATTGGTGATTTAATTAAATTATATTTTGTAAAAGAAGATAAAAAACTTACAATAAAAGAGCATGAGATAATAATGCAAGATATCGAGTATAATGAAAGATTTTGATTACATAATTATTGGAGGTGGCTGTGCAGGTTTAACATTGGCTTATGAGTTAGAGTATCACGATAAACTTAAAAATAAGACTTTAGCAATTATTGAAAAAAGAGATGAATATAAAAGAGATAAAACTTGGTCATATTGGAAAACTGTACCTCACAAGTTTGATGACTGTGTAAAAAAAAGATGGAAAGATTATACAATCAATTTTAAAGGAAATGTTGAATATAAAGATTGTAAAGAAACTCCTTACGAAAGTATTGATAGTGGACTATTCTACAAAAAAATTTTAAATAAAATCAATAAAAATCCTAATATTCAATTCTTTAAAGATATTAGTGAAGTTAATACAGAAAACGCAATTTTATTTAACAGTCTGCCAAATCTTGAGAATAAAGATTCTAATTTATGGCAACACTTTCAAGGCGTTGAGATTGAAACTGAAAAAGATTTTTTTGATGATCAAATAATGAATTTAATGGACTTTGATTGCGATCAAAAAAAAAGCGTTCATTTTTTCTATACACTACCCTATTCAAAAAAATCAGCTTTAATCGAAACTACGTGGCTTTCAAAAATGGAAGATGATAGTGAAAAAGATTATGATAAACAAATTACAGATTACATCGAAAACACTTTAAAATTAAAAAAGTATAAAATTAATTATAAAGAAGTTGGGGCCATACCATTATTTTATCCAAAATTTAAAAACGACAAAAATACGATTAATATTGGAACTGCTGGAGGTATGACGCGTTTAAGTACTGGCTATACTTTCCTAAATATTCAAGAACAAGCAGAATATATTACCCAAAACATTGATAAAATAACCCAAACTAGAGCTTTCAATATAAAAAGTAAGTATAAGTTTTTAGATAATATTTTTTTGAAAGTTCTAGCTGAAAAGCCAGAAATAATGCCAAATATTTTCTTCAAAATGTTTAAAAGCAAGTCAAAAACAGTAATAAATTTTCTTTCAAATAAAAGTAACATTTTCGAGGACTTATCTATTATATTAAAGATGCCAAAATGGGTTTTTATTAAAGCTGTATTTAAATAATGATCAACAAAATAAATTTTTTTCATTCTATTATTTTTTTTAATATCTGTATTTTTTTTTCTGCTTTTGAGGTATTGAGAGATAATTCGTTTATACTTTTTAGTTTTTTTTTAATTCTTACAATTGGCATCTCTCACGGTGCGCTGGATCATGAAAAGGGTAAAAAACTTTTAAAAATTTATAAAATTAAAAATACAGAAGTGTTCTATATAACTTATTTAGGTATTGCTATTTTTGTTATTTTAATTTGGATTTTAAGTCCAATATTGTTGCTTTCGCTTTTTTTAATAGTTGCAGCATATCATTTTGGCAAAGAGGATAGTGACTTTATCGAAACAAAAAATGCTAATTTTTTAGAAATTTTTTATTTCATTAAAGGATCATTAGTTATTTCAGCACCCTTACTGTTTCACAAAACTGAGACAATCGAAATTTTTAAAATGTTAAATTTTTCAATAGACGAAAATATTGTGGCTAATAATTTTTTAATTCCTTTAGTTATATTATCAGTGCTAAGTAATTTTCTTATATATAGAGGTAATAATAATGATTTAAGATCAATTCTTTTTTTAGATAGTTTTTCAATAATTATTTTAAACTATTTTTTTAACCCTATATTGGCTTTCACAATTTATTTCTGCTTTCTTCATTCTATAAGACACTCACTAAGTTTAATTAGTGAAATAAATAAAAATTTGATGAAAGGATTTCCTATTTTTTTACGAAAAATTATTCCACTTACAGTAATCACAGCAATAATGTATTTAATAGTTTTTTATTTTATTTCAGAAAAATTTGGTATAGATGAAAGTATTATTAAAATAATATTTGTTGGATTGGCTTCATTGACCTTCCCTCATATTTTACTTGAATTCATGGTAGAAAAAAAATGAGTAACAAAAATTTAAAAATTTATTTAGCTGCACCAAGAGGATTTTGTGCAGGAGTTGATAGAGCAATTGAAATTGTAAAAAAGAGTATAGATAAATTTGGTGCTCCAGTTTATGTAAGACACGAAATTGTACATAACAAACATGTTGTAGAAAGTTTAAAAAAAATAGGAGCGATATTTGTTGAAGAATTAGATGAGATTAAAGATAAATCGAGACCAGTTATATTTTCAGCACATGGGGTTCCAAAATCTGTTCCAGAGGAGGCTTCTAATTTAAATATGATGTTTGTAGATGCAACGTGTCCTCTAGTATCTAAAGTTCATAGAGAAGCAGAAAACTTAAATAAACAAGGACATCATATATTATTAATAGGTCACAAAAACCATCCAGAGGTTATTGGGACTATGGGTCAATTGCCAGAAGGTTCAATAGATTTAATAGAAAATATTGAGGATGCAAATAAGTATGAAAATGTCTCAAAAAAACATCTATCTTTCATAACTCAAACAACACTCTCTGTAGATGATACCAAAGATATTATTGCAGCTCTAAAATATAAATTCCCAGATATTAAAGAGCCTAAAAAAGATGACATATGTTATGCAACAACAAATAGACAATCCGCAGTTAAAGAAATAGCAGATAAATGTGATATGTTTTTTATAATTGGAAGTAGAAATTCATCTAACTCGGTAAGATTAGTTGAGGTTGCTAAAAACTCTGGTTGTAGTTCTGCTGAGTTAATACATTCGGAAAGTCCAGTGCCTATAGATAAAATTAAAGGATGTAATACGATTGGAATCTCCTCAGGTGCTTCAGCACCAGAGATACTTGTTGAAAAATTTATAGCAGAGTTAAAAGATCAATTTACAGTCAACATAGAAGAAGTAGAAATCGTAAAAGAAAATATTACTTTTAAAATTCCTGGAAAATTAAATTAATGGCTGTTTATACTAAAATTAATAATAAGCAGATAAAATTTATCGAGAAGAAATATAATATTGGAAAAATTATAAATTATTCAGGTATAAAAAAAGGTATTGAAAATACCAACTTCCTTTTAAAGACAAAGAAAAATAAATATATTTTAACTATTTACGAAAAAAGAGTTCAGAAAAAAGATCTCCCATTTTTTGTTAATCTTATGTCTGGTCTATCTAGATTAAAAGTAAAATGTCCAGTTCCTATAAAAGATAAAAAGGGTAAATATTTATTTAACTTAAAAAATAAAAAAGCTTGTATTGTCAGTTTCCTAGAAGGAAAAGATAAAGATAAACTAAATAGTAAAGATTGTTTTATAGTTGGAAAAAATGCAGCACTACTTCATGAGGCTTCAAAAAAATTAAAATTATATAGAAAAAATTCTCTATCGATTAATTCATGGGGGTCAATTCTAAATAAAATAGACAATAAAATTAATAAGTTGTCTAAAAACTTAAAAAATTTAATGAAAGATGATTTGAAAGATATCAAAAGAAAATGGCCTAAAAAAATGCCAAATGGAATTATTCATAGCGATCTATTTATTGATAATATTTTTTTCAATAAAGGTAAATTTCATGGATTTATAGATTTTTATTTTTCAGCTAATGATTTTCTATCTTATGAATTAGCAACCTGCATTAATGCTTTATGCTTTAAAAAAAAAAATAGAAAATTTGTATTAGATAAAAAAAGATCTTCAAATTTATTAAAAGGCTACCAATCTGTTAGAAAATTAAGTGAAATTGAAAAAAGAAATTTAAATACATTATGTAGAGGATCAGCTTTAAGATATCTTTTGACTAGATCTTATGATTATTTAAATACTCCTAAAAATGCTGTCATTAAAATTAAAGATCCAAAGGAGTATATAGATAAGTTAAACTTTCATAGAAATCTGAGCTCATTTAAGGATTATTCTTGATGATTAAAATTTACACAGATGGTTCTTGCATTGGAAATCCAGGAAATGGTGGTTGGGCTGCAATTATTATTGAAAATGGAAAGAAAACTCAAATTAAAGGAAGCAAAAAAGATACAACAAATAATCAAATGGAATTACTTGCCCCCATTAAAGCTTTAAAAAAAATTCCAAAAGGTAGAAAAGTTCAAATATTTACAGATTCTAAATATGTAAAATCTGGGATAACTGAATGGATACATAATTGGAAAAAAAATGGTTGGAAAACAGCTAACAAAAAAGAAGTTAAGAATAAAGAACTTTGGACCGAATTAGATAATCTTTCAAATACATTTGAGATTAAATGGAGCTGGGTAAAGGCACATTCAACAGATAAACTTAATAATGAAGTCGATTCATTGGCAAGGTCCTCTGTCGCAATATAGGTGCACCCGGCAACATAACGCCCCTTAAATAATTTATTATTTTTCTCTATCAATAATAATAATTATTTTTTAAAAGACTATGTACCTACCATGTACTGACTATGTACCATACTTTCAAAACTCAAAATTTACTTTTTTTAAAATATTCTTTTATGTCTTTTTGAAACAATAGATAAATACAAGAAATCTGTAATAAAGTATTTAAAATTAAAATAGATCTTACTGTCAATTCATTAAATCCTATTTCTGGTATAGGTCCATAAGGAGCAGCAAAACTTACATTTATTGCGTGGATTAAATCTAACAAACCAATCACATTCCAAGACAGCAAAAGACCCCATAGTATAGTGCTTGGTTTTTTTATAATGTGGTAAACTAAGAATAAAGCAGTTATCCCAATAAAAAAGTCGCCCACAAAAGGAACTATCCATTCAGATGGCGCCGAACGCTCATTTTCAGTAAAGATCCAAAACAAAAACAAACCTGACCCAACTGCTCTGAATGACATCCATCCAGTTACAAAAATAATCCAATGTAATTTCACTTGAATTACATATCAGAAAAAAATCTCAATTACAAAGTCGTCACAAAAAAATGTTAGTTTAACAATGTAACCTGGTATGTACCTATCCAAAAAGTGTTATATTCTGTTATAAGTTGAATTGGTACAGACAACAGAACTGCCATACTAATTATAATAAATCTAAAACACCCTCTGCTGAAGATAAACCACATTGTTTAGTCTCTTTCTCAACTTGAATATTAACTACTTCTAAGTTTTGAATAACCATCGCATAACGATTTGAACGAATACCCATTCCTTTTGAATTTCTATCTACTTCAGCGCCAATTGCTTTCGTAAATAATAAATAAGGATCTGATAACATTGTAATTTTGCCTCCAGCATTATTCGCTTCTCCCCACGCATTCATAACAAATGGATCATTTACAGATAAACAAAATATTTTTTCTATTCCTTTTAATTTAATTTTATCTGCATTACCTACATATCCAGGTAGATGGAGTTTTGAACAAGTTGAGGTAAAAGCACCAGGTAATCCAAATAAAATAACTTTACCATTTCCTAAAATATCTCTAATTTTGCTAGTTTGTGGTTCACCATTTATTAGATGGAAAATTTCTATATCAGGGATTTGATCTTTTATTTTTAATTTCATATGGAATTAATTACATAATCTTTAACTTTATTTATATCATTTGATATAACTTCAAATTTTTCTTCTCTATCATAAACATATTTAAGACTATCTGGTAATTCTTCAGTTTTTGAGATTGCATCTTCTATTGCTTTTGGAAACTTACATGGGTGTGCTGTAGATAAAACAACACAATTTTGTTCTAGCCCAAGTTTTTTTGCAGCACCAATTCCAACTGCAGTATGTGGATCGACTACAACTTTATATTCTTTATTTATATCTTTTATCATTTGGATAGTTTCGTTCTCATCTAACATCTCAGATGTAAAATTCTTTTTTATTTCATCTAAGTCACTATTGTCGATTTGATAAGTATTGTTTTTTATTCTACTCATTACATCTTTCGTAACATCTGAATTACAGTCTTTTACATCGTACAAAAGTCTCTCAAAGTTGCTTGCTATCTGGATATCCATACTAGGAGTATTTGTTTCCTCAACTTTCTTTTGAGTATAATCTCCTCCAGAAATTGCCCTATGAAGAATGTCATTTTTGTTTGTAGCTACAATAAGTTTATCAATTGGAAGACCGAGTTTCTTTGCTAAATAACCAGCATAAATATCTCCAAAATTTCCAGTCGGGACAGAAAAGGACAGAGGCTGTCCATTACCTATTTTAAAATAAGCATAAAAATAATAAACAGCTTGAGCAACAATTCTTGCCCAATTAATCGAATTAACACCTGACATATTTATTGAGCTAGAAAATTTTTCATCATTAAACATTGCTTTGACTAAATTTTGACAGTCATCAAAATTTCCCTCAATAGCAATGTTGAATACATTTTTTTCTTCATGGATTGTCATCAGTCTTCTTTGCACTGGTGAAATTCTGTTATTTGGATGTAATACAAAAACATTTAAATTCTTTTTGCCTTTTAAAGCATCAATAGCAGCTGCACCTGTATCTCCTGAAGTTGCTAAAATAATATTAATTTTTTCTTGCTCATTTCCTAAAAGATATTGATAAAAATTTCCTATCAATTGCATTGCAATATCTTTAAAAGCAAGAGTTGGGCCATGATAGAGTTCTAAGACTTTTAAATTTCCTAAATCAGAGATTTTTACAACATCTTCTGCTCTAAAATTTGAGTAAGATTTTGATACTGTGGAAATTAACTCTTCCTTAGTCATAAAATCGCCGATAAATGGGAAAATTATTTCGGCTGCTAATTCATAGTAATTAAGACTACTTAGTTTGTTTAGTTCATCTTTACTAAGTGGTTTAATTGACTTTGGCACAAAAAGGCCTCCATCATCAGCTAAGCCTTTCAGAAATACGTTTTTAAATGAAAAGTGATCTGAATTATTTCTAGTGCTTATATATTCCATCAGTAATTTTTTTTTCTAAAATATAAATATATTAAAAAAATGGAAACAGCTAATGAAAACCATGTGAGAGCATACTTTAGGTGGTTGTTTGAAATATTGGCTCCTATTTGTTTTGACTTAGGATAAATTCCTTCCTGCTTGCTAATATTGTTGATAATGAATGGAGAAAATTCTTTTCCCGTATAGGTCAATAAATCTTCATCTTTAAGAGTGAACCAGTAATTCTTATTTACGTCATTATCTGGCTTGAAATAATTAAATTTACTTTTTAATTTTAAAACTCCCTCGAATTTACTTTCATTTGAAACATACTTTTTAGATTTAAGGTCTCTTGGAACCCAACCCCGATTTATTAAATAGCTTTTATTGTTAATACTTACTGGATTTATAATATCAAATCCTGGCTCTCCCTTTTCATTTAAGGAATATAGATAAATTATTTTTGAATTATCTAATATTCCTTCAAATTTGATTTTTTTAAAGTTAATTGGATTACTTCCATTAAATTCTACTGGATCACTTTTTAAAGATTGGTCGATTGAATTTATTAAATCAAGCTTCCAATTTAGTCTAACAATTTGCCAAGTGCCTAATGCCAAAAAAACTAAAATAAAAAAGTATACAAAAATTGAAAAAGATAACTTATTTTTCAAGAACTATTAACTTCCCCAAATGTAAATAGCTGCAAATAAGAATAACCAGACAACGTCAACAAAGTGCCAGTACCAAGCAGCAGCTTCGAAACCAAAGTGATGCTCTTTAGTGAAGTGTCCTAATTTACCTCTCCATAAACAAACCGCTAAAAAGATAGTCCCAACTAATACATGGAAACCATGAAACCCTGTGGCCATATAGAATGTAGCACCATAAATGTGACCTGAAAAACTAAATGTAGCGTGTTGGTATTCGTATATTTGCAATAACGTAAAGAATGCTCCTAAAATTACTGTACAAATTAGACCATTTATAAATCCTTTTCTGTCGTCCTCTAATAAAGAATGGTGTGCCCAAGTTACTGTTGTACCAGATAAAAGTAAGACAAGAGTATTTATAAGTGGGATATCCCATGGATCAAAAGTCTCAATATCTTTTGGCGGCCATACATTTCCCATGAATTCATTTGGAAACAAACTTGCATCAAAGTATGCCCAAAACCATGCAACAAAAAACATTACTTCAGAAGCAATAAATAATGTCATTCCATATCTGTGATGAATTTGAACAACAGGTGTGTGATGACCTTTGTGCTCAGCTTCAATTACGACATCTCTGAACCACATGAATGCACAATAAATTATGAGTAAAAAACCTAAAACCATTGCCCACATAACTTTACTGTGGAAATAATAAACAGATCCAACTGCAGTAACTAGTGTTGCTATAGATGTAGCTAGAGGCCAAGGACTAGGGTCAACTAAATGATAATCATGTTTTTGACCAGATGCAGACATTTATTTTAACTCTCTTTTTTTTCGTTTTTATAATATTCAGATGAGAAAAAAGTATATGACATAGTAACATCTTCAACTCTAGATGTTTTTGGATCATTTACTAATTCTGGATCTAGGTAAAAAACTAGGGTGTAACTTGCCTTTTCCCCTGGATCTAAAGTTTGTTTTTCAAAGCAAAAACAGCCTAATTTATTAAAATATGCTCCAAAAGATGATGGAGAAACATTATATGTAGCTACAGCAGAAGAAATTACATCTCCAGTATTTTCCACTTCAAATTTTATTCTGTATACCTTGCCAGGCTGAACATCCATTGTTTTTTGATCAACATCAAAATTCCAATCAAGAGCACTATTAACGTTGGTATCTAATCTTACATTTATTTTTTTATCTAAAACTATATTAGGAGCCTCTTTAGATACTTGTGTTGTTCCACCAAAGCCAGTTACTCTACAAAATAAATCATACAAAGGCACAGCTGCAAAAGATAATCCCAACATAAAGACAAAGATTCCTGCAAGAATTAGTGGAGTTAAAGTATTTTTTTTAATCATAAAGGTCTTTCAAATACTCCAATATTAAATAATGTGAAAATGAATAAGAAAACTATAAATGCAACCAAACCAACTGCTGTCCATAAATTTTTCTTTTTTAATTTTTGATCTTTGACTATCATAAAACTTTATCCACTAAGAAAAAAACAAATATTAAAAATAAGTAAATAATTGAATAGCTGAAAATATGTTTAGCTTTCTTTATATTAAATTTTCCAACTTTATAGTTGTAAAGCTGGTAACAAATTAAATTATAATAAAATGTAAGTAGTAAGCTAAGTGTTAAGAATACTTCACCGACAAATCCAATGTAATATGGGAAAACAATTGTCGGTATCATTAGCAAAGAATAAATTAGAATGTTCTTTTTAGTATCCTGAATTCCATTAGTTACTGGAAGCATTGGAATACCTGCTTTTTTATAATCATCAGCTTTGTATAAGCTTAATGCCCAAAAGTGTGAAGGTGTCCAAAAGAAAATTATTAAGAAAAAAGCAATCGACTCCAACGAAATAGAATTTGTTGCTATTGCCCATCCAATTACTGGTGGTAAAGCTCCTGACGCTCCACCTATAACAATATTTTGTGGAGTTTTTCTTTTTAACCAGATTGTATAAACAAATACGTAAAATAATATTGTAAACAATAATAGAGATGCTGATAAAGCATTTGTAACAAAGTATAAGCTCACAACTGAAACTACTGCCATAGATGTTCCAAAATATAATGCTTGATTTCTGTTCAACTTTCCTCTTGGAATTGGACGTAAGCATGTTCTAGTCATTAATTTATCTAAATCAGCTTCATACCACATGTTAAGTGCTCCTGCTGCTCCAGCACCAAAGGCTACAATTAATATCCCAATCACTGACTGTTGAAATGAAACTGAAGTAGGAGCTGTTAACAGACCAACTGCACAAGTGAAAATAACAAGAGACATTACTCTTGGTTTCATTAACTTTAATAATTCAGGAATAATACCTAGTTCGTAATATGTTTTTTTTACTTTAGAATACGTCGTAGCCATTTTAATTTTTATATCTTAAGACGTTACTAACTACTAGATTTTTCAGTGCCTTCATAATCTTCAAACTTCGGCAGTTCATCAAAAGTATGAAAATTCGGTGGTGATGGAACTGTCCACTCTAATGTTGTGGCCCCTTCTCCCCATGGGTTTTGTGCTGCTTTTTTCTTTTTTGCAAAAGCGTAGATTAAATTAGCGAAAAATACCACTAAGCCAACTACAGAAATATATGAACCGATTGAAGAAATATAATTCCAATCAGCGAATGCATCCGGATAATCAGCGTATCTTCTTGGCATTCCAGCTAATCCTAAGAAGTGTTGTGGAAAGAAAACTAAGTTTACTCCTATGAAAGTTAACCAAAAATGAAGTTGTCCCATCCACTCAGAATATTCATACCCTGACATTTTACCAAACCAATAATAGAAGCCTGCAAATATCGCAAAAACAGCTCCCAAAGATAATACATAGTGGAAGTGAGCTACAACATAATAAGTATCATGCAATGCAGTATCTACTCCAGCGTTTGCTAGTACAACACCAGTTACTCCTCCAACTGTAAATAAAAATATAAATCCTAAAGCCCAAACCATTGGGGTTTTAAATGATATAGATCCTCCCCACATTGTAGCTATCCATGAAAATATTTTAATTCCTGTTGGAACAGCGATGATCATTGTTGCTGCTAAGAAATATGCTTTAGTGTCAGTGTCTAAACCAACTGTGTACATGTGGTGAGCCCAAACAACAAAACCTACTATTCCAATTGCTACCATCGCGTAAGCCATTCCCAAATATCCAAAAACTGGCTTCTTTGAAAAAGTAGATACTATATGACTGATCATTCCAAATCCTGGTAAGATTAAAATGTAAACTTCTGGATGACCAAAAAACCAAAATAAATGCTGGAATAATGTTGGGTCTCCACCTGTTTGTGCATCAAAAAATGCTGTGCCGAAATTTCTATCTGTTAGAAGCATAGTAATTGCTCCTGCTAATACCGGTAACGAAAGTAATAATAAAAATGCTGTAACTAATATTGACCATGCAAATAATGGCATCTTATGCAAAGTCATTCCAGGCGTTCTCATATTCAATATTGTTGTAATAAAATTAACTGCTCCTAAAATTGAAGAAGCTCCTGCAACATGTAAACTTAAGATTGCTAAATCCATTGCTGGACCTGGTTGACCTGCAGTAGAAGATAGAGGTGGGTAAATCGTCCAGCCACCACCAACACCTTGTGCACCTGGAGGTCCATCTACAAAAATTGATGAAAGTAATAAAATAAAAGCAACAGGTAATAACCAAAAAGAAATATTATTCATTCTTGGAAATGCCATATCCGGTGCTCCAATCATTATCGGCACAAACCAGTTACCAAAACCACCAATCATTGCTGGCATGACCATAAAGAAA